>JAXLZT010000001.1:0-562216 GCA_046350795.1 Minisyncoccota bacterium
TGCATTCCTGTATCAACCTTTATATGTATTTTTAATTTTTTACTAAAATTAGATTGCTCGATTGCGTTTAGTGTTTCAAAAGTAGAAACACTAAGACTTATATTTAGATCAGAAGCCTTTTCAAGCATTTCTGGCAAAGTATAACCCAAAACTAACATAGGAATTTTTACACTCTCTTCTCGCAAAGTGATAGCTTCAACAACAGAATCAACACCTATCCAATCAGCGCCCAATTTTTCAACTTCTTTAGAAAAATCAACCAGAGAATGTCCATAAGCATTAGATTTTGAAACTGACATTAGCTTACAGCCAGACGGCAAAGAAGCACGTAAAACTTTGTAATTATTCTCCAAAGTTTTTGTGTCTATTTCGATCCAGGTTCTAAGACCTTTTCTATCTAGATCTTTCATGGTGCGTAGAGAAGGATTCGAACCTTCGTAGCCCAATGGGCGACAGATTTACAGTCTGTTGCGATTGACCACTCCGCCATCTACGCAATACACCGCATTGTAAGGGAAAAAATGGGTTTAGTAAAGAGATGAGAAAAACAACCGCTACACATCAATAGTCGCTTTCTTTGCATTAGACTGGATGAAAGATTTTCGAGAAGGCACGTCGGAACCCATGAGTATTTCAAACACTCGATCAGCCGCGGCACCATCATCTACATTTACTTGTTTCAAGATACGATGCGCTGGATCCATGGTAGTTTCCCACAATTCTTCTGCGTTCATTTCTCCAAGACCTTTGTATCGCTGAATAGATATTTTTGCACTTTTTGTCTTTACGCCATCTTCTTCTGCAACACCCTCATCTTCTACCATATCTTCTGGTTTTACATCTTTACCGATCTTTTGATTTTTCTCTTCGTCAGTGTATGCATAAATAATTTCTTTTCCTTTTCGGATTTTATATAGAGGTGGCTGAGCAATATATACAAAACCTCCATCTATTAGCGGTCTAAAGAAACGATAAAGTAAAGTTAAAATAAGCGTACGAATATGAGCGCCGTCCACGTCAGCATCTGTTGCAAGAATTATTTTATGATATCTAAGCTTTGTAATATCAAAAGTGTCACCAATGGCAGTACCGAGAGCCACGACTAGATTTTTGATCTGCTCTGATTCAAGCATGCGATCAAGACGTGCTCGCTCTATGTTTAGTATCTTTCCTCGCAAAGGCAATATCGCCTGAGTGCGTCTATCGCGACCAGACTTGGCTGTACCACCCGCAGAGTCTCCCTCCACTATAAATAGCTCGGACTCACTAGCATCCTTACTCTGACAATCTGAGAGTTTGCCTGGCAGTGTCATACCTTCTAGAGCACCCTTGCGAAGCACGCTGTCTTTTGCAGCTTTTGCCGCCTTGCGGGCTTTTACTGCGAGCAAAACCTTGTTGACCATCGCACGCGCATCATCTGGATTTTCCTCCAAAAAATAATTGAATGCCTCACTAAAAATAGTCTCTACTGCTCCACGCGCCTCGACAGTACCGAGCTTTGATTTTGTTTGTCCTTCAAACTGAATCTCTCGAAGCTTTATGGAAATAACAGCAGTAATACCTTCGAGCACATCTTCTCCAGTAAAATTGTCGTCGTTATCTTTTACAATGTTATTTTTACGAGCATAAGCATTGAGTGTACGAGTGAGAGCTGTTTTAAAACCAGTCAGATGGGTACCTCCTTCTGAATTATAAATATTGTTAGCAAAAGCAAGTATGCGACTAGAGATATCATCTACGTACTGCAAAGACACTTCTACTGTCTCGTATTCTTTTGTCTCCTTTTCTACATAAAAAATATTTTTGTGTATTGGTTTGAGAGTTTGATTGTAAAACTTAACCATAGACAAAATTCCCCCTTCAAAATAGAAAGTTTGTGAAGGCGCATCAAAACCTAGATCAGCAAAATATGAAGTACCTTCTGGAATTTCTTTTGTATAAGCACGAGCATCAATAACAGATATACGCAAACCCTTTACCAAATATGCCTGCTGTCGCATATGAGAAACGACTCTGTTGAAATCAAAAGTTTGTTTTCCAAAAATTTCTTCATCTGGCTCAAAGGAAATTATTGTTCCGTTAAATTTTGTAGAGCCAAGCTTTTTTACAGCAGCTTTTTTCTTTCCCTGCTTGTACTCTTGCATATAGTAGCCACCGTCTTTATGAACCTCTGCTTTTGCATAAATAGAAAGTGCGTTTACAACAGATGCACCCACACCGTGTAGACCTCCAGACACTTTGTATCCTTCACCGCCGAATTTTCCTCCAGCATGCAAAGTAGTCATGATAGTTTCCAAAGCAGAAACTTTTGTCTGCTTGTGAATATCTACTGGGATACCTCGGCCGTTGTCTACCACGCGGACGCGGTTGTTGGGTAAAAGAGTAATCTCAATATTGTTGGCAAAACCTCCCATGGCTTCGTCACGAGAGTTATCAAAAATTTCTGTAATTAGATGATGAAAACCATCGGGACCAGTGGTACCGATGTACATACCCGGTCGCTTTCGCACCGGCTCTAGACCCTCTAGTACGGAAATCGCCTCCGCTGTATACCCTCCTTTCTTCTCTTCTTTTGCCATAATTAATATTTGTTTTTTGGTCACATTATTATATCAAAAAAAGGTGCTAAAAACAAAGCTTTTTACGAGTTACTTTAAGTCACTTTTGTGGTCTAAAATCGTTATAATCATATTGACATATATTTTATAGTATGATATAATTAAGCAAGTAAGGTAGTGGTAATCCGACTGACGCTCGTAGCGTCAAAGCCACCGCCTTAAGTCCTTTTTTGGAGCCAGAAATGCACAATCTCACCCTCGTCATCTTCTCAGACGGTACCGTCATCGACAGCGACCATCTCGACGATGGTCCGGTCCATCCGGGACCCGGTGGCGATCACTAGATCGTCCAACCCGAAACGACAACCGCAGAGATGTGAACACCCCGCTTAATTTTGATGCGGGGTTTCTTATTTATATGGATAATTTTTTATACTGATAAAAATCCTATCTCACCTGCCAACCCTTTTTTGCATTTAATTCATTTGTCACTTTTTCCATTATCATATTTACCTCATCATCAGAAAGAGTTTTTTCTTGTGATTGAAATACTAAGTTATAAGCATATGAGGTCTTTGAGGTACCATCTTCAAGCTTCTTAGTAAACACATCAAACAGTGAGCTCTGCACCAAGAGGTCGCTAGCATTTTCCACAATCACAGCTATCACCTCAACTGCGGACACGTCTTCTGGCACAAACACAGCTATATCACGCAAAACAAAAGGATATGGAGATATCTTTTTATATCGTGTCTGTTTTTCTGACTTCTCAGGAATAATTTTTTTGTGTTTTGGGTCTTTAAGTGTATCAAAAATATTGTTTAAGTTTATTTCTATACCGTGAGAACTATATATCTTATTTGATATTTCTACACCAAGCTCTTTTTCTAATGCAATGCAGACACTATCAAGCATATCTTTCACGACAGCATCTGCGTTCTTTATTTTTTTTACTGGAGCAATAGAAAAACCCAGATGCAAATATTCACCGTCCACAGAAAACACATGGCCTATTTCAAATATTTTTACAAAATCTTGTAAACCTAAAAGAGGTGCGTTGTGGACATTGAGCACAAGACTTTCTTTTAGTCCATCTGTCAGATTTGCGCGTAAATATTTTTTATCAGAAGCTAGCGGGTTTTCCAATTCCCTTTTCCCGTTATTTCTAAATGAGTATGTATACACCTCAGAAAATCCACAATCAATCAAAACTGCACGAACAGTATCAACATAAAAAATGTTTTTTTCTATATGCACCCCACCCTTAAATTTTTTAGGTTCAATAGGAGAAATATTTAAATATCCGTACAATCGGCCTATTTCTTCTATCAAATCTTCTTTAATAACCAGATCCAAGCGTTCAAACGGCAATGCAACAGAAAACAAATTTTCTTTTTTCTCTACAACACATCCAATACTTATCAAAATATTCGCTATTTTTTCTGGCTCAATAGAAAAACCCAATACATTTTCTATATCAGAAAAATGTAGATCTAGAGTACGTGATACATCTTTTATATGATGATTATCAACAAGAGCAGTCACATTACCACCCGCCAACTCACTTATTAACGCAGATACATCTTGCAAAGCCATCACCGTAAAATCTGGTGCAATGTCATTTTCAAAACGTACTGATGCGTCTGTGCGCAAACCCAACGCTTTGGCTGTAGCGCGAATTTTTATAGGATCAAAATTGGCTGATTCTATTAAAATATTTTTTGTACCAGAACTAATTTCAGCATGAGCTCCACCTTTTATACCAGCAATACCAAGAATTTTATTATCTTTACAGTTTTCATCTGTTATAACTAAAGTGTTTGTAGGCAAACCATATGTCTTGCCATCAAGTGCAAGCATTTTTTCTTTATCCTTTGAATTACGCACCAAGATGCGATAGACACCGTTTTTTTCTACAAGCTTATCTAAATCAAATACATGTAAAGGCTGACCCAAAGAAAACATTACATAATTAGCAGAATCAACTATGTTGTTAATTGATTTTTGACCGATAGCATGCAAAAAATCTATCAACCACTGTGGAGATGGACCTACCGATATATCTTTCATTACAATAGCACTATATCTGCGACACAAATTTTCATCTAAAATGTTTATACCTATAGCACCACTAACAAAAGACGTACTGAGGTCATCTTTTGTTTCCTCTATTTTTAAAGGATAGCCCAACAGAGCAGATATTTCCTTAGCAACACCCCTATGTGACAAACAATCGTGGGCGCGATTTGGTAATATTTTTATATCAAAAACAAAATCAACACTATCACCGCCTTCATATTTTTCTACAGACTCGACCTCAAAAGAGTTCATGGTTAAAAGATCAGATAAATCTGATGGTTCAGGAAGTTTTTTATTAAAATATTTTTGTAACCAATTGTATGAAACTTTCATATTTAAAACTGATTAGTAACACGTAGATCTCCTTGGTACAAAAGCCGTACATCATCAATGCCATATTTAAGCATTGCTAGTCTATCTATACCTCCACCAAAAGCAAAACCACGATACTTTGTAGGATCTATACCCGCACTTTCTAATACCTTTGGATGCACCATTCCAGCGCCCATTATTTCTATCCAACCAGTATTTTTGCAAACAGAACAGCCTGCTCCAGCACATTTAAAACAAGACATATCTATCTCTACTCCTGGTTCGACAAAAGGAAAATAACTCGGTCGAAAACGAACAGACACATTTTCAGAGAAAAGTCTTCTGAAAAAATTTTCAAGAACCCATTTCAAATGAGTAAGAGATACATCTGTATCGATCATCAAACCTTCTATTTGATAAAACTGCGCTTCGTGTGTGGCATCTGTAGCCTCATGACGAAAAACTTTTCCTGGTGCAATAATGCGAATAGGAGGCTTGTTACTCTCCATATGTCTAATCTGTACCGGAGATGTATGTGTACGCAAAAGCTGTCGAGCGTTTAATGGTTTCAGCCAAAAAGTATCCCACATATCACGAGCTGGGTGATGAGCCGGAATATTTAAAGCATCAAAGTTGTAGTGTTCATTCTCTATTTCCGGACCATTTGCAACAGAAAAGCCCATCTCATCAAAAATAGAGATAATTTCTTTTGTAATTATTGTAATAGGATGCAAATGTCCTTTTTTATTTTCTATTTCCATAAATTAAATCTCCGCTAACTCAAACAAAGACTTACCGTCTTTGACATATATTCGGCCATTATTTATACGAAAATCTGGATTTTTACCCTTAAAAAGAGGGTAAAAATTATGATATGAACGTGTATCTATTTCTGTAGCATATACACCATCACCCAATGACATTATTATAGCGTCATCTCTATCAGGATAAAAATCAACGTGACGTATAGGAGATACAGCATCAAATACAGTTAGAATCGGATCACACGTCTTATTTTGACAAAAATACGGAGGTATTCTAGTTATGCTTCCGGTCCATTTTGCAAAAATTTTATTGTCATCACCCCAAATCTTCATTTTATTTTTCAAAAGACCGTGAGATTCGGCAGTAGATGTAGCTGTAGTGGTTGCATCAATCGCAAGGTTAGACGTTGAAACTGGCGCGGTGTTGGTTGGTACAAAAAAATCCGACACCTTTTTGTATTCCTGTGTAGAAGTAGCGCTAGATATTTCACGAACCACCATATTTTTCGGAACTAAAAATGGATAGAGTGGAGAAACTTCCCTTTCTGCCACTTCAACTTTCTTTGCCCAAGGATAAAAATCCTTATTAGAAACTATCACCATATATGATTTTGGTTTTAGATTTTGCACAAAAAGCTCACGTTGAAATGTGCCAGTAGTTTTTTTAAGTTCATTATCTAAGTAGATTTCTGAACCATACTCCGAGACAAACACATATATTCCACCTCTTTCAGCAATAGAATAATCATTAGTGAAAGTATATCCTAGAGAAAAAAGTATTATAAATGGAGAAATTGCAACAAAAATAACAGCGAAAAAAATAAAGAAAAAAGCTCGTTTTTTGGGTGCCATCGGTTTCATAAATATAACTATATCATAGTGATTATTTTGCAGATCGATGCTTTGGCGTAACCCAAAAACCCATATATCTACCCAACATCAAACGTGTCTGGGCTTCAAGACCAGGAATAGCACCAAATATAGTAATGGTAATAGGAATAAACACCCACTGTAATATCATAAATATTTTTCTATGAAATCTAGAGTTGGCGGGAGCGGGCGGAAGAAAACTAATAGAAATAATGGCTGACATTACAAGTCCACTCATCGCCAAGATCATTAAGTTACGCGTAATGAAAGGCAAATTGTATGAAAGTATAGTTGTGTTAAATCTACCGCCTCCAAGCAATATAGGAAGCCAACCCAAAATAAAAATTAAGATTGGATTTGTGGCAAGAGACCAAAATCCCTCAAGTTGAACAAAAGCAACTCGGATTTTTTTTCTTAAAGGAATGTTTTTGTTTTTTATAATCCCAAATAAAATATATGGCACATTTTCTACTCCCCAACCCCAACGACGCTGTTGTTTATAAATATTTTTTATAGTTTGCCAAAAAGTCGGCGCCAAGTTGGCATCCATGGATACAGGATAAGAAATTGGTACAACAGAATAATTTCCATCAGAAGCGATGAAAGCATTCCAATAAATACGAGAATCCTCTGAAACCATGTTTTTTTGCCAATAACCAATCTCATAAAGAGTCTTAAATGTAAGTGCGTGAGATGAGAAAGTTGCAAGCTTTTCTGGTCGCTCTTGTTGTATCATCTGCCAAAATGTACCAGATGTAGCTACAACACGAGACAATGCAGGAGCCTGCCATATATTATTGTTATAAAGAGGTACTGGCTGAAATGAAACCCTATATGGATTTTCAGCAGTCAAAAAATACCAAGTGAGACATAAAAAGTACTGTTTGTAAGCAACAGTGTCTATGTCAAAAGCAGAAACAAGAACGTCTTCGTATTTTAGGTTATTTGGATCAAGTATTTTTAGACGTGCTTGTTCTGCAGAATACGCAATGTTTGAACCCTTACCAGGCATCTCTCCCGACACACCCTTTGGATGTACTGTCACCAAAAAATACCCAAACTTGTCTGCATATGTTTTTGTAATATAGTCTGATATTTCTTTTGCTTGTGGACCATCTGCTTCTTCTGAGGCAAGCACGACAGCAAGCTTTTTGTGATCATACTGTGTTTCCAAAAGAGCTTGGATACTTTTTTCCACAACCTCCAATGATTCTTTAAAATATGGAAGTATCACAAGATGCACTATGTGTTCATATTTTAGATTAGAAAACATAGTACTCCAATCGAGTTTCATATTGTGCTTCATTCGCTTCCAGTTTTGTCGTAAGTAAACAGAAAGATAGACTGTTTTTAAAAGCCAATAAAAATCAAAAATAATAATAAAAATCGCAGCATAAACTGGAAAAAAATAAGAAAGAAAAACCGCACCCAGGATTGTGCCCCAAGCTAAAAAACCTGGAAGTATTTCCAACGAACGATACAAAAGCCTGTCTTTACCAGAAAGTTCTGTGGCCCGTCCAATATGAATGGGTTTCTTGAGTTGGTTCATTTCTGGCATAACTCTCCTCTAGAGCCACCTGTCAGGCTTGAACTGACGACCTGCCGTTTACAAAACGGCTGCTCTACCAACTGAGCTAAGGTGGCGTTTAATTTATCTTATCTTCTGTTGTGTTTTCTGTAAAATCTGGATGACCAACAGGTTCTACAGATGCGACTGGATCTGAATTTTTGTATTCAGAGATATTTTTCATATATTCTGATACTTCACCTGCCTGTTTTATCATATTTCTGCCACGTACAGCATGCTCTATCTTTTCATACTTTTGTCTTATACCGGCAGTCAAATCTCTCGCTTTGTTCCATACATAAAATGGAATGTGATGTGTAACAAAGAAAGAAACTTCTTGTTTTTTCTTTAAAAAATCAGATTTTATTGTTTTCAATTTTACCTCTAGAGTTGCATCGACTTTATTTAAAAAATCTGTCGGTGCAAAAGCTCTTTTTTGCTTTAGCTCTATGGTGCGCATAATAATCATAACAGCACACACCACAAATGATACTGCAAAAATTGAAAGAGTGATAATCATGATTTATTTTTTTGTAGAAAAACGAGCAAAACGTCCTATCTCTGTTTTTTCACCAAACTTTTGAACCGCACCCTCTATCAAACCACGTATAGTTATATCTGGGTTTTTGACATATGGCTGATCTAAAAGGGTGCGCTCTCCAAAATATGATGCGAGTTTCCCCTCCATTATCTTTGATTTCAATTCCTCTGGCTTACCCTCTATGTCTTGTGCAAATATTTCTTCAGCAGATTTTATAGCGTCTGCACCTATATCTTCTTTGCTCAAATACTGTGGATCAGCGGCAGCGATATGCATAGCTATATCATAGGCAAGCTTTTTGAAATCTTCGTTTTTTGCCACGAAATCAGTCTCACACATTAGCTCTACTAGCACACCCACAGATCCAGTAGAGTGGAGGTAAGCTTGTACTACACCAGATCCTAGTGTGCGTTCTGTCTTTTTTAAAGCAGTTGCTTTGCTGTTTTTTTGCAAAACCATTATAGCTTTTTCCATATCACCTCCCGCTTCTTCCAATGCTTTTTTACATTGCATTACAGATACACCGGTCTTGTCTCTTAAATCTTTTATTTGATTCGTAGTGATTTCCATATTATTAAAGAACAATTATAAATCTCGTACTTATAAAACTTATGCTGATTTTTTTGCGCTTTTTCCTTCTTTGTAAGCAGAAGCTATTTCACCCACAATGTATGCAATACTTTGCATTGATACATCGTTGCCTGGAATAGCATAATCTACTTCACTTAGATCACAATCTGATCCAGAAAGACTTACTATTTTTATGCCAGCCTGTTTTGCCTCCGCTATAGCGATGTGTTCCTTTTTAGAATCAACCACAAATAATGCCTTAGGGAGCTCTTTCATTGGTAGAATTCCTGAAAAACTTGTGTTTAGTCTTTCAATATCTCGGTCTATAAGAAGGCGCTCTTTTTTTGTATACTTTGCAAGCTCACCTTTTTCTTTTTGAGCTGTTAGAGTCTCTAGCTTTGTTACTCTCTTTCTGATTTCTGGGAAATTTGTGATGGTACCACCAATCCAACGTCCAGCAACATATGGCATACCCAGAGATGAAGCTATGTTTTTTACTGTTTCTTTTGCCTCACTCTTTCCTGTAACAAAAAGAATCTGACCGCCAGTTTCGCCTATTTTTCTAACAAAATCTTTTGCCTTTTCTAACTCTACGTGTGTCTTTTCAAGATCAAATATTTCAACCTTGTTTTTTACCCCAAAAATAAATGGTTTTGCTGAAGGATGTCTTCGTGATTTTGCATAAGCAAAATGGGCTCCGGCTTTAAAGAGGTTTTCTACTGCGTTTTTTGATGTTTTCTGTGATTCCATAATTAAAATTAGTGACTAGGAGAGTCTACCAGATTATGTGGCTTCGTGCAATGGCTTTTATGACTTTTCAGACACACTGCCTTCTTGCCCATATTTACTGCAAGCTTCGATGATTTGATCTAGATTTCCAAGGAAAATCTGCTCTATATTGTGCCAAGACTCTTTTATACGATGATCTGTGACTCTGTCCTGGAGCACATTATAGGTACGGATTTTTTCTGATCTATCTGCTGTACCTATTTGCCCTTTTCTGTCCTGAGATATCTTTTTTGCAGCCTCCTCCTGAGCCAACATTTCTAGCTTCGCACCCAAAATACTCATTGCCATTTCACGGTTTTTGAGCTGACTTCTTTGAGAAGTACAACGTACATCTATGCCTGTCGGCTTGTGTATGATGCGCACAGCTGTCTCCACTTTGTTTACGTTTTGACCGCCAGCACCACCAGACCGAGAAAATTCTATTTCTAGATCAGCAGGATTTATTTCTACTGTAATCTTTTTACGCATTGGCATTATAGCCACAGATGCAGTAGATGTGTGCACACGGCCCATCTTTTCTGTAGCGGGTATGCGCTGGATGCGGTGTACACCTGTCTCAAAACGCAACTCTTTATATACATCTTTTCCTTTTATCTCAAAAGAAGCTTCTTTATAACCACCAAGCGAGCTTTGGGATTCATCTATTTTTTTAAAAACCCAGCCACGTTTTGCAGAATATTTTTCGTACATCTCCGCTAGTTCCTGGGCAAAAAGAGAGGCTTCATCACCACCGGCCCCCGCTCGGACCTCTAAAATAATCTCATTTGGAAATTCATCTTCTTCTTTTTCAGAAGCCAAGATCTCATCCATTTGTTTGAGTAAATCAGCCTTTTGAGACTCAATATTTTTTAACTCCTCTGTAGCCAACTCTTTCATTGTAGCGTCTCCCTGAGACATTTCTAAAACTCCAGCTTCTTCTTTTAAAAGGCTTTGATAGTGCTCGGCGAGGTAGCTCGTTTTGACGTTATTTTTGTATTTTTCTAGGTCCATTATTTATTGATTATACTAGCAAAAAACTCGTTTGAATAATGCTTTTGTGATACGAAAAAAGCGAAAATTGATTAATGAGTTTTATGAGACTCGCGCAGGCACTACGGTGCCGAGCGGAGCAACAATCGCAGCAGCGATTGACGCATGCTCAGAAAAATCATTAATCACTTTTCGCGTTAACCTTTTTTATTAGAAGAAACCTTCACTTTCTTCTCTTTCTTTGGAATAGCCTCTGACTTTGTGCGTCGAGATTTGAATTTTTCTACACGTCCAGCTGTATCAAGCACCTTTTCAGCACCAGTGTAAAATGGATGACAAGCACTGCAAATTTCCACCTCGATTTTCTCTTTTGTTGAGCCGAGTGTAAATTTGTTTCCACAGGCACATACTATGGTTGCCTCAGGAAAATATGTAGGATGTAACTCTTTCTTCATGGGCGATACTATAACAATAAAGCGCTTTTTTTGCAACACTTACCAGATTTTTTACAAATCATTTAATGGATCAATCATATTGACCTGTATGCTCTGCGCAGTGGCCATTACCTGATCACCGTAAAACACGTTGGCTGGCTTTCTGCCAGGTAAACAAGCGGCGCCTGAATAATATTTACAAGCGGCATTACGCTCTGCACTATACATACCAGAGCCAGCGCCTAGATCTTTCATATATATACCAGTAGCCATAAAAGCATGCTCGGGAATCCACGGATCAGCTTCGTCTGCACTTAGACCCAAAGCCTTACCGATAGCCACCTTGAAAAGCTCCCATGTAGAAGGGATAAATTGTGATGGACCCATACCCCCACCAAAACCTCGACCGACATAATACACAGTACTTGGTGGGCAGGACACCGGAGTAGAGCTATAACTGCGACCGAGTCTATCTGTAATATTTTTAAAAGGTACAGTATCGCGAGGCGCTTTCATAATCTGCTGAAAAGCTGTGCCGGTATTTTTTCCAATACCATTTCCTGTACTTATATCAGTCACCAAACAAGACCCAACATTTTTACCCAGATTTGATTCTTGAGTCAAAATAGCCAAAAGAAAAGCTGGCCGTACACCGGTCTTTTTTGAAACTTCATTTGCATACTCCAAAGCATCACCAAAAGGAATAGCTGCACTATCTCTCAAAGAGAAAAGCGCTGTACGTATCTGAGCCGCTTTCTGTTGTCTTTCAGCAAGCACTTGTGCATATGTTTTTTCCTGATTCTTGTTTATGCTTATGAGCCTCTTTTTTTCTGCTTCATTTGCCTCTACTTTTTTCTTTTCCAGCTCTATAGCTGCCTTTGTATCCATCTCTTGATTTTGCTTTTTTGCCAACTCAGCTTTTTCTTTTTCTGTTAGTTCTTTATTTTCTCGTATATCTGAAAAAAGATCTGCGAGTGACCTTTTTATAGAATCAAAAGCATCAGTATCTTCAAAAAAGCCAGATAAATCATCATTTGAAAGCATCACTTCTACAGCTGAATAAGAATCTATCTCATTTGTTTTTCTAATTATTTGGGATAGAGACTCTTTGCCACGCTCTATTTTTTCTTCAAGTGTTTCTATTGTTTTTTCTTTTTGACCAATATCTTTTCCAAGATTTTCAATAGCAAGACTTCTTGCTTTTATCACAAGCTTTGCTTGCTGTATTTTTGCATTTAAAATCTCTGCATCACGAGACAGAGAAGCCGTCTCACTTTGTTTACTTTTTAAAATATCCTGCCACTGTGCTATCTCCTTTTCTGTCTGTTCGAGCTCTGCGCGTAGCTCAGCTTCACGAGCTGCAATCTTTTTTTCACTACTTGAGGATTGTGCAAAGACAAAATCAGGAAAGGTTATTTTACCAATCCACACTAATACTGTAATAAGTACTATAAATACAAAAAGTTTAGATCTACGCATAAAACAAAAGAGTTTGTTTTATTCTAACATTATTCTGATTTTGTAGCTTCTGCACTAGAACCCTCTGCACCCTCCTCTTCTTTCTTACCCTTCTTTTCTACTTCAATAGCAGATAGATCTATAGGAGCAGATACCTCTTCTACGATTTCTTTTGCTTCAGCAACGAGAGCTACTACTTCGTCTGCACCCTCTACTAGAGTTACGCCAGATGGAAGCACTATATCTTTTGCAAGTATTTGACTATCAAAATTTGTTAGTGTTGAAATGTCTACTTTTATTTCATGAGGAAGATCTTTTGGCATAGCTTCAATCTTGAGCTCACGCAACACCTTAACAAGTGTACCGCCCAAGTCTTTTACACCAGGAGCCACACCAACGAATTCAAGTGGAATATGCACTTCGATTTTGTGACCTTTTTCGAAAACATAAAAATCAGCATGACGAGGAGTATCTGTCACTGGATCTAGGTCTACTTCGTGGATAAGAGCCTCTAAATCCTCACCATCCTCTCGTTTTAGAGCTACAACAGATGATTCTCCAGCCTTTTTCCAAACCTTCAAAAACTCAGCAAGAGATACAGAAACAGGGGTAGATTTCTCCTTTTTTCCATAAAAAACAGCCGGCATTTGGCCTTTTGATTTGAGACTTTTTAGATTTTGCGGTATTTTCCGCGTTTCTATTTTTAAACTAAGCATTCAGACATTATATATATGTAGTGTAAAAAATCAATAGGTATGATGCCTTTAGGGATTTTTGGCTATTTATTGGCTAAATGTGCCATCATATAGTCTGTAGAGCCCCCCACTTTTTTACCTGGATTGAATATGTTCTGCGGGTCAAAAATGTCTTTTGTTTTTTGGAAAAGTGCGGTAATCTCCGGGCCAAACATTTTTTCTAGATATGGTGTGCGAATGATGCCGTCGTTGTGCTCACCAGTAAATGAACCTTCATATGATTTTACGAGATCAAAAATTTCTTCTGAAACTATAGGTATGAGATCATGATTTTCTTTTTTGGTCATGTCCATGAGTGGAATGATGTGGAAATTGCCATTGCCCGCATGACCAGCAATGGTGTAAATGAGTTTGTATCGGTCGAGTATTGCACGCATCTTTGGTAAAAATTCTGGTAAAAATTCTGGGCGCACTACAACGTCGTCTATAAAAGGAGCCGTGCGCATACCGCGTACATGCTTGCGAAGTAGATTGAAACTCTCGCGACGTATAGTCCAATATTTTTCTGATTCACTCATGCTTTTTGTGGCGCGCATTTTAAATTTAAAATGAGCAATCTTTAGACGAAGCGCTTTCATTTTTTCATCAATTTTCTTTTCATCATTTCCGCTAAACTCTACGAGTAAAATGAGTTTTGGTATGCCACCAGTAAGCATCATAAAAGCTTCAGGAATAAAGCTAAAAATGAGTTTGAAAAAGCTACCAGTCTTCATAGAGCGCAACATTTCTGGTAAAAATCTAATAGCAAGCTTCATCGTGCTATCGTCATAAGACTCGACTGTCTCTGGATTAAGCTCCAGCACTTCACGCACTAGATTGCCTAGATTTTTTAGATCACGCATAAAGACGACAAAAAGTTTTGAATATTTTTCCACAGGCACAAGTCCGAGCTTTGCCTCTGTCACTATACCGAGTGTGCCCTGAGAACCAACGATGAGTTTGGTCAGATCAAAAATCCCCGCCTTTTCATCCCACACATTCCATAAATAATATCCTGCAGAATTTTTTGAAACTTTTGGTTTGGCGGAAGAGATTTTTTCGCGATTTTCTGTGATAAGAGAGAAGATATTTTTGTAAATATTTCCTTCGTAGTCACCCTGCGCCATCTTTTTATCTAGCTCGGATTGTGTCAGTGGCTTTACTGTATACTCTTTTCCATCAGCAAAAATAACACGAAGCTCTTGTACAAAATCCTCCATTTTGCCGTATCGGAGAGTCTTTTCACCAGCAGCGTTGTTGGCAATCATACCACCAAGGGCGCATAGATTTTTAGATGCCGTAAAACAAGGCAAAATAAGGCCTTTTTCAAGAGTTTTTGGTTCAAAGTCACGATAAAAAGTACCTGGTAAAATACGAGCACTACCACCCCGAACATGATTACCAAAAACACCATCTTTAGCGCCAGATTCCACATCTATCGAAAGCACTCCCTGCATATTTTTTGAAACGTCAGCAATAATTGACTCGTTTAGTGATCCGCCGGACATACAGCTACCAGCGGCGCGCATTGTTATTGACAATGTCGGATCTTGTGCACGATTTTCATTTACAAATTTTACCAAGGCCTGTAGATCTGCAGAATCTTTTGGAAAAACTACCAAGCGCGGTGTCACCTCAAGCAAGCTAGCGTCACGACTGTGTATATCGAGCGTCTTTGCATCATCTACACATTCGCCTTTTATTGCTTTCTTCAGTTCTTCTTTTAGATTCATACTTTGGTTGTGCCCTTTAATTAAGCTTATTAAAAGTCTTGAGTTTTGACTCCACTACTTTTTCTACGGCCACTACAGCACTTTTCAAAATCTTGTAAGGAGCTACTTCGTCAGGATTTTCTTGTAGGAAAAGTTTAAGCGCATCACGATATGCAACGCGGATTTCTGTGTTTATATGTACGATACCTACTCCAGCAGAGATACCAGCTTGAAAATCTTCGGCAGAATTACCAGAGCCACCATGCAAAACAAGTGGAATTTTTATTGCTTCTGAAATTTCTTTTATGCGCTCTATATTTAATTTAGGATCTACACCACCACGAAGCATGCCGTGAAAATTACCGACAGCAGGAGCAAGCATGTCTACACCAGTTTGCGCGACAAAATCTTTTGCTTGCTGTGCACTCGTCAAAGTATCCGTACCGAGATCTACACCTTCTGGGATAGCATCCAAAACTTTTGATGACTGACCGATATATCCAAGCTCGCCTTCCACAAGCACATCCCGTCCGCAAGCACGTGCATACTCGACACATTGTTTTGCCATAGCCACATTTTCTTCAAATGGAAGCTTAGCGCCATCAACAATGACAGAATCAAAACCAGCGTCTATCGCCTCTTTCACTTTTTCTACTGAGTAGGTGTGATCTGCGTTTAGAAAAATCGGGTAATCGTACTCTTCGCGAATACTTTTTACTAGAGCAGCGACCTGACGAACACCCACAAACTCTCTTTCACCCTCTGATACGCCGATAATCACGGGCACATTTAGCTTTTTTGCTGCATTAAAGATTCCCCACAGCGCCTCAAGATTTGAAATATTAAAATGACCAACTGCCACACCTTTTTGCATCGCTTCCGCGACTGTTTCTCGTAATGTTTTCATGCAGTATATTTTAGCACATAAAAACAAGACCAATAATTAGGCACTGTAAAGCCACAAAAAAGCCAAACCCATTAATAGAACAACGTTTATTACCAAGAAAATCGAATTCGCATAATCCAACATCCTATCTGTTTTTGAATGATTCCGAATGTTCATAATAATTAATAGAACGCTAAAAGCAAAAAGAAATTGCATGACAGCCAAAAAAGGCCCTGAAGCAATGGTTAGCATTTCATATGTATAAATACCCATACCGATCCAAAAAATTGCTAAAACAGTATTCGATATAATAAAAAATTTTGACATATTATCAATATTTATAAACACCTAATGAATAAAAATTATAGTATAATCATATCATGTTCAAACAATTAGATTTTTTAGCAATTGGTGATATTACGACCGATGCTTTTATCAGAATCAAAGATGCCAGTGTCAACTGTGACATCAACAAAGAAAACTGCCAGATATGCATGGCTTTTGGTGAAAAAATTCCTTTTGAGTTTGCAGAAATAGTAAAGGCCGTGGGAAACAGCGCAAATGCCGCTGTGTCTGCGGCGCGACTCGGGCTAAATGCTGGGCTTGTAAGTGATGTTGGTAATGATCAAAATGGAAAAGAGTGTATTGCTGAGCTCAAAAGAAATAAAGTTTACACAAAATATATAAATATTCATAAAGGATTACCCACCAACTATCACTACGTTCTTTGGTACGAAGACGAGCGCACTATTTTAATCAAGCAAACAGAATATCCATATGAACTCAACTACATTGGTACACCAAAGTGGATTTACTTGAGTTCCATGGCATCCAACTCTTTGCCATATCATCTAGAGCTGGCTAATTATTTAAAAAAATATCCGCAAATAAAGCTTGCTTTTCAACCTGGCACATTTCAGATGAAGCTCGGATATGAAAAGTTAAAAGGTTTGTATGAAAGATGTGAGGTTTTTTTCTGTAATGTGGGTGAAGCAAAAAGAATTCTCGGAATTTCAGAAAAAGATCATGTGGACACAAAAGATTTACTTGAACGAGTACATCGACTTGGACCAAAAACGGTGTGTATCACAGATGGTCCAAAGGGTGCGTATGCATATGACGGAAAAGAAGCTTGGTTTATGCCGCCATACCCTGATCCAAAGCCTCCGTACGAACGCACTGGCGCTGGTGACTCTTTTGCTTCTACTTTTACTGTGGCATTGTCGCTCGGAAAGAGTTTAGAAGAAGCACTCATGTGGGGACCGATCAACTCAATGTCTGTAGTGCAATACGTTGGTGCGCAAAAAGGTTTGCTATCACGCAAAGCACTTGAAGAATTTTTGAAAAATGCTCCGGCGGACTATAAGCCGAGAAAAATATAAAAAGGAGACAATATAAAATAAAAACATTGTGGGCCCGGCGGATTGCATCCGCCGGGCCCATTTGATTTCTTGTCTACCTACTTGTCCACGATCCACGAACTGTTCACACCCTTGCCATCGAATGCAGAGGAAAACCCTTGATGGCCATCAGTGCGCCATCAATGATCATCACCTGCTCATGAAACGGACCGATGGGAGGAGCGACCCCGAGAAATTCCTCGAGGTAATCCTTCACCTGCTCATAGGTTGCCCCGGACAGGATCATCTGGCGAGAGCTTGTGAGCGTGTATCGGATTCCCTGACGGATGAGCTCGGGGGTGGTGGGGCTAACCTCACCACCATCCTTACCACTCACCTCCAGGCACGCGTCCCTCTTCTCCTCGATCTTGATCTGCTCTTCCCAGCAGTTCCGGGCCCACTCCACAGACCTCAGAGCAAGACGCGCCCTGGTGACCCGGAGAATCCGTGAGGCCGTCTTGCGACGGAAACCCATGGACCTGAGCTCCTTGAACTGCTCTTCAGCAAAGATCTTGCGCCTCTTCATCTTGCTCTGCCCACGAGACCAACGATCCCTCTGCATGATTGTTTCCAATCTGCCCAATTAAGGGTTTGGTCGAGCCCTACTGCTCGACAGGGTGAAATGTGTGAACCGGGTGGTAGGATACCCAGTAAGTGACGACGAACGCCTCAAAAACCATAACACACATATCAAAATAAAGCAAGCAGTGGCTCGCTTTCTTATTTTCTCTTCAAAACTCTTTCCACCGCACTAGCGATAGCCTTCTCCCCCATTCCATAATGCTCGATAAGCTCTGCTGGTGTACCCGACTGTCCAAATTTATCATCCACACCCACAAACTCTACTGGCACTGGATTATTTTTTACCAAACATTCTGCAACAGCACTTCCCATTCCACCGTGTATCTGATGCTCCTCTACTGTGACTATTGCACCAGCTTCTTTTGCTAGCTCTATAATAGAACGCTCATCAAGTGGCTTTATGGTAGACAAATTTAAAACCTTAACGCCAACTTTTTTTGATTCAAAATCTCGCGCAACCATTATTGCTTTATGTACAAGTGCGCCTGTAGCTACAATACCCACCTGTGTCTTCACTTTCTCTGGCTTAAAAAATATTTCTGCCTTACCTATTTCAAAATCTGTAGCCTCTGTCGTGATGATAGGAGTCTTGTCACGGGCAAGTCGTATGTATGTCGGCTCTTTTGTCTTTGCTGCAGCAATAGTCGCCTTCTTTGCTTCGATAGAATCACATGGAGAAAGTACGACCATGTTTGGCATGACACGCATAATAGCAATGTCTTCTATTGCCTGATGTGTGCCTCCGTCTGGACCGACAGATATGCCAGCATGAGAACCCGCTATTTTTACCGGTTGATCATTGTATGCAATAGTCGTGCGTATTTGCTCCCAATTTCTTCCTGGAGAAAACATCGCATAAGATGTGATAAAAGGAATTTTGCCCATCGCAGCCATGCCACTAGCAACAGATGCTAAATTTTGCTCAGCCACACCAATTTCTATAAAACGTTTTGGAAATTTTTGTGCAAAAAGATGCATTTGTGTAGATTCGGTCAGATCGGCGCAAAGCCCCACCACACGCTCATCTGCAATACCAGCAGAAAGCAAACCTTCACCGAAACCTTTTCGTATCGGCACCTGCTCCACATCTTTATCAAATATTTTTGGGTTTAAATTACTCATGTTCACTTTTTATCTTACCGCCAAGAGTGCGCAAAGCCGCCAGAGCCATTTCTGCTTCTTGCGCGTTTGGTGTCTTGCCGTGCCATTCAAATTTTCTTTCAAACTCAGGCACACCCTTTCCAGGAATAGTGTGGGCAATGATTAATGACGGCTTTTCAAAAACAGCTTTTGCTTTGCCTACAGCATTTATAATGTCAGTAAAACTGTGTCCATTTATTTCTATAACATGCCAACCAAACGATCTCCATTTTTCAGCAAGTGGCTCTAGTGGCATGATATCTTCTGTAAATCCATCTATTTGAATATTATTTCGATCAATAAAACCTATTAGATTGTGCAATTTATTTTTTCCTGCAAGCATAGCTGCTTCCCATATTTGTCCTTCATTTAGCTCACCATCACTCATGAGACAATACACAAACTGCCCACTAGATACACCCTGATCGATTTTTAAAGCAAGTGCCATACCCACTGCCTGTGACAGACCAGAACCAAGAGGACCAGAACTAGTCTCAAGCATTTTTAAATACTCACGATGAGGATGACCCTGTAAACGTGAGCCAAATTTACGCAAAGTCATGAGTTCTTCTACCGGAAAATATCCAGCATGCGCCATGGTTGCATACATCACAGGACAAATATGCCCATTGGAGAGTACGAGTCTGTCTCGCTCGGCCCATTTTGTGTCATGCGGTTTGTGTCGGAGAATATGAAAATATAATGCGGTAAAAATATCCGCCATTCCCAGAGGTCCAGCAGTATGTCCAGAACCAGCTTCTAAAAGCATATGAATAATAGACTGGCGTATTTCATTTGCCTTTAGCTCTAGCCATTTTATTTTTTCGTCTGTGAGTTCTATCATTTAAAAATTTATGAAAACAAAGACTGAAATTCTGTCAAAGCACTCTCTACATTTTCCTGACCAAAGATTGCAGATCCTACCACCAACCTATTTACTCCCGCTTCAGCTAGTTTGGGCGCTACAGATAAACTTACGCCACCATCAATACTAATTATATGTTCAGGATATCTGTTGCGCAAATCTTCAATCTTTGCAAAAACTTCTTCATTAAAAGGATTGCCCTGCACACCTATTTCGGATATACCCATAAACTGCACAAAATCTATTTGCTCCATAAGTGGATAAAGCACTTCGTTTGGTGTGGCTATATTTATAGCGAGTCCTATCTGTGTATAAAGTGGCGAATCTTTTGCCACACTATTTTTGCGTAAAGTTTCTAAAAATATGCGTGGCTCACTGATAGATTCAAAATGAAAAATAATTCTTTTTGCTCCAGCACTGACCCAGTCTCGCCAAATTTTCTCTGGCTCTTTGACCATAAGGTCCACTTCAAAATCCAAATCGTTCCAAAATGGAAAACCTTCTTCTTCACGCAAGATTGATAGAAAGTTTTTGTCTTGTTCTGATGTTGCATAAGGCCAAGTCTTCTTTGTAGTCAATCTACCGTCCATAATATCTATTTGTACAAGCGATGTGAGCCCTACCACTGAATGCATTTTTTCTTCAAGGTCAGCAAAACTTGTTGGCATTATTGCAGGAATAATTTCAACCATATATTTAATTTATTTTAATTTCGTCTAGCTTTTTAAGTCTTCTCACGTGACGTTCATCATTTGAAAATTGAGTGGCAAGCCATACTTCTACAGCGTCTTTTGCATCTTTTTCAGATAGAAAGCGTGCGCCGAGTGAAAGAATGTTTGCGTCATTGTGCTCCCTTGATGTAATTATCTCTTCAGGAATGTGTCTGTTGTCGTTTGTTTTATATTGTCCGTTGAAAACTACAGCTCGCACATGCGGAAATCTGTTTGCTACCATGGCCTCACCCTGACCAGAACCACCTAAAATAATTCCCTTTTCTGTACCACCACTTTCTGATACAGCCTTTGCAAGCGGTGCAATAAAATCTGGATAATCATCATCAGCGTTAAATTCAAAAGCGCCAAAATCCTGGACCTCATAGCCCAAATCTCGCAAAAAAGGCATTAATTCATTTTTTAATTCAAAACCAGCGTGGTCTGATGCTATAAATATCTTTTTCATGATCTTATTGTAACATTTTCAATATTATTATAGAATCACCGTTGAAATGTTCTCGACGTAGAGAGCAATACGTAAGTTCACAAGGAGGAACGGTATGGGTACAACAACACCAGACAAAACCGGTCCTGTGGAGATGAAGACCGGACTCAGTCTGAGCAGGTGTATTCCCCAGATCGCATCTGGGATCGTCGCGGAGGAAAATGTGGCGAGGATCATCACCGCTACCAAGTACAACAGCGAGGAGAAGTGGAAACTCGCTGAAGACAAGCTCGCGAATGGTGACTGGGCAGCACATCCCGAGGCGGTGAACATTCTCCGGAGACTTCGTGTCGCCGGCAAGATCGTTCAGCCCCTCCTCGACAAGGGTCAGAAACCTGTTCTGCCAACTGATGGCAGGATCTGGATCTCTGAAGACGAAGAAGAAGATCTGCAGTGGACAACAGCTATCCCGGTTTCCGAGAAGGCTTCTCCCAGCCCAGCTGTCACTACTGATCCGATTGAAGTCATGGACGATCCCGCCCCAACGACGGCAAAGGCTCGTGCCACCACACCATCGGCCACCCGTACGACCCCACCCGTACGCGACATGCCACCCGCCACACCAAAGGTGACTGGATGGAGGAGTTTCTTCGCCATCCCCAACTGGATCCGTCTGAGGTCGAAGAGGTCGAAACACAAGTGAATCACCTCGACATTCGACCAAAACCATCGCGAGACAAGGACCCACCGTCCTGCTGTCGCGGTGGTTCTTTGTTTATAAGATTAAAAAATAAATCAAGAAAACCAGACAGATTTTAAATCTTAAAAAAATTAAAATCCTTTTATTTTTAATGTTGCGTCCATCTCCCTTAATTGCGCCTTCAATTTAACGTCTTTTATGTTTCCAGAATTAAGAAGTTTTCTTGCTTCCTCATACTTACCCAACTCCATATATATATAAATTAAACTGTATGTAATTCGCTCTCGATTAGTTTCATCTATCGTGACATCTTTCAAATTTTCATTTGCTCTTTCAGCAGCTCTTAGGAAATAAGTTTGCGCCTGAGATGAATCACCCTTTTCTCTCAATATCATTCCAAAGCACAGATAGGCGGTATACCTTTCATGATCAAGTAGCCAAACTTGATTACATCTCTTCATAGCGGTGTCAAAATCTTTTGGATCTTTTTCTATATAAGAAAGAGCCCCACCAAAGATTCCATCAGTAGCATCTACTAGATTTTTTTGTGAAAGAGCCGAGCGCACAAAAGTTTCATCAATCTTTTTTATTTCTTCAGATCTATTTGCAATATATGACTTATAATCTTCTGCGCCATACATTGGCTTAATATTTGTAAAATTTCCATTACTTTTTGAGAGGTTTTTTACAAAAAATAAAGCAACCATAATAATCGCGACTAACGCAACGACGAAAAAAACCTTCGAAAAACCTCTCCGTGAATTTAACATGATTTAATTTAAATAAACTGGCCAGATTTCACCACATGATCTACGAGCGTATGGGTATACCCCATTTCGTTGTCATACCATGCAAGTACTTTTACAAGATTTCCGCCCACTACACGTGTAAAAGAAAGATCTGCGATAGACGCAAAACGACTTCCCTTTATGTCAGATGATACCAACTGTTCTTCTGTGACAGAAAATATATTTACCCAACGTTCATCCTTTGAAGCTTTTTTCAAAATTTCATTTACTTCTTCTTTTGTTGTATCGCGCTTGGCAATAAAAGTAATGTCTGCAATAGAACCCACCACAACAGGAACACGCATAGATATACCATCAAACTTTCCTACAAGCTCAGGAAAAGCTTTTGTTACAGCAATAGCTGCACCAGTAGATGATGGCACTATGTTTTGTGCAGCAGATCTACCTTCACGAAAATCTTTTTTATTTGGACCATCGACTATAGACTGACTCGCTGTATAAGCATGCACTGTGTTTAGCATTGCTTTTTCTATACCTATAGCTTCATGCAAGATTGCAATAAGAGGACTCGCTGAGTTTGTAGTACAAGAAGCGTTTGAAGTAACAACACAGCTAGCAAACTTGTCTTCGTTGATACCCATTAAAATAGTAGCGCCATCTGCAGGAGCTTCGTCTTTTGCAGGAGCACTAATCACTACACGTTTTGCGCCAGCAGTGATATGCACCTTTGCACTTTCAAAAGAAGTGAAAAGTCCTGTTGACTCCACCACAACATCAACACCCAAATCTCCCCAAGGCAAAGCCGCTGGTTCTTTTTCACTAAAATACTTTACTGTCTTTCCATCAACCAACAAAGATTTTTTATCTTCAGCAACAGAAACATCAAAAGGAGTCACACCATAAGCAGTGTCGTACTTTAGTAAATAAGCAATGTTGTCTATGTTGCCGAGATCATTTACAGCAACGACTTCCAAATCCTTTCTACCATGAGCTACTTTTATAAATGCTCGCCCTATTCGCCCCGCACCATTTATCGCAACTTTTATTTTTTTCATTAATAAATATTCTTAATCTATAAGTGCTCTTAATTATATAACATTATTACTCTATAGACATTGGCTCTGATTTTTTCTCTTCTTTCTTTCCATGAGAATGTCCATCTACTTCGTAGCTAGTGTTTTGTGCTTCAAAGAAATTTACAAGCTCATACACGTCTGTAGCTGTACTCATCCACTTTGCTGGATTTGTAACATTGTAATGCTTTGGCAAACCGAGCTCTTCGAGTCGGCGATCAGCTACATATTGTACGTATTGATTTACATAGTCTGCGTTTAGACCAAGTATTCCACGAGGGAAAAGATCTTTGTTGTAAGCGACTTCCAAATCAACTCCTTCTATTACTATGTTTCTTATTTCGTTTGCAAACTCTTCTGTGAGAAGCGCCTGATTTTCTTCCAAAATATTGTGAATTAGATTTATTCCAAACTGTAGATGAAGACTCTCATCGCGAAGAACCCAATTTATCATTGAACCAAAATTGCGAAGCTGATTGCGCTGACGGAAAGAAAGGGCAACCATAAATCCACTGTAAAACCAAATGCCTTCCATCACTATGTTTGTAGCAACAAGATTTCTAATGAAGTCTTTTTTTCCTTCTACAGTAGATATATCAAGAGTATCTTCTGTCATCCTCTTCATGTATTTTCCGATATAAGCTTCTTTTGCAAGCATTGAAGGCACCTGTAGATGAAGATCGAAAATCTTTTCTCGATCAAAAGGGAAAGTTTCAAGAACGTACTCAAAAGCTACACAATGATTTGCTTCTTCCCACATTTGCTTTGCGAGATACAAATGACATTCTGGAGATTTGAGGTAAGGATAAATACCGAGAGCGATAGATCTGTTGACTATGAGTTCGGCTGGATTAAAGAACGCCATTAAAAATTTAACAGCGTGTCTTTCATCTTCTGTCATTTTTTCCCAATCTTCCAAATCTTCTTTAAGAGCGATTTCATGTGGAAACCATGTATTTCTTACTGCTTGATTATATAGATCGTATGCCCACTTATAATTTAGTGGATGCAAATTCATATCTTCTGGTGAGGCTTTTCCTATGAGCATATTTTATTTTTATTATCGTTCTTGTAATTACTGACAACTATCACAAACATTTGCTTCTGAAGGATCTTCTGGCATATGCACTTTATATTCCTTCTTCATCTCTACATGACTCGATGGTGGTGTAAAAGATGTTGGTGTAGAAGACGCGACGGAAGCAAATCCTTTCATTTCTACTTTTGGTGTTTGTACATTTTGAGCTACAAAAGAAGGTTGCGCTGGAACTGTTTCTAGTGGTAAAGGAGAAGTCACCGCACCCACAGCAGCAAAAGCGGGAGTAGAGAGTGGTGACGCAGCTTTCATAGAGGAAACACCAGCAAATCCAACCTTTCCTATTTTCTGTGCTTTATTTACAGACACGGTGCTCTGTTCGGCAGTATGACGAGGCTTCATGTGTAGATAGTAAGTAGTCTTTACTCCCTTTTCCCAAGCACTCATGTAAATATTTATAGTCTCATCAATATCTCTAGTCTCTAGATACATATTTCTAGACAGAGCTTGATCAATCCACTTTTGAGCACGAGCTGCGACTTCTACATAAGCATAAGGAGAAGTTGTAAATGATGTTTTGTAAATATCTTTTATGTGCTGAGGTATTTGCTCTATTTGAGAAATATCTCCCTGGTTTTCGATAATCAAAGCTCTTGTCTGCTCCCAAATACCCATGTTCTTTAAATCTTTCACAAGATTGTGATTCAAATCCAAATATTTTCCTGAAATTTTATTTCTAGAAAAAACCTGCGCAAAACGTGGATCAATACCAGGAGTAGTAGCTGCAACCAATCCAATATTTGCGTTTGGAGCGACAGCCATCAAGGTAGCGTTTCTGATTCCGTTTTTCACTTTTGCTCGTAGCACGTCCCAATTTAATCCTTTGTGTTTACTTTCTTTTGAAACAGTCAGTGGTATTCCTCTATCAGCTTCAAGTGTTTGCAATGTATCAAAAGGAACTTTTCCTTTTGACCATTCTGATCCTGCAAAATTTGTATAACTTCCCCTCTCTTGAGCAAGATTTGCGCTTTCATCTATCGCCATGTAGCTAATGAATTCAAAAATCCTGTCAGCAAAATCCCAAGCATGAGGGCTGTCATATGACATGCCGAGTTTTTCTATCGTATCTGAAAAGCCCATGACACCGAGACCCACAGCTCTATTTTCTCTATCTGATTTTACAGCTTCAGGTATAGGGAGCTCGTTTATATCAATCAAATTGTCTAACTGTCGCACAGCGAGGCGAATACTGTCTTCCAATTTTCCCCAATTTACCTCTTTGTTTTTTACGTGAGCAGCTAGATTTAGAGAAGCTAGATTACATACAGCTACATTGTCTTTGTCTTGAGGTAGACAAATCTCAGTACAGAGATTGGACATATGGATAGTGCCGGTATTGTTGTTTAAAGCACGCAAATTTATAGGATCTTTCCAAGTCAACCAAGGGTGAGATGTTGTTTGCAAAGCAACGAGGATTTGTCTGAATTGTTCTCTAGCTGGAACCTTTTTGAAAGTTCGAAGCTTACCAGCATTCGCCATCTCTATGTATTCTGCATATCTCTTTGCAAATTTTTGTCCGTAAAGCTCGTTTAAATCTGGAGTTTCTTTTGGATCAAACATATACCAATCTTCACTTGCCTTCACACGACGCATAAATTCATCAGAAAGAAACGCAGCGGTATTTGCAGTACGCATTCTCATGTAATCATCTCCAGCGTTGTGTTTCCAATCAATAAATTCTGGAAAATCAAGATGCCAATTTTCCATATAGAAACAAAGTGCTCCCTTCTTTTTACCTCCTCTTTGAATAGCACGGATAGCTGTATCGATAATTTTTGCAAAAGGTGTAGGACCTGTAGATGTGCCGTTGTTTGAAAGCAAAGGAGAACCCGCTGCGCGAAGTTTTGTCATTGACGCACCAATACCTCCAGAGCCTTTTGACAACTTCATTACATCAGAAACTGATTTTGCAATATGATCCATGTCGTCGTGGATTTCAAGCAAGAAACAATTTGAAAGAGATGGTCGAGTAGTACCTGCACCCAAGTTTGTTGATCCTCCCGCAAGATATTCGAGCTTAGACATTTTGTTGTAAAACTTTTTTGCTTGCTCAGTCGGATCTTTTTCGTTGTAAGAAAGTCCCATCGCAACTCTCATGAAAAAATATTGCGGGGTCTCGCGAGGGGTTTGATCTAAATTTTTTAAAGCATATCTGTTGAGCAAACTAGAAAGTCCTGCGTATTGAAAAAATTCATCACGTTCAATATGAAGTGCGTCTGCTATTTCTTCAAGACGAAACTTCTCAATCATATTTTTATGAAGTTTTCCTTCTTCTACTCCTTTTTTTATAAAAGAAATGAAGGTTTGCTTGTGTCTTCTTTCCAAATCCGCATCATCATCCTTATCAAACTCACCAATCACCTTTCGGTAGACAGTTTTTAGCAAAAGTCTTGTTGCAACCTTGTCATAATCAGTGTCTTCTTTGACGTTTTGTAGTGCAGCATTGATAGTAGCCTGATCTATTTCTTCTGTTGTGATGCCATCATATAAAGTGAGACGAGTTTCTGTTGCAATCTGAGTCACCATTCCTATCGGATCAAGCATTCCCTTACAAGCTCGCTCGATTGATCTATTTATTTTATCTGCATTAAAAGATTCGTGGGCTCCGTCTCTCTTTTTTATTGTGATGCTCATGGTTTTTTGATTCGTTAATACAGTTGTAAAAGTTTGTCATATCATTTTACATTAAAAAAGTAGTCACCAGAACAGTGGATAAGCCTATTTTTGGTGGTTAGATAATAGAAAAACGGCAACGTAAAGATGGCTCTTAAATGAGCCTTATATAACAAAACAAAATGACAGATTTTTGAAGAAAAAATAAAGAAAAAATAAAAAAATAACCGGTTTTTGTAAGAAAAAGTGAAAAAATTAATGAAAAGGGGGCGAGTCCTGCTAAACTCGCTCCCTGTGGCAATTCATTGGCGCAATTTCCCGCGCACGCATTTAGATTGATGTCTTAGCGATCTTTCGATCTGGTGTTTTTACATTCCACACGAGTCCCAACAAACGGAAGGTGCAGATGATGTAATAACTCGGATCGATTTCCCACCAACGATGTTGCACCGTGGCAGATACCTGATCGTAGTGATGGTTGTTGTGCCAACCCTCACCACCAGTAATGATCGCAACCCACCAACTATTGCGTGACTCATCTTTTGACTTGTAGTTTTGGTAACCCCACATGTGTGTCGCCGAATTGACGAGCCAAGTGGAGTTCCAAAAAAACACAGTCCTCACCGCAACACCCCAAACAACGAAGCTGAGTGCCGTCTGGTAAGCTTTGGTGATGCCGTCTTGCGCAAAACCAATAACAAAACCGACAGCAAAGATGACGATGGCGTGCAAGAGCCACACCAAAAGCCAACGGTTGTGCCTGTGCATCCACACGTGGAAAGGATCTCTCTGCAAATCTCTGGTGTTTTGGTACACTGCCTCTCCCTCAATCGCCTTATTGAAAAAGAGGAGCCAACCAATGTGAGACCACAAGAAATTTACTAGTGGCGTATGCGGATCGGGTTGTGTGTCGGAATGATGATGATGCCTGCGATGTACAGACACCCACCAAAGACTCGAACCTTCAAGGTTGCAGAAAGCGAGCATTGTGAGAAGTCGCTCAAACCACCTTGAACATTCAAAACTACGGTGAGTGAGTAGACGGTGGTAGCAGATGCCGATGCCACACCAACCAATGGGCACGATCAGCGCAAACATCAAGGCAAGAGCCGAGCCAGAAAAAAAACTCGGCACCAATCCGCACAGCGCAAGTACACCACCCACAACAACAAACAAGTGCAGTGAGATGATGAAGATCGCGCTTACCCAGTTGGGTGATATCACACCCTCAGGTATCTGTAGTGGATCCACGTTAGAGGGATCACGCACAGAATCAGCTTTAATAACACTCATGGTGATCGTCTCCTTGGATAGATCTAAGAGGAAATGGAAGGAACGCAAACTATACTATAGCACAACCCTGTCTCCCACCTTTATCTTATTTTTTTCTACAAAACCAGAATTAACTTCCAAAACATACATGGCTTCTTTTGGTGGAATAAATATCTCAGGAAAAGATTCTGGCTTTGCGTCTTCTTTTATATAAATAACGTGGAAATTTTCATCAATCCAGACTATATCTATCGGAAATTTCATATCTTTCATCCAAATACCGGCTAATTGAGGCTTTTCAAATACAAAAAACAAACCAGAGTCAGGAGGCAAAGAGTCACGACCAGACAAACCGTGCATTCTTTTTTCTTCTGTATCTACCTTCTCTATATTTATGTAAACACCTCCTATAGAAAATCCGTTGACTGGAGCAAGAGTCGCCTTTTTGTAATAGAAAAAACAAAAAAGCAAAATTAGAAAAATAGAAACGGCAAGAAAAACACTTTTTTTATTTTTCATCTTTCTTTGGATCAAGAGTAAGACAAATAGAATTTATACAATATCTATGTCCGGTCTCTGTGGGACCATCTGGAAAGACATGTCCGAGATGTGCTCCACATTTTTTACAAAGCACTTCGGTGCGAGTCATCCCCAGATCGTTGTCTTCACGTGTTTCAATATTTTCGTTTGAAATTACGCTATCAAAACTCGGCCAACCAGTGCCCGAATCAAACTTTGTATCGGAGGAAAAAAGTTCTGTACCACAAGACGCGCATTTGTAGGTGCCTTTTTCTTTTGAGTTCCAATATTTTCCAGAAAAAGGAGCTTCTGTCCCCTTTTCCCACATTACTTTCTTTTGTTCTGGAGTTAGATCTTCCATAAAGATAATTATAGCAAAAAATTATCTCCTATATCTAAAGCAATCAACCGTATGATCATTAATCATTCCTACCGCCTGCATAAAAGCGTAGCAAATAGTAGAGCCGACAAACTTAAATCCACGCGCTTTCATATCGGCGCTCATTGCATCAGACTCTACAGAACGAGATGGTAGATGTTTATGCGTCTTCCATTTATTTATTTTTGGCTTACCTCCCACAAACTGCCAAATATATTTATCAAAAGTGCCAAACTCTTTTTGTATCTGCAAAAATTGCTGTGCGTTTGTGATAGTCGCGCGGATTTTTAGCTGATTGCGGATTATGCCGGCGTCTTTCATTAGAGACGCGATTTTCTTTTCATTGTACCTGGCGATTTTCTTCGCATCAAAATTATTAAAAGCCTTACGAAAATTTTCTCGCTTTTTTAAAATAGTTAGCCACGATAGACCAGCCTGAAATGCATCTAGCACCACAGCTTCAAAAAGTTTTTGATCATCATGTACTGGCATACCCCATTCTGTATCATGGTATGCGCGATATATGGCGTCATCACTCACCCATCCGCAACGGATTTTTTGTTTTTGAAGAGTTTTTTTCATTTCTTGGCGGAAAGAGAGGGATTCGAACCCTCGATACCCTTTCGGATATACCACCTTTCCAGGGTGGCCCATTCGACCGCTCTGGCATCTTTCCAATACTATATATAGAACAATACTATACTCTGTCTTTCATCCCTCGCAAAATAGCAACGCGCTCGGCGACCGGTGGATGCGTCATGAAAAGTTTGCCAAGTGCGTGGGCGCGCGCGCCAAACGGATTGGAAATAAAAAGGTGCGCCGTCGCATTCGTAGCCCGACTCATTGGTGCGCGCGCGCCGGCAGAAGATATTTTTTCTAGCGCCGAAGCGAGACCTTCTGGATAGCGAGTGAGCAATGCACCAGAAGCATCAGCAAGAAATTCACGCTTACGAGAAATAGCCAGCTGAATAAGCAAAGCCACAATCGGCGAAAGAATAGCCAATACTATTCCAATAAGCATAATAATACCTCCACCATTATCACGATCACGGTTTCCACCTCCAAACATTCTCATTCTCAAAAACATATCCGAAAGAATAGATACAAAACCCACCAAAACCACCACCACAGTAGAAAGCAACATGTCTCTATTTCCAATATGAGAAAGCTCGTGCGCAATGACACCTTCAAGCTCCGTGCGATCTAGTATTTGCAAAAGTCCACTAGTCACTGCCACCACAGCATGCTCTTTGTTGCGACCAGTAGCAAAAGCATTTGGGGATGCGTCTGAAATAATATAGAGCTTGGGCATTGGTAGACCAGCAGTAATAGAGAGATTTTCTACAATATTCCATAGCTCTCTATGCTCATCACGTGCCACCGGCACAGCTCGATACATTTTTAAAACAAGCTTGTCAGAAAACCAATACGCACCAATATTCATAGCTATACTGAAAAAGACTGCGAAATACAAAATACCAGGATTATTGTATGCGACACCAAAAAACCAACCGAAAGCTATGATGACAACAAAAAATATTGCCATCAAAAACCAAGTCTTAAAAATATTGGCAGACTGATGTTTGTAGATATTCATATTTTTACCAAACTAAAACTTCACATTTACTGGCTCTTGCGCAGGAGCATTGTCTGGCAGGTCAAAGAATTCCATTTTTGAAAACTTAAAAATACCCGCTACGATTTTGCCCGGGAAAGATTCTACAGAAATATTAAGGTCACGTACATTTGTATTATAAAAACGTCGTGCTGCTTGGATTTTGTTTTCTGTATCTGAGAGCTCTCGCTGAAGCTCGAGAAAATTGGTATTCGCTTTTAGATCTGGATACGCTTCGGCAACAGCAAAAACACTTTTAAGTGCATCTGTTAGCATATTTTCTGCCTTTCCCTTTTCTGCCAAACCACCTGCTCCTGCACCGACACCCATCGCTGCTGCGCGCGCTTTTGTAACATTTTCAAAAGCATTACTTTCATGTGTTGCGTATCCCTTTACAGTATTTACTAGATTTGGGATGAGATCATATCGGCGTTTTAGCTGTACCTCTATATCAGACCAAGCCTCTTTTGCACGATTTACCAAACGGACAAAACTGTTGTAGGCAAATACAAACCAAAGTGCAATAACCACCAAAATCAATATAGCTATAAACATGGTTTTTTTGATTTATTATCTATTAGAAAGCAAATTATACCACAAAAAGCCCATATATAGAGTATTTGCATTATTTCCCCAAATTTGTATAATCTTTTAAATGACAATTATTGCTTCTATATTACCGTATATACAGATAGCGTTATCTATAGTACTGATCGCTCTGGTACTACTACAGCGATCTGAAGCCGGCCTCGGTGGCGCCTTTGGCGGAGGAGATGGTTTTAGCTCTGGATTTCATACGCGAAGAGGTTTAGAAAAAACTCTATTTATAGGAACCATTGTCGTTGCTGGCTTATTTGTTGTTGCGTCTTTTCTCTCATTTTTCCTAAAATAATCTCTTAAAATTAAACAAAACTTAAATTGTATTAGTTTGTCTATTCTATATGAATACTCGTAATAGGGCGCGCGTCCCTTTCTCAAAAAAAATCCTTACTCCAATAAAAACTTTTTCTGTATTAGAAAGAAGCATATTTTTTGTATTTTTTGGACTTTTTATTTTAAGTGGTCTTTCTATAATTTGGAATATAAACGAACACTTTTTAGTAGATGTACCAAACCGTGGCGGTACACTCACAGAAGGTATTGTTGGGTCACCTCGTTTTATCAATCCACTATTATCAATATCTGATGCTGACGAAGATCTCACCTCTCTCATTTATTCTGGTCTACTCAAAGCCACTCCAAGCGGAGAACTCATAGATGACCTCAGCAAAGAGCATCACATCTCAGACGACGGCCTAGAATACTCTTTTACATTAAAAGACAATATTTACTTTCATGATGGTGAACCAGTTACCGCAAGCGACGTAGAATTTACCGTAAAAAAAGCCCAAGACAGCCAGCTCCGCAGTCCAAAACGTATCAACTGGGATGGAATAACTGTAAAAAAAATAGACGATAAAAATATCAAGTTTATTTTAAAACAACCATATTCCCCTTTTATAGAAAATCTCACAATGGGCATCCTACCTGAGCACATCTGGAGAAGTCTAGACTCAGACCAGTTTGCTGCAAGTCTTTTCAATACAGAACCAGTGGGCTCTGGGCCATATAAAATAAAAAAAATAAAAAGAAACTCTGGTGGTGTACCAACATATTACCAGCTTGAACCATTTTCTAAATATTCACTCGGTGAGCCATATATAAAAAATCTTTTACTATCATTTTACACAAATGAAGAAGATGCCTTAGAAGCCTTTACAAACGGTGATATAGAAAGTATTAGTGGTATACCACCACAGACAGTAAATCAGATAATAAACCAAAGAACTCGTATAGAAAAATCTTCTTTACCACGCATATTTGGAGTGTTTTTTAATCAAAATCAAGCGCCAGTACTCATCAATAAAGAAGTACGCGCAGCACTCAATATGGTAGTAGAAAAAAATAGAATAGTGCAAAGCGTTCTTGGTGGATACGGTATGGTTATAAACGGACCACTTCCTTTTGCAAATCTAAAACAAGAAGAAAATACAGATGTATCAACATCTACACCGACAGATATGGCTCTAGAGTTACTTAGTAGAAATGGCTGGACACTAAATCAGACTACAGGCGTAATGGAAAAGAAAACAAAAAAAGAAACCATTCCACTATCTTTTTCAATATCAACAGGAGATGCACCTGAACTAAAACAAACAGCCCTAATCCTACAAGAAGAATGGCAAAAGATCGGTGCTCATGTAGATATAAAAATATTTGAAACCGGAGATTTAAATCAAAATATTATCCGACCACGCAAATACGATGCTTTGCTTTTTGGTGAGGTAACGGGCAGAGATTTTGACCTATACCCCTTCTGGCATTCTTCACAGAGAAACGATCCAGGTCTAAACATAGCAATGTATGTAAACAGTAAAGCAGATAAACTTTTAGAAGAAATGAGATCAACCACAGACAATGCCGTAAAAGAGGAAAAGTATGCTGGATTTGAACAACTGATAAAAGATGACATACCAGCGATATTTACATATACACCAGATTTTATATATCTTGTACCCACAAAGTTAAAAAATATAAAACTTGGAGAAGGTATAAAAGCATCAGAAAGATTTATGAATGTTCACGAATGGTACATAGAAACAAACAAAGTATGGAAGATATTTGTTAAAAACAATTAAAATTTAATTAAAAACATTTAAAAGAAATAAAAAAATGAAAAACGAAGATATACAGATTCCAGATATGCCAAAAGCGACAATGCCTGCCACACGCACAGTTGCGCCCACTACACCATCACGTACACCAACAACAACTCATAGAAGTGCTGGTATACATTCTCGTGGTGGACAGAGAAATAGAACTGGCGGACATCACAGCCGACGCCCTATGGGTATGCGCCGTGATCCAGCACCAAAAGCAAGAAAGCCGGATGATGTTATCCCCCCTATCGGAGACAGTATTCGCATTATTCCACTTGGAGGTGTAGAGGAAGTTGGAAAAAACATGACAGCTATTGAGTATGGAAATGACATTATCGTACTCGATATGGGTTTTGGTTTTAAAGAAGAAGATACTCCTGGAGTAGACTATATTTTGCCAAACACAAAATATCTAGAAGACAGGAAAGACAAAATCCGTGCAGTCATCATTACTCACGGACATCTCGATCACATCGGCGGTATTCCTTTTATCATGCCTCGTATTGGCAATCCCCCTTTATATTCTCGCTATCTGACTACACTCATGATACGCAAGCGACAAGAAGAATTTCCACATCTTCCACCTTTTGAAATAAACGTAGTAGAAAAAGACGATCGCATCAAAATCGGCAATCTTTCTGTACGATTTTTTGCTGTGACTCATACTATCCCCGACTCTATGGGAGTTATTATTGAGACACCTTATGGATCTATTGTAAACGCTGGTGATCCAAAACTAGATCATGACGATGGTATTCCTACAGAAGCAGAAGAAAAAGAGTATGCAAAATTCCAAAAAGAAAAGGTGCTACTTTTCATGAACGATTCAACAAACGTTGAAAATCCCGGCTTCTCTACTCCAGAAAAATTGGTACACAAAAACCTAGAAGAAATCATAAAAAACATAAAAGGTCGCCTCATCATCGGTACTTTTGCATCTCAGCTTGAGCGCATCATAAAAATAATCCAGATTTGTGAAAAATATGGCAAAAAAGTGATAGTTGAGGGCCGTAGTATGAAAACAAACGTAGAGATTGCAAAACTTGCAAACATGTTTAGTACAAAAAAAGATACTATCATCCCTATCGAAGACGCAGAAAAGTATCCGCCAGAAAAAGTGCTAGTACTAGCTACCGGTCCACAAGGTGAAGAATTTTCAGTACTTGCTCGTATGGCAAATAGAACCCACAAGAGCTTTAAAATAAATAAGCGTGACACTATTTTGCTTTCATCTTCTATTATTCCAGGCAATGAAAAAAAGGTGCAGAAACTAAAAGACAACATTGCTCGGCAAGGTGTGAAAATAATTCACTATCGTACTTCTGACGTGTATATTCATTCTACAGGTCACGGCAATCGTGGTGAGCTAGAGTGGATGTTTAAAAAAGTAAATCCAAAGTTTTTCATGCCTATTCACGGCAACCACTACATGCTTCGTCTACACGCTCAGACTATAGAAGCACTTGGTATGCCTGAAGAAAATATCATCATTCCTGACAACGGCACAATCATAGAAATACAAGACAAAGGCACAAAGCTCGTAAGACTAAAAGAGACTGCGCCAAGCAATATGATGATGGTGGACGGATTTTCTGTTGGTGATATGCAGGAGGTAGTGTTGCGTGATAGAAAAATGCTAGCCGAAGATGGTATGTTTGTCATCATTGCGAGTATAAACCTAAAGACTGGAAAATTACGTAAATCTCCAGATATTATTTCTCGAGGGTTTGTGTATCTGCGAGAATCTCAAGACCTACTTCAAGACGCAAGACATTTAATTAAGAAAACAGTAGAAGATACTACTGCGGGAATGAATCCTATCAACTTTGATTATGTAAAAGAAAACATTTCAGAGACTGTTAGCAGATTCCTTTTCCAAAAAACAGCAAAAACTCCTATCGTAATACCTGTAGTGCTTGGAGTTTAAAAAATAAAAAAACAAAAGGTCGCCTCCGAATGAGGAGGCGACCCGTTTGGTTTTGGTAGGAGTCCCTACCTAGGGATTGGACCTACTTGCTCGTGGGCGGTTGCGTCGCAGGGCTCTGGGTGATGGAGCAACTCGAGGCTCCAGGCCCCCCGGCAGAACAGGAGGCGCTGCTGGCCTGACTGCCGAGCACGCACTTGCACACCGGGTAGATGCCACTCGAGTTGAAGTTGCAGCAGGCGAAGTAGGCACTGTTGCCACAGGTCACCTGACACGTCTGAGGGCCCGCCGATGACGGGTTTCCATCAGCCGACGTCGAAACGTCAACGAAGGATCCCACGACCACCATGTTCCCAGCTCCGAGCTTGAGAACTTCCGGCTGAGACCCACCCATGATGAACTCGACGTCGGTGTGGCCACGATTCCAAATGAGCCCAGAGACAATCTCCTCGCCCATGGGAACCATGTCCGGGAACGTGTAGACACGCCCAGACACCGTCGTGAGACGCCCGATCACGGTCAAGAGACCGGCGTCGTTCACGTACAGGGGTGCGGGGACGACGATGTACTCAGCCACGTTGAACGTGAGGCCGATCGTTGCCATTTCCTCCGGCGACACCGAGGTCGCCCAGAGAAGGGTCCGCAGATCCCGGTCTTCCACCTTGCCGTTGGTAGAAGCGGTGGACGTCGAAGTGGTGATGAACGCCACCAGGCCCAGCACCAAGAGAACGAGAGCAGACAACGTCCGTGTCCGATTCATGTGAATTCTCCAGTGAGTTACAGGATGCTTTGGCCTCAACGCACCTTGCGTCAAGTAGATTCCAATGTGCATCTAAAATTCACGATACGCTCATATAAAACTTTGTCAAGTCACCTAAGCAGAGATATAATATACACCAGTATGTTACACACATTATCACGTCACAAACTAGCCGTTATTTATATCTCAAATCTCCTGCTTTCTTTTCACTACTTTTTGATACTTTATATTCATTCTTCATATATCGGTACGTATTTTAGTGAATCAAAACTCGCAATGCTCTATATTGTTGGTTCGGGAGTCAATCTGATTTTATTTTTTAATATTCCCCATATCTTAGACCGCATCGGTAATTACAAATTTACCCTTTGGGCTATCATTTTAGAAGCAGTAGCTATCACTGGACTAATTGTTGGCACCTCACAGCTATCTATCGGTCTTTCTTTTGTATTACATCAAGCTGTCATATCCATGATACTTTTTGGATTAGATATTTTTCTAGAGGGTGCAACAAAAAATGAAAAAGAGACTGGATCAATACGCGGTCTTTACCTTACACTATCAAATACAACCTTGGTCTTTTCACCACTTATTATCGGTATTTTACTCACAGGTAATAATTTTTGGATAGTATATTTGGTTTCACTTGTATTTCTATTTCCACTATTTTTCTTGATTAGAAAATATTTAAGAGATGCAAAATACAAAAAGAAAGAAAAGGTCTACATTATAAAGACAATAAAACAGCATAGAAAAAATAAAAACATCACCGCGATTTTGTATTCACATTTTATGCTTCAATTTTTCTATGCATGGATGGTGATATATATGCCAATATATTTACATCAACATATCGGCTTTTCTTGGCAAGAGATAGGAACAATCTTTACAGTAATGTTACTGCCTTTTATGCTCTTTGAGTTGCCACTTGGCACCGTTGCAGATAAAAGATTTGGAGAAAAAGAAATACTTGTGATTGGTTTTATTATCATGGCAATTTCTACTTTTTTAATACCCACAATCAAAAGTCCTTCTGTAATAATTTGGGCAATAATTCTTTTTATGACTCGTACTGGCGCAAGCTTTGTAGAAGTTACATCTGAAAGTTATTTTTTCAAACACGTAAACGAAGAAAATACTGGACTTATTAGTCTTTTTAGAATGGCGCGACCATTTGCATATATTAGCGCACCAATGATAGCAACAATGACTATTTACTTTTTTAGTACGCAAAATACGTCGTACGGATATATATTTTCTGTCTTAGCGATACTAATGCTTGTTGGTGTACGATATAGCCTGAGAATAAAAGATACTAAATAAATCTAGCTCTTATACACCTTTCTTTATCTCCAAATACATGAACAGTGGAATTTCTTTTCTCATTCTGTCTTCTTCTTTTTGCCTTGGACCCGCGTCGCTTTTTTTATGAGAAATCCACTCTTCTAGACGAGTCACAACAAATCCTCCAGAACGAAATAATTTAAAATAAAACTGAATTGGTCTATGAAAAGAAATGGTTTGTTCTTTTTCTTTTTGTCCTGGATGCATATCTATTTCTACTTTTGATTCTGAAATATACTTATCTATACGACGATATTGTTTTTGAGCAACATCATCCCAACCCCAAGATGATCCTTTCGGGATTCTAAAAGATGGATGATTGAGTACTATGTGCATACTTCCGCCTTGCGACAAAACCCTACTGCATTCATACAACATTTCTTTTACCTCCTCTATATTTTGAATAGCAAGCACAAGAGAAATCTTGTCTACTGACGCATCAGCTATTCCCTTTAACTTATGTGCAGGTGTAACAACGTATTTTATATTTGGATCAGAATTTTTCCTAGCAATACTGATGAGCTCTTTTGAAATATCTACACCCATCACCTTTTTTGATAAAGTAAAAAATTCTCGAGTAAAAAAACCTGTGCCACAAGCCAAATCTAAAATACTATCAGTAGGCTTGATATCAATTAGCCGAAGTAGGTTTGGTAAAATCACTTTCTTATGATAAGAATCTTGATTTTCTGAAAGATGATTTTCATACCAATCCGCTACCACGCCCCATGATGTATTTTTATTTTTCATATCTAAAATTTTATCGGTATACTTATACTTTCATCATTCTCTGGTAAACCAGATGGATTGTCACGCTGTAAAATAAGTGTACCTGTATCCGTGGTAACACCATCAAATTTAAGCTCAGCATAAAAACCCACAAAATCTTTGGTCATCCAATCAGTCTTTGCCGTCACCGGTATTGTGGCTATTTCTTTTCCATCCGCATCTAAAAGTCGAGCAGGAAATGATGCCTCAAAAAACCAGCTACCCCTCGCCTCACCTTCGATCTTTATCGGATTTGAAACAGTATCACCTGGTTTTGGACTTGTGACTTTTATATTACCAACCACAGTCTCATCATTTGATGGAAGAGATGCGGTTGATATTTTTTCATCAAAACCCCTGCCGTCTGGCAGAGTACACCTGCGAGGATATGATTCAGTGACCGGATACCCATTTTCTGCACAGGCTATAAAGCTATCTATAGAAAGCATGGCCTTTTTTTCTCTCATATAAAAAACCGTAAAGTACAACGAGACCATCAGTACAAGTGTCAGTATAATGATTATTTTTTTCATATATCTATTATGCACTTTTTAACAAATCAGCAAATTTCTACCCATTTCATTGCATCAAAAATATCCCCCGCCCAACACAGCGATCTCGTTGTTTGTGATTTCTTTCATATAGATTAGTTTGCTCTTGGACCCAAAAGAAAGAGAGAAAAAGTGGCTATAGCTAGACCACCATCACGCACACCAGTAGGACTTAAACCAAAAGACCAAGCAATACCAGCAAGGTGTAAAGCCAACAAAAGAGCAACGATGCGAGTAAAAATATTTAATATAAGCAAGACAGCTCCTATAATCTCCAAAATACCATTTGTAAGTATAATTTTTTCAGAAGTAAAAAAAGCAGGAAGGGATTTTAATATAGCCCAGTCAGGCAACATGCGAACCCATTGTGATGGATGCATTACTTGTTGTATACCAAACCATAAAAAGACAGCAGCGATACCAAAGCGCAATACTATAAAACCAAACCTCTGCATTTTATATGAATCCATAAAAAATTAATTAATTAATACACCAATAAAAAATCCGTCTAACTCATTTGCTGGTCTAGACTGTCCACCGTGCTGATCGTTGAAAGCAGGACTTCCATCTTTTCCGCAAATGCTGAGTATAGCTCCCTGTCCACCTGGATGTTGTCCTATCCAAGAAGTAAGGTTGTAAACTTTGCCATTGATAGCACTCCAGCAATCAGTCTTTGAGTTGTGTGTTTGCACTTGAGCCATGGTAAAAGATGATGCGGTCTGAGTTGTAGGTGCAGGTGTAGATGTGGGTGCAGTCGTAGATGTAGGTGCAGATGGATTTTGTTTATCATTTCCGTTGCTAGATATAGTAAAAATAATGCCACCAGCAAGGACAATCAAAATCACGACACTAATTATTATATTTCTATTCATGATTATTTAATTATACCAAAATCAAATTTATTTTCTATTTTACTAAATAGCTTTCACCTCAATAAGTTTTGTATTTATAATTTTCAAATATTTAGATACACCAAAAGACGGCCTGACGGACATTGGTTCATCAGCACCCCTTTCAGCATAGTTAACTATTATTTGCCCATCTCTTATCTCTGTTGTCTGCGGTGCTATCCTGTCTCCAATAAAAACAGCATTCGTGCCTGTATAACCCTTTTTACTACCCAAAGCAACGACAACGTAGAAAAAAGTACCACTGCCACCGCCATCTTGCGTCACCAAAAAAGCAACATCTGATATTCCATCAGCATTCAAATCCCCCACCGCTTCATTTCCAAAATACTCAGTTGTGATCTTTGATATAGATTCTGGGGAAACTTTTGTTTGTGCAAAACCATTTTTTAGTGTAATTTTTTGACCCTCTATGTCATAAGTAGCATCTTTAAAGTTTGAAGTAGGAGCATAAACCATCGGACGATCAACTTTAAAAAATAGTATGGTTGCAATAATAAACAAAACCACAATCACCATAAGAAACAAAAAATTTCTCTTTAAAATAATTGCCATTGGTTAATTATAGCAAAAAAACTTGCAATGGTTTTATATGGTTCGTCTGTACAACCAAGATCACTCCAACTGTGGATAACTTCATTGAAAAGAGAACCGATGGGTATAGTATTAAGGATGAATTCGTTCAAACACTCGTACCCCAAGATGGGACAGCTCATCTTTCTCCCCTCCGCCACCCCGGCCAATGACAACAAGGCTGGGGTGGTTTTCCATATTTATTAAAGCTAAATCTTGTCTTTGTGTTCAGAAAAATAGACATTCTTTTTAGCTATGCCCATTTTGGCAAATTTTTTCAAGAGAAAGTCTTTCATCTCTTTTTCGCTTTTAAAAGCAATCTTCTTTTTTCCATCTAGCACCGCCCATTGTCCCACCTTTCGAAGTACATCCATTTTGCTTAACACTATGCGATTGACGCCGTTCATCCTTATCGCGCGCTCCATCAGATTTAGATTCATCCAGTTGCACTGACGAGGTCGGCCAGTAGTAGATCCGTATTCCTCACCTACTTTTCTGATTTCTTCAAAAATTTTGTCTGCAGGCTCAAACTTTTTGTTGCCGACATAGGTCTCGTATATTTTTGCTACACCCCAGACATCTTTTATTGCAGTAAAAGGCACTGCGTTTAAAATCATACCGCCCACTGTACAGTGGCTAGATGTTACAAAAGGATAATCTCCCCAATCAATATCGAGTCCAAAACCCTGAGCACCCTCACCGAGCACATATGTATTTTTATTTTTTACATGAAACTCTTCGTATAGGTCTATGAGATACGGCTTTAGCTCTGGCACACTCTCAGCTCGGATACCTGTGCGAGCATATTTGTTTCTGTAGGTCGGACCATTGCCACGTTTTGTCGTACCTATCTTACTATCAGAACCGTCTTCATTTTTATTTTCTTCTGTGATGATATGAGTATTTTTTGCAATGAAAATTTTGCCTTTTGTCTTTATACCACCAGCCTCTAGCTCTTTTATCTCTTTCATAAACTGCACTGGATCGAGCACACAGCCCGGACCAATGACAGATTTTATTCCAAAAAACACACCGACAGGTATGTGATGCGTCACAAACTTTTTCCCCTTATGATAAATAGTGTGGCCCGCATTGCACCCTCCGTTGTAACGCAAAACGTGTGTAAACTTTTTAGTCTTGCACAAATGATGCGCTACTTTTCCCTTCGCACAATCTCCATATTGCAAATCAACAATTACGTCTGTTTTAATCATACGAAAGAATCATATCAGAAAAAAACTGTTTTTAAAATTGGCTTGGCAAAAGTGACTTTATAACATAATCTATACCTTGGATAGGAAACACCACCAAACAACAGGAGAAAGCTACCAATGGGGACAAACGGAAAATCAAATCCGGACCGCTCCAAAGAGAGCGACTCCGTGGATGTCTGGAAGCAGTACAAAGAGAATCCGAGCCAAGAGCTACGGAACAAACTCATACTCATGCATTACGGGGTTCTACTCGGCCACGCAAAACGACAACACATCAGACTGAGGAAAATACTTTCCGTTGAAGAACTCGCGTCATACGGGCTCGATGGACTGATAGATGCCATTAATGCGTTTGATCCTGAACGTGGCATCAGGTTTGAGACATTCTGTTCACCCAGGATCTGGGGCTCGATGATAGACGGAATCCGCGAGATGGACTGGATCCCTCGCCTAGTCCGATCTAGAACACGCAAGATTGAATCTGCGAGGGATCGTCTCAAACTGTCCTTGGGTCGAGATCCAACCCCCGAGGAAATACGAGAGGAACTCAAACTCAGCCCTGAACAATATGAGAAAGAGAGTGGTGATTCACAACCAAAACACACCAACTCCCTCTCTCGTGAAGTGTGTGGGAATCAGCAAGGTGGCCGTGAGGTCTCACAAATAGACTTCATCGAAGACGATGGATGTGAGAAGCCTGGAGATGAAGCCGATAGACAGGACCTGAGAAGATTCATGACTCGGGGGCTAGACCAGAAAAGTAGGCTCATCATCATCCTTCATCACTTCGAAGGCTTCAGCATGAAGGAGGTTGGTGAAATACTCTTCATGAGTGAGTCTCGGATATCTCAAATGCACACCGCAGCAATAGACGTGATTAGGTCAAACCTCGCACTGAAAGAGCTGTTGGACAAGCGTTGAGAACAAAAAACAAAAACGCCTTTGGGCCGCCACGAAAGTGGCGGCCCATTTCACATCATGTTATTGCCAAAAAAATATCATTGTGATTATATTGTGGGTGAAAAGTACACGCACAACCAACCCAGGAGCAACGAAATGCCCAGCAAAAGCACCAGTGCAACCAAGTCAGAAAACGGTCAAGAACAGACCGGACAAATGCTCACGGTGGATATCAATCGTATTCGTCCGTTCAAAGAACAGCCGAGAACGTACTTCGAATCGACAGGTATCACCAACCTATCGAAAAGCATCAGGAACAAGCAGCGCCTCCCGATTTCCGTCATGCGCATTGAGGATGATCCCAGGCATGACTTCGAAATCATTGACGGAGAGCGTCGATTTCGAGCCGCAAAGGAGGCCGGGGTCAACAGGATTCTCGTTTGGATCAAGACCATCAGAAGCAAAGATGAGCAGTTCATCGACTCTGTGGTCTCCAACTTCGGACGAGAAAACCACACGGTTTTGGAGAAGGTAAACGCCTTCACTCGACTGCGACAGTGGTACAGCGCAGAAGAGATCGCTGAGCTGTGTGGTTGTCACTTCACGACCGTCTACCAGTACTTGTCACTTTCGAAGTTGGTGCCGGAAGCGTTGAAGAGGCTCGATCCGAGCCTGCCAGAAGATGAGATGCTCAACTTCTCCACAGCAGCAAGACTCGCAACCCTTGATCCAGAGATCCAGCTCGACGTGCTTGAGCAGATCAGTGGCAAGAAGATGCCACATCGAGAAGTTCGACATTTCGTCCGGGCAAGAGCGCACGAGTCTGGAAAGCTGTCCAGCAGCAAGACGAAACCTGACAAGTATCGTCACAGACACTGGAACATGTTCACAGGATTTGTGAACCGGAGCGTTCAGGAGGCGAAAAGCATTGCCGACATGCCTGACAGCATGTTCGTGGAGGCTGTCACATCACGAACGAGAGCAGAAATGGAGTATTTCGAGAAGGAGGCCAACGCCCTCATTCGTGAGATCGAGAAACTCAAGAACAAGGTGATGAGAGCCAAGAAAACATCCTCGAAGTAGTGGCGACCCAGAGGATTAGAAATCAACCAAAGCCATTCGGGGCCCCGCAATCTGTCGCGGGCCCCTTTTAATTTTATATTTACCCTACCATCTGCGTACAATGAGCACATCTAGTCGCTTCGAGAGGAATTTCGCTCAAACACTCTTTGCATTTTTTTGTAGTCGGATCTGCTGGTGGAGCCTTGCGAGAACGAGATACGAGCATGTTCATTGGCTTTATAACAAAAAAGAAAATAGCACCTGCGACCAGAATAAAAGAAATAACTGCGTTTATAAGATGTCCGATCATAAACTGACTGCCATTTATGGTAAAAAACCAGCCAGAAAAATCTGGCACTTTTGCAATCGCTGAAATAAATGGCGTGAGCAGATCTGACACCAGAGCGTTGACCACCGTACCAAAAGACGCTCCGACCACGACTCCGACTGCCAAATCAATCACATTTCCTCTGAGTAAAAATTGTTTGAATTCTTTTAGCATAATAATTAATTTAAATTATTGGAATATAAAATTCCAAATTCTACTAAACAAACCCACTCGTTTTGTCTGCACTACTGGTTCAGTTTTTTGTTCCACTGGAGCTGTTTTTACTACTTCTGCCACGGGCTTTTGCACTGGCAAAGTTTTTTTCACCTCAGTTTTTACAGGAGTCATGTTTTTTACCGGAGCCACAATCGGCTCCACTATCGGTTGCACAGTGGTCTTCTGCTCGATAATTTTTGGCTCTATATATTTCTCTGGTTCATCATATGAAGCACACATGATCATTGATGAATACTGAACACTACTATTTCTCCAGCCATCCTTACAAATAACACTACCATCACTATCTCGCCCAGACGCACAACTCACTCCCCCATGACCAGAACACGCTCCGCTCGTAGCGAAAGCCAAAGTGGGAGTGAGTAAAATAAATGCTAGTACAGTTAGCAATTTTTTCATATTAAGTTTTATCAAAATAATTTAAATAAAAATATATTTGTGGCCCACAAATCTTTGATACTTCAACCAAAGATTCTTTAGGGGGTGAAAACTTCTCCTGCTGGGACCATATCTATCTTATTATCTTTAATATTTTAATAGTAAGACAGAATTCAAAAACTATTTATCCTTAGACACAACCACTAAACCATCTTGTGTCAGAGCCCACACAAGAGATATAACCCAACCAACAACAGTAAAACCTAGAAAAAAATTCAAAGCAAATATTGCGCCTTTATTTCTTTTGCGCTTATTGAAAGCAATAATACTTGGTAAAAAATAAAATAGTATTAATAATATGATAAAAATCAACATGTAATATATTGTATTATAAGAATAACATGAATGAAAGTGCTGGTCGTATCAAACTAGAACCGTAGTCGGTCAAGCTCGGTAAAGTTATTTTAGCATCTTTTCGTTTTTCAAATCGATGTATCTTGAGCATATAGAAAAACCGTGCTTATATTAGTTCATATTTATGGAATACAGGAAATGGAAAGATAACAACATCATCGTCTGCCTGACAAAAAAAGAGATTGGTATATTCCTGAAGCAAGCAAAATGGGAACTAATAGAGAAGATTATGGTGGAGAAGAGGTGGAGTCTAGCTGATGTAATGGCGGATCAGAAAAAGGTACTGGAAGTTGTCCAGCCAGTTTCTGAGTCTCTTGCTGAAGACAAGGATGAGGTAGAAATATTTGTCGCCTTCGACTCGATTGTAGATTTCTACAAATCCGACAGTCTAATATGCTTTCCATTGCGGGCAAACTTCAATACAAGTCGAGATACAATAAATAGTTTTTCAGAACTAAAGAATTCAATCGAGGAAGCAAGTCCTGATGACATTATTATCTTTGATGGTGTCAACTATCGATCCTTTCAAATGAAACGATACCGAGGAAAGCTTGAGACTCAGGATATCGGTAAATATATTGTCAATAAGATTGAAGGGTACGGCAACCTAGGCGACCGAAATTTGCTCGTCATTCCACAATCTGATCTTCCATTCAATATTGATTTTCATGAGCTGCACGATTTCCTAAAGAACGAGAAGCCACCGATTACCGGACAGGTTCTTGTTGGATTCAACGCCAACAACAAAGAATTCTTACTTAATCAAGTGTACCCAGACCTGAATACTAGTTCTATCCCCATAAGAGAGTCTGCACAAAAACTATCTAAAGTCTGGAGGAAAATGAAAAACAATAACGATCAGTAGATATGCAAAAGCGACACCACACAGTACCTCGTTGCTATCTTGAGCAGTTCATTGATACGAACGGTGATATTTGGAGTCTAGATACAAGCAATAAAATATTTAATACTAAACCGAACAACATTCTCGTCGAAAGCCACTTCTACCGGATAACGCTAAAGGACGGGAGTAAAAGTGTGGTTGTTGAAAATACACTTGCCGACATTGAGGGCAGATACGCCGAAATATTCAGGAATAAACTTTCTCAAGACAAGTTCCTTACATCTGAGGAACGTGCGTATGCGTCTGTGTTCTTGGCATCTTTACTGCATCGAACTAGACCAAATAGAGAGGGTCTGAGAGGTATGCTCTCTAGCCTCAAGAAATCGGCTGAAGAATGGAGGGAGCAACTAAAATGGCTTTCACCGGAACAAAAGCGTATCATAAGTGCAACCCCCTCTACTGGAGAGTCCATAAATATTGAGGATCTGGAGAAAGGACTGGAGAACTGGGATGAGCATCATTCTGCAAGCTTGATTGACCACATTACACACACAGCACAAGTACTTTTCAATATGAATTGGTCAGTCTGGAAGTATCCGTCTGGTCAAGGAAGCTTCCTAACTTCTGACGACCCGTTCGTGATGAGGCGTCCTGCAGCAGAATTGAAATACGGGAAAAATGCTATCGGTAGCCAAGCGGGTCTTCTTTTTAAAGATGTAGAGATAACCATTCCCCTTTCCAAAGAGCGCCTTCTCCTAGCCGGTTGGATACTAGAACGCGATAGCTATATCGAAGCTACAGCTGACACAGCAGAAGCAATGAACCAGCGGACAATTTTGGCTTCGTCAAAACACGTTATCGCTTGCAATAAGAAGCAGTTGGAAGAAGTCATAAAAAAGTATCCTCCTCTCCCCAAGCCATAACAATCCTGAAATAAAACGCCTCTCGAGTGCGATAACCCATCTCAACCTAGCTGCCGATCAGGGACTCGAACCCCAATTAACCGCTCCAGAGGCGGTCGTCCTACCATTAGACGAATCGGCAATATTATCCCTACGATACTGGAAAAAGACACTATTTTCAACTATAATAATGGAATGTCATCAGAACCAATGAAAAATCTAGCTACAAAGCTAGCCACAATACAGACACAGACACTTTCTTCCGACAAAAGCAAACAAATATTCGAAGTTAACAATCTCATAGGTAAAGCGGCCACTTTTTACGAAAAAGTGCGATACCTTGTCGACTACAAAGAAGAGCACACTATTAGACGCAATGCATTGGAGCGCATCCTCAAGAGAAAGATGGTCATCGAGGGTCGCAACGTCACAGGAGTCTCTATCCTCCAAGAGCTTGCTAGTGGACAATACATTCCTGAAGAAGTAGTAACAGAAGAGCTGGGCCAAAAGCTAAATAGCATTCTTTTAAAATTCCTGAGGCTCGAAGAGCTGTCCGGCGAGACCGGTGTCGTAGCAAAAAGACTACTTAGCTTTACTGCTTCAGAGATAGACTACACACTGAGTCACTATCATCATGTCACCGACCATGCCATCATCGATACTTTCTATGAAATGATGCGTAAAAATGTGTCCATGTCTGGCGTGATGGAGCGAGAGCTGGACAATGCTCTCTACTGCGCATGCCACCGAGCTCTCGTGCGTGCTGATGATGAAGGTCTAGCATATGCTCTATGGCTAAAGTATGTTCCAGAATGGCACACTATTACTGATGACGGACTTGCTGATCTAGCAAAGCAACTAAAACAAACTATTTCTGCTATAGATGCTTCTGTAAAAAATCCTCTACAATGGCGACTCGTACAAAAACTAAAAAACGAAACGATTTATTTTTTGATCGTACGCGAGCTAGTCCAACAATATGGACCAGAATCTAGCCGAATACTCGAGACTCCGGGTGAAATGGAAATATTTACACAGTCTTTACTTGAGAAAAAATACAAAAAAGAAAATGAACGTATACGAAAGAGTGGTATTCGCGCCGTTATTTATCTTTTCTTTACCAAGGCAATATTTGCTCTAGGACTAGAACTACCATATGAATACCTCGTGCTTAGCACAATGAACTACGTGCCTATTTTAGTAAACTTACTCTTCCCCCCTATCCTTCTTTTTATCGCTACACGCGGAGTGGGATCATTCAACAAAAACAATACAAAAGCAGTACTCACTGGCATGAGAGAGATGTTTTATGATGGCAAGATAGCAAAGATTAAAATAAAATCACACAGTACTGTCATTGCTTTCATATTTACTCTCGTATATCTAGTCTTTGCTGGTGCTGTATTTGGCGCGATGGTCTCTGTACTTCATTTCTTCCATTTCAATGTCGTTAGTATAGCCATTTTCCTTTTCTTCTTGGCGCTCGTAAGCTACTTTGCTTTCCGCATCAGATACAATGCAAAGAGATGGAAAACCACTCAAAAAGAAAATATTATTACACTCATCACCAGCTTGCTTACCGTGCCAGTCATTCGTACAGGACGATGGCTGAGCCAGTCTTTCTCTAGTATCAATGTGTTTGTCATCATCATGGACTTCATCATTGAAACTCCATTCAAGCTACTGCTCGATTTTTCAAATCAATTTATCACTTATTTAAAAGAAAAGACTCCGGAGATTTATTAATCAATATAAAGAAAAGCCACCGGGTTAGGGTGGCAGAGGGGTGTCGTGAGTGGTGAGAAAAGATGACGGTCGATGGCAGGATCAGAGTGGCTGACCAAACCGGTCAAGGGCCAGACAGCCACTGCAATCCTTCCAAAACCCCTGACGCTTGTCGTAGTGCAGACCGTGTGCCCTCCCAGCATCCCGGTTTTGCGGATTGCTCGGGAGCAAGTCGCTGTCAAACTGAGGCTTGGCGGGCTCAGTCACCTTTTGCGACGACAACTCCGCTTTCTTTTCTGACATGTGTGTCTCCTGTTTCGTGGTGTGCAAACCCAGAGTAATGTATCACGGTTTTAAGGTTTCTTCCAGTCTTTTAAAGATGCTTTTACAAAAGCAGTAAAAAGAGGATGTGGATCTAGGGGTCGCGCCTGAAACTCTGGATGAAACTGTGTGGCAACGAAAAACGGATGATCTTTGCGCGGTAGCTCTATGATTTCCATGAGCTTGCGACTAGGCGACACCCCAGAAAATACAAGTCCCGCTTTTTTTAATTTTTCTACATAATCTGGATTGACCTCATATCGATGTCGATGTCGTTCAGAAATATTTCCTGAATCATATGCCTCACGCGCAATACTTCCCTTTTCTAGTCTAGCTGGATATGCACCAAGTCGCATTGTGCCACCATAATTATTTTCCATCATATTTCTCTCCTGCTCTGGCATGATGTAAATCACCGGATACTCTGTCTTTGGATTGACTTCTGTGGTATGCGCACCAGACAATCCAGCCATGTTGCGCGCATATTCTATGACGGCGAGTTGCATACCATAGCAAATACCAAAAAACGGAATCTTATTTTTTCGCACATATTCTATTACTTTTATTTTCCCTTCGACAGCAGTCTTGCCAAATCCACCCGGTACGAGCACGCCATCATATTTATCCAGCTCGCTTAAATCTTTTTTACCAGACTCAAAATCTCCAGCGTTTAAGTAGTGAAGCTTTGGCTTTACACCAAGCCTGTATGCAGAAAATTTTATAGCGTGGATGATAGAGATATATGCATCTGAAAGAGAAAACTCACCTGAATCAAAATATTTTCCCACTATCGCTATGTTGACCTCGCCATTTCCATTTTTTACATGTTTGATTAATTTTTTCCATTCGGTCAAATCGCCCACGCGATTTTTTGGCCTCAAAGAAAGTGTCTCGCAGAGAATGTTACTTAGATTATCACGTTCAAAATTGACTGGCACATCATATATACTTTCTACATCGGGGGCAGATATAACATTTTTTGTGTGAATATTACAAAAGAGGGCGATTTTTTCTTTTCTTTTATTATCCAAAGGCACCTCGCTACGCGCAATGATGACATCAGCCTGTACGCCCACACTATTTAGTGAGCGAGAAGCGTATTGCGTTGGCTTAGTTTTCATTTCTCCTATTTTGCTTGGCATAGGCAGATAAGACACCATAACAAAAGCCACATCGCTTGGATATTTTGAACGCATCATACGAGCGGCCTCGAGAAAAAGTACGTTTTGATACTCACCTATCGTGCCACCTATCTCTATGACAGTCACGTCAGCATCTGCATTTTTTGCAGCTTTTTCTATACGACGAATCACCTCCAAAGGCACATCTGGCACCACCTCCACAGTCTTGCCTTTGTATTCTAGATTGCGCTCTTTGCGTATTACCTCCTGATACACGCGACCAGTCGTCATATAGTTGATACGAGTCAGATCAATATTTAGAAAACGCTCATAGTTGCCCATATCTTGATCTGTTTCATCTCCATCTTTTAGTACAAAAACTTCACCGTGCTCAGTTGGATTCATGGTGCCTGCATCTACGTTGATATATGGATCGATTTTTAAAGCAGTAACACTAAAACCACGAGCTTTTAAAATAAGAGCGATAGAAGAAGCAGCGACACCCTTGCCCACACCAGACATTACTCCACCGGTGACGAAAATATATTTCCTGATTTTCCGAGTACTCCGTTTTTTCTGTGATTTCCGTTTTTTCATTGGCGGTAAATTTATTATATTTTGGTAATTTTATTTTATACTTTCAGATATCTTTTAACTGCCATGTAGCTAGATACTGCGCCCACAAACACTCCAGAACCTACAACAACCAAAAAGATTTCGCCAAAATTTGATACATAATATTCAAAGACATTTATACCCACAAAAAAGCTTTCGGTCATAGAGCCGAGCCATAGAGTAATAGGATAAAAGATACCCAGAGTAAGTAGTCCAGCAATAACACCGTACATAATACCAGCGACCACAAACGGCCCGCGTATGTATATAGCACTAGCACCCACTAAACGCATGACAGATATTTCCTCGCGAGAGATAAATATGACGAGACGTATAGTATTAAAAGTAATAAGTATAGAAATAATCACCAAAATAATAGTAGCCAAAAATCCAAGTCTGTCTGCTGAGTCTATGATCTGTGTGAGCTTATTTATCGCGTCTTTATTTTTTGCATAGTTTATATTATCGACTATCACTTTTCCGTTTTGTGAAAGAATATTTTCACCTTGTAAAAAGTTTGCGATGCCTTCGTATTGCTGAGGCTCTTTTGCTTTTATGTTTAGTTTTGCACCAAGAGGATTTTCTCCGAGCTCATCGAGAGCTTGCAGAGTAAACTGATCATTTTCATGTCGCTTGCGAAAATTGGCCAACTCCTCTTCTCTTGAAACATACTCCACATTTTTTACTTCTGGCAATTTCTCTACAGAACTCTTTATAGCTAAAATATCACTTTCTTCTGCTGTCGTAACAAAATACACATTCACATCTACTTTGTTGCGTATAGCCTCTAGACTAGAATCTAAAATTGCACCAAAAAAAATAACAGAGCCAATGACAGATAGCGTCACCACCATCACTAATACAGATGAAAGTGACACAAAGCCATTGCGGAAAAAACCAAAAAAACCAGACTTTATTATTCTTTTTATATTAGTTTTGAGCATACTTAAATCACATATTTACCCTCTTTATCATCACGTATGATTCTACCATTTTCCATGGTAATCACGCGCTTGCCAAGCGAGTCTATAACACCCTTATTGTGTGTAGTCAAAATCACCATAGTACCGAGATCATTTATCTTTTTTAAAATCTGCACTATTTCATATGTGTTGACTGGATCTAGATTTCCCGTCGGCTCGTCGGCAATGATAATGTCTGGCTGATTGACAATAGCACGAGCTATAGCGACTCTTTGCTTTTCTCCCCCAGAAAGCTCGTGTGGGAAGCTCCAAATCTTGTGGCCCAGATCTACAAGAGCGAGCACGTGGGGCACATCAGCCTGTATTTCCTCATCTGTCCTACCCGCCGCCTCCATAGCAAAAGCAATATTTTCAAAAACAGTCTTATGTGGCAAAAGTCTAAAATCCTGGAAAACCATTCCTATCTTTCGGCGAAAATTGTTGATCTCTTTTGGTTTCAAAGCATGCACATCTGCTGACTCGATAAACACACGGCCAGAAGTCGGCTTGTCTTCTGCGAGAAGCATTTTTAGTAAAGTTGTCTTCCCTGATCCAGAATGACCAACTATAGAAACAAACTCTTGAGGCTCAATAGAAAAAGTGACATTTTCAAGTGCGACAGAGTTGTCAGCATATACTTTTGAAACTTTATCAAAATAAATCATGGTTTTGGTAGCATTTTCTGGTTAATTGTAGCATGAAAATTGGGTTGTAAAAAATAAGACCGCCCATTGACAGTACGGGGTTATTTATATATTTTCTTACATAGAAACCGAGGCGTTGTGTCTCGGTTCAATTGTGTTCACAAGTGGTACTTGTGAACATTTACAGGGTTGCATCAGGTTGTTGCAACCACAGTGTGGCTGTGCCACAGAGGAAAAAATGAACAAGAATCCTATACAGATCGCCAGCGAGGAGTACGTGGCTGATTTCCCCTTCATCGAACACTGGGTGAGGCAGTACTACAACTCGCTCCGAACAATCACTGTAAAGAGATTGGATTTGGAGGCGCTACAACGGGTGGCCGAACTCTTCTATTTGTTCTTCTTTACTCACTGGACACAAATCATCTGTGTCAGCAAAGATAAGAAGATCATGTGTGAGGCTCAGTTTGGCGGAACATTCTTTCACATAACTCCCTGGTGGGCTCCATGGAGGTGGAAGATTTGCAAAGTCGTAGGACATTCAGCTCTAGACACCCTTATGGGGCTCAATGAGCAAGATCTGGCTCGTGTCGGATATGTACTAATGGTCACGGGCATAGACAACGGAAGTGTCAACATCATAATCTACAAGCTTCCAAAAGACCGCACTCTCTCGGAGTTTGTGGATGATGAGAAAGCCAGAATCAAATCCGAGGCTCGAGTAGAAATTGCTCGTGAAGCTTCGGTTGTTCGATAGACGATCGATGTGATTGCCAGACAGTGGCCCCAGGGATTTCATCCCTGGGGCCATATTTTTTACAACCCCCTCTCGGCTTCAATAAACTCATCTAGGTCACCGGCGAGAACACGGTCTATATCTCGCACCTCTACGTCTGTGCGGTGATCCTTTACCATTTGATATGGATGCATCACGTATGAGCGGATCTGACTGCCCCACTCATTTGTCGTGGTCTTACTGACATACATCCCCTTTTCTTTGCTTTTTCTATCTTCTTCTAATTTTTTATATAGTTTGCCTTGCAATACTTTGAGGGCATGCTCACGATTTTGCGCCTGAGAGCGCTCAGAGTCGGCCTGCGTAGCTAGGCCGGTCGGAATATGCACCACACGTACGGCTGTCTCACGTTTATTTACATTCTGACCTCCAGGACCGCTAGATCTGGAAAATTCAAATCTCAAATCTTCTTCCGGAATTTTTAAATCATCATGTCTATCAAATTTTGGTATCACTTCTACCATTGAAAAAGAAGTGTGGCGAAGCTGTTTTGAGCTAAATGGAGAAATGCGCACGAGACGATGCACACCTGATTCATTTTTTAGAGTGCCGTACACATTTTTACCAGATATTTCTATAGTCACATTACGATACCCACCATGATCATTTTCATTTTTATGCAATGTCGCACAACCCCAACCTTTTTTCTCAATATATTTTAAATACATTTCTAGTAAGATATGGGAAAAATCCTCAGCATCATCTCCGCCGGCGCCAGAAAAAATAGTCATTATGGCGTCTCCCTTGTCGTATTTCCCTACCCCCTCTAAATCATTTTTTAAATCTCCTAGCTCGCGAACTTTTGCCTGAGCTTTTTCTTTATCATTCCAAAAATCGGGTGAGGACATTTGTGCTTCAAGCGAAGCAATCTTTTCCAAAATCTCTTCTTTCTTCATATTAAAAGTATATCAGGCGATTTCGTTTTTTATAAATTAAATGGCCAGGGATCCAACAAGTGGGTCCCTGGCCTTTTTGCCAGTTACGGGCGTTTCCTTGGGTGACCAAGGGCCGAATGCGCGGTGCTCTTTAGCGTCCGTGCTCGTGGAGGAGGAAGAGTGGCTTCGAAACACCTATGCACCACAATGCACAGGATCATCGTCGTCTTGTCTTCACTGGCCTCGACTATCTCCGGTTTTTGCGCCGCCCGACAACTGACAAACCAGGTCTGAAACAGAGCTCCTTGGTAGCTCATGAACCGACCCCTTGGGGTGGCACGAGGGTTTTGGCCTTGTTGGCCTTGGGCTCGTTTCTTTACTGGATTTGCTCTCTGAAGATGAATATTATACCTCTAATAAAAAAGTGCAAGGGTTTAATTATGTGGTTGTGGATTACTAAAAATCACACAATTTCTGGAGCCATTGGCCGGGATTGAACCGGCGACCTCGTCATTACCAATGACGTGCTCTACCAACTGAGCTACAACGGCTTATTAGCTAAAGTGCATTACTACCAAGACAGCTACAACGGCTTATTAGCTAAAGTGCATTACTACCAAGACAGCTACAACGGCTTATTAGCTAAAGTGCATTACTACCAAGACAGCTACAACGGCGTAAATTAATGATACACAAAGTTTGCAAATCCGCCAAAAATATGGATAATTTTGGGATATACTCATTTCAGGAAATATGTCGGGGTAGCTCAGTTGGTAGAGCACAGGACTCATAAGCCTGGGGTCGTGGGTTCGATCCCCACCCTCGACACAAGTTTTGCAACATTGTGCGCAAAACGAAAATTTGTTAGATTATAGCCTATTGCGGTCGTAGCTCAACTGGTTAGAGCACTCGCCTGTCACGTGAGAGGTTGAGGGTTCAAGTCCCTTCGACCGCGCAGTAAGTATAAAAACAAACCAAAAACCGCCCACGAGGGCGGTTTTTGGTTTATATAGCAAAAGTTTCAGCCACTGCCACTAAGATAATTCCGAACATCTTTTTATACTTGTTGCGGGAGCTGGAATTGCACCAACGCCTGGAGGTTATGAGCCTCCCGAGATACTACTTCTCTATCCCGCGATTAGGTTTTTATAGTATCACAAAATATCAAAATAACAAGAGGAATAGGCGCGCGGCGGACGCCGCGCGCCACCTTTATATATACTTAAACTCCTCAAAAACAGACTTATATAAAGCGATTACACGTCTTGCCTCTCGCTCATTTAGTTCAAAATTGGCACCTTCATGGGCGATCATATTTCTTACCTTATGCGCCTCCCAAGCATTGTTGAGAGTATTGAAATCACTTACTTCTATTCCCTTTAGTCTCTCACCCAAGTTGTCACCATGATAACCCATACTTTTTGTCATTTCATCCAAAATACTATCTGATTCAATGATCGCTATCTTCCAATCATTTGGATTTGTGGACTCTATATGCTCCAACACACGCTCCCATCTTTTATTTTGCACAGAAACTGGTGTAGACATCACGCTAGCATTTGAATCTTTTGATTCTGTGATAGCCCCTGCTGGTTTTGCATATTTTGCTTTTATCTGTTTCGAAAGTTTGGACATCTTTCTGTATACAGAAACTATCATGTACACAAGAAACACTGATACAAAGAAAGAAATAATTTTAAATATCGGTAATGTGCGCCAAAACCATTTTGACAAATGTTCAAACCAACCAGAATCATCTAAAGGATTGCTACTCTGCAAAAATCCAAAGAAATTGAGCACAGCATAGCTAAGTAAGGCAATCAAAACACCCGCGATAACAAGAAACTCCCACACATTTGAGGCGCCAAGTGGACCAGCATCTGAAGGAGCTGATTTTTTATCTTTTTTATCGTCTGCCATTTATATAAGTATACTATGCAAACTACTCATTCAAAAATTCTTTTCCCACAGCAAACAAAATATCTTCGCGACACTCGGCTGACATAAACTGTAAGCCTAGTGGTAAATCTACTCCGTCTTTTTTTACAAAACCAGAAGGTACGGAAAGCGCGGGAATTCTCGCTATGTTTGCTGGCACAGTAAAAATATCCGCTAAATACATTTCGACTGGATTATCTTTCTTTTCTCCAAGCTTAAAAGCTGGTGTAGGAGTCGTAGGTGTAATGATCACATCTACTTTTTCAAAAGCTTTTGTAAAATCATCAATGATGAGCTTGCGGGCATTTTGTGCTTTATTGTAATACGCATCATAGTAGCCAGATGAAAGTACGTGTGTACCGACCAATATACGTCGACGCACCTCTTTCCCAAATCCTTTTCCACGAGTTTTTTTGTAATCTTCTAGCAAGTTTTTTCCATCAACATGTAGACCAAACTTTACCCCATCAAAACGTGCCAGGTTTGAAGACACTTCTCCCGGCATAATGATGTAATACGCGGGTAAGGAATATTTTATATGTGGCAATTCAATATCTTTTATTTCATAGCCAAGCGATTCAAGTTTTTTTATTGATTGATCAAAATTGGCACGAACTTCTGGATCTAAGCCATCTATATACACCATATCGCGAGGCACACCAATAACAGGCTTTTTTGACTTCAAAGGCTGTGCCTGCATTTTTTTATACAAATCATTGGGCAGAGTCGTACTATCAAAAGCATCATGTCCACGAATTGTATTAAATAAAATTTCTGCGTCAGTCACGCTGCGAGTAATAGGACCTATTTGATCAAGAGACGAGCCCATAGCCATAAGGCCGTAGCGAGATACACTGCCATATGTCGTCTTTAGTCCAACAACACCACAAAAACTTGCAGGCTGACGCACAGAACCCGCCGTATCAGAGCCCAAAGATGCAAGGGCGCCATGCATAGCGACAGATGCAGCTGCGCCACCAGAAGATCCACCCGGCACCCTACTCTCATCGAGCGGGTTGCGAGTCACACCATATGCAGAAGTCTCAGTCGAGCTACCCATAGCAAACTCATCCATGTTTGTGCGACCAAGAAAAACAACACCGGCTTCTTTTAAACGAGTCGCAACAGTAGAATCATATGTCGCAGTGTAGTTTTCAAGTATTTTTGATGATGCACTCGCCTTTTTCCCTTTTACTAAAATATTGTCTTTGAGAGCAAGAGGAATACCCGCAAGCACACTGTCTGTACCTGCATCTATCATCTTTTGAGCTTCTTCTATTTGCTCATCCAGATCATCGTAAAGCTCGAGGTATGCGTGCACTGTCTTGTCACGTTTTTCTATCTCATCTAAATACGCCTGACAAAGTTCGCGCACCGAAAAATCTTTTTTTATAAGATGATCGTGTGCTTTGGCGATAGTCATTTTATCCAAATCAATTTTCATTGTCGTTTTTTATTATGTTTTTACAGAATTTTCTTTACTTTCAAATAATCACCTTCTCGATCAGGCATTTCAGCCAAAATCTCCTCCGTAAAAGCACCTGTCTCGTGCGGAGTATGATCCTCTCGCATCACATTATTTACTAGCGCATCATCGCTTTTCTCAATTTTTTCTGTCTTGATATTGGCATCTTCTATCTGACCAACGTATTTCAGAATATTTTCTAAATCCTTTTGAAAACCAGCCTTTTCCTCCTCCGGTATCTCTAGGCGAGCCAAATCTGCCAGCTTTTCTATATCTTTTATTTCAATCATGTTCTTAGGATACCATATTATTAAATTCTGCCTCATCAATCACCTTGACTCCGAGTTTTTCTGCATTATCCAGCTTTGATCCGGCATTTTCCCCTGCCACAACAAAATCTGTATTTGCAGAAACAGAGCTAGATACTTTACCACCCAGAGCACGGATTTTTTCTTTTGCTTCATCTCGGTCCATACTAGAGAGAGTACCCGTGAGTACAAAAGTTTTGCCTGCTACAGCAGATGAGGCGCCAGACAACTGACCGGAAACAATCGGCAGTGTATCCGCCACCACTTCTACATTATCCAAAAGATTTTTTAGTATCTTTTTATTATTTTTATCATCAAACCAGTCTCGCACAGATTGAGCAACAATCGGACCAACACCGTTGAGAGCTTCGAGATCTGCAAAAGATGCATCAGCCAACTTGGCTATACTTTTAAAGTGTTTAGCTAAATCGTGTGCGGTCTCCTCCCCCACCTGAGGAATAGAAAGTGAAATAATGAGTCGAGGTAAAGTCACGTGTCGAGCTTTTTCTATAGCATTCAAAAGATTGTCCACGGATTTTTCTGCAAAACGTGGCATGTCTATAAGATCTCCTTTTTTCAAAGTAAAAATATCTTCAAAAGAAGAAATCACATTTTCATCTAAAAGAGCGTCTATAATACGCGGACCAAGCCCGTCTATATCAAAGGCTTTTTTTGAAGCAAAATGGTAGAGCTTGCGACGGTGCTGTGAAGCAGAATTTTTATTTACACACCTATACGCTACTTGCCCCGGCACTCTCTCTATCCGACAATCACCTCCGCATTCTGCTACAAACTCAGGAAACTCAAAAACTTTTTCTTTGCCTGTACGCATTTCTTTTACCACACTGACTATATCTGGTATGACGTCCCCCGCTTTTTGCAATATAACAGTGTCACCAATACGCACATCAAGACGTTTTATTTCATCTTCATTATGCAAAGTCGCACGAGATACGACAGATCCAGCTACAGATACAGGTCTGAGTACAGCTACTGGTGTGATCACACCAGTGCGACCCACCTGTAGCTTGATATCAAGCACGGTCGTAGTCACTTGCTCTGCCGGAAATTTGAAAGCTATAGCAAAACGTGGAGACTTACCAGTAAAACCAAGTATTTCCTGATATTTTTTCTCATTTACTTTTACTACAACACCGTCTAGTAAATAATCTTCTTTCGGTGCGCGCTTTTGCCATTCTTTCCAAAAAGAAATTACCTGTGCCAAGGTATCACATTTTTTGAAATGATTATTTACCTTAAAACCAAGTTTCTGCAAAAGCTCAAGCTCATCTATTTGTGTTTCTGTGGTGTCATTTTCCATACGAGCTATGTCGTATATAAAAGTCTGTAGTTCACGCTCGGCAACTATTTTTGAGTCGAGCTGTCGTATAGATCCCGCCGCCGCATTCCGTGGATTTGCGAAAACAGCCTCTCCCGCCCGAGCTCGCTCTTTATTTAATTTTGCCAAACCCTTTTTACCCAGCCACACCTCACCTTCTACTATCACGTCTATATTTTCTTTCAGACGCAAAGGTACAGACTGTATTGTCTTTACGTTTGCTGTCACATCCTCACCGATACGACCGTCACCGCGCGTAGCAGCGGTGATTAAAAGTCCATCTACATAATCAAGTACCACCTTGAGTCCATCTATCTTGAGTTCCACAGCGTATGTTGGCAAAACATCTTTTCCAAGAGCCTGACGAAGCATCTTTTTTACACGCTCATCAAAAGCCACTATATCTTCCTCTGTGAAAGCATCAGCAAAAGACCACTGCGCCACCTTGTGTGGCACTTTTTTAAACTCAGGCAAAGGCTCACCAGCCACACGCTGTGACGGCGAGTCTGGCGTGACAAGCTCCGGATACTGTGCCTCTATTTTTACTAGCTCATCTTTTAGCGAGTCCAGGGCTTCGGCAGATATTTCCTCACGATCTAGGACATGATAAAGATAGCGGTGATGCTCTATCGTTTGGCGTAACTTGGCTAGACGCTCTACCACCTCCTTTGATGCTTTAGGCTTCATGCAGAAATTGTAACTATTACAGAGAAATTTTCAATTATTAAATGGCTTAATAAACGGTTCGCAGAGCACGCTCAAGTCGACGTGAATTGTTGATATCACAAGTATTATACCCACGTGATTCTATAGTAGTAATGATAATACCAGATGGCTCACCCAACAACGGATCACTTGGTCGCTTATTTACACGCACTATAGCACAAGGTCCAGTAATATCACCGTTTCCGTTTATGAAAAACTGAAAAATACTGTTTACTTGACCACTACCATCTGCGTCACCGCCAAGCTTTGCTGTAGTAGGTGTGGGTGGAGTAGGTACAGTGTACACCTCAGAAACACCATTGATAATTTCATTTCCATTACAATTAATGTCGTTAGCGGCATTTCCATTTGTGTAAAAGGCACTCTGTCCATTTGGATTTCTAGGATTTTTTGTATCCCAAAAAAGAGCACACTCTACACCAGTATCTGCAGCATAAAAAGCAGTCTGTGAATCCTTTCCTACATATGAAAGCAAAAGTTCTTTTAAAGATACATTGGAAAGTGCATATGTCACAAGAAGAAGGGTGCTCGTAATAATCACAGCCATAAGCAATGCAAATCCTTTTTCTTTTTTAATGTTTTTTATTTTCATTTTAATAATCCAAATCTTTAAGTTGTTGCCAGTTGTACAAATTTTCTGACACTTCCACAGATCTATCTATACCGTTTTGTTTCCAATTGACCCTAACTTTTACTACAATCTGATTTTCACCATTATCCTGAGGATCACCGTCTTCTCTAAATATACTTATCTCTCTGTAAAAAGAACTCTGTGTCTTATTTAAATTTGATTCATATTGAAATTGTCCTGTTATATCATTCATGTAAAAAAGTGGGCATCCTTCTGCTGGACACGGCAAAGGTTTTCCATATAGTGGATTGCCTTCTGGATCAGAAAGTTCACCTGTACTATCAACAAAACACTCCTGGTCACCGTAACAAGGATCATTTTGGTCTTTCGCAAAACCATTAAGCCAGGAAACATCTTCTGATCTATTTTTTAACATTTCCAAACCATTATTGTCTCTCAAGTGTCTTATTTGTTCTATTCCCTCTTGCGCCAAATAGTAAGCAGTGATTTTGTTTTTAGCATAATTTGTAGACTGCAAACTTGATTGAGCGACAGCAAAAGTACCAGTAATAGAAAGAAGTAAAATAGATATAGCCACCAAAGCTTCGATAACTGTAAATCCTTTTTTTAGAAAATAATTTTTCATAAATTATTTGTATACTATATCCAAAGATCTCTGGGTAATGGTCGTCTGTATATTAAACTGTGTTTTTGTAGACTCTTTTACACCAGCATATCCGCGCACCACCATTACCACACGTGGCTGTCTAGTATCTCCATCTGCAAAACCAGTTTGTTTATCTACAATAAGTGGCTCTGTATCAAAAACATAAAAAGATAGACTTTCTATATCCACCTCTGGAGAAGTAATCGAAACAAAAGAATCATCTTCTGTGCTATTTATAGATCTTTCTACTCGACCAATGTTTGTTTCTGGATCATTTACAAATCTATATCTAATTACGTCATTCACATTTCCGTCACCATCTAAATCTTTATTTGATAACATTGTTATTTCTTTTCCTGGATCAGTATTTTGACCTGCATTTTGATTACAATCAGCATTTTCGCCAATATAATCTCCTGGATTATTTCCATTTGGATACAAACTGTCTGCTATACCACAAAAATATCCTTTGCTCACAGTCATATTTTTTGCCATACCGTTTATCACCAAATTTAGATTATTTATCACCGACTTCATGCTCTGATTTTTTTTGTTTACGTCTAAGATAGATAAAACGGCCGTAATACTAATGAGCATTACAATAGTAAAGATAGAGACCGCTACAAGCATTTCTATCAAGAGGAAACCATTTTTTTTATTTCTTTTTATCATTATCTTATTATCAAACCTACCTATTCAAAAGCATTGCCTGGATCACCATTATCGATAGGATCACCCGCCTCTTCAGACAAATATACAAGACACGAATCATTTACTATAGAAATTTGTCCTGTGGTATAAACATCTATTTGTTTTTCTCTACCTTGTGGCGACATGAGACATACCCTCACGGCTTGTGAAGCATGCCCACTACTAAACTCAAATCTAGCGTCTGGATCTGGTCGAGTAAATGTAATATCCAACTTGTCTCTTTTTACGTTGCCATTTCCATCATTAACGTCACAATACCAACCACTACTAGTACCAGCCTGCTCACATAAAGCGAATATATAATTGCCCCTACCGATATCTGTCTTTTTTAATACCACATCTTGCATAGCATTATATTTTCCATCATGAACACCAAAAGCATCGGCAACATCAGCAAAAAATATAAAACTTAGATTATCTTTACTTTTTCCAGTCGCAGTAGCGCCGAAATGTATACCGTATGGAGTATTAAATCTTTCTTCTTCTGGAGTATTTACACCCTCTTTAAAATCTCGCGCGCTCACCCCATATACCTGTGCCTGACGCAAAGCGAGTGCAACTTCATAGGATAAGTTTGTTATTTCTAGATTGTCGTTAAATTTTTGATGATTATAAATAATAACAGCAGAAACAACGGCCATAATGGAAAAAGAGACCATTAGTTCAATCAGTGTAAATCCTTTTTTATATTTCATGAATTTGTGCTAAAAAAAAGCCAAATATTTAGAGATATGAATGATATCCCAACCAAAGAAAAACACGAGCAGAGTACCGATGATAATAAACGGTCCAAAAGGTATTTCACTCTTCATTGTAAGATTTTTAGAAGACAAAGACAATACGCGACTCAAGATAATGAGCGTCAAACCCACTATCGCACCGATCCAAAAGGCCAATACAAGCGCAGAAATACCGCGCACAAAACCAAGCATAAAACCTACACCAACGACGATTTTGGCATCACCCAAACCTATCCATCGCCCACCAGACACCAGCCATAAAAGTGCGAAAGGTAGAGCAAGTATTGGACCAGCTAGAACATCCAAAAGAGAGTTGTTATGTAAGTAAAAAAAAGAGAAGAGAGAGAAAGCTAGCGTCACTGCCCCAAAAATAAAAGACCAAGAATCTGGAATTATTTTATGCTTAAAATCATAAATACTGATAACAATCAAAATACTGATAACAAAAAAATAATAGAAAATGAGCGGACTCAGACCGACGTGTAAAAAAGTAGCCAAGAAAAGGAGTCCAGTGACAAGCTCAACGAGCGGATATTGTAGCGAGATCTTGCTTTTACACGCACTGCATTTACCTCCAAGAAAAATAAAACTAAACACAGGAATTAATTCATACCAATGAAGTGTTTTGCTACAAGAAAAACATTGTGATCTGCCACGCGCTATAGGCAATCCTGTATTATGTCTCAAAGCAACGACGTTTAAAAAACTGCCCACTATAGTTCCAAAAATAAATATAAAAAATGAAATAAGTAAATACATTAATAACTAATTACAAGTAACGTCACCCGAAGCTAAATTTGTTGTTATTTCTTTTGATACGCCAGTACTATCTATACACCAAAAATTTCCGTTGCTTGGCAGGGTCACAGTCATGGCATATGCATCACCAGTAGATCTGCATGTAATGGTAGATCCCGCTGGATAAAGAGTGTGGCTGGTAAGCTGAAACATCCCCGAAGGCACATCTTCAAAAAATATCACGTCTGGTCCAGCTTCGGCAGCAAAAACTGATTTAAATATTCGCCATCCAACTTCTGGACCTATAGTCCGACACAAATCTGTATCATCGCCATAATTTTCATGCTCTGAGTAATAAAGAGCTGCGGCTTTTTTTACACTATCCAACTGAGATTTTACTGCACTGTCCCGTGCTTTTATACGAGCAGTTTGCAATGAAGCAAGCACCACAGATGAGAGTAGGCCAATAATAGCGATAACGACTAGCAATTCGATAAGTGTAAATCCTTTTTTTACAGATTTCATTACAAATAATTCTAACACACAAATCTTCACATTAATCCACACAACAAAAAACCGCCTTTGGGCGGTTTTTTGTTTCTATAAAATCAAGAAATGATTAACATTTAACTGAACCGTTTGCAGGACCAGGAGCCTTTGGTGTAATTTCGCCAGCAAAACCACTACTGTCTATACACATAGCTTTAGCAGTGTTTGACAACACAACCTGAATGAAGTATTCATCAGCATCAGCTGTACATGTAACAGCGCCTGCTGTAGATGGAGCTGTACCACCGCCACCGACAGTACCAAGAGTGTAATTATCACCACCCCCACCACCACCAGTCAAAGCAGTACCAACCAAAGATCTTGAAACAGAATCCAATGATGTAAGAACAGCGGAAGCATTTGTTCCTGCTACCGGCGGATTAGCATCTGTAGGACAAGTGTTTGCGTATGAACCAGTATTTGAATCATAAGCCAATTCAGCTCCAGCTCTAGCCTGGTTTAGACCAGCCTTAGCAGCCGCATCCTTTCCTTTTGATCGAGCAGTATTCAAAGAAGCCAAAACAACTGATGACAAGATACCAATGATAGCGATAACAACTAGCAATTCGATAAGTGTGAAACCTTTTTTAGTATTTTTAAACATATTAAACTTTTTATTAATAATTTTTATAACTTTATAATGTAAATTATTTTCTGCTTCCCTCCGCGGGAAGGGTATAAATCGACCGCTTTGTCCCTCGTCGGGAAACGTTTCTTAAAAACGTATGTATGTATTATATCTCAAATAAACAAGTGCAACAAAGACCGTGTGGATAACCGCCTAAAATGAAGAAGCAATGTTGTAAATAGGCATCAAAACAGATGCGAGGAGAGTTCCTACACCAAGACCAAGACCCACCACCATTACTGGCTCAATCAAATCAACAAGCGTGTCCACAGCAGCGACCACTTCTCGCTGATAAAATTTTGCAAGAGTTTTTAAAATATTTCCAAGCTCTCCAGTCTCCTCTCCCACTTTTATCATCTGTGTCATGATGCTTGGTATTTCTACAAACTGACTAAATGCTGTAGATAGCGAGCTACCACCCTTTACCGCCTCCAAGCTTCTATCCAAAATATCTTTATAAATATCATTACCTACCACGGCAGAAGTAGTTTCGATCGCCTTTACCATTGATATACCACTGAGCACCATGGTGTTCATGTTGTCTGCGATACGAGAGAGGTAGAGCTTGCGATACAAATCACCTAGATATGGCACGCTAAGCTGAAACTGATTGAAAGCTTGTTTACCCTGCTTTGTATCTATGTATTTTTTAAATAAAAATCCGCCAATAATAAGTGCGATTACAAAATACAATCCGTAGTTTATAAAAAAGCCACTCAAACCAAGAACGATTTTTGTATATATAGGTAGCTCTTGACCAGATTCTTCTAGTATTGGTGCTATTTTTGGAATGATCACCGTAAACATCAAAGCCATCACGCCCACGAAAGCGACCACAACAAAAGCCGGATAAATAAGTGCATGCTTTGCTTTTGATGACACTTCATATGAACGATCCAGATAGTCAGCAAGGTATCCAAAAGTTTGGTCTAGCTTACCAGACTCTTCACCAGATCGGACCATATTGATATAGAAATCAGAAAAAATATGTGGATGTTTTTCGAGTGCTTTTGAAATAGCGCTTCCCTCCTGAATATCATCTGCCACCTTACTTAGAGCATCGCGAAGCTGAGTATTTTCTACTTGGGCTGCAAGAAGTTTGAAAATACGTAGCGCAGACACCTGTGCTTCAAAGAGTGTTGCCATCTGTCTAGAAACTATGACAATATCCTTATTTGAAACACGATTCAAAAAGGGAATCTTTTTCAAAAAAGATCCGCTACGAACTGGTTTTATATACGAAATCACAAGTCCACGCCCTTGAAGCAAAGTAACAGCTGTGTCCAAACTAGATGCTTCTACAGATCCATCTTTTGTTTCACCTGTATTATCTATTGCTTTATAGTTGAAGAGCATATTTTTTTAAAAGATTAAAGAAGTTTCTCAAGAACTTTTGGATTACTAGAAAACTTATAAGCATTTTCTACTGTTATCTCTCCAGCACGCACAAGCTCCACCAAAGAACGATTGAGGTCTATCATTCCTTCACCTGAGCTTGTTTCTATAATTGTATTTATCTCATGTGTTCTTTTGTCACGAATTACGTTTGCCACAGCGGTGTTGTTGATGAGAAGCTCATATGCTGGTATGAGTCCACCGGAAATACGCGGTATAAGTCTTTGTGAAAATATTCCAACCAAGCTTCCCGCCAACTGCAAACGAATCTGAGATTGTTGTTCTGGTGGAAATGAATCAATGATACGCTCCACTGTCTGAGATGCGCTATTGGTATGAAGTGTAGAAAAAACCATGTGACCTGTTTCAGCAGCTGTTACCGCTGTAGCCATTGTTGCAGGCTGTCTCATCTCTCCTATCATTACTACGTCTATGTCCTGTCTGAAAACCGCCCAAAGTGCTGTGTGGAAATCGGGTGCATCCACGCGTATTTCACGCTGATCGATAATTGATTTTTTAGGAGTAAAAATATACTCAATAGGATCCTCAATAGTCACTATATGCTCGAGACGCTCAGAATTTATCATCTCTATAATAGCAGCAAGTGTTGTAGATTTACCTTGTCCAGCAGGACCCACAACCAAGAAAAAGCCTTGTTGTTTTTGTGCAAAAGTAGCCAAGATCGGTGGAAGATTTAAATCTTGTATTGTTTTTATATTTTGTGGAATAAGACGCAAAGCCACACTTATCATACCCTGCTGATAGTACGCATTACCTCGAAAACGCGCATGAGGTCCGTGACTGTATGCAAAATCAAGCTGTTTTTCGTCAAGAAACTTCTTTTTATTTTCTGGTGTAAAAAATATATCTAGCACACCCCAAATGTCGTCTTTGGTAAAAGGTTCTTTTTTGAGAATAGGAATAAGAGAGCCAGCCACACGTATGGTCGGATTACGACCCTCTGCTAAATGTAAATCAGAACCGCCCTCCTTTTGTACTGTAGATACTAAATCATCTAATTCTTTTTTATAATCTTTTGCCATATTATTTTTGTTTTTGTGATGCAATTTTTAAAACTTGTTCTACAACCTCAGATGGTATGAGCGCAGCCTTTACTAGATAGCCGTCCACATGCAAACTTTTTGCTTTATCTATCTCTTCTTGTCCACCTTGATTTGTGAGCATGATAATAGTTGAGGATGCACAAAGTTTTTCTTTTCGTATTTCTTCAAGAAGCTGAAGTCCGTCCATACCCGGCAAAATGATATCTAAAAGCAAAATATCTGGAGTAAAACCGTCTTTTAGTTGCGAAAGTACATCAGTAGCACTAGTAGCGACGACCACTTCGTGTCCATCTTTTTTAAATTTCAACTCATACATACCGAGCAGAAATTTGTCATCATCAAGAATAAGGATTTTGTATTTTGTATCAGCCATATCTGTTTTAGTATAAGATTTTTGCAACCTTTATACAAGGAATTATAAAGACATCATTTCTTCAAAAGGAATCTGACGATTTGAAGCTTTAAGTATTGCGTCTTCTTTCATTGAAAGCATACCTTTTGATCTAGCAATCTTTGATATTTCTATTTCTGTAGCATCTTTCAAGAGAATAGCCTCTATTTCTTTATCCATTTCAAGCACTTCCATCACCGCAACACGTCCACGTGTACCATTTGGACAAGTAGGACTAGGAGATGCGCGGAAAAATTGATTGCCGAGCTTTATTTCTTTTTTAAATTTGTCAGGAAGATCAGCAAACTGTTGCTCCACAAGCGCTTTTAGACTTTCATCATTGGCTACAGGTGTACCAGAATCAGGACAAAGTACACTTACTAGACGCTGAGCAATAGCGAGTATGAGTGTAGGTGCGATCAAATACGGATCTACTTTCATGTCTATGAGACGCGGTATTACACCTACAGCGTTGTTGGTGTGTATAGTAGCTAGCACGAGATGTCCTGTAAGCGCAGCTTGTATAGCTAGCTGTGCAGTCTCAGCGTCACGGATCTCTCCCACCATGATAATGTCTGGATCCTGACGTAGAGTGGTGCGCAAACCGTTTGCAAAAGTATATCCAATATCTGGACGTACCTGCGACTGATTTACTCCATCAATACTGTATTCGATAGGGTCTTCTAGACTGAGCACATTCTTTTTATCTTTATCAAACTCTTCAAGCATAGAATAAAGTGTAGTGGTCTTTCCGGATCCAGTAGGACCAGAAATAAGTATGAGGCCGTAAGGTCTATCTATTGCTTTTCTTATCAAATCTAGATTTTTCTGACTAATACCTAACTCGTCCATCTTTTTTACACCCTTATCGTGATCTAGAATACGCATCACGATCTTTTCTCCATAATATGTAGGGAAAGTAGAGACACGGAAGTCTATTTTTCTTCCATCTATTTTTGCAGAAAAACGACCGTCTTGAGGCTTGCGTTTTTCATCAAGCTTCATGTTTGAAAGTATTTTTATACGAGATATGACAGCAGAATGTACTTTTGCGGGCAGGACCAAACTAGTGTTGAGTACACCGTCCACTCGAAAACGTACACGAATAGTTTCCCTCAAATGCTCAATATGAATATCTGAGGCTTCACCTTCGGTAGCATATCGCAAAATAGTAGCCACTATTTTTGTAATAGGAGCCACCTCTACTATCTTTGCATCTATGTCGCCTTTTTGTGTCTCACTTTTTTTAGGACCAGCGCTTTCTCCGTCTGGATCAAGAGACACCATACCACCCTCTCCAGGTGCAAGCGCACCATCAAGCTGATTGAGTGCCTTTGTCACTTCCTCAGAAAGACCTTTGTACATAGACATCACTTTTTCAAAGTCCTTCTCAAGAATGAGAAAAACTTTAAACGGCATGTTTATCTTTGAGGAAATAAAATTGAGGGCGTCACGCGCCTCTATATTGTCTGGATCTATCATTCCAGCCTCAAGCACGCCATCCTTTACACCAAGCGGAACAAACTTATAGTGCACAGCTGCTTCTTCGGGAATATATCCGAGTATTTCTCCTGGAATTTTTGTTTCTCCTAATGCGCGAGTTGGTACTCCATAATACTGACCACCGGCATCCAAAATACTTTGCTCTGATATCCCCCTCTTTATAAGAACCGCTTCAAGAGACAAGTCTGTTGAACTCATCTCCTTTTCTATCTCAGAGATATCTTTTTTAGTTATTACTTTTTTTTCAGATAAAATATCTAAAACACTCATGTGACATATTTTTTATAATCCCGTGGACAAAAAAGGATTTTGTCTGCCGATTGGTTTTGGCTGTACGTCTATTTGGATATCAACTAAACTCAAAAAAGCTTCATTACTCAAAAGGGCTGCATAAGACTCGTTGATTTTTTGTAGAGATGTCAATCTGCCAATTTCACTTACCAACTCCTGACCAATAAGTTTAGCGGAAGACGAGCTCTCCGTCGTGGTGAGTGGTTCTGGTTGTTTAAAAACATAAAAATACAAAAGTAATCCGATTGCTAAAATAGCAATAATGATGAGTATGTTTTTGTTCTTTTTTATAATTTCCATTTATTTTGAATTAAGCCAATATGCTTGAAGCGTAATATTGTAATCATATATCGGGAAAGTACCTACACTAGGTTTTAGAGAAATACTTATCACATCTACTATTCTCAAACTCTTTTCAAGGTCTTTTACAAACTGAATCATACCCTCATAAGAAGTCTGGAAGCCAAAACTAATCGTAGAAGATTTGTATATTTTTTCGGCAGACTTTGAATCTGTGCCTGGTGATCCGGACTTTGGTGCATCTGTGGTTTTTGTATCCTTCATTTCAATAGCATACTTTGCTGCTACGCCACTAATATCCAATATGAGTCGAGCTGTATCTACTTTTTCTGGCAAAAGCTTACTGATACGATCCAAATCAGACGGTGAAAAAGCTTGCAATGTGTCTGACAAACTGTCTCTTAGTTTTTTTAGCTCTACTGATTTTGCTATCACTTTGTCGTACTCTAAGGATTCAAGCCTGTGCGCTTGTATCTTTTTGTACTGTGGATTTATATAGAAAAATCCTACACAGATACAAACTAATATTAAAACTATTGGTGTTAATCCTCTCATGGTGTTGTGGTTGTAGATGTACTTGTACCAAAAGCTCCTGATGTGGTCGACGTACCCACAGCTGATTCATTTTCAGGAATGACTGGCGCTGAGGCGGTGTCAGGGACAGATGAAGCAAGTCCGTCAATCATCTTTTGATAAGAAATATAAGCCTGATTTATTTCTGCATCCATCACAAAAATGACATTTCCATTTTTATCCAAATCAAATCCAGAAAATACTACATTTTTTAAATTTGGATTGGCTAAAATAGTGTCTGATTGAAATATTAAATCATTAAAACTTTTTGCCTGACCACTCAATTTTACAACAAGTGGCTTACCTGGACCACCTGTATAAGAAAAATCTTTAAATTGCACTGTAGAAACTGTATTTTCGTTTAACAGATCAAAAAATTTCGTAAGAGCCAAGTGGTTTTTTAACAATTCTTTTGCTGCGTCTATACGAGTCTTTAGTGTAGTGAGTTCATTTGTAAGCTTTGGATCAAATGTTTTTATCTCACCCTCTATCTTTTGTTTTTTTTCTTCATTATCTCTTATTAATTTTTTTTCATACAAAAATCCCGCTGCAGACGCAAGAATAGTAATGACAACCAAAATAATAGAAATAGTGGATAGAATATTGGTTGGTTTTTTGACTGGCACACCCATGCTTCCAGGTATCATGGGCTTTTTTGGAATAAATGATGTTTGAAATTTAGGATCCATGTGAGGAACGTAAAAGATACAGCCTAATTATAAAGGACAAGATACTCAAATACAACGCAGTTATTCACTTTCTTGCAATCTACGTAGTGCAATACCTAAGGCCACAGCAAATTCTGGGCCATTACTTCTCAAAATATCTACCAAAAATGCCGGCGCCTCTACTTTTGCAAATGGATCACCTGCCACCACCTCAGTTTGCAAATTCTTTTTAGCTACTTCACTCACCCCCTTCATCGCCGCACCGCCACCCACCAATATCACCTTACTTACGTTTTTCTGATATTTTTGCTGATAATTAAACATCACGCGACGCGCTTCTGAAAATATAAAATCTAGAGTAAGAGTAATAAGACTAACAACATCTTTTCCATCTGTACTAGGAGTGTTTTCGTATCCAACACTTCTCTTCATTATTTCTGCCTGCTCCACAGAAACACCTAAAGATGCAGATATGCTGGAGGTAATGTCCTGAGAACCTCTATTTATAGTATGTGATACACGTATTCCCCCTCTCTCTACTATATATAGTTTTGTACTCGCTGCACCAATATCAAGTATCATTACTGGCTCCGGACTTTGATCTACCACAGATCTCATTGTGCTAAATATTTCTATTTCAAAAAAATTTGCGTCGAGATCGGCTTTTTTTACAATATCTTGATACTCAGCAATAGTATCGTTGTGTATAGCAACCACCAACACTTCTGTTTTACCCAATTTTTGCACCTTACCCTTTTCTGCATCCTCGGGAATGTGCTCTGACTTTAGCTGATCTTTAGGAATAATTGACCAGTCAAGACTAACCTCAGATATAGGCACAGGAATATATTTTCGTGCTTCAAGTGGCACCATTGTAGCGAGTTGCTTTACGCTTACGTCTGGCATTTCTATGACAGACATGAGACTAGAACTAAATGGTATTGCGATACCACCCTTTTTTGTAGTTACTTTTGCTTCTTTTATGATATCGCCCAAAGCAACGACGAGTTTTTCTATGGGTAGATTTGTGGCTTTACCCACAGAAACACCAGCATATGGACCGAGAGCTAAAGCGCCATAGGTTTCAAGTACAGCGCGTCCTCCTTTTTTCCTGATTTGTACGATTTTAATAGCCGAAGAGCCAATGTCAATGCCAATGACGCTAGCATTCTTCTTTTGAAAAAGATTTTTTAAAAAATTAAACATGCGCAAAAACAATTATGGGTTAAATTATAACACAATTCTTGCAACACTAAATAAGCACCTTTCTTTTCTTTTGGATCTGATTTTTCCTCGTGGAGAAATAGTAGATCGACTAGAAAATATGAGTGTTGTGGAGGCCTTGACTACATTGCCTACTTGCCAAGACAAATCAGGGCTCATCCCAGAAATGCAAGATATGACTGTGGTATTTAAATATCGCAATCGTTTTGTGCGCCAAATGATCTGGGAACTAAAGTATCGTGGAAATAAAAAGATGGCGAGTCTGTGCGGAGAGATTTTGATTAAAACAATAGAAATGATTTTGCGCGAGAAGAATTTTTCCCTACCTGCAATTTTGATACCTATACCATTATCAAGAGAGCGTCGGCACGAGCGAGGCTTCAATCAAAATGAATTGGTCGCAGAGCAAATTATTCTACAAAATAAATTGCTAAATAAAGTAGCTGGCCTTTCAAAAAACTTTAATCTGCTTGAAAAAATACGGCACACTGCGCCACAAAGCTCCATAAAAAATCGCAGAGAGCGAATGGAAAATTTAAACGGGTGCTTTTTTGTCCCCCATCCAGAGATGGTACGTGGAAAAAATATTATTTTAGTAGATGATGTCGTGACTACTGGTAGCACACTCAGAGAAGCGCGCGCCGTGCTTTTGTCAGCCGGCGCGCGCCACGTATTTGCCATAGCGATAGCTCACTGAAACCTACTTAAACAAATCCATGATAAATTTGCTATCTGTAACTTCTGCTCCACTATAAAATCTATTTTTATCACGAGCGTAGTATGGTTCACTACTTAAAACCTCAAAAGTATCAGCATCAGCGCCTATTATCTTATTAGCAGGAGAGAAATAAATATCATTGTTGTTTCTATAATAGCAAGAATTACCTATTCTTTTGAATGAAGCGGGGCTAGGTAATTCAAGGGCGATAGGCGGTTCTCCAAAAGTCTTCGCACGGTAAAAATAATTTTTATCTTGCAAAGGTGAACAACCGTCCCCAGAATTAAGACTAGCAACATCTGGAACAGGCCACACATCACCTCCCACATAAGCGTAAGTTTTATCTTTAGCGACATACTTCCAACAATAATCAGAACGATCTGTAGATATACATTTAATAATAGTGAAGGTTGCTGGATCTGCACCTGTAATCAGATTATTTTCTAAATAGACATGATTTTTATCTTTAGAATAATTAGTTAATGCATTCCCATACTTTAGCACCTCAAAAGTTGCTGGATCTGCACCATCGATCTTGTATCCACGATAGAAAACACTTTCTTTATCCTTTCCAAATTCTATTCCGTCTATACCATCAGGTAACCAGTGAACCAAAAGTGAAAAAGTATTCTTGTCAGCAGAAATAATCTTATTTGAATCAGGATCTGAATTCACTGATCCATAAACCACATCACCCTGTTCGTTGATAAAATAAGAAACCCCAGGATATGCTATCCAAAAAAATGCTGGATTTTCTGAACCGTCATCTGTATCAAACAATTTTAATCTTGGCTTGAAGGGTTGTGATATTAGAGACCACTCAACAGACTCATCCTGTTTTTTTGATTCTATTTTTTTGTCGTTTTGGTCTACCTGACTGGTTTGCGAACTGTCTACAATAGATTTACTTTTAGAAAAGCCAAAAAAATTTACAACGTCCGATTTATAAAAAAGATAACCAAAAATACAAAAGACAATAACAAATGAAACTACAGCAAAAATCTTGAAACCATTTTTATTGTCTTTAACATAAACTGGGGACGATTCGCTAATATTGGGAGCCTGCGTTGCCAAATCCTGTTGCTCTTTTTGTGTTTGGTCCATAAAAATAAATGATTAATTTGATATAAATAATAGCATAGATAAAGAGCCGTCTGTGTGCTACATTAGTAGAGTTAAATGGAGACGTGTCAGAGTGGTCTAACGTACCTCCTTGCTAAGGAGGCGGGTGTCAAAGCCCCGTGGGTTCGAATCCCACCGTCTCCGCCACCAGTAAAACTACTTAGAAAAAATCGACTTTTGCAATCTAGAATTTGGCCAAAGTAGATAAAAGAATTTTGTTCTACCGTGACCATAAAAGATAAACAAAATCGCTGCAGAATACACCTGCAGATCCTCTACTTCCCAATGTCCAAACTGAGTAAACATTGTCACCACAGATAGAGCAAAAAATATTGCTATTGAAATAGTGGTGATGCGTGTGAGATAGCCCAAGATAAAAAGTATTCCAAAAATCATTTCTGCAAAACCAGTGCTCAAAACAAAAAGCTTGTCAGTAAACCAAGGGAAAATCATTTGCATAAAATTCCAATGATAAACACTCAGAAACTGCAGACTAAGCTCTGGATACAAAAACTTTTCTGTGAAAGTAAGCGTGATAAGAGATATTCCTGTACCAATGCGCACTATCTCCACTGCATGTTTATGAAACAGACGAAAAACTTTTGAATCCTCTTTGGCAAACACGATGAAGAAATAGAGAGACAAAGAGACAAGTATGGCATTTTCCAAAATAGCTACAAATCCCTGACTTACACCCATTCCCACACAAAACAAAAATAAAAGGAAAGAAGCGATTTGCGGTCTTATATTAAGCACAAACATCACACCCACAAAAGCCTGCAAAAATTGAAGAACTGTTGTGACAACATCTGTTACCTGAATCTCTGGAATTATAATCACCTTCCAAATAAAACTAACTGTTATCAAGAAAACTCCGAGTACAATCTGAGCGACTCTATTTATTGCTCTTTCATGTTTCAAACCAAAAGCCAATAACTTTTTTGGTGTCTTTATATATCGATCTATCAAACTAAATAGAAAAACTACGGCCAAAATAATAAGCGACCAGATAATGACTTCCTTACTTCCCCAAGAATAGAATGTTGTGGTCTCGTGATATTTTTCTGTCACAGCATCGGTGTCGACAAACCATTTCACATGGGCCAATGCTAGATTGGGAATTGATAAAAACAAAAGCAAAAAATATATTATCTTTTTCATATATAATCATTATATATTTTTTTAGAAAGTGTGGTAAGGTATTTTGATAAAGGAGAGATGGATGAGTGGTTTAAATCAACGGTTTACTAAACCGTCGTCCCTTAATTGGGACCGTGGGTTCGAATCCCACTCTCTCCGCCAAGAAAACTTAGTATCGGAGTCAACTCGAATCCTTAAGAAAGCTGTTTAAATACTAAATCACCGAAAATTTCTACTCTTTCATCTACTGTAGGTCTTATCCACAGAAAGATATTTTTAGTTACTTCTTTAGGATCAGAGATAGCATCTGCTGAATGATTATAGATATCAATCCCTCTGGCCTTCATCATTGCAATTATTTCTGGACTAAATTGTTCAAGAGATACAAATATGCTTTTTCTTGCAACTCGTTCAAATTGTTTTGCTAAATTTTCCCAATCTTTTACAAAAAATAGTGAGCTTAATGCTGTTATGTGGTCAACGGATTTGTCTTCAAATGTAGCAATAACTTCTTCAACAGGTCCAACAAACCCTTCAAAACCTCGTTTTTTTGCAAGTTCTATCATGGCTGGCGAGAGGTCTATACCTTTGTATGAAAATCCATCACCTAAATATTCTCTAAGTTTTCCTGTACCACATCCGATATCTAACACTTCACCCTCAGTGATTCCATGCTTTTCATATGTTTCTATAAGCTTGCCTGGTATTTGATACTCTGCTTTTCCATCAAATGACTCGTCGTACACAGAGGCTGCGTGTTCATACAGTTGAGTTACATTTTCTCTTTGTCTCACTAGTTCTTGATTTGGAATATTTGATTCTTCTTTCATGTGCATATATTATCGCTAAATCTAGCATAAATCTAGCGACCCACATGCCTCATTTGGACTTAGGAAATCCTCTCAAATACCCTTACGGTGCCTCACCACTCTGGTACTGAACCCACGATGCCCGCAAATGATATAATGTTGAAATGACACCGAATTCAACATTGAAACAAGAATTCCGCCTGACAGAAATACAACACAAAGCCTTAAAAAAACTCGGCCTGAATACAGTCGAGGATTTGCTCTACTATTTCCCTCTCAGATATGGTGACATTGCACAGCCACGCACCATCGCTAGCCTAAAAAAAGACGAGACTGTAGCAATATACGGCAAAGTCACCGGCCTCAAAACTAAAAAAACTTTCAAAAGTCGCATCGCAATGTCAGAGGCGACCATCGAAGACGAAACAGGAAAAATAAAAGCGGTATGGTTTCATCAGCCATACATTGCAAAAATGATTCAGGAGGGTGCTTTTGTAAAAGTAGAAGGAAAAGTTTCTGAAAAAAATGACATGCTTTCTTTTACAAATCCTGAAATAGAAAGTATTTCTACACTCCCCACAGGTGTCGGCGACTCTCTTTTTAAAGAAGGTGAAGAAGATGAAATCATAAGTCTCGCCTACCCCGTCTACGCTGAAAGCAAAGGCATCACATCACGCTGGTTTTATTACACTCTACAAAAAATATTTAAATCTGGAATTTTAGATGAGATAAAAGATCCGATACCAGTAGAGATTTTGGAAAAATACAATCTACCGAGCCTAAAAACTGCATTCATTTGGATTCACACACCAAAGAAAAAAGAAGATAGCCTATCCGCACGCAAACGTTTTGCTTTTCAAGAAATTTTCATCATACAATTAGAAAAATTTAGAGAGCGAAAAGAATACGAGACGCTTCCATCTTTTAGAATAAATAAAGAAAAAAAAGAAATGGATGAGTTTATCAAACGCTTTCCATTTACTGCGACCGATGCGCAGATGCGTGCAATCGAGCACATACTGGAAGACTTTAGAAAAAAATACCCAATGTCTCGCTTGCTCGAGGGTGATGTAGGCTCTGGTAAGACAGCTGTAGCGGCAGCTACTGTATACGCAGTCACAACCACCCCACCCCTCAACCGAGAATACGGCAACCTACAAACAGCTTACATGGTGCCGACAGAAATACTTGCCGAACAACATTTTGAATCTTTTATAAAATATTTTTCATATCTTGGAATCAGTGTTGGACTCATCACATCAAGTGGTTGCAAAAAATTCCCAGCGAAAATAAACCCGACAAAAGCCACAGACATTTCCCGCACACAGCTACTCAAATGGGTTGCTGAGGGCACAATACCGATACTCATAGGCACACATTCACTCATACAAAAAGCTGTGAAGTTTAAAAACCTTGCATACATCATAATCGACGAACAACATCGTTTTGGTACAGCCCAAAGAAAAGCGCTGCGGAGAAAAGACAACATCGTCCCTCATCTTCTTTCAATGACAGCTACCCCTATACCCCGCACACTTGCACTCACAGTATATGGCGACTTAGATCTGACTCTGCTCGACCAAATGCCAGATGGTAGAAAACCAATAATCACAGATATTATTTTGCCTCATCAGAGAAAAGATATTTATGAAAAAATGAGATCTGAAATAAAAGCTGGACGACAAGCATATGTAATATGTCCACGGATTTTTGAACCAGATCCACAAAAAGAGATGGCTTTAAACGTAAAATCTGTGACAGAAGAAGCGAAACGATTAAAAAAAGAAGTTTTTCCAGAATATGAAATAGGAATTTTGCACAGCAAAATGAAACCTGCAGATAAAGATAAAGTGATGCTTGATTTCAAAAACGGAAAAACAAAAATACTTTGCGCAACTTCTGTGGTAGAGGTTGGCGTAAATGTCCCCAATGCAACGGTAATAATAATAGAAGGTGCAGAAAGATTTGGTCTAGCACAGCTCCATCAGCTCAGGGGTCGCGTAATAAGAAGCAATCATCAAGCATACTGCTACGTCTTTGCCGAGACAAAAACACAAAAAACTTTAGACAGACTAAGCGCACTTAAGACAGCTAAAAACGGATTTGAGCTCGCAGAATTTGATCTGGCACAGCGTGGTGCCGGTGAGCTCTATGGCAAAAAACAATGGGGTATCTCTGACTTAGCAATGGAGGCCATAAAAAATATAAAGATGGTAGAGGCCGCTCGCAGAGAAGCAGAAGAAATGATAAATATTGACCCAGAATTAAAACTTTATCCGCTATTGAAAGAAAAAATTACCAAAAAAGACAAAATCCATTTCGAATAATTTTCTTCTAATTAAAAACCAAAGAAATTTAATACAGCTTGGAATACGCTAGCTAGCTGACTAAATGCATTTGAGAAAAACGACACCTTTCTACCATCACCCTGTATATCGCCATCTGGTATAGAATTTAAACACTGAGAAGTGTTTAAAGTACAAGATGATGTACAAGAAATAGAACCGCTCGAAAATCCTTGAGTTAAACAAGAAGCTCCAGCGAGACTAGAACCATCACACTGTTCTCCAGACTCCACAACACCGTTACCACAGACGGGGCTAGTATTTTGTTCTTCACCTTCATTGTTTCCACCTACTTCAAAAAGTGGCCAATGCGGAGTGTAGCTGGTACCAAAAAGCTTTTGAGCTACTATTCTCAGCGTTTGCTCTTGAAAAGCATTTATATAAACATGGGGATCTATACCAGAAGGAAATTCAGGATCCCAGGCGGCACGTATTTGTGCGCGACTCTCTAGCGCATAAGCTGGCAAAATAGCAGGATCATATACATAACCAAGGTTATACCAATAATTATCCCCTCCCCACAAAAACACACCATCCGCACCATTTTGCATTCCTATAAACTGTTTGTTTTTAAACTCCTGATAAGGCATTGATTTGTAATTGTAGACAGGATTACTATTCCAGAATCTATCACTTATGTAAGTGAAAATTGGTTTGCCATTTGATCTAGGTATGGATTGCTTTACAGCTTCTTTGTTGCGAGCCTTTTCTTTTTCAACTAAATAAGAAGGTGTAGAAGCATCTGGATATGGAGAATAAATAGATGGAGCATAAAAATCTACGGCGTCGAGCAGTGCTGTCGGAGCAAATATTTTTTCTATTTCTGCTGATTTTGCTGAATCACTGGCATCAGCCCAAGATCCACCAGTAAAATGAATTGGGAAATTTGGAATACCGTAATATCCCCATTTTGCATTTGGACGAAGTTGCTTTGCATAATTTAAAGCCTTCAACATTTCTGACTGTGCATATTGAAAATGCTGGGTACTTGGTGACTCATGAAGCCAAGCGAAATAAGGATCTTCAATATCAAGTACAGCATAACCAGTAAAATTTGTAGGAACAGCTGGATAACCAAGCTCTCCTTCTATCAATTTTCTTAGTGTGGTTAAGTTTACCGTTCCATCAGCACTTCCAAAATCTCCGCCAATCAGCCAAGATTTTTTTGCACCAAGACTATATGCAATGTTCCAGACAGAATTGTCATAATCATTTTGTATAAGCATCAAAGGCTCGTTGTCTTCACTCGTGTCTGAAGGAGAAGTACAGCCAGGCTCATATGGGTAATCAATAACATCATCACCATCATTATCCAAACCATCACTACATTTTGCAGTAGAATCATTTTCATTATTATCTGTAGCAGAAGTACATCCGGGGTCAGCAGGATAATCTATTTTTCCATCAGCGTCATCATCTATGCCGTTATTACATTTTTTAACAACATCTGCTTCTGTATCATCTGTAGGAGAATAACAACCAGAATCATTCATATCTATTTTACCGTCACCATCATTGTCTACAGTGTCTGCACATTGTTTTGGCACAGTGAGTGGCTGTGGCGGAGGAGTAACCGGCTCAACGGGTAATGGCGTAGAGCCACAACTCACAGTTTTGATCTTTCCCCTTGTGGTCGGACCCACTATACCAAAACCGTTTGTTGCTGGACTTCCACTATATAAAATAGCGTTTCTACTTTGAAATTTTTGTACAGCAGATTGTGTAGCTGCACCAAAAAATCCCGTGATTGTGGGATATGTATAATCGCCTTGATTTTTTAGAAACTTCTGAAGTTTCGTAACCTCTCCTGATGTACTAGAGTCGTTTAAACCTATATATAGATCTTTTGTGATAACTGTACAATCTGTATTTTGTGATAAAAGCAAAGCTAGCTGTTGCTGAAGCTGTGTAATCATAGCCAAAAGGGCGTTTATTTGGGCTTGTTCAGATGGAGTTACGGCTTCAACTTTTGAATAACTAGGAAAAATAGAGTATCCTAATATCGCTAAAAAGATTAAAGCGGGGGCGATTATTTTTTTCATATCATTAAGATAGATTCTAACATAACGCCAGACAATTGATAAAGAATCTTAATTACTATATTATCTAGTCACGCACGTGTAGCTCAGTTGGTAGAGCCGTCGTCTTATACACGACTGGTCCCAGGTTCGAGTCCTGGCACGTGCACATGGAAAAGCCTAAAGCAAAAAAAGTCTGGTTTAAGGCAAAAAGATATGGATGGGGCTGGTATCCTGTATCGTGGCAAGGATGGATTATAATGCTCTTTTATATATTCTCCATTTTAAAAATTTTCTTGTACATGGATAGTAAGTCGCATTCTGTAAGCGATACACTCATCAGCTTTTCTATACCATTTATAATATTAACCTGTCTTTTTCTTTTAATATGTTACAAAAAAGGTGAAAAACCTAGCTGGCATTGGGGTGATAAAAAATAAATAAACCAAATAAAAAAACCGGCATTAAGCCGGTTTTTTTATTTGCTTACTAGCCAGCATGTTCTATATCCATTTTATTTTTAAGCTGGATACCGTTTGCGACGATTATCTTTTCATACTCTTCCCTTTCTATAGTTTCCACCTCTACTAGACGCAGAGCTATGATATCCAAAAGTTTTCTGTGTTTTGTAATAATATCCTCAGTTTTTTCGTAAGCTTCTTTCATTATTTTAGACACTTCAGCATCTATCATCGCGCTTACCTCTTGGGAATATTCTTTTTCTTCTACACCTCTTCCAAACATAGCTCTACCACCAGAACCCTCCAAAGCTATAGGTCCTATCTTTTCAGACATTCCGTATTTTGTAACCATATCGCGCGCGAGAGCTGTAGACACTTGCAAATCATTTGATGAACCGGTAGTAAGGTCGCCAAAAATATTTTTTTCTACTACATATCCACCAAGCGAAACCGCAATGTCATCTAGAAATTCATTTTTTGATTGCATCTTTTTGTCATCGAGAGGAAGCTTTAAAGTGTAGCCAGCCGCACGTCCACGAGAGATAATAGATATTTTGTGCACTGGATCAGCATACGGAAGCACTGAAGCGACGAGAGCATGTCCGGCTTCGTGATACGCAGTGATTTCTTTTTCTTTTTTTGAAAGAATGTGACTTCTTCTCTCAGGACCAAGCATCACTTTTTCAATAGAACGAATCAGATCGTACTGAGAAACTTGTGTGCGGTTCTCTCGTGCAGCTAGTATTGCACCCTCATTCATTAGAGAGTACAAATCCGCACCAGAAAATCCTGGGGTACGCTCTGCTATCACTCCCAAATTTACATCTTCTGCAAATGGTTTTGATTTTGAATGAATAGCCAAAATTTCTTCTCTGTCTTTTCTATCTGGAAAATCTAGAGTGACGCGTCGATCGAAACGTCCTGGTCGTAGCAGAGCCGGGTCAAGCACATCAGGTCTATTTGTCGCAGCCATTACTATCACCTTTTCATTTGGCTCAAAGCCGTCCATTTCTACAAGTATTTGATTTAGTGTCTGCTCTCTTTCATCATTTCCCCCACCAGCACCCACTCCTCTGACACGACCCACAGCGTCTATTTCATCTACGAAAATTATCGCCGGCGCATTTTGTTTTGCCACCTTAAATAGATCACGCACACGTGAAGCTCCAACACCCACAAACATTTCAACAAACTCTGAACCAGAAATAGAAAAGAAAGAAACACCCGCTTCACCCGCGACCGCTCGCGCAAGCAAAGTCTTTCCTGTGCCGGGCGCGCCCATTAGCAAAATACCTTTTGGAATTCTTGCGCCAATATCTAGAAACTTTTTTGGATTCCTCAAAAAGTCGACAATTTCTTTCAATTCTTCTTTTGCTTCTTTTACACCAGCAACATCTTTAAAAGTCACTCTTTGTTTTTTGTCATCAGGAGAAATCATTCGCGCTTTTGATTGACCAAAAGTGAAAGCTTGTACTCCCGCACCACGCACCTGCCGAGTCATAAACCACAAAAAGAAAACTACGAAAATAATAGGAACGATTATCGGTGCTAAATTTATAACCCAATACCAAAAACCACTATCCCCCCTTATTTCTATTTTCACTTCACTGAGTTTTTCTGGAGTGACCCCATAGTTTGTGAGAGTTTCAGAAAGTGCTGTCGTATCCTCTTTTTTTGCATCCTTTTTTTCTTGACTCTTGTAAACAATGTCTAAAAATTCCCCTTTTACATAAATATCTGACACAAGACCGGCATTTACATCACGTGCAAGCTCGCTGATAGATATTGTTGTGGATTGTTTTTCTGCACCAGACAAAAAAGAATAAATAGTAAGAATGATAAAAAATATTAAAAATGTGCTACCAATATTTAGCCACATTTTATTTTTTTCTGGCATACCTTTTTGTGGTACAGTTTTCTTTAAAACAACTTTAAGGTTTTTCTTATTTTTTTGATTAAATAGTTTCATATGGACGATTATACAATAAAAGTTGAAGGGTCGCCTATGACAGCGACCCCTCCTGGGGACCAACGAGAGTTCGTGTGGCTCATGTATCGGGATTGAGCAACCTGCTAGAAAGCCCACGATTCCTCATGCCTGTTGCGTGAGGATTGATCCTCCGTCTCGGAGGAAGTTTCTCCCACAGCCAGCTTCCCGCGTCACATGCCCAGGCAAGGGCAATGCAAAAGACAAGAACAAACGTGGGAGGGAAATTGTCATCGAAACTCCCCTCAGCGTAACGTTCGCGACGCATAGCGTGTTCTCCTAAAGATGTGCGTACAGACCCTGCAAGATTATGCCAAAAATCCCCCATTTTTGCTATAGTAGGCTTGTGGCAACATTTATCCAAAATAAAAAAGCGCATTTCAACTATGAAATTACAGAAAAGCTCACTGCCGGTGTAGAGCTTCTTGGCTTTGAAGTAAAATCTGTGCGCGCGGGACAAGGATCTCTCGAAGGCTCATATGTCACCGTCCGTGGTGCAGAGGCATTCATCATCGGCATGCATGTGGCACCATTTCAAGCTTTCAATACTCCACGCGATTACGATCCACTACGCAACCGCAAACTGCTTTTAACAAAAAAAGAAATCGCTACGCTCGGAGAAATAGAAAAAAAGAAGGGTTTGACAATAGTGCCTATTTCGGTGTATAGTATGGGCCGTAAGATCAAAGTGGAGCTAGGTATAGCGCGCGGAAAGAAAAGTTTTGATAAGCGCGAGACGATAAAAAAGCGAGACTCTGATCGAGACATACGACGCGCGATAAAAGATAGATAGTGATGCGCAGAAAATACGCGTCGAGCGAACATTGAAATGGGGATGATCGGCCTAGACAGGAGATCAAATCATATATGTGCAAAGTGGAGCTCTGGTGACTCCTAAATCCGCCAGAAATTCTAAGTGCAAACGCCTTAGTTACAAAAGCAAAGATCGTCTCTCCATTTTTTGGACAGAAAGATTTTGCTTTCGCTTACGCTTTAGCCTAAGCGACGTCGCACGAGCCGGCTCCCGTAAAGCTCATTGCGGTGTTATATATTCGGGATAAAGTGTCAGGGCGTTTCGACTGACATTGAAAATAATTGAAACTAGGTACTACAAGGTTTTGTTTGTTCCCTACTTGTAGTACTCAAATCGTTCGCAAGAACGAAGAAACATCCTAAACTTTGTAGACTCATATCTGATCATTTCTTGCACCCGAGTTCGATTCTCGGCATCTCCACAAATTAGTTAAGAAAATCACGTGATGGAAAATAAGAAAAGAGAGTGGTCTATCGTTGAGACCCAAGATTTTTATAAAAATCTGCTAAAAAAAGCGCTAGCGACTATTCCTGAAAAAGGAGCGGCTATGGTACTTGGACCTATGTTTATTATTAGAGCGCCAGAAGAAAACTTCGCCTTATTTGAAAAAGCACAAAATGAGTTACAAGAAAAAGGTGTTGAGATTTTTAATCAATTACCTTTTGTTGACTATATTATCGGAGACGCACCATTTGATTACAAAACTAAATTCGAATTATTTTATAAAGCACTCATAAACTCTGGGAAAATTACGTCCTGCTATTTACTTCCTGATTGGGAAAAGTCAGAAGGCACAAGAAGCGAAATCCAGTATTGCAAAGATGCGAAAATACCGGTTTTTGAGATGTAAGTATTTGTTGACATAATACACAAAAAGTACTATTTTCACTATGAAATGCACAAAACCGATAACGTTATCGGTCTGAACGAAGACCTGAAAGGATGGTCCAAATGAAGGAGAACGACCTAAAAATCGGGAGAAAGGTGGAAGTGACTTCCCTTTCCAACACACAGGATTGGGGAATTGATGACCAGTACCTCGCGGGGCGCAAGCTGGGGGCCGTAGGCACAGCGCACAAGGCTGCATTCGGCAGGTGCGCTGGTCTCTGGTACATCAGGGACAACGATGGGCGACTCTCCGTCTACCACGCAGACGAGCTGAGCATCCCTCGCGCGGAGCTCGAGCTAGAGCTTGCCGAAGCCAAGAACGCCATCGAGGAGTTGATCGCAAACGTGGATAGAGCGACCAATGAGGTGCTGTACCTGACCACTGCCCTGCACCATCTCTCCAATCTTCGGAAGGGCTGGTGGCCATTTGTCGCCAAGCACAGGATCGATGACATCTTCAAGGTACTCAAGGAGGCCCGCAGACTCTTTGAAGAAAGACTTGAAAAAAGCCGTGAGAAGCCGCAGTAAGCGAGACTCACGGCTTTCTCATTTGTCTAAAGTTTTTTAATGGTAGATAATGTATGAGGCGTTCCCGTATCGCGCATTTATGCGCAACAGAAGTTTGGGCAACTTACTGGGAGATCACATGGCTACGGTGGGAGACATCGTGGAGGTCGTGGACAAAATCAAGGAGGAAAACAAGAAACTCAAGGGGTTGGACTTCACACGAGAGCAGTGTGAACTCATCAGCAAACTTGGAGACATCGTCTTTGAGCACATCGGACTGAGAGATGTTCGACGTCCATTCGCGCTCACCATTCAGGTCAACGCAGAAGCGGAGAGTGTCTTGCACACTCTCCGGGGGTTCTTGATCCAAACACACACAGAGACAAAGAGAAAGGAGCCTGAAGGCACACTCGTGTAGGCGCAAGCCTGACACACATACCGACCCGTAGGAAAGAAATTTCCCGGGTCGGTTTAATATTTTCTAACCACACCTTTTACCACAGCAGCGATACGAAAACTTTCTGTGGGATAAATGGGTTTGTAGTTTTTGTTGGCTGGCTCGAGCCAAACTTTACCATTTTTTGATCTGTAAAATTTCATAGTCCACCCACCATCTACTTCCGCAATAACTATTTCACCATCGCGTGCATACTCGCGTCTCTCCGCAACCACCATGTCTCCTTCTTGTATACCTTCTTCTATCATTGAATCACCCTTTACCTCCAACATGTAGGTTTTGCTCTGATCTTCGATAAGAAGCTCGTCTATACTCATAGTGTCTAGCTGATCCTCTTCTGCAACAGAAGGAAAACCAGCTTCCACCAAACCAAGGACAGGGACTTGTCCAAACATATTTTTAGGAATGAGCCGGCCTTGAGAATCTTTTTCTACTATCCCCGCCTCTACCATTTTATTGATGAGTTTGTAGACAGCATTTTTAGATTTGAAACCAACGAGTGCCATGATTTCTTTGTATCCAGGCATTCGTCGATGCTTTTTATAAAATCCTAAAATTTTTTGTTTGTATTGTTCGTTCATTTAAATCTATTGCACTCCTGATTAAAGAAACGACGCAAAGCCAAATGATCTTGTGAGCCAAGCACTGCGACGCATCTGACTGAGCTGACTGCGAAGACGCTTGTGTGCTTTTGCTTCTTTGGAATATGATTGGCCTTTTATAATTTTTAAATCTATCTGATCATTTAGCCTTTTGAGCTCATCGTGTATTGAATATAACATTCTGTTTTTACTCATGTTTTTTATGTTATTAAATAATTAATCTTTATATAGAGTATAGGTGAACTAGGGTTCACCAGTCAATGTGGACAAGATTCTAGAAAATAAAAAATGGGTGCGGTCAACTCTACCCTATTTAAATTACGAGTGTATACTTTTATACGGCGTTCACAAACATTGTGCTGAGAAACAGACCCGGTCTTGCCACTTACAAAAGGAATGGTGACACAATGTCCACCGAAGAAACACCGGAATACGATTTCGAGGGCGTAGCCCACAGGGTGTACCCAGGAACAAGGACTCGCAACCCCAACATTGCACCGATCCACGTCAGGGCATTCGGTACGTGCGGAGGAATCCAGCATCCCATTCACGCTCAGCTGTTGGGTCTCGAAAGACCACAGTCGGCCACTGACCAACGCTCTCAGCCCTCTCTCTTTGGGGATGATGAAGAAAAGAGGTGCTGTGGCAATCCATCTTGTGCAGGATCTTGTCCGCACAAGAGAGAGGGTGCCGAGATCTCCGCTGACACCGACAGCGTCAACGTCACCTCTTCGGTGAAGCACTAGCCCACATCGCGACCAACGTGGTCGCGGTACAAGCCCAACCCCTATGGACGGGGGTTGGGCACTTTTTTTATTTTTTTTGATGTAAAATAAGTAAATGGAAAAAAACACTCCACAATTTTTCACCAGAACAGAAGAAGCTTGGGATGCAATGTTGGCCGAATGCTCAAAAGCAGAGCACTCTATAGATATAGAACAATACATCTTTACAAATGATACCGTCGGTAAACGTTTCCTAGAGACATTAATACGAAAACAAAAAGAAGGAGTGAGAGTGCGTATGATTTGCGACACAGTGGGAAGTTATTTTTTTTATAATTCACTCACCCCAGATGAACTAAGAGCAATAGGAATACAAATACAATTTTTTAATATCATAAGTCCGTGGAGGTTGCATAATATTTTTTCTTGGTATTTTAGAGATCACAGAAAAATACTCGTTATAGACGGAAAAACAGCTATCGTCGGTGGATCTGGAATACGAGAAGATATGCGTTTTTGGCGTGACACAAATGTGAAAGTGACGGGTGCGATAGCAGAAGAAATGCAAGAAATATTTAATGAAATGTGGGTGCTTGCTAAAGAAAAAAATATATTTAAAAGAATAAACAGGTCTAGAAGAAGAAAAAAACTGCAACACATCGTTACCAATGCCCCCTACCTACGTAGACGATTTTTATATCGCAGATTTCTAAAAGAAATACGTTATTCAAAAAAATATATTTTACTAACAACGCCGTATTTTGTACCAAATCAAAAATTACTTAATGCTTTATGCTACGCTGTGCGACGTGGAGTGGATGTGCGAGTTATAGTACCAAAAACATCTGACACCATCTTAGTAAACCGCGCATCTCATAGTTTTTTCTATGATCTACTAATGGGAGGGGTAAAAATATACCAATACCCACATTATTTTATACACACAAAGACAGCCGTAATAGACGACACATGGTCTACGATAGGTAGTTTTAATTTTGATAATCTCAGTTTCTTTTATAATCACGAAGCAAACATAGTTTCCAACAACAAATCGTTTATTTTCCCTCTAAAAAGACACTTTGAATATGATATGGCCAAATCTGAGATGGTCACTCTAGAGAATTGGAAAAAAAGGCCTATTTTATGGAAATTTCGTGAATTTATGGTTACCCCAATAAGGCGTTTTCTATAAATAACATCAAGCCCCGTAGCCTATTGCTCTATTTTCAAAAGAATGCTATATTTTTGGGACGTTATCAGGTTATTTCACACATATATTGAGTACCAAGGTTAGAATCAATCATCAAATAAAAGCACCGCAATTGCGGGTTTTAAGTGCCGATGGGGAAAATTTTGGGGTTATCTCTCTAGAAGAGGCCCTAAAAAAGGCAGAATTGGCTGGATTAGATCTCATTGAGATATCGCCAAACGCTACACCACCCGTTGCAAAGATAATGGACTATGGTAAATTCCAGTACGACGATAACAAAAAGCAGAAGCTCGCAAAGGCAAAAGCTCACGTAGTGGAAGTCAAAAATATACAGGTAAAAGTAGGTACCGGCGATCACGATCTAGCTCTAAAAGCAAAAAAGGCTTCAGAGTGGCTAGAAGAAGGAAATCGAGTAAAAATAGATCTTTTTCTACCAGGAAGAACTAAATACATGGATCTAAACTTTCTAAAAGAAAGAATGGATAGAGTACTTAAGCTCATCACAGTAGAATTTAAAATCGCAGATGCGCCAAAGAAAAGCCTAAAAGGACTTACAGCAATAATAGAGAGAAAATAGAAAAGTGCACAAAAATAAAAATTATGAAAACAAACAAATCATTTTCAAAAAGATTAAAGCTTACAAAGCAAGGAAAAATCATTGCTCGTAAGACTGGTCAAAACCACTTCAATTCAAAAGAGAGTGGTCGAAGTCAGATTTCAAAAAAGCGATCTGTGGGTTTTGTGATGAGTAATAAAACAAAAAGCCGATATCTGATAAACATGTAATAAATTTTAAATAAAGACCATGACAAGAGTAAAAAAAGGAGTAAATGCATTAAAGACAAGAAAAAATGTACTCAAAAGAGTAAAGGGTTTTAGATTTGGACGTGGAACAAAAGAGCGCCAAGCATACGACGCTATCGCCCACGCCGGAGCACACTCTTTTGCACATCGACGCGATAAGAAAAATGATATGCGAAAGCTTTGGAATGTACGTATCAATGCTGCCCTAGATCCAAAAGGTCTTTCTTACAGTAAATTTATTGGTGCTTTAAAAAAGAAAAATATTGTCATAGACAGAAAAATACTTTCTCTCCTTGCAGACAAAAACCCAGAAACATTTGATCGAATCATAGCAAAGGTAAAATAACAAAAAACCCGCAGTAAGCGGGTTTTTTGTTTTAACAAGGCAACTCGTAAGTCTTCCCCCTTTCTGGATACAGTGCATCCACTCCCACATAGTCACGCAATCTTTGAACCAAAAAAAGGCCTGATTTTGGTTCACCTAAAACAACAAAAACTTTTTTTACAGTTTTACTAGTATGTTCTACGAATTCTATTAAATGATCAGAATCCTTGTGCGCAGAATATCCAGAAATATTTTCTATTCTTGCCCTTACAGATACGTGCTCCCCTTTTATCACCACCTCACGCACGCCATCTTGTAGTTGGCGACCAAAAGTGCCCAGCCCTTGATACCCGATAAGTAAAATAGTATTTTTTTCATCTGGCAAATAGTGCGCTTCATGTCCCACCACTCGCCCACCATTACTCATACCAGAACCAGCAATAATTATTTTTGGATTTGGTGTATTTATAATTCCTCGAGAATCCTCGCTACGAATAACATTTTTGAGTTTTGGAAAATTAAATATATGGTCACCACCAGCAATATCCCTTCTCGTAGCCTCGTTGAAGAGTTTTTGCGAACTCTGACGTTGATATATATCTGTAATCTTTATTGCAAGCGGAGAATCTAGGTAAACCGGAATTTGCGGTACAACTCCATCTTCCATCATATTATTTATTTTATATAAGATAATCTGTGTGCGTTCTAGAGAAAAAGAAGGAATCACGAGAACTCCTTGTTTTTTTATAGTATCTTTTATGACCGCCACAAGTTTCTTATCAGAATCAGCCTGATTTTCATGATTCCTGTCACCGTATACACTATCTAAAACAAGATAGTCTGCATCCGTAACCCACTCTGTATCCTTTAAAAGCATAGCCGGAGAATTACCCAAATCGCCACAAAAAACGATCTTTTTACCATTGTATGAAAGCTCGTATATAGCCGAACCAAGCACGTGTCCAGCATCCTTTAAATATACTTTAAAGTCCGGCGCGCTTAGGTTGCCACCGACCACTTTCTCCTGATGATATGGAATAGTCTGCCAAAGCGAAAAAGCTTGGTTTACATGAATATCAAAATACATTGGCGGTTTACCATTTGCCTTTGACTCCATTTCAATAATTTTTACAGCGTCTTCTAGCATCAGACGTGCTATTTCTCTCGTCTGCTCTGTAGAATAAATAACTCCCTTAAAACCGTCTTTTACGAGTTTTGGAATTCTACCTATATGATCTATGTGAGCGTGTGTTACAAAAAGTATATCAATACTCGCTGGATCATATGAAAAATCTTTTTTATTTTCTTCTTCTGCGTACTGACTTCCCTGCATTAATCCGCAATCAACAAGTATTTTTGTCTTGTCGCTTTCTAATAAAAAGTTGGCGCCAGTCACGGTGCCCACTCCCGTGCAAAATGTAAGTTTAAGAGATGACATTTTTTTTGTTAGCAAAATATAAAAATATTGCAGAAACAACACCACCCAAAGAATCCATAATGACATCTTTTACTGTATCAAAAATATGGTCGGCTAGTGGACCATATAAAAAAGTAATACCTGTAACGTATTCGAAAATTTCCCAAACAAAACCTATACCAATAGCAACTGTGGTAGCGACAAGTATAAAAAACTTGAGATCACTCCTTTTTGGTACAGATATATATCCAGAAAAGAAAAGAATCCATAATGAAAAATACCCAAACCAAAAACCGCCAAGAAAATGCATTAAAATATCAAACCAATCCAAAGTCCAATACAGATAATAATGTACAGCGACCTGCTGAAGTATTCCAATAACAAGTATTATGAAAAAAAGAAACAAAAAAAGTGGTTTTTTGAGCATCATTCTTTTCAATAATAACTTTTTTATCTGAAAATTAAAACATCCGCTTTCGCGGATATCTTAATAAGGGTTACTCGAGTATATTGCCCTAGTGTTTAGCTAGGTGGGTGCCCGAAACGCTATACCAAGGTATAGAATTATCTTTGGCTCCCTGAATATTTATTTAATCTAGATAATATCCCAAATAACCCTGTCATAATTATACGCCTGTCTACACACCATTCAATCTTTTTGCACACATTTTGCATCATTGTGATACAAATCAGAAAGAGAAGCAAGAAAAGCAACAAAAAATGGCTTCAAAAAAGAGTTAAGTGAGATTGATTTTTAAATGTACAAAATTTTATTCCAAAATACCGTCTAAATTTACATCGTAAAGCATCTGCTCTGCGAGAAGTCTGTAGTCCACCACCTCTTCTGGAGAAAACCAGTGATTTATTTCATTGTTTGCTTCCTCTACTGAGCCTGAAGCATGCACTAGATTGCGCACTGCACGTCCATCTGTATCTGACATCATGTATGAATCAAGAACAAAGTCTCCGCGAATAGTACCGACATCTGTAGAAAGTGGCTCTGTGCCTCCAGTGATCTTGCGAACAATCTTTACAGCATGTGCACCCTGCCAGACCATAGCTATCACAGGACCACTTGTCATGTATTTCTTTAAAACATCCAAAACAACTCTTGTTATTTCTAGAGGGTCTTCTGTTGTGAGAGTCTCCCCTTTTTCTTTTGCTACTTTGATGCGCTTTTCACCTGTAATGCGTCGCCACTCTGGATCTAGTGTGTAATGTTGCTCGATTTTTTCTGCTGTAGGCACCAACATTTTGATAGCTACTAGCTTGAGGCCAGCTCGCTCGTATCTTTTGATAATCTCTCCGATGAGAGTTCGTTGCACGCCGTCTGGTTTGATAATCACGAGAGTCCGCTCGTTTTTCGGATGTGAATTTTTTGTCATTTTGTAAGTATAAAAGAGGGGTTTGAAAAAGACAAGTTTAAAAATCAAAAAAGTGACTCCCTCTCTAAAGCGCTTCGCTAACCCATTCGGGAATTACTTTCTTGATTTTTTTACATTATCCTTTATTATTCAAAATTATGAATGACTATGTTTTACTATCAGAAAGATTCTCCCGCTTTAAAGAAATAAGTAGAGAGGAGGAAACTATAATTAATCTAATAAGACAAAACATTTTGGTCAATGAAAATTGCAAAATATTGGATATTGGTTCAAATAGAGGTGCAATATCTCATGCCCTGCAAAAAAATACAAACAACATAACCTTAATAGATGTAGAAGATTTTGACATTAAGACAGGTGCAAGATTTTTTAAAGGAAAATGGGAAGATCTAAATCTAGATGAAAAATTTGATGTTATCCTAGCTAGTCATATTTGGGGACATTTTCATTATGAAAAAACAACAAGAAAGTCTTTCGAAAAAGCTCTAAACTCCCTTACCCCTAAAGGCAAAATAATTCTTTGTTACAATTCCAACGATGATTTTGTTGGAAAACTAGTAAATTTTTGTAATACAATATTTAATGATTTCCAATACGATATCTTTGATGAATCATTATTGGACAATCCCAAAATAGTAAACTTTTCTTTAACATTAAAATGTAAAGATTTCGGAGAGTTGGCAGATTTAGTCCAGGTATTGATTATCGTTCCAGATACTGAATTTGAGTCTAAGAAAGCAGAGATAGAAAGTTTTTTGCGCAACAATCTGGAAAAACCAGAATTTGCTATAAACCAAAAACTGGTAATCATTGGTTAGTAAACAAAAAGTCCGTACCCTTTTTAGTACTTTTTGTTTACTACCTTACTCCCCCTTTGTCAAAACAATTGGCGGGCCATCTGTGATGGCCACAGTGTGTTCAAAGTGCGCGCTACGTTTGCCGTCGCGTGTGCGAAAAGTGTATCCATCCTGATCTAGTTTTATTTTTCCTGTACCAATATTTAGCATCGGCTCTATAGCTATGACCATACCGGGCTTGAGTAATATACCTGTACCTTTTTTACCGGTATTTGGTACATACGGCTCTTCATGCACAGCATACCCCACACCATGACCAGCAAGACCTTCAGCATTTGAAAATCCACGTGATGTAGCAAAAGTTTCGATAGCGTATCCAATGTCACCTATGCGAGCTCCGCCACGCGCTGCTTCTATTCCCTTTTGCAAAGCTTCACGAGTCACTTTCAAAAGTGTCTTTGCTTCATCATCTATTTTTCCCACAGGCACAGTGATAGCAGAATCTACCACCATGCCTTTGTGTGTAATACAAAAATCCAAACCTACGATGTCGCCCTCTTTTAAGATACGATCTTCGCTCGGTATGCCATGTACCACTTCATCGTTTATAGAGACACACATACTAGCCGGATATGGTCTTTTTGCTCCATATGGCTTGTAGTGTAAAAGAGATAGCTCATCCCCACCCTCTAGGGCAAGCTCGCGCGCACGGTCATCTAGAGCCTTTGTAGACACTCCCGGTGCCACCATCTTTTCTAGTTCACGCAAGATAAAAGCCAAGCGCTTTCCACCCTCTCTTAGAATCTCTATTTCCTCCTGTGTCTTTATTGTAACCATGGCAACAAGTGTATGAAACAAAAAGATAACTTTTATTTAGTATAAAATCAACTTTTCTTTGATGTCGGCAAAAACTTTTTCTCTCCCCTGCTCACCGTCTACTTCTATAAAATTATAGTTGGGATTGTTGCGATAATACTCTATAGCTGGCACCACATCAGTATCAAACCAGCCCAGACGTGTTTCTATGCCTTCTGGTGAGTCATCAGATCGTCCACGTGACATCAAATGCTTTCTGGACCATTCGCGACTGACTCTAGGATAGATTACATTTGCCTTTCGCCCATAAAAAGAAAGCGCTGAATCGAAACTTTCAGCCTCTATGAGAGATCGAGCGACACCGTCAATAATCAGATGCTCGTCTCCTTTGAAATTTTTTATCATCACATCAGCGGCAAGCCATATCGCAAGAAAATCTGGCTGACGTTCTTTTCTAGAATAAATTTTTGCAGAAAGCTCGCTCGTATAACCCTTTTCTTTTATAAACTCACGAAATTTTTCTCCGGACTCTAGATGAAAAACCGGACGGACTGCTGTGTCTTTTTCTTTTAAATATGCTTTTAAAAATTCAGCCTGAGTCCCCTTACCGCACCCCGAATTGCCTATGAATATAAATGTTTGTGGGTTCATGAGTTAAGTATACCAGTAGACAAGAGAAAAACATCATAGCGATTGACGCGTGCTTTTCAAATGATGTTTTTCGTTGGCCTAGTACTCTCTTATTGAGATTTGCGCCTCAGTCTTTTTGATGAGATCAATAACCACAGAAACCACGATAAGTAGCGCGGTACCACCAACAGAGAAAGCTGTGATACCTGTACCCGCTTTTACGACAAGAGGAAGCACAGCGATGATACCTAGGAATAGCGCACCAAAAAGTGTGAGACGAGTGAGTATGCGAGCGATATGATCTGAAGTGGATTGACCTGGTCGCACACCTGGGATAAATGCTCCACCTTTTTGCAGGTTTGTAGAAATAGAGTCTGGATCAAAAGTCACGGCTGTGTAGAAATATGTGAAGATAAACACAAGGAAGAAATACAATACACCGTGTATCCAGCCGTTATTTAGGAAATCCAGGACAAACCTTGAAACACTCTGAAATGTTGCATTGTTTACATTATGAAGGAAATTAAAAATCATCTGAGGGAAAAGCAGGATAGAAAGAGCAAAGATGATTGGAATCACTCCAGCTTGATTGAGTCGCAAAGGCAAATATGTAGACACGCCACCGTATACCTTTGCTCCACGAACACGCTTTGCATATGTAATAGGAATAGGTCGCTCTGCTTCTGTAATCACCACTACACCAGCGATGACCACGAGTGTCACAGCAACAAACAAAATGTATGTAGGTATTTGAGAAGGTTCAAAAATCAAAGCAAGTTGAGAAATACCTGAAGGAAGTCTAGATACTATACCAGCGAAAATGATAAGTGATAGACCGTTACCTATACCATACTCAGAAATAAGCTCACCTATCCACATAAGCAACATAGCACCAGCTACAATGATGGCGATATTTACTATCTGATCAAAACCACTTATAGAAGCGAGTACACCGTTTGTTCTCAAAAGTGCCAAAAATCCAAAAGCTTGCACAGCTGCAATAGGCACAGTGAGCATACGTGAATATTGTGAAAACTTTTTTCGTCCAGCATCTCCCTCCTCTTGGTATAAAGCCTTTAATCTAGGAGACATGATGGTCGAAAGTTGCATGATAATAGAAGCCGTAATGTATGGACTCACTCCAATCATCACTATAGATAGATTTGAAAAACCACCTCCAGAGAAAATATTGAAAAGATTTAGAAAATCATTACCAGCAAAAAGAGCTTGTAACTTTAAAGTATCCACACCTGGAATAGGAATAGCAGCGAAAAGACGAAAGACCACTAGAGCTCCCAATGTGAACAAAATTCTCTTTCGTAGGATTCGATCCTGAAAGATTGATTTTATTTTTGCGAAAAAAGTTTTCATATTATTCTGCTACTGTACCGCCAGCTTTTTCTATCTTTGTCTTTGCGCCAACTGATACTAGACATCCTGAAATAGTTAGCTTTTTTGTAAGGTCACCACCAGCAAGAATCTTTACTGTTGCTCGTGTTCCCTTTCTTAAGTTTATCACACCCTTTTCTACTAGTGTGTTTGGGGTTACGCTTTCACCATTTGAAAAAGCAGTCTCTATTACGCCCAGGTTTACAGATATAGATTTTGAACGAATAGTGTTGAAAGAATATCCGCGTAGCTTTGGTAGACGCTTTATGAAATCACGAATCTCAGGTCGTAGCTTTCCACCTGCGCGAGCTTTCTGACCCTTTGTGCCTCGGCCAGAAGTTTTGCCACGCTTACCGCCACGTCCCACTGATTGAGACTTTTTGTTTGATGTTTTTCTTTTTATATTATGAATCTGCATGGTTTTATGCTTTTACACTTTCAGCTGCCACTTTTGCCGCTTCTACTGAAGCTTTTACCTTTCTTGTTTTTAGTTTTCTCAAAGCTTCGATAGCTGCACGGGCATTGTTTAATTTGTTTTTACTTCGAGAAAAAATCTTTGCACCTGAGTTTTTAATACCAGCAAGCTCTAGTACAGGTCGTACTGAGCTACCTGCGATAATACCTTTTCCTGGAGCTGGCATAATCATTACCCTAGATCCACAGTACTTTGCCTCCACGTCATGAGAAATAGACATGTCTTTTGTCAAAGTCACAGTAATCATGTTTTTCTTTGCATCTCGCACTGCTTTATCAATAGCCAAAGAAGTGTCTCCTGCTTTTCCTATACCCACTCCCACAGAGCCTTTTTTATTACCAGCCACTATAGCCACACTAAAGCTAAATCGGCGTCCTCCAGTTACCACACGAGTCACTCGGCGAATACTGATGATTTTCTGATCAAATTCTGGCTTTGCTCGAGCTTCGCGTCGTGGAGATTTTCTCGGATTTTTCTGAAAAGAAGATCGGCGATCTTGACCACCTACACCAAAAGTCTTTTGAGTTTTAGACTCTGTTGTCGCAGTCTCTACTGGTGGAATATTTTCTGTTGTAGTTGTTTCTGTTTCCATATATTAAAACTTTAATCCTCCCTCTCTAGCACCCTCTGCCACCGCTTTTATCTTGCCAGTATACACAAATCCGCCTCGATCAAAAACAACTTCTTTGATGTTTTTTTCCAAAGCTTTTTTTGCTATCTCTTTTCCAGCAGCCAAAGCCTTCTCTGTGCCAGTCTTTCCTTTTACATCTTTTGTAGAAGAAGCGACTAGAGTCTTGCCCGCTTCATCATCTATAAGCTGTAGATAAAGAGCTGTGTTTGTTTTTGCTACTGAAAAACGTGGGCGTAGAGAAGTACCAGAAATCACTGTTCGGATTTTCTTGTGTCGTCTTACTCTTTTTTCTGTTTTAATCTGACTTTTACTCATGTTATTTTTTTATGCGGCCTTCTTTCCCTGCTTTCGGCGAATTACTTCATCTGAATATCGGATACCCTTACCTTTGTAAGGCTCAGGCTTTTTCAGTGAACGAATCTTTGCCACAAACTGACCTACTTTTTCTATATCAATACCAGTCACAGTGATATTACCTTTTTCAGAGACCACTTTTAGATCAGCTGGGATAGGCACTTTTACTAAATGTGAAAAACCAAGTCCCATCACTAGCTCAGCTCCCTTTACTTCCGCCTTGTATCCAATACCTTCTATGATGAGCTTTTTTTCAAATGCTTTGTTTACACCAGCAATCATGTTGGTTAGATGAGAAGCAAATGTGCCCCAAAGAGCTACGTTTTTGTTTTCTTTGTTTAGAGAAAGAACAGCAGTACCGTCAGCAACAGTCACCACTACTCCGCCACCAAACTCCCTTGAGATCTCACCGAGAGGACCTTTTACTATGACCATATCACCAGAAGTTTTCACTTCTGTTTTCTCTGGGATTGTTATTACTTTTTTACCGATTCTAGACATTTTTGTTTTATTTTCTTCGCTGATTTTTACCAGATCTTAAACAATACTTCACCTCCCACCTTTTCTTTCTTTGCTTCTTTATTTGTCATTATTCCTTTTGGTGTAGTGAGGACGAGTAAACCTGTGCCATATTTTACAGATCGCAAATCTTTTGATTTTTGATAAATTCTTTTTGAAAGTTTTGAAACGCGCTGTACACCTCTAACCTTTGGAGATCCATCAGCTTCATAGTTGAGCTCTGCCTCTATAAACTTTGTCACTTTTTTTCCTTTCTTTGCTACAGATTTTAGGTAACCCTCTTTTTGTAACACAGAAGCAATTTCGAATTTGATTTTTGAATATGGAAATACGAGAGACTCCTTTTTTACGTCTCCAGCGTTTTTTATTCTTGTTATCATGTCAGCTATTTGATCCATATATGTATTTTTACCAAGAAGATTTCTTGATTCCCGGGATTTTACCCTCGTTAGCAAACTCTCTAAAACAGATACGGCATAGATCAAAATCTCTCATATATCCTCGCTTTCGACCACATCTAAAACATCGTCTTACCACTCTCGTGCTAAACTTTGGTTCCTTTTTTGATCTTGCTATAACTGATGTTTTTGCCATATTGTGTAGGGATTAGAATACTAGGATTTAGCCTTTTTAGCAACCTTTTTACCCTTTTCATTCTCCTCCGACTTTTTGAATGGAAAACCTAGGTGGTCAAAGAAAGCCTTAGCCTCTTCCTTGCTTTTTGCTGTAGTCACCACAGTAATAGACATACCGAAAATATCCTTTAGTTCTTCATCTGTAGTTTCCGGGAAAATAGTATGCTCTCTGATGCCTAGGGTGTAGTTGCCCATACCATCAATAGCGCTAGAAGAAATACCTCGAAAATCCTTTGTACGAGGCAAAGCGATATTGATGAGTTTATCTAGAAAGTCATACATTCGCTTGCCACGAAGTGTGACCTGAAAGCCTACTGGATCGCCTTGTCTTACCTTAAAGGCAGCGATAGAAACTTTTGCACCCTTTTTTACTGCTTTTTGTCCGGTAATTTTTGTTAGACGATCAGCTACTAGATCGATTTTCTTTTTATCCTTAAAAGATCCAACACCAGAGCTCACTACCACTTTTACTATATGTGGAGCTTGCATAGGATTCTTATATCCCTGCATTTCTGAAAGAGCTTTAAAAGTTGAGTCGTTTTTTTCTTTTATAGTTTTGATAGACATACTTTTGAAATTTATACCTTTGCTCCGCTCTTTTTAGTCATGCGGATTTTTTTACCATTCTCTATTTTTAGAGTGACACGTGTACCTTTATTTGTCTTAGGATCAACAATCATGACATTTGAAACGTTTATGGGCATAGCTTTGTCTATGATCTGACCCTTTTGTCCGCCGTTTCTTGCGCGCTCATGCACTTTGCGTAGGTTGATTCCAGCTACAATTACTTTATTTTCTTTAGGCAAAGACTTGGTAACTTTTCCAGTTTTACCTTTGTCTTTTCCAGTGATCACTATGATGTTGTCGTCTTTTCGGATTTTCATAATATTTATACTACTTCTGGCGCCTTTGAAATGATTGTTTGAAAACCTTTTTCAGCCATTTCTCTAGGAATAGGACCGAAGATTCTACCAGCGATAGGCTCATCTTTCTCTTTTTCTAGTATGACTACTGCGTTTTCATCAAATCGGATATATGATCCGTCCTTTCGGCGGAAAGCTGCTTTTTGTCGCACAACCACTGCGCGAAGTACATCTTTCTTTTTTACAGATTTTCTAGGAGCTGCTTTTTGCACAGAAAGAATAATAGTATCGCCAATAGTTGCCCATCTTTTCTTTGAGCTACCTAGCACCTTAAACACTCGTCCGATTTGTGCTCCGGAGTTGTCAGCTATTTTAATAATTGATCGTGGTTGAATCATGGTTTTAAATTTTACGCCGCTTCTTGCACGACTTTAAAATGTTTATCCTTTGAAATAGGAGCTGTCTCCTCTATCACTACTTTGTCTCCAATCTTTTTTGTATTACCAGCATCGTGAGCTTTGTACTTTTTGTGTATATGAATATATTTGTGATACTTTGGATGTTTTTCGTATCGAGCTACACGCACAGTCACAGTATCCTTCATCTTGTCTGAAGTTACTATTCCTGTAAGTGTTCTTTTTGTTTTTTCTACTTTCTTTTCCATGTTTTTGTTTGTAGCTGTTTTGTTTAAGCTTTTTTGCTTAGTACAGAAAGCTCAGTCATGATACGCGCTATGTCTTTCTTTAGCTCTCGGCCTTCTTTTACGTTTCTGATCTTGCTTCCAGAAATACCAAAACGGAAATTCTTTAAAGCCACCCTCTTGTCGTAGAGTGCTTTTTGTAGATCTTTTTCTGTTTTGTTTTTAAATTCTGACATAACGTTGTATACTATCTTTTTTTTGATTTTAGTCAAACTTTAAGCCATTTCTCGGGCTATCACCTTTGATTTAAGTGGTAGCTTTGTACCCGCCTTTCGCAAAGCCTCGCGAGCTGTAGCCTCATCTACTCCGTCTACTTCAAAGACCACTCGTCCTGGCTTTACAGGTACCTGATATCCCTGAGGATCTCCCTTTCCTTTTCCAAGCTTTACTTCAGCTGGCTTTGATGTAAATGGCATGTCTGGGAAAACGCGAATCCAGATACGGCCGTTTTTACCGAGAGCTTTTGAAAGCGCCTTTCGAGCAGCTTCTAGCTGATTTGAACGCACTCGCTCATATGTAAGAGCCTTTAGTCCAAAAGATCCAAAAGAGATTTTTGTACCACGAGTAGCCACGCCGATTTTTTTCGGGTTTTCACGGAAGGTATGCCACTTTCGATATTTTACTTTTTTAGGGACTAACATGGTGTTTATTTAAATTATGCTTTCTTTATATCCTTTGCGAAAATATCGCCTTTGTAAATCCAAGTCTTGATACCTATTTTTCCGTAAGGCAAATAAGCTTCGTATTTACAAAAATCTACATCAGCACGCAAAGTCTGTAGAGGGATGCGTCCTTTTTTAAGCTTTTCTGTACGTGACATTTCAGCTCCACCTAGACGACCTGATAGCTCTATTTTTACTCCAAGCACCTCACGATTTGCCATGACTTTTTCTACCATTTGCTTCATGACTCGGCGGAAAGGCATTCTTTTTTCTAGACCCTCAGATACCATTTGAGCTACGATGACAGCGTTTGATTCTGGGTATCGGATTTCTTTGATGTCTATTTTTAGATCTTCTTTTACTTCAAGACCTTTTTTAGCAAGCATTGAAAGAAGGTCAGCGCGTAGCTTTGTCATTCCCTCTCCATTTCGGCCGATGATAGCTCCCGGTCGTGAACTCTCGATAATGATGCGTAGAGTCTTTGAACCTCGCTCAATGTCTATGCCACTCACAAACATTCCTCGGAGTTTCTTTTCTAGATATTCTCGAATAGTAATATCACTCTTTAGAAATTTTTTGTATTGTGTTCCCACACCAAACCAGCGAGATTTCCAATCTTTTATTATTCCTAGTCTATGTGCATATGGATGGACTCTGTGTGACATATTATTTTATTTTTTTACGGCCTTAGCCTTTACTGGCTTTGGTTTTGAAACTTTTTCTACTTTTTCTTTAGCCATTTTTTCTCCAAGTACCACTACTACCTTGCTAGTGCGCTTTCGCATAGGAAAAGCTCGGCCTCGTGCCATAGGTAGAGATCGGTAAAGAATAGCACCACCGTTTACTGTGACAGATTTTACTACTAGATTTTCTACATCTAGATTTAGGTTTTTTGCATTTGAAAGTGCAGATCGCAAAAGCTTTTCGATAGGAAGAGCTGCTTTTTTGTCTGCAAACTGAAGAGCAGATATGGCTTGCTCTACTTTTTTTCCTCTAACGAGGTCTGCTACGAGACGAACCTTTCTCGGAGATTGTCGGTAGTTATTGAGTTGTGCTGTAGCAGTGTTCATATATAAATTTATTTCTTAGCGCCTGCGCCTGCAGTAGTAGCAGCCTTTGCTGATTGTGCAGCAGCAATCTCGCTTTCCTTCTTTTTAATTTCAAGGTCTTTCTGCATCTTTCCACCGTGCTTAATAAACTTTCGAGTAGGAGAAAATTCACCGAGTCTGTGACCTACCATGTCTTCTGTAACAAGCACTTCTATGTGCTCTCGGCCGTTGTGAACCCCAAACACGAAACCAACCATTTCTGGCGCTATTTGACTATCACGAGCCCAAGTCTTTATAACCCCAGTTTCTAGGGGTTTTTTGCCCTCAATTTTTTTGAGAAGCTTTTCGTAGACGTATGGACCTTTTTTAAGTGATCGTGTCATTTTTTAAATATTTTTTGACGGATATAAACAAAAACAGCACCAAGCTGCGTATGCACCATAATAGCCAAAAGGGCTATAATAGTCAATCGCTAAACCTTATTTCTTCCCCACCTTTCGACGGCTAACAATAAGTCGATTTGAGTACTTCTTTGGAGTACGTGACTTTTGTCCCTTGCCTGTAGGCTTGCCCCAACGGCTCTTTGCACGTCGTGTACCTCGTCCTTGTCGTCCTTCTCCTCCACCGTATGGATGATCCACAGGGTTCATGGCTGTACCACGAACAGTAGGACGGATACCAAGCCATCGGCTTCGGCCAGCTTTTCCGATATTTACAAGGCGATTTTCATCATTTGATACTTCACCTACAGTAGCCCAAGCAGTCTCAGGCATCTTTCGCACTTCTGTAGAAGGCATCTTGATATCTACATATCCAGCGTCTTTTGCTACTACTTCTGCAAAACTTCCAGCAGATCGAACGAGCTTTGCTCCACCCTTTGGCTTGATTTCAATATTGTATACAAATGTTCCTACAGTAATGTTGCGTAGTGAAAGACGATTACCCGGCTTGATGTCTGCCTTATCTGAGTTGATGAGAGTATCGCCTACTTTTACACCCTTTGGCAAAAGCACATATCGCTTTTCACCATCTTTGTAGAAAACAAGACCGATAAAACCAGAACGATTTGGATCATACTCTACAGTCTTTACAGTGTAAGGAATGTCTATTTTTTCTAAAGTAAAATCAATCTCTCGATAAAGGCGCTTGTGTCCACCTCCTTTGTGACGAGTAGTGATACGTCCGCGGTTGTTGCGTCCGACAGCTCGAGTAAAACCATGAGTTAAAGATTTCTCAGGAGTGCTAGTAGTAATGACATTGCTGTATGCAATACCTGTCATTCCGCGACGTGATGGTGATGTTGGTTTATATCTTTTCATGGTTTTATTTATGCAGGATTAAATTATTTCAATCTTGTCTCCTGCCTTTAGATAAACATAGGCTTTTTTGATAGCCGCTTTTTTGCCGACTTTTCCTCGGACAAACACTTTCTTTGCTGGGGTCTTTGTGATGTTTACAGATATTGGATGCACTTTGTAGTTTTCAAAAATAGCGTTTGCCACATCTGTTTTGTTTGCCTTTGCATCAATCTCAAAAACATATGCATTCTTTTCATTTTGCACTGTAGCTTTTTCTGTAATTCTCGGTCGGAGAAGTGTTGTTGTAGAGTTTTTCATATTATTTCTTTGCTACTGTTTTCTTTTTTGGCGCAGGCTTAGCCTTTGTCGCTTTAGCTACTTTTGGCTTTGACGGTGCCTTTTCTTTTACCTCTCCCACAACTTCTGTACGAGAAATAGCTCGTAGAGACGTCTCTGGATCTACGATGACTACATATTTTGTATTTACGAGCTGCACTGGATTTATATTTCGTGCCTCACTCATTTCTATATTTGAAAAATTACGGAAACTTTTTTCTGTAGCAGAATCTTTTTTTGAAAGCGCGATAGTCGCTGCGTTGTTTTTCTTATTTGAAATTGCCTCAAAACCTTTGACAGTGGCAAAAGCATTTAGAACTGTTTTTGCTTCTGCTGTCTTTGGCGCATTAAATGAAAGTGAATCTATGAAAAGTACTTCGCCATCCTTAAACTTTCGAGAAAGTATAGTAAAGAGAGCCTTCGCCTTCATCTTTTTATTTATCTTTCGATCAAAGTTTTTGTCATTGCGAGGACCATGTGTGACTCCTCCACCCACCCATATAGGAGAACGTGTAGAACCATGTCGAGCACGACCAGTACCTTTTTGCTGCCAAGGCTTTTTTCCTCCTCCACGTACATCACCTCGCATTTTTGTATGAGCTATAGGACTACGAGCACTAGAAGTCATAGAAGTAACAACCTGATGCACTAAATCAGAATTCCATTTTAAGCCAAAAACACTCTCTGGAAGTGTGATGCTTCCTGTCTCTTTGCCTTTTTGGTTGTATACTTTTGCTTCCATTTTAAATTTCTAAATTTATTACATTCCAAACACCTCTACTACAGTGCCACGTCGTCCTGGAATAGATCCACTGATTAAAATCTGATTGTTGGCTGTGTCTACATCTACAATCTTTAGATTTTTTGTAGTCATACGATCACCACCCATGCGTCCGGCCATGCGCATATTTTTTGGCACACGTCCTCCGTTGCGCACTCCTCCAGAAATACTTCCAGGCTCTCGCTCTGAATGCTTTTGTCCGTGACTTCGTGGGCCTCCACCGAAACCATGTCGCTTGACCACACCCTGGAAGCCTTTTCCTTTTGAAACAGAAGAAACAACAACAGCATCCCCCGCTACAAAAGCGCCTACATCTATCTTGTCACCCACCTTTATTGTGATGTCACCGCTCTTTACCCGAAATTCTTTTGTATGAGCAAAATTGCCTAGATTTTTGAAATGTCCCTTTTGAGCTTTAGCAATGTTGCTTTCTTTTCGCTCTCCAAAACCTACCTGCACAGCCTTGTATCCATCCTTTCCACCATCTTTCACCTGAGTTACTACCACAGGTCCGGCATCAATAACAGTCACAGGAACAACCTCGCCTTTGGCGTTGAAGATTTGTGACATATTTACCTTTTTTCCAAGAATGAATTTCATGCTAATACTGTTTGTTTTACAGAGTATATTAAGGCTCAAGGCAGGCTCTCACCCGCCTATTGAAGCCCCATACTACCCTTACATTATCTTTACGTCAATGTTTACACCCGATGGCAGACTCAAGTTGGTCAAAGATTCAATAATCTTTGGACTTGGGTTTAAAATATCGATGAGTCTCTTGTGGATTCTCATTTCAAACTGTTCTCGTGCATTTTTGTACACGAACGCAGCTCTGTTTACTGTGTACTTCTTTATCTCTGTTGGAAGAGGAATAGGACCAAGTACTTTTGCATCATATCTGATAGCAGTGTCGATGATTTGCTTTACAGAAATGTCTAGCACTTTGTATTCATATGCTTGCACACGAATACGAAGCTTTTGAATGACATCTCCGTCTGCTTTCTTTGGCGATTTTTTTGTTGCTGTTGCTTTGGTCATATTTTTAAAGTACTAGATTTTTGCGTGTGTTGCTTTTGACTATGCAATGATCTTTGTAACAACTCCCGCACCCACTGTCTTGCCTCCTTCTCGAATAGCAAAGTTTTGTTTTTCCTCAAGAGCAACTGGCGCTACAAGCTTTACCTTGAAAGTCACTGTATCTCCAGGCATAACCATTTCTACTCCCTCTTTTAGAGTCACATCTCCTGTAACGTCTGTTGTACGGATGTAAAATTGTGGCTTGTATCCTGAGAAGAATGGAGTATGTCGTCCACCTTCTTCTTTCTTTAGAATGTAAACTTCTGCTTCGAAATCAGTGTGAGGAGTCACAGATCCTGGCTTTGCTAGCACCTGTCCTCGAGAGATATCTTCTTTCTTTAGACCTCGCACTAGAATACCGGCGTTGTCTCCAGCCATACCTTCTGATAGAGATTTGTTGAACATTTCAATACCAGTCACCACTGTCTTTGCAGCAGCCTTTAGACCAATAACCTCAACTTCTTCACCTACCTTGATGCGTCCTCGCTCAATACGACCTGTAACCACTGTTCCACGGCCTTCGATAGAGAAGATGTCTTCTACTGGCATAAGGAAAGGTTTTTCTAGATCACGCTCTGGGATTGGTACATATGTATCAAGAGCGTTTGCGAGCTCAAGAATCTTTTGTGCCCATTCATCTGAGTTGTCCTTTGACTCAAGAGCCTTTAGACCAGAACCTCGAATAATAGGAGTATTTGCTCCATCGTAACCATTCTTTGTAAGGAGCTCTCGCACCTCTTCTTCCACAAGGTCAATAAGCTCTTTATCAGGCACCATATCACACTTGTTTAGGAACACGAGGATTTTTGGCACACCGATTTGATGAGCTAGGAGTACGTGCTCACGAGTTTGTGGCATCACACCGTCAGTAGCAGCTACCACGATAATAGCGCCGTCCATTTGAGCAGCACCAGTAATCATGTTTTTGATGTAGTCGGCATGTCCAGGAGCATCAATATGAGCATAATGACGAGTAGGAGTCTCGTATTCATTGTGAGAAAGGGCAATAGTAATTCCACGAGCCTTTTCTTCAGGCGCCTTATCAATACCGTCGATACCGACGATCTTTGCACTATAGCCATTACCCTGTCGTCCAAGGACTGAAAGGATAGCCGCTGTCAAAGTTGTTTTACCATGATCCACGTGTCCGATTGTTCCTACGTTCACGTGTGGTTTTGATCGATCAAATTCTCCTGCCATATTTTTATAAAATTAATTTTTAATAAATAATTATTTTATGCCCTATTTTGCTAGTGTTTTTGTCGGATTTTTAAAAACCCAAAAACAAAAACGGCGCAAAAAGCGATAACGCTCATATTAACAAACGCCTTGCAATAGTCAAGTTATTTTTTACTACCGTCTGGATAGAAAAACTCTGGTATGGTTTTATGGAAATCTCGCTTTGATTCGTAAGTGAGGCATGCCCACAAAACAGGTCCTTTTTTATTTATACATGACTCAATCATCTCCTTTACCTCCGGAAAATCATTACCATAATAATCAGTGTAAGGACTAATAGCTACGCGTTGTCCTTCAAAATCTAAAAAGTTGCCATGCTCATCTAAACCGCGCAAATACTGTGTGTATGGGTACGCTTTATATAATTTATCGCGTAGTGGCAAATGTGGTGGCACTTGGTCAAATGGCCCATCAAAATAATTGTTTGCCATGATACTGTAAGCATCAACCCCTATCAATATCTTCCTTCGTGTATCTTCATCGTTCCAATAAATAAATTTTGTCCTATCACCCAGCAAAAGATGCTCACCTAAATCAGTAAGTGTCTCTGTAATAGGATAATCTTCATTTACAACATAATAAAAACTCTTTGTCGTATTATTAAAAATTAAAAAAAATCTAATAGCGGACTCGTCTTGTATATTTGCCACAAACTCCTCATCTGGTAAGAGAGAAAAACTATTAGGTAAATTTGTGTCCTGTGATGGTAGATGGAAAAAGACCGTTTTGCCAGCATAAGATAACTTTACAAGTTTTTCAGAGATCATTTTTACATCTAAACCATCTTTTTGCGATAAAACAGTATACTGAAACTGTAGTGTATCCTCTGTATTAAAATATGCGAAAGACAATAAACCAGTCTCGATATCCGCAAACCTCAGATTACCAGCAAGTGATATTGATGGGATAGAAAAATAATAATACCTTTCGGTTGGATATACGATAGCGTAATAAGGTAGTTTTTTCCAAACATAATCAAAAACATTCTTAGGATTAGACAAATCAAGCTCTTCAGAAAAGCTACCGTTAAAAAAATTATTTAACCTAGCTGAATAATTTGATAGACCAAACAATAAGAAATCACTCTTTGAATAAGATTTAAAACTTCTAAATAGTTCTTCCTGAAATCGTTGATTGAACGAGATATTATTACTCTTAAATGGGACGTTGAAAGATAAAACAATAGTTAAAAAAATAACAACACCAAGCAATACTAGAGATTTTTTCATAATTTAAACTAAAGCCTCTATCTGCTTGTACTAGGAGTAACTATCCCTGAAGCCGGCTTGCCTCCCAAAGAAACATTGTATAAATGATCAATCGACATAGACGAACTTATAGTAGCACTGTGGTTTGGTGGCCATGTTTGACTATGCTGAAAGCTATGTGTCGGTGGCCAAGACTGACTAGTATTAACGGCGTGCTGAGAATAATCAGAACTAGTAGTCTTATCATGATTTGGTGGCCAAGAAGGACTAGTCATTGGCATGTGGCTTGGTGGCCAAGTGAGACTTGTATCTGTTTTATGATTTGGTGGCCACGGTAGTGGTAAAGGAGGATATTGATACTGACTACTCCATGCAGTCTTATGATTTGGTGGCCAATCCTTACTGTAATAAAGATTATGTCCAGCCGGCCAAGTAGCACTTAATGCTGTATTATGAGAAACCCACGTATTACTAGGATACGCCTGATGACCAGTAGGCCACAAACTACTCATAGCGAAAGAGTGATTTTTTGGCCAATTTTTACTTAGATCTACACTGTGATTATTCTCGGTCCATGTTTTACTAAAAGAATACTCATGATTTGGCAACCAAGTTTTACTTAGAGTATAAGAATGGTTGAAAGGCATTGGCCAACCTTTACTTATAGAAAAACCGTGATTAGCTGGCCAAGATGAGCTGTCGGCAAGAGAGTGGTTGTTTTGATTCCAAACCTTACTTACACTTAAATTGTGATTTGGTGGCCATGTCCAGCTTGTATTTACAGAATGATTGGTCCAAGTAGTACTCACCTGAGAACCATGACCTGGTGGCCATGTTCTGCTTATTGATTGAGAATGTTCTGGTTGGATTGTGCCTTCTGCAGACAGAGTGGTTTGTGAAGAAGGGCCACTTTTTACAATAGTCGTTCCAGCTGAGACAGAAGCTAAGCTTTCGTAATTATCAGAAGAAAAAAAGCCCTCACCATCATCTCTAAATAGAAAGAATATGTTCCAAATTATAAATAATAATAAAACAACATCAATAACGTTTCTTGTTTTTTTACTAACCATATGCCCTAAGTATAGGACTATTTTCGAGACTCAACAATAGTCTTCTCCACGTTTGGAGGTACGATTTCGTAGTGATCGAATTCCATTCCAGCGTTTCCACGACCTTCTGTCATAGAGCGAAGCTGTGTAGTGTATCCAAACATTTCAGAAAGAGGCACCATCGCACGAATTACTTTTATATTCGCAGGACGATCTTCAAAGCCTTCGATAGTTGCACGCTTTGATGAAAGGCTACCCGTAATATCTCCAAAGAATTTTTCAGGCACAGTCACTTCTACTTTCATTATAGGCTCCAAGATAACAGGTCGTGCTTTCTTTGCGGCTTCTTGGAAAGCTTGTGAAGCGGCGATTTTGTAAGCGATTTCAGATGAGTCCACATCATGGTAAGAACCAAAAGTAAGCTCACAGGATACGTTTACCATTTTGTAGCCAGCCACGATACCTCTATCCATAGCTTCTTTTACTCCCTTTTCTACAGCAGGAATAAACTCCTGAGGAATAACTCCTCCTTTGATAGAATCAATAAACTCAAATTCATCGTATCGTTTTACGTTTTTTGGTACCTTTGCTCCCTCTTCAAGCTTTTCCATAGGCTTGATAGTGATACGCACGTGACCGTACTGACCTTTTCCTCCAGATTGCTTGATATATTTGTGTTCTGCCTCAGCAGTACCTGTAATAGTTTCCTTGTATGACACTTGTGGCTGACCGACGTTTGCTTCTACAGCAAATTCTCGTTTCATACGATCCACCATGATTTCTAGATGCAACTCTCCCATTCCTGAGATAATAGTCTCACCTGTGTCAGAGTTTGAACTGATTTTAAATGTAGGATCTTCGTCTGAAAGTTTTTTTAGAGCAATACCCATCTTTTCCTGATCAGCTTTTGTCTTTGGCTCTATACGTAGAGATACCACAGGCTCTACGAATTTAATAGGATCAAGAACTATCGGATTATTTTCATCAGAGAAAGTGTGAGATGTACGTGCAGATTTTAGTCCCACAGCAGCAGCGATCTCTCCAGCAAAAACTTTTTTCACTTCTTCTCGCTTGTCTGCTTGTAGTCGCACGATACGACCAAGTCGTTCTTTTTCACCAGTTGTTGAGTTGTAAATATATGTTCCCGCTTCGATAGTACCAGAATACACGCGGAAGAATGTGAGCTGTCCTACGAATGGGTCGTTTTGTAGTTTGAAAGCAAGTGCAGCAAATGGCTCTGTATCAGATGCTTTACGCTCTATAGTCTCTCCTGTCTTTGGATCCAGACCCGTTACAGGTGGAATATCAAGTGGAGACGGAAGGTACTCCACCACACCGTCGAGCACTAGCTGTACTCCTTTATTTTTTAGAGCAGAACCAGCGTATACAGGAATGAGTTTTACAGCTAGAGTCGCTTTTCGAAGGGTTGCCTTTAGCTCTGCAAGAGACGGCTCTTTTCCCTCTAGGTACATACTCATCTGTGCATCATCTTGCTCTACGATTTTTTCTATAAGCTCTGCGCGAAACTTTTTTGCTTCTTCTAAATATTCAGCAGGGATTTCAGCCTCACGAATAGTGTTACCCATGTTTCCTTCAAAATAGTAGGCCTTCATTTTCAAAAGATCTATCACACCTTCGAAATTTTCTTCTAGACCAATAGGAATCTGCACTCGCACAGCATTTTTATTTAGTCTGTCTACGATAGACTTGTATGAACGCTCAAAGCTTGCACCCATTCGATCGAGTTTGTTTATAAAACACACTCGTGGCACCTTTCCATCATCAGCATATCGCCAGTTGGTCTCAGATTGAGGCTCCACTCCAGCCACTCCGTCGAAAACTACCACAGCTCCGTCGAGTACTCGCAAAGAACGCTTTACCTCAGCAGTAAAGTCGATGTGTCCCGGTGTGTCGATAATATTGAATCGAAACATTTTCGCAGGATCTTTTACCTCGTATGTAGGATTCCAGAAACATGTGATAGCAGCGGCAGTAATAGTGATACCTCGCTCTCTCTCCTGCTCCATCCAGTCAGTAGTAGTGTTTCCTTCGTGCACTTCACCTATTTTGTGGCTTTCTCCTGTGTAATAAAGTACGCGCTCTGATGTAGTCGTCTTTCCAGCGTCGATATGCGCAATGATTCCAAAATTTCTAACTTTCTCTAATGGGTAGTCTCTGTTCATAAGTATTTTTGTTCTGTTTTATTTATTAGAAAAAGAGTCGGCTAAATACAAAGAAGAAGTAAGCCAAGACGATAACAAGAACGATACCGCCAATAGAGAAATTCCTACCCTGCTTCTTGAACACTGTATTCCCTTCTCCCTGAAGACAAGTCATTACAATGATAAATGAGCCAAAAGCGAGTACTGCTACTGAGCCAAGAGATTTGTAAAGCACATCCTTATCAGCAATAACATCCCAAATAGCAAGTACACCAAGAAGTGCCAAAATAGCAGCTGAAATTATTAGTATTACTACAGTTACGCTTCTTATTACTTGAAAAGCTGGATTTGCTACTACTGGCATAGTGATTTCTACAGCATTTTTACTTTGCATAAACTTTCCAGCGACCATTATTACTACAGCAACCGCCGCAAGAAGACCTAGAGTCTCAAAAGATTTTACGATTACATCGCTAGCAAAGAAATCCCAAATACCCAACACTGAGATGATAGAAAGCAAAGCTACCGCACAAATAAAAATAAGCCCAGCAACGTCTTGAAGTTTTTTCATAAAAACATTTACTAATTTTTAATTATTAAAATACTAACCAATTTTACCATGCAAAATGAGCAAAAGCTTTGTTTGCTTCAGCCATCTTGTGTGTGTTTTCTCGCTTCTTCACAGCCTCACCTTCATTTTTACTTGCTGCGATTATTTCCTCAGCTAGTCTCATGTGCATAGGAGAGCCTTTTTTTGCACGAGCTGCCTCGATAATCCATTTCATAGATAGAGCTAGCTTTCTCTCTGGTCGTACTTCACGAGGAATTTGATAGTTGGCACCTCCCACTCGGCGAGATCGCACCTCCATCAAAGGGCCAGTATTTTTCAAAGCCATATCAAGAACCTCAATAGGGTCTTCTGTTTTTTGCTTCTCTTTTATCTCTTGTAGAGCACCGTATACTATCTTTTGAGCAGTCTGCTTTTTGCCACTGTCCATCACATAGTTGATAAGCTTGCCCACTTTTGTGGAGTCGTATGTAAAGTCTGGACCTACTATATTTCTATTTTTTACTTTTCTTCGCATGGGAAATTCTGTTTATTTTATTTCTTAGGCTTTTTAGCTCCGTACACAGATCGACTTGTCATTCTGTCTGCAACGCCAGTAGCATCAAGTACTCCTCGCACGATAGTGTATCGTAGACCTACGTCCTTTACACGTCCACCTCGTATCATTACCACTGAATGCTCTTGGAGATTGTGACCAATACCTGGGATGTATGCTGTGACTTCCATACCGTTTGTAAGGCGTACACGAGCGATTTTTCGGATAGCTGAGTTTGGCTTTTTAGGAGTCTTTGTTGTCACTTTTGTACATACACCTCGCTTGAAAGGAGCAGGATAGTAGACTGGTCGGTTTTTGATAACGTTAAATCCACGAGAAAGAGCGACAGCTTTTGACTTTCGCTTGTTTTTACTTCTCTTTCGTTTTACGAGCTGATTTATCGTTGACATTTTGTCGATCGGCACAATTTGCCGAATAAAAAACCGCCTAGCGGAATACCACACACTTTAATATGTAACCGTAAAAAATGCAAGCGCCTTGGCGACTGCCGGCTAAAAACCAAGACCTGTAATCAAAGAAAAGAAAAATCCTATGATCGGAGATAAAAATCCAGCTAGGAAAAATATGAAGAAAAGCACCATAACAAAGCCGTAGGATTCAAAAGCATTTCTAAATCTCTGGAAGTGATATGGCAATACAGAGAAAAGTATTTTTGAACCATCAAGTGGTGGAATGGGTACCAGATTAAAAACAGCAAGCATTAGATTGATGATGACCAATGTCGCAGAAATAGAAATAAATGCCGGTGAAAGTAACCCAGATCCTCCCGCGAATCTAATGAGTAAACCAAAAAATAAAGCAATGATAATATTGGACGCCGGCCCAGCCCCCGCTACTATCGCCTCTCCCCATCGTCGCGCGCGCAGATTGTAAGGATTATACGGCACTGGTTTTGCCCAACCAAAAAGAAATCCTGATTTTGTAATAACCAAAAACGCGGGAATAATAATAGAACCCCAAAGATCGAGGTGTTTTATAGGGTTTAAAGTAAGTCTTCCCTGATGTTTGGCGGTAGGATCACCCAACATATAAGCTGCATATCCGTGAGATACTTCGTGTACCACTACGGACATTACCAAAAGAATAATTTGAAAAAAGGTTTCCATATACTTGCCAAATATGAAACATATGATAGCATACAGAACATTCATTTAAAAACATGGCTAATACATGCGCAGTTACAAAAAGGGGTTCAATTGTTGGCGGTGGCTATAGCAACCGTACTCGTGCTACACAATTTAATCCAACAGGAAAAGTCCGAAAATACCTAAATCTTCAAAAGAAGAAAATCTACGTGCCTGAATTAAAAAAGTACGTAAATATTACACTATCCACACGAGCGATAAAGACTATTAATAAAAACGGGGCTTTCGCAACACTAAAGAAAGCAGGACTAATTTAAAAAACCGCCTTCGGGCGGTTTTTTGCAATTGAAAACCCCACGCGCAGATACGCATGGGGTCGTGATTCATGATTGCCCGGAATCAATTCGGGTCAGGTCAGCCCCTCTCTCCCAACAACTCTTGATCTATGGGAGAAAATTTCGCCCTCGCCACACTCCAGTAGCGTCCTGCCTCTGAGACAAGACCAAACTTCAGAGCAGCGGCATACAGCGATGAAAACTCCCTCTTGCGGTAATAACGATGAAACGCGGCCCGACACTGCTCATCCATACTCAGCTTCTTGTCACCCAAAGAAAGTTCCGCCTTGAGCACCATGAAGGCCAAGTCAACGAGGTGGCGTTCGACCATTTCCCTGCCCAGAGACTCACCCAGATACTCGCTTCCAAGACCGAGCTCATCCCGAAGACTGTGGATGTTGCGCACGATCTCAACACCAGCAGAACGGAGGCGGTCAAAATGACGACGAAACTTGATGACAATCTCAAGCAGGATGAAGGAGATTGCCATGGCGATGGTGTGGTATACCAACTGAAAATCTGGTTCAAAGGACCACACAACAATTCCCAAGGAGGACAAGGTCGTCCCGAACCCGAAGAGAATAATCAGCCACATCACAATCCCCAGAATGTGAAACAGTCGGTCCGCCCTCAACACACCGTCAACCGTTTGCTGAGTTTTCTCCCAGCCAATCCATCGATCGACAAGATCCCTCGACGCCAGATTCTGATTAAGAACAGATTGCAGTGTCATTACGACACTCCTTGTTGCCCAGATTGAAATTGGTGGGGTCAGCCACATCCATTTGCAAGTGTCAGCAAGCAAAGGATACTTCAATTTCTGATAATGCGGGCCACATTTCTCTAAAGTTGATTAAATATCGTTTTTAGTTAAAAGTCAATGTCTATTTTCTACCAAACCACCCCTCCCCGTCTGATTCAAAAATAATCGTGCCACTATCGTACGTACCAAAAATCTGAATTTTATTCTCTTTTAAACGATGAGTGACTTCTGGGCTCGGATGACCATAAGAATTGTTTTTTCCAGCAGAGATAACTGCGTATTTAGGTAAAACTTTTTGCAAAAAATCCTGACTTGTAGAAGTTTTTGATCCATGATGACCCACTTTTAAGATATCGCTATATAAATGCGCGCTACTTGTAGCAGAAAGACCCGTCTCAAGTGCGACCAAATATTTTTCTGTTTTTTCTGGAGCATCACCAGTGAGCATTATAGATGTGTTTTTATACACCAACTTCGCGACTATCGAGCCGTCATTTGTAGAAAAAGTCGATACGTCTTTGTCAGGAAAAAGTATGAATAGATGCACGTCAGTATCAAGTAAAAAATCCATGCCTCGGCGTGCGATTATCTTTTTTGCTGGCACATCATTTATATTTTTCTCTGTAGCAATAGCTTTCTCTAAATTTTTATATACCTGTGTGTCAGTGACTGTCCCAGGCTCGACCACCAAACCAACATCAAACTTTTTTAAAACACCAAGAAAACCTTCTATATGATCCCTATCGGGATTTGTTACCACAATCATGTCTATTGAATCATCAAAAAAAGACATTCGTTTTGATAATTCACCAATGACATTATTACCAGGTCCTCCATCTACAAGAATCTGATTTCCGTTGGGGGTTTCAATAAAAATAGCGTCACCCTGTCCAATATTTAAAAAAGCAACCTCAAGCAAACCACCGCCTTTGCTAGAAAAGATAAACACCTGATACCAGACAAGCATTGAAGTAATAACGAAAAGTGTTATGAGCGAAAGTCGTGGGTATTTAAATAAGTTTTTCATGATGAAGGTGATTTTTGGATTATGACCTTCGAAGGGGGTCGCGAGCGCGACGGTGCGAGCGTTTCAGGACTTTTTAAGCTTCAAAAAGTCCGTACCCTGAGAATGTCATAATCCAAAAATCAAATAATTTGATATGATAAACGCATGAAACCATACACAGAACAAAAATTTAATATTCCAGAGCTTACAGGTATTTCTAAGAAAAATATCGAAGAGCATCTCAAGCTTTACTCAGGGTATGTAAAAAATACCAACCTTATAGCAGAAAAAATAGCCGATCTGCAAAAAGACAGCGAAAAAAATGCTTACATGATCGGCGAGCTTCAGAGGCGTTTTGGTTTTGAATTTGATGGAATGAGAAATCATGAATATTATTTTAAAAGCTTAGAGGGCGGACACTCAGAGATCAACGCAGGTGACCTAAAGAGTATGATTGAGTCCCAGTTTGGTAGCTTTGACGCTTGGCTTGCTACATTTACAGCTATGGCAATGACTCGAGGAGTGGGCTGGGCAATGCTTTACTACGATCATCACGCTGGACAGCTCGTACATGCTTGGGTAGAAGAACAACACCTCGGACATCTTACCGGTCTACAGCCAGTCCTCGCTCTCGATATGTGGGAACATGCATATGTATATGACTATGCAACATCTGAAAAGAAAAAATACATCGAGGCTTTTTTCAAAAATCTAAATTGGACTGCAATCGAAAATAATTTTACGGCGGCAAAGAAACTCGGCTAGAACGACCCCTTACCTTTCTCCATACGTAGACGACAGCAAAAACAAAATAGAAAGAAAAAACTAGCCACACGGACACTTGTGGCAAGTTTACATACGCAAAAGGCAAAGCTGAAAATATTTCTACAACAGAAAGCATGTATTGCAGTAACAAATAAGCAAGATACCCCACCACAACAGAGAAAAAGCTACTCACGAAACCCAATATTCCTGCCAAAAAGCTCACAGCCATAGCCATAGGCACCACAATTAACACTAAAATATTTGTAACAAGGGAAACTATAGACACCATGCCTGTCATGTATACAAGCATTGGCAAAAGAAAAACTTGAGTCGCTAAAGTCGAAGCAATAGTAGCGCGAATACCAAGTCTTTCTGGCAAAAACCATAAATACCTTTCAAAAAATGGCGAGCATACCACCAAAGCAAATGTAGCCATACAAGAAAGCTGAAAAGATGGATCCGAAAGTAAAATAAATGGATTATGAAAGACCATCACACACGCGGCCAGAAAAAGTGCGCGCATGATGTCATACGTCCTGCCTGTCGATCTACCCACAAGTGCAATACAGGCCATGACAGAAGCACGTACCACTGTAGCACCACTACCAGTGATGAGAGCAAAAGCGAAAATACCAAATATTCCACCAGCTACACCAGCATACTTTGGCAGAAAAGAAAATATTTTTATTATAAAATCAGCGACTATAGTGACGTTGTATCCAGACAATACCACTACATGTATGAGTCCGGACTGTCTGAATGCATTTGTAAGCTCTTTACCCAAAGAATGTTTTGCGCCAAGCAAAATGCCACCAGCTAGAGATGAGTGCGGCGCAGGTATTGCACTTTCTAAATTTTCTATAAAAGACTTCTTAGCAAACAGAAGTATACTTTTTATAAAATGACCTTGGCTGTGCGCTATGAGTGAGATCTCAGGCCGATACATTTGATAACCGATACCATCTTTTGCTAGATATGACACATAATCAAACTCTCTTCCTGTATCAGTTTCAAAATTTTCAGGCAACTCAAGAGTGCCGGACACTAGCACTGAGTCTCCGTATGAAAAATCCTCACCCAAAGCATCATGAGCTACAGTAACCAGTATTTTCTTTTTAAAATTTTCAGCATAAGCAAATCTTTTTGGCAAAAAAGTAAGACGTGTATTATTTTCACGGATATCTGGCTCATCTACTATGAGCCCATCAATCTCTACATTTTCTCCTACAAAATCTTCCAATGAATCATCTGAAAAATTATAAATAGCGTACGAATTCCGTAATATCCCTATGCTGGCCGAAAATACAAATACTGCACATAAAAAAATCACAATAACCTTACGAAACAAAATAAAAACAAACAAAGATAAAACAAAAATCAATAAAGATAAGTAAAAACTCAATGGTACCAAAGAATCTATAGCCACACCGCACAAAAAACCTGCCAAAACTGTGTATAAAATATAACCGCGCATCTATAAAATATAATGCGCAGTTATAAATTATTTTTAAATAAAAACTAAAGTTTTTTCCAATCAGCAATAATCGCTTTTTCGTCACTTGCACTTAGCGCTTTTTTAAATTTAGCTCCTCGCACGCCTTTTACATGCTTTTCACACTCCGCCCAAGTAGTGTGCGTCTTTACAACACCATTTACCATACTGACATATGAATACGCTTTTGCGCGGGATCTACTTTTTGCTTCACTTTTGTCTTTTTTCTGTGCTATTTGCCTTTCATCTAAAGAAACATTTTTTATACCACTTTTATATTCAGAAATTCTCCCAGAAAAAAGTGTTGGTGTATCTCCGGTTGCAAAACTAGACGCTATCTCATCTACCCTTTCATTACCCACAATACCAATATGACCACCAACGTAGACCCATTTTATTTTTACATCATTATTACGGAAATTTTCTACCAATAAATCGAGCTTCTCCCACAAATCTCTATTTACCACATCTTCTTTTTGCAAAGTCTTCCAGTCACGCTTTTTCCAGTTGGAAATCCATTTTGTAATGCCATTTATAACATAGCGTGAGTCTGTATATAGTGTGACAGATGCGGAAATTTTCTTACTAGCAAAATTTTCTAGCGCCTTTATAGCACCCACGAGCTCCATTCTGTTGTTGGTTGTATATGTTTCTCGTCCACCAAGCTCTACCACATCACCACCCGCAACAACAACAGCGCCCCACCCTCCCGGACCAGGATTTCCCTTTGATGCACCATCACTAAATACAACGATTTCTTCTGTCATTGTTAAACAATAATATCAACCACCCTTAAACGCAATTCTGGATAATTTTTAAACATAGATTTTTCAAAAGTCGCTACCAGATTGATTTTCATACCAGCGACCAAACTTTCCCGATAATGTACTGAAGCAAAAAAACAAATAGCTGGGACCGACTTACCTTGTGGATGCGCAAAGCGAAGCTCTAAGTGGTTTTTTTCTTTACCAAAAAGTTTGGCTTCTTTTATCTCTACTTGCTCAAAAAGAAAAAGTGGCTTTGGATTGCCCACACCAAAAGGAGCCAGCTTTTCTATCATCTTATATGTATTCCAGTTTACGTCCCCGATTGTGAGTTTTTTATCTATGACAATCTTTTCTATCTCCCGCCCCTTATCACCGGCCATGATTTTTTCGTATGCAGACAAAATCTCATCTTCTAGTGTGTGAATTTTTTCATGAGACACAGCAAACCCACCAGACATTTTATGTCCACCAAAGTGTGTAAAAGAATCTTTCGTCGCTTCCATCAGCTCCACCACACTTACTCTACCATCAGACCGACAAGATCCTTTTATAGTAGATCCGCCTTCACGACCCCACAAAAACACAGTTACACCATAGTCATCTTTCAAAGTATTGGCCGCCAATCCGAGTAGTGATGGTCTCCAGTCAGGATTACCTATGACCACAACTTTTTTCATTGTGCCGTTTTCTACACGATGTGTCAGAATTTTTTTAATCTCTTTTACCATTGATGCGACAATTCCCTTTCTCTCATCATTTATACTATTTAAATGCTCACTCAACACCCCGGCCTCGACTTCATCGCGAGTAGAAAGGAGTTTGAAAGCATCTAGTGGTACACCCATACGAGATGCGGCGTTGATACGAGGAGAAATCATAAAACCAATATCATCTTCAGAAATATGTCGTTGATTTGTTTTTACGGTGCGCAAAAGTTTGAGCAATCCAACACGAGGAGAAATCCGTAAAACCTTTAAACCATAATACGCAAAGACTCTATTTTCTCCGACAAGTGGCACCATATCTGAAAGCGTTGCAAGCCCCACCATATCCAGAAGCCATTTTTCCCAGCCATATCGCACATCTTTTATCATGTCCCTCTGACGCATGGTGTAAATAAGGCCCTGAACAAATTTAAAAATCACCCCAGAACCACAAAGAGTCTTTTCTGGATACTGACAGTCTACTTGTTTTGGATTGAGGATTGCGTATGCGGGAGGTATTTCACTACCAGCCTCATGATGATCTGTAATAATCACATCTAAACCAAGCTCTGATGCACGCTTTACAGCAACCACATCAGTAATGCCACAATCAATACTAATGACCAATCCCGCCCCACTCTTTGCAAACTCTTCTATAGCATCCACGTGTATACCAAAGCCTTCATCTATACGATGTGGAATATAATTTTCAAAATTCTCGTAGCCGATTTTTTTAAAAATATCATGAAGCACTACCGCACCTGGTATACCATCAGCATCATAGTCACTATAAATAATTATTTTTTGTTTTTCTGATATTGCTTTTAGCACTCGCTCTACTGCGCGCTCCATATCTTTCATTCTATATGGATGATGATTGTCTCGATCGTAGTCTGGATTTAAAAATTGCTCTGCTTGTTCACGACTCATTATCCCCCGCGCTCGCAACAAATCTCTGAGTAGCTCGGGGTAAGTATCCATTTCACCTTCTGTCGTTTGTGGTAAATTTTCCCGAAGCAAATATTGATTCATACATTTATTTTATCACATCAAAATGTATAATATAGATATGAATGATTGTATCTTTTGTAAAATAGTGCGCGGAGAAATACCTTCGCATAAAGTATACGAGGACGATAAGTTTTTAGCTTTTTTGGACATCAACCCTCGTGCGCCAGGACATACGCTAGTGGTACCAAAAGAGCATCACAGATGGGTATGGGACGTGCCCGAAGTAGGCGCTTATTTTGAAATCGCTTCCAAAATAGCAAAAGCTCAGCAAAAAGCTTTTGACACAGAAATGATTCTCTCTAGAGTCACAGGAGAAGAAGTACCTCATGCACACATTTGGGTATTTCCAAATGCAGAAAAAGCTGTCGGTGATAAAAAAGATTTTGTATCAAACGCAGATAAAATAAAAGAAAACTTATAAATAAAAGACGTATTAGACCAGACTTGACTTTTCTATAAAAAATGTTAGATTTTGCTGGTTCGTGGAAACAATTCACGACAAGCACATTCACACTTCAAATCTCACAGGAGACTGGACACATGAAGAAGGTTCTTTTCGTCGCACAAGATGCGGCGCCAAGCAGGGCATTCCAGAGGTTTGCCCCTGCTTTGACTGAGGCTGGTTTTGGCGTTGAGCTCATTGTCGCTGACGGCAAGACCTTCCCGACAATCGACGGAGGCATGTCTCGAAAGGTGGGGTCTGCGGACCTACTTGTCATTGGCATGTCCTCACGACCTGAGTACGCAACGGACGAATTGTTTGCCGCCAAGCAAGCAATCAAGTCTGGGGTGCCACTCGCCTGCTACGGTGACGTGCCAGGCTGTCATGTGCGTCACGCTTTCTGGGGGAATGACATCTCCCGAGAGCTTTCGCTCTACCTCGGCTACAACCAAGCAGAGGAGGACGGCGTGCGGAAGTCTTTCCCAAACGCTCGTTTCCGTGCGATCGGCAACCCACTTCGTGAGGAGATGGCATTTGCGCGATATACTCGCGAAGAGGTGCGTCTCCGTCTGGGTGTCACCCCAGATGACAAGGTCATTCTGGTGGGCGGTGGCAAGAGTCCATACAGCAACATGGTTCGTATCGGGCTCGTGCTCGAAACGATGAACATGTTGGATGGATTCCGCAAGACGCCCATCAAGGTGTTGCTCTCTCTGCATCCGGGAGACAAGGCGCCGGTCTCCAACTACGACGAAATCGTCAAGGAGAGTCCGGTGCCATTCCGGATTGCTGAGTCCATCAAGGGAAAGTTCGAGACCTCCGACATGATCGGGGGCGCCGATCTGGTCTTTTGCGGACTCACTGGTTCGACAGCCATCGAAGCCGCCTACAAGCGGATTCCGGTCATTCAGACCGGTGGTGAGATCGAGCTTGTGAAGCTCTTCAAGGAAACCGGATCAAGGACTCCTGAAGCAGTGGCCGTTGGAGCATCATTGTTCTGCAACGGAGGAAACTGCGGGCTCGATCTCGTAAGAGCAATGGATCTGATCTGGGGCACTGGTGTGGGAGCAAGCCTCATGAACGACCAAGCCTCCGCCTACCCGATCCCACAAAGGGTCGGGCAGGCAACGGAAAACGCTGTCAACGTAATCCGTGAATTCTTGGAAGTTCCGGCCATGGCCTGACGACCTTGCACCAAGTGGTGCACACGCTCTTTTTGAAACAGTGGGGCCGGCGCGTTTCGCGCCGGCCCTTTCTCTTTGTATTTTATTTTTTCAAAGCTTCAATCCCCGGCAGTGTCCCATTCGCCAAAAAATCAAGCATCGCACCACCACCAGAAGATACGAAGTTAAATTTTTTTTCTAGATCCATAGAAGAAATAGCAGCAAGAGTATCTGCCCCACCCACCACAGACTCTGCAGATGTATCTGCTATTTTCCCAGCAAGCTCCAGGGTTCCTTCCTTAAAACCAATTTCAAAATTACCCAGAGGTCCATTCCATAATACATACTGGGCACTATCTACAAGCTCAGCTAGATTTATGAGAGTCTCAGCACCAGCGTCTACTATTACATCATCCTGTCCCACCTCAGTCGGTAACTTTATAGATATCTCATCACCATGCTTTACCACCACATCCGTAGGCAAAACTATCTTTTTGCTATCAAGCATTTCTTTTAGTTCAAAAACTCCCTCAGACACAACAGACGCACCGATAGGATAGCCTAGCTCTTTGAAAAAATTGTGTGCAAGTGCCCCACCCACAAATACAGTGTCAGCTATTTTCAAAAACTTTTTTATAAGAGGTATTTTTGTATCAAACTTTGCGCCACCGAGAATAAAAACAAAAGGATGCGGAGGATTGAACGTTTTTGATAAATGCTCTATCTCACTTTGAAAAAGAAGACCGACAAATCCGGGTAAATATTTAGGAATACCGACTATAGAAGAGTGCTCTCTGTGTGAACAAGAAAAAGCATCATTTACATAAAAATCAGCAAGGCTAGCGAGTGACTTTGCAAAATCTTGATCATTTTCTTTTTCACCTGGATATACTCGTAAATTTTCAAACAAAACCACCTCACCATCTTTCATAGCGTTAACGGTCTCTAAGGTCGTAACATCTACATATTTTTCTATAAAAGAAATCGGCATTCTTTCTTTTAAATATTCAAAAACGGGTTTTAAAGTAGCGGACTCCTTCCCTTCGCAGTGACTTAGTATGATTATTTTTGCTCCACGAGACTGTAGTAGCTCTATGGTAGGCATGGATTTTCTAATACGAAAATCATCAAAAACTTTTCCATTACGCAAAGGCACATTAAAATCTAAACGCAAAATAACCTTTTTACCCCTTACATCATTCATTTCTGTTACTGAGCGTGGCATCATAATATTAAAAATTTTATTTTGCAGTACTAACTATTTTTATAATCTCTCCAAAATTTATTGGCTCAAGACTTTGTCTACCCACCAAAAAACCATCAACCTGCCCAGACTCTATAATATCCCTAGCGTTTATCGGCGCCACAGATCCACCATATAAAATAAGATTTTTTGATGTCTCATCTTTACCGTAAATATCCGCGAGTACTTTTTTTATAAAAATAGAAATTTCCTGCATGTCTTTTCCAACCATTGCATTGTTAAAACTTTTTCCTATAGCCCAGACAGGTTCGTATGCAATAACTATGTTTGATAGGTAACGCTTTTGCACTTTTGAAAGCGACTCGGTAAGTTGGTTTTTTAAAAACTCCAGATAATCACCATTTTCATCACGCACTTTTTCACCAATACACAAAATAACTTTTAGATTTTTCTCGACAGCTTCCTTTACCTTTTTTGTAATCATCTCACTTGTTTCTCCCATCGCCCTCCTCTCAGAATGTCCCACTATCACATATGTACATCCTAAATCACGCAACATACTAGCGCTCACCTCTCCAGTAAAAGAACCCGCCTCCTCCCAAAACACATCCTGAGCACCAATAAATATACCTCCGGCTATTTTATTGAGAGGATAGATATGAGAAAAAGAAGGACATATTGCTACATTTACACCCTTTATGCTATCTGCCGCCTTTTTTATTCTTTTAAAAATTTTACGTGCGTCTTCTGTTGTCTGCGGATTCATCTTCCAGTTACCCACCACTAGTTTCTCTCTTTTTGTTGTTTTTGCCATTACTGTATTTTATCACTTATTCTATCTCTTCCCAAGACAGTATCGTATATTGATCAGATGTAAGAGGAAAACTAGGCGGTGGACCATATAGAAGATTGGCATCATATATTATCTGTCTTGTGTCATATCCGGTCCCATCTGTATAAGCAAAACCATAACGATTGTAGGTAGCCAACATTCCATACAGAGTAATAATGCTTCTTGTATACCAATTATTTCCACCAGATTTACAGCTAGTACTGTAATAATACCTTCCCACTCTGCCGTTTTGTGCCACCAAAGCAGCATCTATACGTAGATCGTTCTCGCTCACCATTCCCACGTTTATATCTTTCTGTGCAATAAGAGAAAGAACGTCTTGTCCATCATAGTTTGTATATTTTAAATCATTATTTACTGTAATACTCGTGCGTGTAGACGAGTTATCTGGAAACTTACCCGAAGCAATGGTGAGTCTAGCTGTATTTATAGTGCCCTCTACCCACAAATTGTCCTCAACAAAAATAATTCCGTTGGTTGGAAAGTTCTGATTTGATTGCAAAAGAGTCGTACCATTGACACTCCATGTTCCCCATCCAGTTTGATTTTGAGAATTGGAACAACTACCGGGTGGAGACACCAGTGTGTTTACTTTGTATAAATCAAACTTATCATTATTTTTTAAAACTAGTTTATATCCAAGGGCACCAGATCCAGCAAAATATCTTCCAGAAGACTGAGCGCTGGATTTCATCTGGGCTAAATCAGAAGTAAGACCAGTAAAATCAACTGCTGGCACAGGAAACTGTCTGCCGGCCTCAAAAACATCTGCTCTAGTGGGCACGGGACTAGTAGGCGGTGCCTCATTTGGACGAAAAGCATCATTTATTCCAGAAGACGGTGGTGCGTTAACATGTGTATGTACAGCAAACTCATTATTACCACTATGATCTGGGTCGTCGTACTCAGAAAGAGCACTTGAAATAGTGTTATGTGCCAAACCATCAAAACGAATTCCACCGTTTGAATGAATTGGTCCAAATACTTCTGTACCTTCTCCAAAACGCATATCTCCGTTTGAAACAAAAGCAAATTTTGCAAAAGAAGCTATAGCCAACTGTGATTCTATAGTACGAGAGGCGCTGGGATCAGCGAGTACATTACCGGTAGACCTAATCTTTACAATAGTTGTGCCAGTAGGCGGTGGTGTTATGGTTAAAACAAAATTTCCAACTTCCACACCGTCTTTATCATAAAAAGAATGAGTATATGGTCCAGGCTGACCAGTACCATCTTGATAGTCTTGTGGTGCATGAGCTAAATGCCACCTATAATAATCTATCCCTGCTTCTGCTATTTGTATTGCTTGCTCTCTGTATACAGAGCGTTTTGATAATTTTATATTTGAAGCGCCCCACATAATAAGACCACCCATTACAACCACAGCAATAGAAGAAAAAACGAGCGCTTGGATTATTAGAAAACCACTTTTTTTGTTTCGAGAAGCTATCATAAATTATCTTTCAAATTTCTTGGTGTTACTTGAGATGTAACAGTAGATGGACCAGGTGGACGATTTACATCTTTATCAATTGTAACGTTGATTTTTATAAGGCGCACTGAAAGCGTATCTACCGGCATAGATAAAGGTGTAGTAGTGCCAGCATAAGATGAATCATAATAACTAAATATTGGTGAGCTTGTAGCGTTTACCACATTTGTTATTAAAGTTTCTATTTTTTCTGTACCAGTATAACCCACTGGATTACCCGAAGGATCTACCACACCCTTTTTTAAAGATCCATTTTGTAAATAATAACGCACTTTTTCTTTTGACCCATCATTATCTATATCAGTGTAAAAAGTCATAGTACTAGTGGCCGCCTGAGCTATAGGATATGCACCGGCTGCAGACTGAGACATAGATCGTAATTCCCCCACCATAATACGAAGCACCCTACCACCTTCAAATTGCGCATTGAGACTACCCTGCAAACTATAATTGAGAGAAAAAATATCTTTCTGAAATGTTGTAATGCCCACTATTATCAGAGTCAAAATACCGAGCACCACTAGGGTTTCTACAATCGAATATCCGCTATTATTTTTTTTAAATCTAAAATACATAAATTTATTCTGGTAAAAGGACAATGTCATGTTGTTGCCAATTTGCTGAGACCGGTACAGAATCAGTCACATCCTCATATCCAGTTCTAGAAACAGTTACATCATAAGTGCCAGCAGATAAATCAGAGAAGAAAGCTTGTCCGGGCGGTATACAAGAGGAGGTATAAGTAAAAGAAATCTGCGCGATATTTGGTGTAAGCGTTGTGCTAGCTGTGTTTAAGAAAATTTTATATCTTAAATATTCATTGTTATTGTGTGCTGAACTTAAATCTGGTGTAGAAATTGTGTAATAAGATCCAGCGGTACCATCTGGTCCAATAAAATTCCATGTAGCATTGTCATTGTTAGTTGCCACTTTGAAACGTACATTGTCAGCACCAGTATCTGCTGGCTGACCTACAGGCTCCCACAATATCTTATTAAAATTGCTTGTCGTACCGGTATCAAAAGTTGAGCTTATCAAAAAACCATCAGTAATATATGTACCGAATACATTTCTCAATCTCAACTCACCTGTCGGATTATTTGTCTCAATATTTCCATCTGAACTAAAATACTGATCATCATTTACCATATTTGATTGACCACTACCGCCAGACCAATCACTTTGAGTAGAGAAACCTTGACCAGTAATAAGGGTTTGAGTGAAAGAACCAGATGTAATAGTCACCTCTGCGCCAGATATCGGTAGTTGTGTACTCGCATCCCTCACAGATACGAGCAGGCTTTTAGTATTTTTAGGAACCACAATCAAGTCCACGTCTTGGGACGAATTTGGAACAAGAGCAAATGGGTTTGGCGGATTCATACCCACCAAATCATATGAGCTATCAGTAAGGTCAACAGTGTATGTATCCCAGCGCATATTTGACACAGTTTTTCTCCCAGAAGAATTTGTAACATGATCCACAGAATATTTCCTTACATCAGGATTTGTACCAATAGAAGTAGCGCCGGTAAGTGTAAAATCGATATTTGGCACCGTCGCGCAAGATGGAGTAATACTAGAAAAATTGATGGTGCTCACGCGATCTATAACCAAAGTGACTTGGGTCACTTGTTGCACTGCCACAGTTGCGTGTGGCTTTATTGGATTTGGATTATTTACATCACCTGAAGTATATGTCTGATCACTTGTATACCCGGACTTGCTTACTGTTATCTGATAAGACTGCACTCCAGGTGGCACATCCACCACCTGCAACATACCAGATGTATTGGTAACGTCATCAATTACAAGATCCGGATTGGGTTGCGTATTTACAATATGCACATCTGCATCAGATACGGGCTGACCATTTGAATCCAATACCTGAATAAAAAGTGCGCCATTTGTAGAAGCTGTCTCTAAATTTTTTGGAGCAACCCTAGAAGTAATACTCATTCCAGAAAAATTTTTACATGTATCACAAGTCACCCCTATTTCCACAAGACGATAGTCAGCTGGAGAGAGATCATTTGGTGATTGACCAATAAGCCCATCAAAAGGATCGTCTATATTTCTTATGGTTGTGGTGACCAAAAAAGAAACACCGTCTCGCACCAAAGTCTGCTCATGTGGCAAAACACCAGACGGCACAGAGTTGACTATACCTACATCTACATATTCAAGATTGCGAATAATTTCAAACTGTTCGTTTATCAAATTCGCAGCTGTTATTTTTACATGCGAAGCGCCTACTACACCATATATAGAAGTAAATCCGCCATAAACACTGACAGATACAAGTAAAAACAGAGCGACTCCCACAAGCACTTCTACTAGAGTAAGACCTTTATTCATGGTTTAAATTAAATTGCGTCGGCAAGAGAATACATCGGTCCGAGCATAGATATCGCAAAAAATCCAACACCGATACCAATAACGACCATCAAAAATGGTTCTATAATGGTCGACATGTCTTTTGTTTTTTGATCAACCTCTTCTTCATAAAATTGAGCTACGTTTGCAAGCATTTCAGATAATTTTCCTGTCTCCTCTCCAATGCTCACCATCTCCCCCACAAACACCGGGTAAAGTTTTTCGTGTTTTAAGAAAATATTTGAAACCGGATCTCCTTTTTCTATATTTATCTCAGCCTCTTTTAACACAGCTTTATAATAAGAATTTTGAATAACATCTTGTGTAATACGTACAGCCACAAGCACATCCACACCAGAAGAAAGTAGAGAAGAAAAAGTACGTGCAGTACGAGCGGAGTTGAGATCTTTTACAATTCCAGAAATCACGGGTACGTGAAGCACAAAAGTATCTAAAGCCCTCTTGCCTCTTTTTGTCTTTATAGAAAAATAAAAAACCAAACCAACAGTAATAAGGATTAATAGATTTATAATAATATGATTTTTCAAAAAGTCTGACAGCCAAATAACCATTTTTGTAGAAAAAGGTAAGGAAACATTCAAATCTTTAAAGGTTGATGTAAGTGTCGGCACCAAATATATAAGCATCAAAACACCTATAGTAATCATAATAGACAAAATAATTGCTGGATATATGAGCGCTCCACGAATTTTTTTTGTAAGCTGATAAGCTTTTTCAAGCTGAGCAGACACCACCTTAAGAGACTGAGTGACACTACCGCTTTCCTCTCCAGATTTAACCATTGATACAAAGAGTGAAGAAAAAACATCCAAATGCTTTGCCATTGCCTCACTTAGAGCACTTCCCTTGCCGATATCAACATTGAGTTCACCTATTACTTTTTTAAATTTCTTATTTTTTGTCTGTCGCTCCATTACAGAAAGCGCACGCGCCAAAGGCAATCCAGCTTCTATCATTGTGCCGAGGTTTTTTGCAAACATTATCTTGTCTATTGTCTTAACCCTACCCAGTAGATTGCCAAAATGAATATTTTTAACAAAACCCACTCCATCTTTTTGCTCCTCAGCAAAAGTAACGGTGTCCCCGTCTAGACGAATCTGCTGATATAGAGCAGATTTACTTTCTGCTTCTTTTACACCACTATATTTTTCACCCGTCTTTTTTACCGCTTTGAAGTTAAATTTTGGCATATAGTTTTACGATATTTATTAGAAAAATTATTCTGATACCACACGCAATATTTCTTCTATTGTGGTCTGACCCTGAACAGCTTTGAAAATGCCGTCTTCTATCATAGACAACATACCTTCGGCTTTTGCTTGTTTCTCTATTTCTTTATCAGTCTTACCCTGCATCACAAGCTCTTTTATAGCTGGAGACACCTTGAGCACTTCGTATATACCCACTCGGCCACTAAAAGCTTGCTCAGGGTCTACACCGGCTTTTGGTCTATAAAAAGGTATTTTGTCCCAAGACACTTTTCCTTCTACCACCTTTTCTTCTTTCAAAAACTTTAAGACACGATCAAGGTCAACGGTTTTTTTCAAAGTTTCTATCTCGGCGTCAGTCAAAAAGTATTTTTCTTTTTTATCAGTAAGTTTACGAACGAGACGCTGTGCAATAACTACGTTTAATGTAGAGACGATTAAAAACGGCTCGACTTTCATATCTATGAGACGAGGTATCGCACCTGCAGCTGAGTTGGTGTGCAGTGTGGAAAGCACGAGATGACCTGTAAGTGATGCGTTGACCGCAAGAGAAGCTGTCTCACCATCACGGATCTCTCCCACCATGATAATGTCTGGGTCCTGACGCACTAGTGTGCGTAGACCGTTACTAAAGGTCAATCCTATCTCAGACTTTACTTGCGTTTGGTTGATACGATTCATTTGATACTCTACCGGATCCTCTATAGTAGAAATATTTACGTCAGGCGTATTTAAAATATCAAGCATTGTATATAGAGAAGTGGTCTTTCCAGATCCTGTCGGTCCAGTAGTGAGTATGAGTCCAGTCGTCTGATTCATTGCCTTGTGTATTTGCTCTAGAGCCTCACCGTGATAACCGAGTACTTCGAGAGTAAATCCAGAAGCTGATTCGCGAAGCAAACGCATTACAGTCTTTTCTCCGTAGTAAATAGGCAAAGTAGAAACACGGAAAGAAACTTTTTCTCCGTTCATGTCTATTTTAAAGCGACCGTCTTGTGGTAAACGCTTTTCATCTAGCTTTAGATTTGCGAGCACTTTTATGCGTGCGGTGATACTAGTAGAAATATTTTTAGGTAATGTCATAGCGTCATGAAGCATACCGTCGATACGGTATCTGACTATCACCTGATTTTCGAGGGGCTCGATGTGAATATCAGAAGCGTTTTGAATAATTGCATGTTTTAAAAGAGTATCGACTATGCGCACCACAGGCATATCCTCAGCAAGCTTCTTGAGGTCGCTCTCTGACACATCTTCGTTTTCACCTCCATCGGCTACAGCTTTTATGGACACGGATTCTTTTTGAATCAAATCTCCAAATTCTGCCTTAAGACTTTTTTGATATTGCAAAAGCACACTCTTAATAGATTCGCTATCAGTCAAACGAGGCAATATTTTCAATCCAACTTTCTTTTTTACAAAATCAATAGCGGTCAGATTGGCAATATCAAGCATTGCCACCTCGAGTCCCCCAGGTACTTTTTTAAAACCAACTATATTGTGATTGCGAGCAATAGGTTCTGGAATAAGAGCGAGCACATCAAAATCTATCTTTATACCCTTTAAATCAACAAAAGGAATACCTAAAATATTAGCCTGAATCTTGCGCAATTCATCCTCACCTATCTTACCCTTGCTTACAAGTACTTCTCCCACATCAACATCCTTTTCCTCTGCCTCTTTTTCTGCAGAAGCAAAATCGGCTTTTGATACAAGACCAGAGTCCAAGATGAAATCTTTAAATTGTTTTTCTTCAATGTGCATAATAGTAGTGCAACAATGAAATTATTATATCAGAAAACAAAACACACATCTGTGGAGATGTGTGTTTTGTTTAAAAAAACGCAAAATTAATTTTTAACACAATACAACAAAGCAATGTATGGATTTAACATGTTCATTGCCTCAGCGTTTCCAGTAGCACCTATACTAGGTGAGGACGTATTTGGATTATCCCAAGGAATGTCTACGTTTTGTTGACAAGTGCCCCCAGAACAATAATTTTTTCCTGTATTTCCAAAAGCGTTTACAAGATAATTTCCATTATTATTTATGGTGTGATTATGAGATGCCATCTGTTCTAAAGTCTGTACAATAGCCTCCTGACCACCCTTTTGTCCTAAAGTATGATTTGTACTAGCAGTGGATCCACTTCCTGTATTAGAGTTTCCTACTCCCAGTATTACTCTACCTGCACCATCAGTAAAAGGACTCCATCCAGATGGGCATGAAGATAGGTTGAAAGACATGACCGCACCAGAAGGAGCATTTATCACAACACCGCCACTATTTGTCGGCCACTGTGTAATACAAGCATCTCCTATACAAAAACCTGTGCGACTTTTTGAGTATCCCACCACATCAAGCATTTGAGTTGGCGCATCTGTACCAATACCAACCTTGCCAGCATAAGCAGAAAAACCGAGATCATCTTGCAACACAGCGGCGCCCACAGTAAGTCCTCCTTGTTTTATCTGACCGACTGTACCTAAATTTATAGGCGGTCTACATCCAGGCGTAAAGTTGTTAGCACAATCTGGCGGTGGAGATGAAGGCGCACTCCAACCAAAAACAGTTACAGAACCAAAGTAAAATACGCAGGTTAAAAGAACAATCTTAATATTTTTTATAATTTCTTTTTTATTATTCATATTCATAATCTTCTAAGGTAAATCTTTAGAACAATAAAGCAATGTGACATATGGATCCGTAATATTCATTGGACTGCCACCCAAATTGTTATTAACGGTTGGGGTAAAAAAATCTCCAGTAGTAATAATAGAATTTGAACTAACACAAGATTGATTGGTGCAAAAATTTTTTTGTTGTTTACCAAGATAGTTCACCCAAATAGGATAGTTGCCGGTCGCGGCATGATTGTGCGGAGGAAGTTGAGACGCTTCTTGTACAATAGCCTCCTGACCACCCTTTTGTCCTAAAGTATGATTTGTACTAGCAGTGGATCCACTTCCTGTATTAGAGTTTCCTACTCCCAGTATTACTCTACCTGCACCATCAGTAAAAGGACTCCATCCAGATGGGCATGAAGATAGGTTGAAAGCCGCAACAATAGCGCCAGAAGGTATACTTGATCCACCAGCATTCCAGTTTTGTATACAACTATCATTGATGCAAAAACCTGTGCGACTTTTTGAGTATCCCACCACATCAAGCATTTGAGTTGGTTCAATAGTGCCTATACCGGCCTTTCCTTTCAAGACCAAAAGGCTTGGTTGGCTTGCATCCAAACCATAACCAACAGTAAGGCCTCCCTGTTTTATTTGACCGTCACCCCCCAAGTGTAATGGCGCATCACATCCAGGATAATTTGTAGGGCAATTGGTTGGACTGCCTGGTGGAGGGCTCCATGCTCCATAAACAGCATTTACACCAACACTCAAAAAAAATGCAATTACTACTATCTTAAAATTTTGTAATATTTTTTCTTTTAGAAGATTCATGGCGTATTTAAATTAATTTTTGGAACAATAAAGTAATGTGACATATGGATCCATAATATTCATCGGTAACGGACTATCTGAACCTATTGGTTGCAACCACACCGTACCTTGATTGTTATATGCATTTTTAAAATTTCCACCACTGCAATTATTTGATCCCTGTTGACAGCTATTAATACTAGGAACACCAATAGGCCTCAACCAACCAGAAGACCCGCCACCATTAAACGAATGGCTATGAACTGCCACCTGTGATTCGTCTTGTACAATAGCCTCCTGACCACCCTTTTGTCCTAAAGTATGATTTGTACTAGCAGTGGATCCACTTCCTGTATTAGAGTTTCCTACTCCCAGTATTACTCTACCTGCACCATCAGTAAAAGGACTCCATCCAGATGGGCATGAAGATAGGTTGAAAGGTAAAACGGTACCAGAAGGAAGTTCTACCACATTATCACCGCCAGTCGCCCATGAAAAAGACGTGATACAGCTATCGTTGATGCAAAAACCTGTGCGACTTTTTGAGTATCCCACCACATCAAGCATTTGAGTTGGTTCGGTCGTACCTATACCAGCTTTTCCGCCAGCAACAGCAAAGCCAAGAGAATCTGTAGACAAACTTTCACCAAGTATTAAACCGCCGTCTTTTATCTGCCCGTAAGATCCAATATGAACTGGTTTATCACAACCAGTAGCGCCAGAAGGGCAATTGTTTTCAATGTTTGGAATACCAGGTGGACCCACCCAAGCCAAAAGAGTGCTCACCCCTGTGCCAAGCATAAAGGTTAACAAAGCTATTTTCATCCAATCAATAATTTCTTTTTTTATAAAGCTTTTCATTTTTTAAAATTATTTTGCTGTCATTGAGTTGATAAGTTTGTTCTTTTTCTCTACGGACAGGCCCGCTTGGCTTGATTTTGCTGTACTAGACTTTATAAGTGCCTGTCTTTCTTTTTCAGTAAGATTTGATGGGCCTTTTGCTGTCATTGAATTGATAAGTTTTTGTTCTGGAGTCATCTGAGAATCTGGAGAAGTGCCCGTCTTTTCTTTAAACATAAAAATTATAGCAACAAAAACAATTAGGCACGCTATAAAAATAACAACCCATCTAGTTTTATTGTGTTGAGAGTCGGCAACTTGATTTATGTTATTTAGATTGTTATCCATGTCATTTAAATTATACATTAAAATTCATTTGTATCTGGTTGCGCTACTACAACTATAGAGTTATCACATTTTTTAACAGTAGAAACACCATTTACATTTGTAGCTGTAACATAAAGCTCTTTTATTCCAGTTGTAGCATATGTTTTTACAAAGTTTGTATTAGAACCCGTAGATGTTGGATTAACATTTGTTCCCTCCCAAGAATATGTTAGTGGATTTAGTGGATCAACAGTCGCTGGTGTAGCCACCCAAGTAACAGGATTGTTTACCAAATATGGCGGACCGCCCGCTGCTTTACATGAGGCCAAATCGAAAGATGGTACAAGCACTGGAATAGTAACTGTTTTTTCTGGAATAGAAGATTGGCCCTTAACAATAACTTCGTACATACCAGGGTCAGTATCTGGAGATACATTTATTGAAAGAGTCTTTTGACAATCTGGTTTGCAACTAGCATTTGCAGGCAGAGACGCTGTGAGTGGTGAGGTAGCACCACCCGGCGCATTTACCTGAACTGATAAATCAACTGTTTCTGTCTTTCCAGAAGTAAGGGTTAAATTGATATCGGAAGTTACATTGTGAGTTTCTCCCGGAACAGTCCAGCTAGTAAAACCACTCGGTAAAGCAGTAATAGAATAATCAAAAGGAGCTGGAACGCCATAGGTTACCTTATGATAACCATTCACAGGATCATTAAACCGGATCCATCCAAGCGCTTCTCCACCCCACATTGATCCCATTATACGAGCAGTCTTTCTGTTGTAAGTAAGTCCAGCATCTCCGTGTTCATGACTATAGCCGGTTGGGAAAGTATTATCAGAAAGTTTTATCCAACCATCAAATCCTGGAGTGCTATCTCCACTCAAGACTCTAGCCCAACCAGCAATAGAACCAACATTCTGATCTATGTTTGTTAGACTAGCAACGTCACTTGAATTATTTGGTCCTGTTAGACCACCAAAATTTATCCAACCCACAGAATCACTCCAAGCATGACCAGAAAGTGTTCCAGATCCACCCATAACACCGCCATTATTTACACTTACTCCAAAACCACCGGATGTAGCACAAGGTGAATCGGCCACACCATCCTGATCTTCATCAAAACAACTATTCATCTGTATCCAGCCAATGTTGTCTGACCAAGCATATCCAAAAATATTACCAATTTCATTTTCTACACACTGGCCATTTACAGGCTCAGTATTGCCCTGACACTTTGCTTCACATTTTGGCGCACTACCAGATGGAGAACTACATGAAGCTACTGTTGTATAAGGAGTATCAGCTGTCAGACCGGTGCCATCTCCAGCACAAAGGGTAGAATTTGCAGGAAGAGTACCTGTGCATGAATAGGTGGGAGCTGGAACACAAGAATCTGAATTACCCGGACCAGGAGAATAAACGTATCCTATGTCACACTCTCTTTCACATTTTGGTGCGCTTCCTGTTGGAACGCTACAAGACTGGACCAAATCATACTGTATATTGCCACTAAACCCAGCGTTGTCTCCCGAACAAAGTACTGAATTTGATGCAACATTTCCATTACATGACCCACTCAAACCACCTCCACCGGATTGAGTAATAGTGCCTGATTGTCTCCACTCACTCCACAATCCCTGACAGCTATCCCAATTACGCACTGCTATTTTTATAGGTTCTCCTTGATATTTTGTTGGGGTCTGAAGTTGAGCTACACCACTATATCCAGCAGGAATTACTGGTGGATAATCTACCCATATCGGCACACTTACATCTTCTGGCTCCTGATTATTTAAAATTACAATAACCTGATGCTCCTCTCCTGTTCCGTTGTTTGCAGCTGGCGGAATAGTAATATTTAGATCGTTTAAACCGGGATTTACATACGAACCAGAAAAGCTACCGGATACCCATGTAGGTGGTACTGGAAAATCATTTGTACAAGGACCCTCTTTTCCGCCTCCACCATTGCCTCCATCACCATCTGACATTGTTGGAGTGTAATCTTGAATACCTCCCACACCATCATTATCAATAGTAGTTATCTGGCAAGTACCGACGTTTTCAGCAGTACAAGCTGGTGGATTTCCAATACCGTTCACACCCACACAAAGACCAGACTGACACTGACTATTACTAACACATATACCACCATTTGGGGTGTTATTGGTACAAGAGAGTACTGTTGGGTTAGCACCTTTTCCCTCTACACCAGGTGAATGAGCAACAAAAAGCATTCCTCCAAAAAGCACAGCCACAGCTAAAGCAAAAAACAAAAGTGATCTATTACGAATAATTCCTTCTTTTATATTTTTCACCATATAAAAACAACAAAGATTAATGTCGATTAAAATTATAGCACATTGCTCAAACTAAAATTTAGTTTTAAATCTGTTATGTGGATAATACTTGACTTATTGCTCAAATTTTGCTACTGTATTTGTATTAGAAGTTCGCCTCACGGCGGACTAATTTTTTTAAAAAATATATGTTAGATCTAAAAGTAATTCATTCAGTGCTTCATCAGCTCGAAGAAGAGCGAGGCATTCCAAAAGAGAAAATAATAGAGGCCATAGAAATGGCTCTTGCTACTGCGTATAAAAAAGAATATGGCGAAAAAGGCCAAATTGTTCGCGCTAAATTTGATATAAACTCAGGAAAAACAGAATTTTTGCAGGTGAAAATCGTCGTAGACGATACTACAGTTATAATTCCAGATAAAAATGGCGAGGTAGATTTTGAGCGTGCAGAAGCCGAAGAAAAAGATATTTTCAATCCAGAACATCACATTCTCCTAAACGATGCTAAAAAAATCAAAAAAGACGTAGCGCTTGGCGAAGAAATGGTTTTCCCTCTAGAGGGACATGACGACTACGGACGCATTGCTTCTCAAACAGCAAAGCAGGTCATCATCCAAAAGATTCGCGAGGCAGAAAAAACAGCTGTGCTAGGTGAATACGGCAAACAAGAAGGAACTATAGTAAACGGAACAGTTCAAAGAATGGAAAGAGGTGCAATATTCGTCGATATGGGCAGAGCTACAGGTATTCTTTCATATGAAGACCAAATTCCAGGAGAGAGATACTCTCAAGGAGAGCGTGTCCGAGCATATCTATATAGAGTAGAAGAGACTCCTCGAGGAATCTTCCTACGACTTTCTCGTTCACATCCACAATTCCTACAAAAACTTTTTGAGGTAGAAACTCCAGAGATCGGTGCGGGTGTAGTGCAGGTAAAATCTGTTGCCCGCGAAGCTGGTGCTCGTACAAAAATAGCAGTAGCTTCTACAGATGAGCATATTGACCCTGTCGGCTCTATGGTGGGTCAGCGTGGAGTACGCGTAAGCACAGTCATGAGCGAGCTTGGTGGCGAAAAAATTGATATTATAGAGTGGTCAGCAGATCCTAAAAAGTTTGTTGAGGACTCTCTTTCTCCAGCAAAAGTTATTTCTGTTGAAATAGATGAGACAGAAAAGAAAGCTACAGTAAAAGTCTCAGAAGACCAACAGTCTCTGGCTATCGGAAAAGGTGGTCAAAACGTGCGACTAGCAGCAAAGCTCACAGGATGGAAAATAGACATACAGTCTGTGAAAGGAGAATCCGTAGCTGACTCAGAAGAAGTACAAGCTTAAATTTATCAGGGTGCATTTGCACCATAATAAAAAATAAATATGAATTTGTGGCACGATATTGCATCAGGAGAAAAAGATTCAATAAATACTATTATTGAAATCAACAAAGGTTCAAAAAATAAATATGAAATAGACAAAGAAACAGGCATGATCGCTCTTGATCGTGTTCTCCACTCTTCCCAAGATTACCCCTTTGACTATGGCTTTGTACCACAGACTCTTTGGGATGACGGAGACGCTGTAGACGTAATAGTCCTTACTACTTACCCGCTTTTACCTGGCATTCTAGTACGAGTACGCCCTGTAGCTATCATGGACATGGTTGATAGCGGTGAGTCAGATGCAAAAATAATTGCTGTGCCAGTAGATGATCCTAGATGGAATGATGTAAAAGATTTAGCTGATGTAAATAAACACACCCTAAAAGAAATGGAACACTTCTTTTCAACGTATAAAAAACTACAAAACAAAGAAGTGTCAGTGCAAGGATTCCACGGAAAGGACAAAGCAGAAGAAGCGTTTTTGCGAGGAATAGAGTTATATAAACAAAAGTTTTCTAAATAAACAAAACAAAAAACACCAATGCATAAGCTTGGTGTTTTTTGTTTGTCTAACAATTTATCTGTATAATGTAAGCAGACAAGACGCTTTCCGTCTTATTATTTAGTAGAACACGCTTATAAAATATAACTTACAAAATATGAAAAAAATTATCTATAGCTTTTTGTTTATTGCACTCGCTTTTGTTTTATTTCCTGGTTTTTCACATGCACAAACAGGTGTTGCGCCAATGAAAAACAATTATGCTGGTAAAAAAATCGATCCACCAGGAGTAAGGCCTACCAACATGATGGAAAAGGCACAAAACATAAAAGACACAGCCTTTGATGACAGAGTTCGACTCGCTCCAGATCTAGAAAAAAGACGTGAATTTGAAATGACAAAAGACGGTCAGATACGAGCAAAAGACGGTCAACCAGTAGGTAGACGAGAGAAACTTGGAAAACACGTTGAAATAATCACAACCAGACTAAATGCTGGTGTAATGCGACTAGAACAAATAATCACCAGAATAGAATCTCGAAATGAAAAGATAAAATCAGAAGGAGGTGATGTTTCCGCTTCAGAAAAAGCAATAACTAGCGCACAAACAGAAATAGAAAAGGCAAAAACAGACATCTCTTCCCTATCGACAATGTTTGAAAGTGTTGTAGAAGAATCAGATTTGTCCACAACAGAAGGAGCTGCTGCGATAAGCGCTATAAAAGCCACACAACAAGCAAATAAAGACGCACTAATGAAAATGCGCGCAACTATTCAAAGTGCGAAAGGACACCTAGAGTCTGCAAGAAAATATCTCGTAAACTCTGTTACAGTAATAAAAAGTATGCGTTCAACATCACCAACATCCGCTACGCCAGTTGAATCAATATAAAAAATTAATAATTAATTATTAAGAAAATAAAAATATGGATATACAACAAAATGGAATGGGAATGCAAAGTGGAATGAACACACCCCCACCTACACCACAACCACCAGTAATGCCAACAATAGAATCTCCAAAGAAAAGCCCAATTGGTCCAATGATTGGTCTAATAGTAATACTGGCAATAATAGTAGTGGGCACATTATATTTTTGGGGCCAAAGAGTAGATAAAACACAAAATGTTCAACAAAAAACAGAAACACAAACAGAAAATGTAGCACCGGTAGTGACAGACACTCAAACAGAACAGTTACAGGTTCAAAACACATCAGACGATATAGATTCAATAGACGCTGATCTAAACTCAACAGATTTTGGAAATATAGACTCAGGAGTAGAACAACTACAATAAACCGCTCTCGTATTTCTTGCAAAAAATAAGCGCAGACTATACACTGTAGCCTATTATTTCATCACATTTTTTACCAAAGCACATGTCAAAAAAAGATAAAAAATATTCAAATATAAAGATATCAAACCTTGAAAACTCTGAAGTGGAGATAGAGGGAGAAATCGCTGCCGACCTACTCGAAGAGCATCGTCAAATTGTTATAAAAAAATTGGTTAGCAGTGCGGAACTACCGGGCTTCCGCAAAGGTTTTGCTCCAGAAAATCTAGTAGTACAAAAGTTTGGTGACATGAGAATATTAGAAGACGCTGCAGAAGAAGCCTTGCATTCACAATACGTTAGTATAATCACTGATAATTCTATACAAGCTATGGGTGATCCAAAAGTAACGATCACAAAACTCGCAGTGGGTAGTCCACTTGGTTTTAAAATAAAGACTGCTATTTTCCCAGAAGTAAAACTGCCTGATTACAAATCAATCGCCAAAAAAGAAATGGCGAGCGTAAAAGAAATCACAGAAGTAGATGAAAAAGAAATAGAGGCAATCATTGATCAAATTCGAAAATCAAAAGCAAAAGAAGGTGGTGAAGAAAAAGAAAATACCGAAGGAAAAACAGAACTTCCCGATCTTGATGACAACTTTGCCCAATCACTCGGTGACTTTAAAACAGTAAATGATCTTAAAGAAAAAATAAAAGAAAATGCTTTGTTTGAGAAGAAAATGCAAGCAAAAGAAAAGAGTAGACTTTCTATTATTGAAGCTATAGTCAAAGAGAGCGACATCACTGTGCCAGAACTCATGATAGAAAGTGAGTTTCTAAAAATGTTAGCTCAATTTAAAGACGATATCACTCGCGCAGGATTAACGTATGAGGCCTATCTTTCTCATATAAAAAAGACTGAGGATGATATTAGAAAAGAGTGGAGAGACAACGCGATAAAGCGCGCAAAAACACAACTCATTTTGGCAAAAATAGCCAAAGAAGAAAAACTAGCACCAGATGAAGAGGTGATAAAAAAAGAAGTAGATCATATTATTTCACACCACAAAGATGCTGACAGATATAGAGTACGAATGTATGTAGAAAATATGTTGACTAATGAGAAGGTGTTGGAGTTTTTGGAAAATCAAAAATAGCAATAGCGTAAAAAGAGCTTTTGAAAAGCACGCGTCAATCGCTGCTGCGATTGCTGCTCCGCTCGGCGCCGTCGCGCCTGCGCGAGTCTTTTCAAAAGCTATTTTTACTTGACCCTCCTTATTTGTTTATACAAAAGAAAAAGCTCCCGGTCCGCTTGCGCGAAACCGAGAGCTTGAGATCAAAACCGAGTGATAGTGCTGTAGCCGAAGCCAGAGCACAGAACTCAGTCAATTCAGTTGTTGTGTGGAGAGAAGCGACCTCCATAGCTGTCGTCCCCCGGGGACTTTCCCTTCTTCCACCAGTCAGCGGGGTCTTCTGTCTCCCTCTTGGGGCCAAACAGATTCTTGAGAAACACCCCCCAGAATCTTGCCTTGGCAGATCCAGTCTTCCTTGACTGGTGTTCTGCAACATCCGCGGCTGCCATCAGCCCAGCGGTAATCACATCCGCCAAGACGTCGTTGTCAGTGTTGATCTTCCTGGGTTCCTTCCACCGGAACGTCCAGGCCACCACAAGTCCCACCATCGCACACATCAAAGATTTGACGATCCACAACTGAGTTATGGAGAGGCCCGTGCTGGTCGGGACACCGTCGATCAGCATCGACATGCAGAAGCATGTCACGGCGACCGCCCTCACTGCATTGTTTGCCATCGTTCGCTTCCACCGAAGCGGAAGGACAAACGACACAAACAGAACGCCTGAAGAGATGAGAAACATCATAGCGGGAACGAAGGTCATGAATAGCTCCTTGTAAATCAAGTTTTTGACCACCGCATTGGTAGCCATATTTACAAAACCCCCACTGATAAAGAATCTTGTAAATATGGCCACCTCACACAACAAATGTTAAAGAACCCTACTTTTATATTATACACCTAAAATATCTACCTGTCAATAGACCATATTTCACCCCATCAAAAACAATGTCGCCGTTGCGACAGCCGCCGTCTCCGCCCGCAGTATCTGATTGCCCATAGTTTTTAGGTCTACCTCTTGTTTTTTAAAAAATTCAATCTCTTTTTCACTCCAACCACCCTCTGGTCCGATGAAAATAGCGACAGGCTCTGTATCAGACGTGTCCTTTGAAATCATGGCTATACCCCCTGGATCAAAGGCTATTTTATGAGCCGGAAATTTAAAAAACGAATCATTACTGTTAGAAAAAATATCTTCAAGTGTCATCACCGGATGAATTTCTGGCACAGTACCTCTACCAGACTGCTCACTTGCTTCGCGAGCTATTTTTATGAGACGCTCCATATTTAAATCTTTTTTCTCAGAACGCTCTGCAACCACCGGTACAAAATGATTGACGCCTATTTCAGTCCCCTTTTCTACTATCCATTCAAAATTATCTTTTTTTACAATAGCCATACAAAGCCATACGTCTTTTTTGGCTGTAGGTACGGTGCGTGATTCACCTACAGAGATTTGCGCTGATTCTTTTGAAAGCATTTCTATCTTGCATGTGTACTCTCGGCCAGAGCCGTCAAAAAGTATCACATTGTCGCCCGTGCCTAGCCGGAAAACCTTTTTCCATTGATGTATCAAATCCGCATCAAAAATATCGAGTCTTTTTTGCTCTCCTATCTGCTTAGCACCTTTCTCTCCGACAAAAAATCTATGTAATCTCATATGGTTTGATTATACACAAATTTTGCTATAGTATATGGGTCTTATCATTAAATAAAACATATGTTAATACCAACAGTTATTGAAAAAACAAATTTTGGGGAGCGAGCATATGACATTTATTCTCGCTTACTAAAAGAGCGCATTATCTTTTTAGGAGGACCGATAGACGATCATATGGCAAATATAGTCATTGCTCAGCTACTTTTCCTAGAATCAGAAGACCCTAAAAAAGATATCCAACTATACATCAACTCTCCAGGTGGTTCTGTCACTGCTACCCTAGCAATGCTAGATACAATGAATCACATAAAACCAGACATTTCTACTGTATGCGTAGGTATTGCGGCGTCTGGTGCAGCTATTTTGCTAGCAGGGGGTAAAAAAGGAAAGCGACTTGCTCTACCAAATGCAGAAGTGATGATTCATCAACCTTGGGGTGGAGCGCAAGGACAAGCCACAGACATAGAAATCACAGCACGGCAAATACTAAAGACTCGATCAAAATTAAATAAAATTCTCGCAGACACTACAGGTAAGCCACTAGAACAAATAGAGAAAGATGTGGAACGTGACTACTTTATGGACGCAACAGAAGCAAAAAAGTACGGAATTATCGACAAAGTTTTGTAATTATATTTACAAAATATTATTGAATTCTCACAGCCCAACCGTTTCTTGTTTCTCCACAGTCGTAATCATTTCCTGTGGTTGTACAGTCTGTAGGTGGTACTCCTAAAATACTTCCGATACTTGTGCCACCATTTACTACAGTCAAACTTACATATGGAATTGAAGTATACATTTCTCGATCAGCTGCACTATCTCCTATCTGATCCATTCTCACCATATTTACCATCCACTTGGCACTAGATCCACCAGGCAAAGCTGGACCTGTACCACCAGTTACAGTACCGGCCCATGAAGTTGCCCACTTTCCACCGGTCACACCAATATTATGACCAGGTTCTTGACCGTATGCTTCTGAATATCCAAAGGCAAAAGATACGGTAGCGCCCACACCAGTAGTTTGATTTGATCCGGTTCCATATGGCTTCATATTAAGACCTGACTGTGCCTGAGGAAGATCTCTCCACTCCGCAACACCAGATGTACCAATAGCTGTAAGCACTTGCCCATTTGAAATAAGACCATCAGAAGCTGTTGCTCCACCACGAATTCTTACTTGACCGCCCACATCAAGCTTGATGTTGTCATTTCCGGTATCATTTAAATAATTATTTATAGCGACTCTACCGTTTACTACAAAAAGTCCAGGTGCTCCGGGAGCTGGAGTACCAGAAGATACTATCAACCCTCCTACCTTTGACTGAGCAACACCACTTATGTTTATAGGTGGATTACAGCCAGGAATACTCATATCTGTACATACTGGAGGATCACCTGCTGGTGGTGGGGTCCATGCACCATGCACCACTCCTATGCCCATTACCAAAACAAGAGCAAGTATCAAAACCCTCACACTTTGTAATATTTCTTTTTTAAATGAATTCATTTTTTTCATAATAATTTTAATAATTTTTTGATTATTTTACTGACTACTCATCGACTTTATTATTTTTGCCATCTCCTCATCTGATATTGTACTTTCTTTTGTACTTGTCATCTCTTTTATAATTCTTTTACTTTCTTCAGAACTTAATGTCGATGGTCCGGTTGCGGTCATTTCTTCTATTATCCTCTGAGAATCTGTTGCTTCTGGTAAATTGGGAGCGGATGAGTATTTTTTTATTATCCCAAACACCACCACAATCACCGATATGCACATTATTAGAGTAATAATTTTTTTATTTTTTAAATAATTCATGTTTTTTAAAATTCACCAGTTTTTGGTTTAGCTAATATCAATACTTCAGCGTCATTACATGTCACAGGTATGCTTCCGCTTGAACTATCTCTAATGGTTAGACTCATTCTTTTTGTACCAGTAGTTTCATATGATCTATTAAAAGATACTTCTGTGGCATTTGTTGTCTCAGAACTTAAAACAACACCGCGCTCAACCCAATCGTATTGATAAGGTGGAGTACCTCCCGAAATTTGAGCCTTCCATTCTACTGGCTTGTTTATTACAACAATAGATTTTGTTGATTGTAGAGAGGAACATGTTGGACTAATCGAAACATCACCACTGATATTCGCAGTAACTGTTACCGGTATATCTATTGATTTTGTTGGTAAATCAGCTGTTGTCGCTTTTACACGAACATTATAAAGTCCCGGAGTAGTAAGCGTTCCAGCATTAACGGTAAGTGTTTTTTCACATGCAGGGGCCGGCGGTGTCGTAGGAATACATTTATTATTTCCATTAAAAGAAACACTTAAAGGATGGAGTAAATCATTGTTTGTAACGAGAGAAGCCAGAGTAACTTCTTGCGCTACAGGATTATCTAAAATAACACCAATTTTTGTTGTCTTTGAGCTTCTTTGCGTCATGGAAAGAGATGCGGGTGTCGCTGTAAGATGATAATTAAAAGTATTTGTTGGCACACTATATGTAACATCAGAAAAATTAACCCAACCCAACACATCACCACCCCAAGCATATCCTACGATGTGAGCTGTTGGCTTATTGAAAGTAACCCCAGCCAATCCATCGGTATGAGTAGGGCCAGATGGAAAAGAAGTACCGGCCAGACTAAGCCAACCATCCCAGCCAGATGTATTGTCACCCCAAAAAGCTCTTGCCCACCCACGAATAGTGGCTTGGTCTGGCATTAATTCTGCATTTACGGATTCTGTTCCACCGCCAGACGGAAAACCAGACAAGCCACCAAATTTAATAAAACCAATATTTGGACTCCAAGCATAACCAGTAATGGTTCCAGGACCAGACGGTATGTTTGTGCTCACATCATTATTTGCATTATTGATTCTCACACCATAGCTGTTTGGTCCACAACTTCCAGAATCAGCAAAACCGTTATGATCTTCATCTTTACAACTATTCATACTTATCAAACCAATATTTGAAGACCATGCCCAACCATACACATTACCCGTTTCAGTCATAGCAGAAACAACTTCACACTTTGTATTTTGTGTACAACTAGAAACCACTGACCATGGTGTATTTTGTGTCACATTGGTATCACCGGGACACACTTGACCAGGTGGTTGTGTACCAACGCAAGAGGGCGCTGGTGGCAAAACACAAACACCGCCCTGATTTATATATGGCGCATTACAAGTCATTTCACACTTTTTACCGTCGGTACAAGCAGAAACGATTGACCATGGCACATCTCCGGATACACCATCTGTATCATTTGGACAAACTGTATTATTGGAAGGATCTGGTGGTGTACCAACACATTGACCTACCGGACCACCAGGAAAATCTGTTGAATCAGGTGCTCTCACCCTCATCAAAAGCCAAGGGCCATAAACTTGCTGACAGGAATCATAATTTCTTATTCCTATTACAATCTCTTCATTAGAATTTATATAAAGATTGTATGGTCCACGAAGATTTTGTCCTTCTGTTCTATCAAATAATGCAGAATCATTAGTCCAAGGATTTGAACTTTGCGGATAAAGAGGGTATGTAATACTAGTCATTTCTTCTTGACCACCACCGCTAAGAGACGTATCACTAATCTGACTACCCAACACAACCTTCATCTGGTGTTTATCACCAGTACCATTTGATGGTGATGCCAAAATAACCAAGCTCATCTTGTAAACCCCTGATGATGCACCAGACGTATCCCAAGAAATAGTATCTTCTGTGGAAGGATGAGGTGGTGCTGGAGTAAATGTTGTACAAGCGCCACCGGCAGGACTTACACATTCCATATGAGAACATCCAGGAAAACCAGTGCTAGCAACCGAAGTACAGTGTGACTGTGCGGTCCAAGCTTGAGTACCGTAAGGTGCGGTGTTTCCACAATCAGAGTCAGACGAACACTGATCCGGAGGGGCCATTTCACACATATCTATTGGACTAGATATTGCAACCTGCTGACAAGTTCCTGAACCACAACCAGGCGCGCCACCACCAGCACATACACCAGGCGCGCCACCAGCCCCAGACGGACACTGAGAATCAAAATCACATCTAGCACCAACACCCACATTGTGTGCGTTACACACACCAAGGTCCGGATCTACCAAACCCTGCGCAACACGTGTACCAGACATAAAAGAAAAACCAAGTAAAATAATCACTACAAAAAAGGAAGTAAAAATGAGTGAACTGTTTCCAAAAATTTCTTTAATTTTTTTCATAATATAAGAATTACAAAAAGATTAGTGTTCACTAAATTGTATCACAAAGAAAAATTAAAAAATAAAAAAACCTCTTTAGCTCGACAATCTGCCCATTTTCTTATATTATAAAAGTGTTCATTTTATTTGAAATTTTAATTTAAAACAGTATCACTTTTGGATTTCTTGACACCATGACTTTAGGTAACGAAAAACTCATATTTAAAGCCCCCTCTTCATAAAAAGAGATCTCTCTGCGATATTGTTCGCACACACCATGTCACTAAAAATAGCAATGCTCTTTGCGGGCTTTGCGGGTATTACTGGCGTTGCACTAGGATATTTTTTACGACTTGTTATCGCTCTTGGTAAAAAGGGTTCAATGGAGCTCTCTATAAAACAAGCGGAGCTAAAAGCAAAAGAACAAGCACAAAAAGTCATCACAGAGGCAGAAGAAAAAGCCGAACAAATCCTCAAAGAATCACGCATAGAAATAAAAGAAAAAGAAGAAAAAGTATTAAAAGCGGAAGAAAGAATCATTAAAAAAGAAGAATTTCTAGACAAAAGACAAGTAGATATAGATAAAGAGGTAGAACACGTAAAACAAAGAGTAGCTGAAATAAAAGCCATAAAAGAACGTGCTGACTCACTTTTGATCCAAAGAGAAAGTGAGCTACAAAAAGTTGCTGGACTATCAGAAGAAAAAGCAAAAGAAGAACTTTTTTCTATCATAGAAAAAAAATATGAGGAGGATTTCCTCGTACGAATGCAAAAACTCGAGATAAACGGCAATGAAACACTAGAAAGAAAAGCAAAGGATATATTGGCCACATCTATACAACGTCTAGCAACATCTGTTTCTTCTGAAATGCTTACTACAAGCGTGCCGATTCCAACCGACGAAGTAAAAGGAAAAATAATTGGAAAAGAAGGCCGAAATATCAAAGCTTTTGAGCGCGCGACGGGAGTGGAAATCATAGTCGACGACACGCCGGGCGCGATCACCATATCTTCGTTTGATCCGGTCCGCCGTCAGGTCGCGCGCGTAGCACTCGAAAACCTCATAGCTGATGGCCGTATTCAACCTGCAAAAATAGAAGAGATGGTAGAAAAAGCTAAAAACGATATAAATAAAATAATAAAAGATAAGGGAGAAGAAGCTGCTTTTGAATGCGGAGTGCTCAATCTTGATCCAAGAATTATTTCTGTTCTTGGTAGACTTCATTTCCGCACAAGTTATGGACAAAATGTTTTGCAACATTCAGTAGAAATGGCACATATTGCTGGAATGATTGCCGAAGAGCTCGGTGCAAACGTAGCTGTAGCTAAAGCTGGTGCCCTACTACATGACATTGGCAAGGCGCTAGATCACGAAGTCGCCGGCTCTCACGTAGAAATAGGCCGACGTATCCTACAAAAATTTGGTGCAAGCGAAGAAATAGTAAAAGCAATGCAAGCCCATCACGAAGAATATCCTTATGAAACAATAGAGTCTATTATCGTTCAGACTGCAGACGCTATATCTGGAGGTAGACCAGGTGCAAGACGAGACACTGTAGAAAATTACCTAAAACGCCTAGGAGAACTAGAAGCAATAGCTAATGGATTTAAGGGTGTAGAAAAATCATACGCTCTACAAGCGGGCCGAGAAATCAGAATATTTGTATTCCCTCAGCAAGTTTCTGAAATAGAAGCAAAGGATATGGCGAGAGAAATTGCTCTAAAAATAGAACGTGACCTAAAATATCCAGGAGAAATAAAAGTAAACATCATTAGAGAGTCTCGTTTTGTAGAATTTGCTAGATAAAAAGCCTCCTTGCGCTAAAAAAGCCTTATATTATAATGGGGGCTGTATTATTAGACCATTATAAATAAGCATCTAATAAGAAAAACATGAACAAACAAGCTATCGCTGAAGCGGTTCACGCAAAATTGATGGGAACAAAAGCTCAGGCTGAAGAAGTGGTGGATCTAATCATTGATTCTATAGTTTCAACACTAAAGAAAGGTGACGAAGTATCTATCGCTGGTCTAGGAATCTTTTCTACAAAGACTAGAGCTGCTAGACAAGCTAGAAACCCTCGAACAGGTGAAACTATCTCAGTACCTGCAATGAGAGTCCCAAAGTTTAGAGCTGCAAAAGCACTAAAAGACGCTGTAAAATAAAGACAAACAAAAACACCCTGAGGGTGTTTTTGTTTTGCCTAAAAAACTTAAATCCCCAAAGCATTAGTAATATCTTGGTGAACTTTTTCTATGGTCTGATTGCCGTCTATCTTAAAAAACTTACAATAGTCATTTTTTTCAAAATACCTTATAGAATCCATCACATTGTCTTCAAACCACTTCAACCTAGATTCTATTTTTTCTTTTTTATCATCATGTCTTCCTCGCGCCAACAATCTTCTTGTAGCCTCTTCATTGTGCGTATCCAAAAAAATCACGACTGGGTCCGGTCTTTTGAAAAAACGTATTGCCGAATCAAGTATTGGCGCCTCTTCCCCTCTACGAGCAAGTCCGTCTAGTATCATGTGATTTTTCTCACCAACTGATTCCACAAAGATACTAGCCCACATCCAAATAGGTAAAAAAGCTGGCAAAAGAGAACCGCTAGTCAAAACCTCTTTAGCCAAAAGAGAAGCATACGAATCGTTTGAAGAAATAAACTTTCTAAATCTCTCCCCTGTTTCTATATAGATGGTTTCGTTCTCAGGATCTATTTTCTTTAATTTATCAATGAGAAGATTTGCTTGAGTTCCCTTTCCAGCACCAGAACAACCGAAAAATACACATGTTATTTGTTTCATGCATACAATTATAATACAAAAAGAAAAATTTGGTGCGGGATGGGAGAATCGAACTCCCACTTACAGTTTGGAAAACTGTCATTCTACCATTAAACTAATCCCGCAACCTCATAAAACCGAACAAAAGTCATATTATCACGGTTTTTTTTGCTTAGCAATTTTGATTATTTCGTCAAAATTATCACGTGGCCAAACTTTATTTTTTCTAACAAAACCACATTTTTCGCACTTCTGAACCAAATCATACTTCCCCACTATGCCCTCTACAGAGATTGGTTTCATCATTCCTCCACACTCTTCCTGCCTATCTCCAGGATCCACATCAACATGCTTACTCCAAAGACAGTTGTAGCAATGGTTTGTAAAGCCATTGCCTGAATTATCTGTACCGCAATGTTCACAGACAAAATCTTCTACTTTTTTCTTAAAGGCCATATTAGCAATAAAAATGTCGGGGTGCCGGGATTCGAACCCGGAGTCACTTGTTCCCAAAACAAGCATGTTAGCCGTTACACCACACCCCGAAAAACCAATGTAGGTTATCTTAGCACAATACTTGTTATTTCAAAACTTTTTACAAATTAATATTCTCAATCATCTTCACACCAGCCTGTCGACTTGATGGATCTAGATAGACAGTTACCCCATCTATCTGAAAACGTGTTTCATGTGGAACATTTCTTTTTAATAAATAAACCTGTATTGTCCTTTCAATCCTTTGTATCTTGCGAAAATGAATATTATCCTCTGCCCTATAGCCAGCTTTTTCACGTGAAACAGTTTTTACCTCTATAAAATGCAAAATACCCCACTTTTCTGCAATAATATCTATTTCTCCACACCTTTGACGGAAGTTTCTCTCTAATAAATCAAACTTCTGACCAACCAAATACCTACAAGCGATCTCTTCTCCTAGGGCTCCTATAGTGAGCGTGTTCTTTGTTTGTTTCATAAATAACGTTTCATGATTAACATTGTTTCACGTGAAACTCTTTTTACAGACATTTCTCGTTTTTTTAATAAAAATCCTTATTTTAAGCCATATTTTAAATAAAAAGACACAATAAAAGAGACAGAACAAAGTGTCTTTTATGCACATATCCCCATAGTTATCCACAATTTTGTGAAAAACTGAACCTTTTTAACTAGCAATTGGACAAAACCCAAAGAAAAACGACATAAGTCTTTAAAGGTGCGGGCAGGGAGAATCGAACTCCCGTCTCGTCCTTGGCAAGGACGTGTTCTACCACTAAACCATGCCCGCAATCATCAAATTATAAAGAAACGCTAAAGATTATAACCCAATCCTGAATAACTGCAAAAACCGCATGTGCTCTCGGAGGGATTCGAACCCCCAACAACGGTTCCGAAGACCGGTATGATATCCATTTCACCACGAGAGCAATACAAAACATCATACGATAGATTGGCTAAAAATCAAAGGATATACTACAATTTGCTTATGAAAAAAGCTCCACTACCAGTGGTTTTTAAGTTTGAAATACCAAAAGATGTTTCACGAGTAACAGAAACGCTAGAAAAAGCGGGTTTTGAAGCGTATCTGGTAGGGGGCTGTGTGAGAGATCTGATACTAGGCAGGGAACCAAAAGACTGGGACGTCACCACAAACGCTGTACCAGAGGAGATAATCGCCCTTTTTCCAAAAACTTTTTACGAAAATTCATATGGAACAGTCGGTGTAGTAAATGAAGAAACAGAAAACGAGACACTGAAAGTAATAGAAGTCACTCCATATAGGCTTGAAGCGAGCTATAGTGACAATAGACGACCGGACAGTGTCACATTCAGTAAAAGTATCGAGGACGACTTAAAGCGTCGTGATTTCACGATTAACGCGCTTGCGATAGATTCAAAAGGGGAAGTCGTTGACCTATACGACGGCATAAAAGACATTTTATCAAAAACCATTCGCACAGTAGGCAATCCAGAAGAAAGATTTACAGAAGATGGCCTACGCATCATGCGAGCGGTGCGACTTTACGCTGATCTAGGCTTTGAAATAGAGGCGGGGACGGCAGAAGCTATAAAAAAACTAGCACCAATACTAGAAAAAATTGCAAAAGAACGCATTCGTGATGAGTTTGTAAGAATCATCATGTCAGATAGACCAGCTTTAGGTATAGAAATGGCTAAAAAGCTGGGTATTTTGAGATATATCGTACCAGAATTAGAGCAGGGTATAGGTGTCACACAAAACCAAGCCCATGCCTTTGACGTCTGGACTCATTTATTAAAAACCCTACAACACGCTGCGGATAAAAAATGGCCACTTCACATACGACTTGCTGCGCTTTTTCACGACATAGGTAAACCAAAAACCAGACGAACAGACGGTAAAAAAGGCGACGTCACTTTTTACGGACACGAAGTCGTCGGCGCTAGAATGACAGAAAAAATAATGCGTGACCTGAGATTTCCAAATGATTTAAGCGAAAATGTAGTGAAGCTAGTGCGCTGGCATATGTTTTTCTCTGACACAGAGCAAATCACGCTCTCTGCCGTGCGCCGACTCATTAGCAAAGTAGGCAAGGACAATGTCTGGGATCTCATGAACGTGCGTATCTGCGATCGTATAGGTACAGGCCGACCAAAAGAAAACCCATACCGTCTGCGAAAATACAAATCAATGGTAGAAGAGGTAATGCGTGATCCTGTCTCTGTAGGAATGCTTGCAATAGATGGAAAGGGAGTAATGGATACGACCGGTATGCCAGCTGGACCTAAAATCGGGCATATTTTGCATGCACTTTTGGAGGAAGTGCTAGAGGACCCGACACTTAACACTAAAGAATATTTGGGCGAAAAAGCCATAAAACTAGCCACACTTTCTGATAAAGAGCTAGAAGAAATGGGTAAAAAGGGTAAAGAAAAAAGGGAAGAAGAGGATGAAAAGGGTTTAAAAGAGATACGGGACAAGTATCACGTAGAGTAGTTTAAAAAATATTTATTAATACAAAAAAAACCGCGCCCACATTGGACGCTAGCCTCGTGCATGCGTACGTTGTGAAATCGCGGTTGTGAAAGAGTCCGCTCAGTAATCGGATGATCGTGGTCAATATCCCAATGTGGAGGTGTGGATATATATTCCTTTGCATCATCAAACCCAAACGACCTTTCTGGAGGTGGCCTACCTCGATAATGAACATAGGGGATTTGTCCTTTTAGTGTCTTTTTAGATTCCTCCCCGGTTCTGGAAAAAGTATATCATGCATAAAAGACATTTCAAATAAATACCTGTGGATAAGATGTCTTTTATAAAAATTAAAACTTTAAATAAAGGACAACTGGACAATGATCTGAGCCCGTCACTCTATCTAACATTTCCATTGATTGCACTTTTGGTAAAAATTCTTCAGCAACAAAAAAATAATCTATACGCCAACCTACATTTCTTTCACGTGCAAATGTCTTTTGATCCCAGTAGCTGTATGCATCTTTTTTTTCTGGATAAAAATATCGGAAAACATCCACATAACCGTGCGCGACCACTTTATCCATCCACTCGCGCTCGATAGGGAGGAAGCCGGTGTTTTTTTCATTGGCCTTTGGACGAGCTAGGTCTATTTCATTGTGAGCAGTATTTACATCTCCGCAAAAAATCACATTTTCACCAGCTTTTCGCAGTCGCTCTATATATTTCAAAAATTCTTTATAAAACTCCAGCTTGTAAGCAAGGCGCTCTGGACCTCCGCCACCATTGGGAAAATAGACATTTATCAATACAAAATCATCAAAATAAGCGGAGACTAGGCGACCTTCATTGTCGAGAACTGGCACACCCATGACATATTCCACCTTATTTGGCTTTACTTTGCTGTAAATTGCGACCCCGCTGTAGCCCTTTTTCTCCTTTGGAAAATCAAAATATGAATGATAGCCATTTGGTGCAAGCATCTCTGGTGAGAGCTGATCGGGGTTTGCTTTTGTCTCCTGTAAACAAAAGATATCTGGTGATTCGTTTATGAGCCAGTCCCATTGGCCTTTTTTCTGCAAAGCTCGTATTCCATTTACGTTCCAAGATATTATTTTCATGTTGCTGGTAATTGTAGCACACACCAACTCATAGTATTGACTTTTTATATTAAAATGTTATTATGGCAAATGGAGTGTAGTATACAAAGATAAAGCGGGTAGTGGCTTCCAAAGGAAAGCCCGGTGTCCCGAAACACACACCGAAACCAAGACCATGGATACAAAATCAGTGATGACAGCGTCATCAGAGTCGTCCTATTCCATCTCAAAGAGATCGATCTGGTCTCTGTTGGGAGTGCTGGCTCTTTCCGGCTTCATCTACCTTCAAGCTGTGGGGTACATCATCCCAAGCATGAAGGAGTTCGATCATCTCACAAAGGAGAACGCTGACATCAGCAAGATTGGCCTGATGTGGGTACCAATCATCAGTTACGTGCTGGTGTCGCTGTGGGTGTGTCTGACAGTCAACATCTTCAGGAAACTGATGACTCGGAAACAGGGTGGTCTCATCGATGATCTCATCGAGGGTCTCGTCGTGGGTGTCATCGTGGGTCTTCTAGTCGGGGTTCCAGTCGGGAGTCTCGTCTGGGGTCTCGTCGTGGGTCCCATTCTGGTTCTCACCAGTAGTCTCAGTGCGGGTCTCGTCTTGGGTCTCTTCAGGGGTCTCAGTAAAGAGTTTTCGTGAGACAGTCGGTCGCGGTCGCGCCGCTCCATCTTCTGGGGCGGCGCTTTCTTATTTAAAAAATTGTGTGTGATTAATTTTATTTCCCGCCCTTATTGTGAAACTTTTTATGCACCTCGCGGAGCTGTTTGTCAGTAATATGAGTATAAATCTGTGTCGTGCCTATATTGGCATGACCCAAAAGCATCTGCACAGATCGCAAATCTGCACCATTTTGTAGCAAATCTGTAGCAAAACTGTGACGAATAACGTGCGGAGTAACTTTTTTTGTAATACCAGCTTTTATCGCATACTGTTTTACTAGTCTCTCTACAGAACGGGGAGTAATAGCCAACTTTTCTGCGTTTTTAGAATTTTTTCCAAACTGAACAAACATAGCATCGTCCATATCCTTACGTTTTGCCAAGTATTTTTTTAAAGCACCCCTTGCTGAATCCGATAAAAACACCACACGCACCTTTTCTCCTTTTCCTCTTATAGAAAACTCATCTGAATTTAAATCAAGATCACGCGTAAGAGAACAGAGCTCGGACACACGCAGACCAGTAGAGAAAAGTAGCTCAAGAATAGCCCTATCACGCAAAGATTGCACATCGTCTCCGGACGGAGCGTTCATCAATCTATCTAGCTCTGCACGAGAGATGAGATCTATAGATCGCTCAGCTACTTTTGCTAGCTCTATTTGATCTGGATGCAGGGAAGACACACGTCGTCGCGCCAGATACTTGAGAAAAGAGCGTAGGGCAATGAGGTAGTAGTTTTGTGTACGCTTTTTGAGACTTTCGGATGCACCCTGTAGGCCGGGCTGTTTTTTGCCGGATTTTTGTCGGTTGAGCCAAAGGCGATACTCACGCAAGAGGGTATCCGTGATCTGATCTGGCCGCTTTACCTTTGAAAACTCAAAAAAACGCTCTAAATAATGGTCATAGTTGGCAACGGTCTTTAGGCTACGACCTTTTTCAATCTCTAAATATTCCAGAAACTCGCGTTTTAATTGTGAAATAGGTGAATTTGTAGACATTTTTGGGGAAAATATTTTGCGACGTTATCCTTTTTATAATATCACAACAGATGGGAGATTAAACAAATCACTTGACAAAAAATGTGGGTGTGCTACAATTCTATTTAGCAAGTTCCAGATATAGCACATCCAAGCGAAAGCTTGAGGCCACATCCATCCTGAACAATAATGGGATAGCTGGCTTTGGATAATTCCACAGGGAATTGAGTGTGCTGTATCGAGTCAATGGCATAGGCACAAGCGACCAAGCCCACCTAGGGGGCAAAGAAGTTGTGTGCCAGAGTCAAATACTCAGGTGCTTGCGGTCGCTGAAATGCGACCCTAGGGTTCTCAAAAATTGAGCCTCTAGAAAAAGAGTACCGTGCAGTAAAAAGATGATCGGGACGGCCTTCGTCCAAGGTGATGCCACCCCACCTTTTAGGGTCGGCACAGGAATGAGAAGCTGCGTCCAACGGCTTCTCTTTTTCTTTTATATAAACAACCCACTAAATCACTTGACAAAAAATGTGGGTGTGCTATACTCTTATACGGATCGGTATACGGTATCCTTCTCTCCTGGCCCAGTATTGGGCCAGCAAGTGAGTAAAAGTAGAGAGAAGGAGAAGGATCCTACCAGTACCAACGGACGGAGCCTTGAGCGCAGGCACTGAAGTCCGTGGGTGCAAAAGGACCCAAGAGATTGGAAGTTGGCCGTATGCTCATCAGGGCCACACCAACCTCGACCCCCCTCTGTCGTGACGACGACACGAGGGGGTTTTTCATATAAAAATACTAATCTCCCTAAATCCTTGCAAAAATAGACTATTTATGATAATTTAGACCCACAATGCTTTCAAAAACAAAGAAACAAAAAATCATAGCGGAAACAAAAATCCACGATGTAGACACTGGTTCTCCAGAGGTTCAGATCGCGCTTTTGTCTAAGAGAATAGAGGATTTGGCTGCTCACCTTAAAAAGAACACAAAAGATACTCATTCTCGACGTGGACTTCTACAAATGGTGGCTGACAGACAAACTCAAATGAAGTATCTTCAGAAAAAGAGCACAAAAAGATTCAACGCTCTAATGAAGAAGCTTGAAATGAAGAAAAAGGCTTAAGTTTTTGAAAAAGCGACCAAAATGGTTGCTTTTTCGTTCTTTGAAATCATTATTTGAAATCATTTTTATAAACGCGCGGTTTTATTTTAATAAGAGTTTTTAATTTTTAATATTCATGACAGTAATCAAACACAAAAACCAAAGAGTTGGTATTTTTATAGACACACAAAATCTATATCACAGTGCAAAAAATTTATACAAATCTAGAGTAAATTTTGGACAAGTAGTAAAAGATGCTCTTGCGGGACGACAGCTCATACGCGCAGTCGCATACGTCATCACCACAGAAAGTGGGGAAGAGAAGGGTTTCTTTGAAGCGCTTGAAAAAGTTGGCATAGAAACAAAAACAAAAAATCTGCAAATATTTTCTGGCGGAGCAAAAAAAGCTGACTGGGATGTGGGCCTAGCGGTAGACGCTATCCAACTCGCACCAAAGCTAGACACTGTAATAATAGTTTCAGGTGACGGAGATTTTATTCCACTACTAGAATACTTGAGAATCAATGAAGGATGCCAAGTTGAGGTTGTTGCTTTTGGAAAATCATCATCATCAAAACTCATAGAGGTTGCGGATGATTTCATTGACCTAGACGAAAATCCGAGAAAATATTTAATGAACTTTGGACGACCAACAAACAAAAATTCTCAAAACAGAAATACGTCTCTAAGCGAAGCAATAAGTGAACATCTAGAGGAGTAGGAGCGTAATATAATTTCCGTTATAATTACGTAGAATATGGAACCAGAAAAACCTACCCCAAACAAAGAAGAAGTGGGTGCGATACTCAAACCACTGCGCACATACGAGCGAGATATCGCAGATATGATTCGTGCGCACCAAACCTCTGAGGTTGCTGTAAATTTGGCAAAACAAAAAAAGGAAGAGCAGAAACCAGAAATAAAAATAGCGGAAGAAAAAAAGAAGTTTGTTTTATCTACACCAAAAGATCGCGTAAATCACAACAAGCTCTACACAAGACTCAGTATTTTATTTATTTTTGTCGGCATAACAATGCTAGTCGCAATTTATTTTATAAAATCATCCGAGCCAAAAATAAAAATACCAGAACCGGTCATTAATACTTTTATACCAAACAAAGAAGAGCGTGTACTGGCATTAGAAAAAATTTCTCAAACACAGATTGCGGAAAATTTTTCTGCGCTTTTAAAAGAAGCTTTACCTGATGACTCCATCACTTATATAAAAATAACAATGAAAGGAGCAAGCTCTACAATCGATGCTGACCCAGAAACTTTTTTCAAAAGTGGATTCAAAAATATTCCTGCGTCACTGACACGATCTTTTGATAAAAAAATGTTTTCTGGAATATATACAAGAGAAATAAACCATCCATTTTTTATCGTGCAGATAGATTCTTTTGATAAAGCATTTGAAGGAATGCTGGCTTGGGAAAAAAATATGTATACAGACATAAAACCTTTTTGGAAAGGAAACTCTACAAACAATGAGTCTGAAATAATCACCCAACCACTTGAAAACTTTGACGACCTTATATTACAAAATAAAGATACTCGGGTGCTAAAAAATAATCAGGGAGAAACTTTGATCATATATTCTTTCATTGATCAAAAAACTCTTTTTATAGTAGACAGTGAAATCACTTTTAAAGAGGTTCTGAATAGATTTACCACATCAAAGTTTATACGTTAGCCACAATATTTTAGAGTAGCCAAAGAGTTGCGATAGGTGAGTATTCTGTTATCATTCTAATCATGATAGATACAAATAAATTTAAAGAGAGTCTTTTAAAAGAGTTGGAGCTAGTAGAAAGTGAGCTAAAAACAGTGGGTGTACACGATCCAGAAAATCCTAGTGATTGGGAGGCGGTACCACCACCAGCATCAGATGTGCTCGGTGGAGATGAGCATGAGGCTGCCGACAGAATGGAAACTTATGAAGAAAATGCTGGCATCGTAAAACAACTAGAAATAAGATACAACGAGATAAGAAAGGCTTTGAAAAAAATAGAAGATGGTACATATGGTGTGTGTGAGGTGAGTGGTGAGCCTATAGAAGTAGAAAGATTGGAGGCAAATCCAGCGGCTACAACTTGTATGAAACACATGAAGTAAGTTTCACGAAACAGATCTAGGAAAAGAAAAACATCATTTGAAAAGACTCGCGCAGGCGCGACGGCGCCGAGCGAAGCAGCAATCCAGAGCAGGGATTGACGCGTGCTTTTCAAATGATGTTTTTCGTTGCTTAACTTTAAGACCTTAGGGTTTCTTTAGCGTTTCTTTATCCCCGATATGATTGAATACTCAGATTAGTAACAGTTATCATGTTTCATGAGCTTTTCAAAACTTCATAGCGCGCAAGTCACACTACTACAGGCACACATCATAGATATAGAGGTTGATATCGCCAACGGTCTTCATTCTTTTACAATAGTGGGTTTGCCAGATAAAGCTGTGGAAGAATCTCGTGACAGAGTATCTGCTGCTATAAAAAATTCAGGATATAAATCACCCAAACAAAAAAATCAAAAAGTAACCATTTCACTTGCCCCAGCTGATCTAAAAAAAGAAGGGCCGGCATTTGATCTGCCTATTGCTTTAGCATATCTCTTATCATCAAGAGAGATATTTTTTAATCCTGCAAATAAAATTTTTATCGGTGAGCTATCACTTGACGGTGAGCTCCGAGCGGTACAAGGCATCTTGCTACTTGTAAAAGAAGCGAAAGAAAAAGGATTCAAGGATGTTTTCATACCATATGAAAACAAACAAGAAGCAGCTGTTATTTCGGGTATAAATATTTTTGCTGTAAAAAAACTTTCACAAATAATATCTCATTTGGAAAATAAAAATATTATAACTCCCGAGTCGACAACAAAAATAAATTACGAAAAATATTTAAATGATTATTCTTTTGAAGATGTGCGTGGACAAGAGGGAGCAAAGCGTGGATTAGAAATAGCGGCGGCTGGCGGACACAGTATCGCAATGTCTGGACCACCAGGCACCGGCAAAACAATGTTAGCAAAAGCTTTTTGTCATCTACTTCCTAAAATGTCTTTTGACGAAATACTTGAGGTCACTGCAATACATTCTGTCGCTGGCACACTGAAAGGCACACTCATAACGAGCGCTCCTTTTCGAGCACCACACCATACCGCATCATACACATCACTGGTCGGAGGTGGTGCTGTACCAAAACCAGGCGAAATTACACTTGCACACAGGGGCGTACTTTTTTTAGACGAATTCCCAGAATTTGATAGAAGGGTGATCGACTCTCTGCGTCAGCCACTGGAAGAAAAAGTAATCACTGTATCAAGAGCAAAAGGTACAGCGCATTTTCCTGCAGATTTTATTTTAATCACAGCAATGAATCCTTGTCCGTGCGGATATCATGGCGTAAAAGGGAAGGAGTGTGTTTGCTCACCAATCAATCTAACGCGTTACCGACAAAAAATTTCTGGACCAATAGTCGATAGGATTGATCTGTGGATCAATGTAGAGATCGTTGATCACAAAAGCCTTGGAGAAAAAAACCAATCAGAAAACTCAAGCGATATAAAAAATCGTGTGGAGCGAGCCAGAAAAATACAGATCGATCGTTTCAAAAAACACAGACTGAATATAAAAACAAATTCACAAATACAAAGCAAAAAAATAATAGACGTTGCACCACTTTCAAAAGAAGTAAGCAACATACTAAATATGTCCGCAAAAAAACTAGATATTTCTGCGCGCGCATATCATCGAGTGTGGAGAGTGGCGCGCACCATCGCCGACCTAGATAATGCAAAAGAAATAGAAACAAAGCACATACTAGAAGCCCTACAATACCGTCCAAAAAAAATCTAAAGTTAAATTTAGCGAAACACTAGAAAGGATTTACCGCTCCTCTAATTTCAAAATGAACATGAGGACCAGTAGATTTTCCAGTAGATCCGAGATTACCAATCATCTGACCTTTTTTAACACGTTGTCCAACATATACAATAGTGCGTGACATATGAGCATACAGTGTTTGTGTACCGTTATCGTGAGCTATTACAACATATGTACCATAACCTCCATTCCAACCAGTATTTTTACTTACTATTACGACACCGTCAGCCGCAGCCATTAGGGTAGAGCCAAGCGGAGCAGCTAAATCTACACCGTTATATCCGTGGATACCTTGTGTCTTTCTATAGCTAGCAAGCGGACTTGAATAATAACCATCTGGAACGGAACGCATAGGTAAAGGATTTTTTGGAGCTCCATATGAAGAAGGAGGAACTGTCTTTGAGTATGGGTTTACTTTTGTCTGAACAGGAGCCATTTCTCCATCTGGAACTATAACCTCGTCACCAACAGCCAACTTACCATCAGAAGGAATGTCATTAAACTGCCTTATTTCGTCCACGTCACTTTTATACTTTTTAGCAATACTTTCAACTGTGTCTCCGGATTTTACTATATGCTTTACACCAGAAATAGGGAGAATAACGAGTGTTTGGCCTACAGATATAGTTCCTCCAGGTAAATCATTGGCCCAAACAATAGTATTTGTTGTCACACCAAACATTCTTGCTATCTGACCCAAAGTGTCGCCCTTTCGAACAACATACAAGCTAATCTGACCAGGAAGGACATCCTCCCCAATACTTCCGATAGCATTCAACTCAGGCATGATAGCGCTATCATCAACTATACTGACCTCACCTCCACCCACAGACGGATTTAAACTAAGTGGAGCCTGCAAAAGAGGCATAGTCTGAGAGTTGTGTCCGCGTGCAGAAAACTCCTCAGAATTTGAACCGAAAATATTTGAAAAAGCACTAAAAAAGCCAGCATGAGCTGACGGTGGTGCAATAAAACTAAGCAAAAGCAATACAAGCTCGGCTGTCAAAATGACTCCGAAAACACTCTTTATGGCCTTAATCTTGGGTTTTTGGATAACAATATCTAAAACGCCAGAGATAAGATTGTATAACAGATGTAAAATAAGCCTAAGATTAATGATAATTTCGTCCTGAATTGGAAATATGGCTATAATTAGCCATATATTTATATCGGCCATTCTTTCTGGGTATCTAATTATTATACAAGCGGGGGTTGGCACGTCAACTCATATGTGCATAGCCTGTGGAAACCATTTGTCATGATATAGTAGGTCATCAGCCAATAAATAAATGGAAAAAACTTCAGAAAAAAAATTTTTAGGCAATCTAAATGCTCAACAGTTGGAGGCTGTTGAGACTACCGAAGGTCCGGTGCTAATTGTAGCTGGTGCTGGAGCTGGAAAAACAAAAACAATCACCCACAGAATCCTACATTTAATGGAAAAAGGGGTGCCACCAAAAGAAATACTGGCCATTACCTTCACCAACAAAGCCGCAAAAGAGATGCGCGAGAGAATAGCACATATCATAGATCAGGATCCTGATATAAAAATGACCACCCTCAAGCAGGGTACACCTTTTATCAGCACCTTTCATTCACTTGGTGTTTTTTTGTTAAAAGAATATGGCGGACACATCGGCCTGTCTCGATATTTCAATATTTTCGACAAAAGCGATGGAAAAAGGGCAATAAAAGACGCCCTTATTTCTGCCAACTACGATCCAAAACAGTTTGATCCTGCAAAAGTAATGCATGCCATATCAAAAGCAAAAGGAGAGGGCATGACCGTGGCAAAATTTAAAGAAACAGCCGGAAACAGCTTTTTCCAAAGAGTTGTGCTGTCTGCCTGGGAAAAATATGAAGAAATGTTGAAAAAAGAAAACGCCCTAGACTTTGATGATCTTCTTTTAAAAACTGTCGTACTACTAGAACAGTTTGAAGTCGTTCGTAAGGCCTGCCAAGAAAGATTTAAATATATACATATAGATGAATATCAAGATACCAACGGAGTACAAGATCGCATCGCAGAAATAATTGCCCAAAAGCATCGCAACATATGCGTAGTTGGTGACACTGATCAAAATATATACAGTTGGCGTGGAGCAAACATTCAAAACATGCTAAATTTTGAAAAAAAATATCCTGACGTAAAAATAGTACGTCTCGAGGAAAATTATCGTTCGACAAAAACAATCCTTGCGGTCGCAAACACAATAATTAAAAAAAATAAATACCGCATTGAAAAAAACCTTTTCACCAACAATCCTAGTGGCGAAAAAGTCACCCTGATAGCCAACTACGATGAAGCGCAAGAAGCATACACTATCGCTGGTAAAATACGTGGATATATAGAAGCGGGAATACCAGCAGATGAGATAGCCGTGCTTTACCGCGCCAACTTTCAATCGCGCATACTAGAAGAAGCATGCGTGGCTCTCAGTGTGCCGTACCAAATGATCGGCACAAAATTTTTTGAAAGAAAAGAAATCAAAGACACTCTTTCATATATAAAAGCATCTCTAAATCCAGCAAGTATTTCTGATATTAGGCGCATCATAAACGTACCAACACGAGGCATAGGTAAAGTAACGGTAGACAAAATACTCGACGGCAAAGAGGGCGAACTCACGGCGCAAGCAAAAAAGAAAGTAGAAAGTTTCCGTGCAATACTTGCACGCATAAAAGAAGCGTCGCTTAAGCTCGTGCCGTCAGCTCTTATAAAATATGTCATCCAAGAGTCTGGCATAGAACACGAGCTTGGTCTGGGTAAAAATGATGAAGATGTAGAGCGACTAGAAAACATAAAAGAGCTTGTGACTCTTGCACTCGGATACGATCACTACGGTCCAGAAGAGGGCATAGACAGACTACTGACAGATGCATCGCTTGCTACAGATGAAGAAGGTGACGTCATACCAGAAAAAGCAGTTAAACTCATGACGGTGCATGCAGCAAAAGGGCTAGAATTTGATCATGTGTTTATCACTGGCTTAGAAGAAAATCTTTTTCCACACCGAAAAAATGAAGCAAATCTATCTGCAGAAGATGCTGAGGAAGAGCGAAGGCTTTTTTATGTCGCAGTCACTCGTGCGCGCAAAAGGCTTTACCTTTCATATGCACAAATGCGCACCATTTTCGGATCAAGACAGGTCAACATACCTTCTGAGTTTATATTCGACATAGAGGATATACACATGGAACGCGAAGAGGGTACTGCCGATGTCGCTCCCAAAAAACCTCTTTTTAGAATAGACTTCTAGTATGGATAGACCACATCGCGCAAAAAAATCCCTGGGGCAAAATTTTCTTAAATCAGGTAAATATCTGAGTATGATTGCAGATGTTGCTCAAATAAATCCTGAAGAAGCCGTGCTTGAAATAGGACCGGGTAAGGGTGCCCTCACATCTAAACTTTTAGAAAAAATAACAGAGGGTGGCACAGTGGTCGCTGTAGAAAAGGATGATTTACTCATACCGGTATTGCAGGAAACTTTTAAAAAAGAAATCGCCGAGGGGAAGCTACGACTCATTCATGGCGATATATTGGAAATGACACCGGAGGCACTGGACCTGCCAGCCCCATACAAACTCGTCGCCAACATTCCCTACTACATCACGGGCGCAATACTGCGCATGTTTCTATCTAGCCAAAATCCACCAAGCAATATGGTACTAATGCTACAAAAAGAAGTTGCGCGACGTATCGTTGCACGTGATGGAAAAGAAAGTTTACTATCACTATCAGTCAAAGCATACGGTACGCCACGCTATATAGACACAGTAAAAGCAATGTATTTTAGTCCAAAACCAAATGTAGACTCTGCCATATTGCTCATAGAAAATATTTCAAAAAACTTTTTCCATAGCTTCAGTGAAGAAAAGTTTTTTGATGTAATAAAAGCTGGCTTTGCTCACAAAAGAAAAATCCTAGCGAGAAATCTTGAAAGTAATTTTGAAAAAGAAAAAATCGCGCGAGCATTTACAGAATGTGATCTAAGTATAAAAAGTAGGGCAGAGGATATTTCCTTGGCACAGTGGAGTGCGCTCACAGAAAAACTTTAGAAACGTCCACAAGATAGATAGCTAAGAGGTCCCCACCATTGTCATTATTCCTCGAGTAGGAATTTGATCTGCACAAAATCCATGAGAATAGTGACCACAACCAACAGGTACACCCGTGTGTAGACCGAGTACCCAATTACCAATTCCTAAAATACGAAAATTTGGGAAAAGCTGTGTTGCTCCGGGAACATACAAAAAGTTGCCTCCTACTGGACCAGACACAACAACAATAAATCCTGGCACAGGACACTCGCAATAATGTCGATACAGTGTAATTCCGCCAAATGGAGAATATACAGCATATACCCTCATAGCTGTTGCAATAAAAATCCCTCCGACCAAAAAAGAAACCAGAAATATCGCTAAAATTTTTCTTTTCATGTTAAATATTCTTTAGTGTAATTATACTCGGATTTAGTTTGTCACTCACACCGTTTGTGTTAACAACATACATAAACACCGGCATTTCAAAATCTTCATCTATCTCAAAAAGTTTTTCTAAATCTAAATCATCTGGAGCTTCTATATCAAATTTCAGAGTCTTGCCATCTGAAGAAGAAATATTTTCAAAAACGCCAAGATTTGTACGCACCATATTGCCGGTAGTTGTAAAATTTTCTCCTGTCACCACGACTTCATCTCCCAGAGAAAGGGTGGTAGGGGAAACGTTACTAATTTTTGGTGCAACAGAGCTGGTGTTTGTTACAACAAAATATGCGTTGTTTTCACTTTTTCCTGATTGATTTTGTACTTCTACATCATATATTCCAACAGGAATGGAGTTTGGAATAATAAATTTTATTTTATTTTTACTTTCAGCCGGTACACCGCTTATCACGTGAGAACCGAAATATATTTTATTATCAGTTAAAGAAAAATTATTTCCAACAATCTCAAGGGTGCTTCCCTGATTTCCATGATCTACAGAAAGAAAGGCAACCTGTACCTCTTTATCAGAGTCAGAAAAAAAGTTGAACGAGGTAAGTGTGCTTAAATCAAGCGGTGTTTGTGTTGTGGTGGGTAAGGTAGGTGCGGTGACACTAGTGTTTACCTCGTTTCCTATAGAATTCAATTTTGCTCTTGTGGATAAACCCACAAAGCCGGTGCCATAAAAAAGTCCATTTGGTGTCAAAATCTCATTCGCGTATTTATTTTGAAAAGCAACAACGGCGTTTTTTGTTTTTTCTCCAAAATAATATGTTTCATTTCCTTTTGATCCCAGACCGCTCAGGCTTACTGCAGTAGATATATCGTTATTTAAAATTTTTTGAAGTTCAAATACGTCCTCACCGGTATCTCCCAACTTTAAGTTTTTATTAAAAACAAAAGAAGAAGCGTTAGCTACATTATAAAAAAAAGAAGAAGATAAAAAAATAAATACGAAATAGGTAATAGTAGATCTTTTAAACATACAAACATTGTAACAGAATCTGATATAATAGAGAAAATTAAACAAATGAGAGGTCCTAGTAAAAAAATAATATTCATAATCATAACTTGCGCTGTTGTGTTGGGCGGAATATATCTATCATCAAAAGTAAAGAGTGAAAAGGTTTTTACGGCTACAGAAGATAACACACAACTTTTGCCTGATATCGTCGTAAATGAAAACGTAAAAAATACCTCCACTATAGACACAGACGGAGATGGCCTAAAAGACTGGGAAGAAGTACTGTGGAAAACAAACCCATTAAAATCTGACACAGATGGAAATGGTATATCTGATGCAAAAGAAGTAGAAAAAAAACAACTTCAAAACTCCAAGCAAGCAGTGGCGACTGTGGGAGGAAAAGAGGTGGCGGAAGTCTATGTACCAGAAAATCTTACACTTACAGATAAGGTGGCCATGGAAACATTTGCACAATATGTAAATTACAAACAAACCGGGGTACCGATTACCCCAGAATTTACACAAAAACTAGTAGATGCTGTCTTTGGAAATGCTACAGAAAAACAGAATTTAGCAAAATTTACATCAAAAAACCTCTCAAATATAGTGGAAAATGAAAATGCTGACACTATACACAAGTACGGTAATGACTTTTGGGGTATTGTAGCAAAAAACACCCCAAAAACAGCGTTAGAAAATGAGTATGTGATTTTTCTCAATGCGATCCAAGCAGAAGATGAAAAAGAATTAAAAAAGCTAGATCCATTAGCAGAGGGATATACAAATACAATAAAAGAAATGCTTGTAATGCCCGTGCCAAGAAGTGCGGTGGAGAGACATCTAGACATTTTAAACAGCATGAATTCTATTTTGGCTCACATAGAGGACATGCGTGTATATTTCAAAGACCCAACCCGAGGATTCAGAGCGTTAGTATATTACAAAGACAGCGTACCAGAACTACAAAAATCACTAGAAAACCTTATCTCTTATTTCAAAGAAAAAAATATCACATATGTGGAGGAGGAGAGTGGCTACAGTCTGATGCATAGTATATAATTAATGGCAAAATAGCTATTAATGTGTCAATAAATTACTTTAAAAAAATTGGTTGCGGTATTTTTTTAGTTGCATTTGTTTTCTTTGCACTTTTTTCTAGTTTTACAGCTAATGCACAGGTGGCCGTGCCCGTGGTGGAAGTCGGAGCACTCCTCACCAACACAATAGCAATAAACGCCAACATTGCTGCAATAACAGAAAACTCTGCCAGACTGTCTGCAAAAGAGACTGGTCTTGGATATAGGGGGGTGGGCTTGGCTCCAGTAACTGGTATAGAAATAGCCGCTCAATCACAAATAAGTGCTGACTCTATAGCCACAAAAGTAGCAAAGATAGCCATCTCATCTATTACCACCTCAATAGTAAAATGGATAAATAGTGGTTTTAAGGGTGGACCGCTTTTTGTCACGGATCCAGCCAAGTTTTTCACCGGTGTGGCTGATAGAGTTGCCGGTAGTTTTATAGAGGGTTCTGATTTGGAATTTTTATGTAAGCCTTTTAAGATATCATTACTTCTTGCTTTAAATCTAAACTATTCATACTCATTTAAAGAAAAAATTGGCTGTACTTTGACTGATGTTATTAACAACGTAGAGGGGGCAGCTGTCAGTTTTCAAGATATGGGCTTTGATGGCTGGTTTAAGATGACACAAAATCCACAAAATAATATCTACGGGGCAAACCTTATGGCAGAAATAGAATTAAAAGAAAGAATAGCTGATGCTGTTGGTATACAAAAAGCTGAGTTAGATCAGGGTGCTGGATTTCTTTCCTCTAGAGACTGTCTAGAAAGTAATATCGAAACACAAGAGTGTCAAAAGTGGGGCCCAGTAAAAACACCAGGAAAAGTAATAGAAACACAACTAAATGAGGCTCTGGGCACCAACCTAAAAGAGCTCCAACTAGCTGACGAATTTGATGAAATAATAAACGCTCTTATAAATCAAGCTGTACAAAAAATAGTCACTTCTGTGGGTGGACTAAGTGGTGCTTAAAATTGACGACAATACATGATGAATTTATTTAATAAAAAAAATGGCATAAGAATATTACTGGCGTCTTTTTTGTTATACATTACACTCTTGCCACATTATGCTTTTGCAGGGTGGTTTGATAGCCCAGCACAGACCATACTTTCTGGCATAACAACAGCTGTATCAACGGCGCTGTTGCCTATAATAATTCAGTTAACATTGGTTTTACAAATAATAGCCTCATTATTTCTTGGTCTTGCTGGGTTTATGTTTAGTGCAGTTATAAACCACTCTGTAGTAGGAATGCAAAGTCTTGTAAATAAAATGGTCTTTATAGACACAGCGTGGGCAACATTTAGAGATTTAGCAAACATCTTTTTTATTTTCATACTTTTATACGTAGCTATAGGCACCATTTTAAATTTAAACGGTATAAATACAAAAAAAATGCTGGTGAGTGTAGTGATAACAGCAATATTTTTAAACTTCAGTCTGTTTTTTACAAAAATAGCTATAGATGCATCAAATCTTTTGGCTATTAATATACACAAAAGTATTGTTGGGGATAGTTGGAATATAGGCTCTCTTTTGATTGGTCAGACCGGAATGCAAACATTTTACACTCTTTTCAGGCCGGGCGTTATTTTAAATCCAACCCAAACAATCATAACGCAGTTGGGTTCTTCCATATTTATGTTTATTGCTGCGTTTGTGATATTCTCTGTGGCTTTATTTTTCATAATACGTTTTGTGGTTTTGGTTTTCCTTATGATACTTTCTCCACTAGCATTTGCTGCAATGGCATTACCAAAAGACGAGTACTCAAAAAAATGGAAAGAGACTCTTATAAGTCAGTGTATATTCGCCCCACTTTGTATGGCACTGCTTTGGATTACAGTAAATGTATCGGGAGAGCTAACAAAACAAACACAAAGTAGTGAGGCTTCTTTTGTAGACTTACTCAATCCCGATTTAAATCCAGCAACTAATCCTGGCCACAACCTAGAGCAAGCAATGATAATGCTTTTCAATTATATTGTTTTAATATCAATGCTCATATTCTCTTTAGTGATCTCAAAATCTTTTGCATCAAAGGGGGCGGGGCAGATGATGAAAATGGCAGAGTGGGCACAAGGCAAAGCGGGAAGGGCAATGGTGCGTGGTACTGGTGTAGCATACCTAGACAGAAAATTTGCTGATAGTAAGTTTGGTAAGGGAGTAATAGGAAGAAACATTCGCTCTATGACAACCGGAGCCATAACTGGTTTTGATGGCTTTGGTGATAAAAAATCTGTGCAAAAAGTAGATAAAGAAACAAAGAAGCTTAATGAAGAATACGGTAAGAAGATGCGAGAAGATGATGAAAAGTCAGATCTCAAGAAACATCGTGAAGATACTATAAAAAATCACCAACAAGAAATAAAACAACACGAGCAAACACAAGTAGAATCTGAACTAAAACTACAAGAAGCTGAAGAAAGACTCAGAACTGAGGCGGCCGCAGGACGAGTGTTTGGAAAAGACACCTTGGAGCAAGAAAAAGAAAGGCTAGAAAACATGAAGAGGGAGTACGCTTCAATGTCTGGTGATGATGGCGGACAGAAAGATAGACTAATAGCAGAACAGGAACAAAAGATAAGAGACTCCGAACAAATACATAAAACAATAGAAGAAAATAGAGAAAAACTACAATCATCAGCAGAAGCGCTGCGTGGAAAAGGAAAAGAAAAGGGTCTCTATGACAAAGTAAAAGAGGTAAGGATGAGAATGGAAGACAAAGCTGGTGCAAGCACAGATGAGGAGAGGGCGGCTGTAAGGACAGCAATGAGAAAAAGAGCGGATGAATTAGAAAAATCTTGGAGAACTGGTAAGGGCCTTCTAAGTAAGATACCTGTATTGAGAAAAGTTAAGATTCCAATCGTTAAAGATTTCTTTGAAGACGTGTTGTCTGCAGGAGATGGTGATGCCGCTGTAAAAGCATACAGAAAAAACAAAGGTAAAGTTAATCTTAAAGAACTAGCCAAAGACATAGAGAGTGGTGGAGTAGAAAGCGGGGGTGACGATGGTGGTGGGGGTGATGAAGAAAAAGGTAAAGATGGTAAATAATATATAAAAATGCAGGAGGAAGACTACAAAAAAATACTACAGAATCAAATAAAAATACTACCAGACGATGTAAGGGATTTGATTTTGTCTACAGAACTCGAGAGTAAGATAAACTGGGTTGCAGGAAAATATAACCTATCACCAGATCAAACAGAGTCACTTAAACAAGAGACTTTATTTGTACTTATCGGACTTACACACCTCATGGAATATACTGACAACATAATGCATGAACTTTCTATACCAAAAGAACAGGCTCGAATAATAGCACAAGAGATTGGTGCACAGGTATTTTCTGAGGTAAAAGATTCTATCAAAGAGTTAGGTTGGCTTATAGAAATGAAAAGAGAACAGTTGGGACAATCATCACAAAAATCAACACCAGATACAACACCCGCATCAAACCCAACCATCATTACAAAAAAGGAAGAGATTGTACCAAACGTTCCAATAGCTGGCGTGCTAATAGAGCAAACAGAAAAAGAAGTTCCTGTATCAGAAAATAAGCCCAGCCGAGCTGTATTACTCGATCAAATAGAAAATCCAACTCTCATATCAGAGCACACTGGCACTATAGTAGATCAAAAACTAAGCGGTATTACAAAAATTCCAAGAGAAGAGGTGAAAATAAGTATGCAAAACATGCCAGTGACCGCTCCAGCACAAGTGACACCACCACAGACAAAGCCGGCGCCGATCACACCACCACCGACAGCACCGACACCCGCAAAAAAATATGATGGCCCAGACCCATATCGAGAACCAATACAATAAAAAATATGAGATTCCAAGTACCACAATTTACAGATGTAGAAGACAAGATCTTTGGACCACTTTCCTTTAGGCAGTTTGTCTATTTGGCTGGAGGCGCAGGAGCCTGCGCTATTATTTACTACCTAGTACCATTTAGTGTTGTTGCCTTTATGATTATGGTGCCGGTAGCAATATTTGCTGTGGCACTTGCTTTTTACAAAGTAAACAACAAACCATTCATAAACGTGGTAGAGGCTTTTTTCAAGTACTCAATCACAAGCAAACTCTACATTTGGAAACATGAGCCGAAAAAGGTGACGATGGCATCCACACCAAAAGAGCTTTCTCGTAGCTTTTTACCAAAGCTTTCTAGTAGCAAACTAAAAGATATGACCTGGAATCTAGACATCACAGAAAGCATAAATCCTGTCACAAAAAGCGATACAAATAATTAGAGAAATAGGATATAATTCTTTTATATGGCAACAAAAGCAAGAGCCTCCCAAGAATTTGTTCCTATAAGCGACATAAGAGATGGCGTTGTCACACTCAAAGACGGCTCTCTTCGTGCTATCCTCATGGCTTCATCTCTCAATTTTTCTCTAAAATCAGATGATGAACGTGCAGCAATACTTTATCAGTTTCAAGATTTTCTAAACTCTTTAGATTTTTCTGTACAAATATCTATACAATCTAGAAAACTAGATATACGCCCGTACGTAGCCCTTTTAGAAGAGACTGAAAAAAATCAGGTCAATGATCTGATGAAAATACAAGTGCAGGAGTACATCGGCTTTATCAAAAATTTTACCGAAAGCCACAACATCATGACAAAACACTTTTTTATCATCGTGCCGTATTCACCAGCGACACTGCAGGGTAAAAGTACAGTAAGTGGTATCACTGGTATTTTTGGAAAAAAGAAAAGTGTAGACGATCAAAAAATATCAGAAAAAGAAAAATTTGAAGAGCATCGCACACAACTAGAACAGAGGCTGGCGGTGGTGGAGCAGGGACTAGTGCGATCTGGAATACGTGTGGCACAACTAGGTACAGAAGAGGTGGTGGAGTTATTTTATAAAATATTTAATCCAGGCGATGCGGAAAAGCCTATTCAACTTCAATAAAAAATATGAGCTTTTTTAGTAAATTATTTGGTAGCACAAAAAAAGAGGAAATCAATATTGGCATGCTTCCTCAAGAAATATACAAAGCGGAGGCTTTGGAGCTAAAAGATATTATCGCACCAAGCGCGCTTAAAATAGGTCCGCGAGAACTCAATCTGGGAGACAAAATAGTGCGTACTTTTTTTGTCATTTCTTATCCGCGATTTCTCGGTGAGAGTTGGTTTGCTCCGATCATCAACCTAGATAAGGTTTTTGATGTTTCTATATTTGTCCACCCAATAGATACAGTAAAGGTGTTGCGCCAATTTCAAAAAAAAGTAGCTGAGGTACAAAGCCAGATACACGAGAGAGAAGAAAAGGGGATGGTGCGTGACCCAATGCTAGACACAGCTTATCAAGACCTAGAAAATCTCCGTGACAACCTACAGCAGGCACAAGAAAAACTTTTTGACGTGGGCCTATATCTCTCTGTCTATGGAGAAAATGAAAATGAACTTGATAAAATAGAATCTGAAATAAAATCTATCTTGGAATCAAAGCTTGTATATGTAAAACCTGCACTTTTCCAACAAGAACAGGGATACAAAAGCGTGCTTCCTATCGGCACCGACTTACTAGAAGTACATTCAAAGCTAAATTCCTCTCCACTTTCAAGTCTTTTCCCATTTATTTCTTTTGACCTCACATCAGACAAGGGAATTCTCTATGGTATCAACCGTCACAATGCCAGCCTCGTACTATTTGACCGCTTTTCACTAGAAAATTACAACTCTATTACCTTTGCAAAGTCAGGATCTGGAAAATCATACGCTACAAAGCTAGAGATTTTGCGTACGCTGATGTTTGATACAGAAGTGATAGTGATAGACCCAGAGCGAGAATATGAATACATGGCTGAGGCGGTGGGTGGCAGGTATTTCAAAATATCACTCAACTCTGAGCACCATATCAATCCATTTGATCTACCTCTACCAGGAGAAGATGAGTCAGCGGCGAGCGTGTTGCGTAGTACGATTATCAATCTAGTGGGTCTTTTCCGACTGATGCTTGGCGGTCTGACCGCAGAAGAGGACGCTATCATGGATCGTGCAATCACAGAGACATACGCACTCAAAGACATCACGGCAGAATCTGATTTTACAAACGTAGATCCACCACTTATGTCAGACTTTGAGCTGGTGCTCAGTGGTATGGAGGGGGGAGAGTCTTTGGCTCAGCGTCTTTCAAAATATACAAAAGGTACTTGGGCTGGATTTATAAATAGACCAACAAACATAGATATAAATAAAAAGTTTATCGTATTCTCTTTGCGTGACATGGAAGACGAGCTTAAGCCTATCGCTATGTATATAGTCATGCACTATATATGGAGTGCTATTAGAAAAGAGCTGAAGAAAAGACTTCTTGTGATTGACGAGGCGTGGTGGATGATGAAATCAGAAGACACAGCGTCTTTCCTTCTCAGTCTGGCAAAACGTGGACGAAAATATTATTTAGGTCTAGCTACCATCACACAGGACGTGGATGATTTCCTCAAATCTCCATACGGTATGCCTATTATTACCAATTCATCTATACAGGTTTTGCTAAAACAATCCCCAACATCTATCGACAAGCTTCAGCAGACTTTCAATCTCACAGATGAAGAAAAATATTTGCTACTAGAATCATCGGTAGGAGAGGGAATATTTTTTGCTGGCCTAAAACACGTAGCAATAAAAATAATCGCATCATACACAGAAGACCAGATCATCACCTCAGATCCATCTCAAGTCCTCTCTATTCAAAAAGCAAAGCGCGATCTAGAAAATTCGCAATAAAAATATGCCAAAAATCTCAATGTTCATGGCTGTACTGTTGGTGACCGTCGCAATTTTGGTTGACGTCACACAGTCTCTCACGGATCTACTACACTTTATTCCTGTTATTGGAAATGCTTTAGCTGTCATAGTGAGCTGGTTATTAGACATAGCATCTATATTTTCTTTTTATATCTGGCTCAAATTACTAAATGTGAGTTTTGTAGATCCAAAAAGAGCAATTCGGTTTTTTGGCTTTGCTGGTTGTGAATGGTTACCTGTAGTAGACGTACTTCCACTTTGGACAACAGGAATAGCACTCACCATAGCAAGTGTGTGGGCAGAAGAGAGAATACAAACAATGACTGGAGTAAACATAGCTATAAATGCACGCCTTGCTGCAGGATCTAAAAAAATCCCCGGTGGTGGATTTGGACCAAACGCAATCAGAACCCCTGGGGGAGGTATGGGTGATATTTCTAAATCAATGAAAGATTATGCGGCGTTTAAAAAGAGGAGACATGACATGGGTAGGTCGGTGATGGGTGGAGGAGATATATTATTAGGTAACGGTTCAGAGGAGGATGCATCGGATTAAAGATGTGATTGAATAAAACACCCACCGTGCTAAAATTATAGAATGAAAAGAATTTTTTCTACTACACTTTTTATAATATTTTTTGGTCTAACTAACATTGCTTATGCACAGACCATACCAGCACAAGACAACTTACAATTCATAGTCACACCAGAATACCCAGGACCAAAAGAAGTAGTAAACATACAAATAGAAGATTACACACAAAATCTAAATTCACTAGAAATATCCTGGTTTTTGGATGGAAAACTTCAAAAAAAGGGTGTAGGGGATAGAAAATTTCAGTTTACAACAGGTGATCTTGGTAGTGTTTCAAAAATAAGTGTATCGTCATCTGCTTTTTCAAAAGAAATGAATATACGGCCGACAGGGCTTGATATTGTGTGGCAAACAAAAAGCTATACACCGCCATTTTATAAAGGAAAAGCGCTTTATACATACCAAAGTCTGGTTGATTTTGTGGCAATGCCATCTTTTATGACGTCTTCTGGTGCAATGATAGATCCAAAAACCCTTGTATATAAATGGACTCGCAATGGATCTGTGCTGGGGGATAGCTCTGGATATGGTAAGAATGTTTTTTCTACTAGCGGTGGCGTACTAGCAAAGCCATTACAGGTAGAAGTAGAAGCTTCTACTATAGATGGAAGTATGCGAGCAAAAAAAAGTATTGAATTGCAAGGCGCACAACCAGAGGTATTTTTGTATGAAAACCATCCGTTATACGGAATATTGTATAATAAAGCTATTGGACCACAGTTTGATCTTAAATCAAAAGAAATATCTCTGTCTTCTGCGCCGTATTTTTTTGATGTAAATAGAAAAGACGATCCAGCTTTAACATACAACTGGAGTATGAACGGAAAAAAATTATCAAATCAAAAAAACCCAGACTCGCTTGTATTGAGAAAACCAGATAACACACAATCCGGATCAGCTTTGGTGGGAGTAAACATACAAAAAATTGGCAGAAGTTTACAGTTTAGGGATTTTTCTACAAAAATAAGATTTGAAGTGTCAGATGAAAACACACCAACAATATGATGAAAGTATTTAAAAAAACATTAGCGGTTGTATCTGCATCAATAGTAATCTTTACTATTTTTGCAATATTACCAAACATTGTTGGTGCAGAAAATGTTGAGTATGTTCCGCTTAGCCCGCTTCCTGACGGGAGTGGTGGGGTGATGAATAACACCAACATCACCACATACCTTATTGGTATTTTTAAGCTTCTTATTGGTGTGGCTGGAGCACTAGCTGTGGTAATGATAGTGGTAGGGGGCATACAATACATGTCTACTGATGCAATATATGGCAAAAAAGATGGGAAGGAAAAAATAAATCGAGCACTCGGTGGACTACTTTTAGCCCTAACATCATGGCTCATACTCAACACCATAAATCCAAAACTTCTAGAAATAAAAGCCCTAATACCAAAAACAAACTTATCACAACAAGCAACGACACCCGTAAACACTCAAACATTTAAAGCAAAAATTATTGTAAATCCACTGAGCGGACCAATAGCACAAGAGACTTTTTGTATTGGATCTTATTCGTCACTTGAGTCGTGCAACGCTAATCTTGGCGCCACCGTTCAAATGAATTACCCAGTAACTCAGTACGAGATTGTAGGGACTTATTGTACGACTGGTTGTGTAGCAGCCCAAACACTAAACAGTGGGGAGTGGGTTGTATACATAAGCAAATACGAAAACGGACCAGCAACTCAATTGTGTTTAGGAAACTTTCCAACTCAAGCGGAGTGCAATGCTGCCAAGCCTGGTATTGTACAAGAACAGGGTGGTACCACACAACAAGGTGGTCCTGTGACTGTAAACAATTGTGTACAAAAATCTATGTGTCCTCCATCAAATGGATCAGGGCAATAAAAATACATGTTAAACAAAATCGTCATCGTAATAGCAATCATTGTACTCGTTATTGGAGGGTTTTTTGGCTATCTATACATCACACAAAAAGACTCTGGTGCTGGCGTGAGTGGGGTAGTATCTACAGTAAGAAATTTTTTTCCTTTCGGTAACGAAGCTGATGTGGCAACAACAAATCCACAAAACACAAATGAGCCGAGCGCCACAGTCCCTAATGTACCCACAGTACCACAAGACCTCAGACAAATTTACTCTTTTCCAGTAGCTGGCGCAGAAGCTTTTATAATAAGTAGCAGTACTGTAGTGCGTTTCCTTGAAAAAAGTACCGGCAACATGTTTGAAGCACAAACAGCTCTGGATACGGTGGACAGAATATCAAACACAACCATACCGAAAATCGCTGAGGCTATTTTTATACAAAAAAATTCTGTCTTGTTTAGATACCTAAAAGACGACAGCGATCTCATAGAGACCGTATTTGGTACACTATCTACTACAACAAACGCAACAAGCACTACTACCACCTTAGGAGAAATACAAAGTACATATCTCACACCAAATATAAAAGAAATCGCACTGTCTCCTAAAAAAGATCAGATATTTTACACAGTCCAGTCTGGCTCTGGGTCAATAGGCACTATCTCAAACCCAGATGGTACAAAAAAGGTGCAATTATTTGATTCTCCAATACGTGAATGGAATATTTCTTGGCCAAAAACAAACACAGTTACAATCACAACCAAGGCTAGTGCTAGCGTACCCGGATATTTATATTTTGTTAACACAACCACTGGAAAGATGGAAAGGATTTTGGGTAATGTTTTGGGCCTCACCACCCTCACAAACAGCACAGCATCGAGCACTATATACAACCAGAATGACAGTGTGGGAAATACGCATCTAAGTCTGTTTGATATAAAAACAAAAACATCTACAAAACTAAACACCATAACATTTACAGAAAAGTGTGTTTGGAGTAAAAAAAATGTTGGCCTTTTATACTGTGCCGTACCAGAAAACATACCTGGCGGAAGCTATCCTGACGCTTGGTACAAAGGACTCACTTCTTTCTCTGATAGTTTGTGGAAAATAGACACAACAACAGGTCAAACTGATCTTTTGGTAAATATAAAAGAAGTCTCTGGAAAAGATTTGGATATTATAAACATGTCGCTTAGCGAAAAAGAAGACTTTTTGGTATTTTCAAACAAAACAGATCTTAGTCTGTGGGGATTTAAGATACCAATGTAGTGTTTTTTCTAACTCTCTTTAAAAACAACTCCTGACCTATAGTAAAAAGGTTGCTTGTTACCCAGTACAAAGACACAACAGCAGGGAAGCCAAAAGCAACAAAAGTTAAAATAACTGGCAAGAAATACCTCATCTGTAGGTGCATGTTTTTTGCAAACTCTTCTTTTATAGATATTTTGCCGTCCAGATTTGAATTTTTTGGTTTGTTTGGCATCACTATTTTGCTTTGTAAAAAAGTGGTTATTCCAACAAGCAAGGCTAGACTAGGGCTCTTTTGAGAAATATCTATAAAATTTAAAAAGATCATACTCACAAAATCAGGGACATGAATAAAACTGTATAGTAAATCTGTGTTTATTTTTGGTAAACCAGAGTGTAAAAAAACACGATACAAAGCAATAATGATTGGGATTTGAATAAAAATCAAAAGAACACTAACAAAGGGACGAATGCCTCTTTCTTTATAAAGATCCATTTGCTTTCTAGCCAACTCCTGTTTGTCATTTTTATATCTCTCCTTAAGTGCCGCCAACTCAGGCTCAATAGCTTTCATTTGTATTTGAGTTTTGACCGCTTTCTTTGAGAGGGGAAACAGAAACAACTTTACAATAATAGTAAAGATAATTACCACAACACCAGCATCGGCCCAAGGGATAGTGTCTATAAGCAAGACAAGGCCGTTGTAAAGTGGTTGATAAATTAATGTAGTGTATATACCTGATATCATCAGACCATTGTAACCCAACAAAGAACCTATATCAATCTGGCTTTTTTAAATAGCTTAGTTATTTCCTCTTTTTGTAAATCAAAAGATAGTTTTTTGGCTCCAGTCTTTAATGAAATAAGGTTTTTTGACGTTGTTTTAATATTAGGAAGTAAATCTCGAACAACAGAATACACCCTGCGACGCATCCTATTTCTATCTACAGCGCTTTTAGCCACCTTTTTAGATATAAGCACAGCAAAACCCTCTTTTTCTGAGGGTAATATGCGCAGAGTACAGTTTTCTGAGTGATATAGGGTGCCTTTTAGGAGTATTGACTTAAAAGAATCCTTTGAGATTCTTTTGTTTTTTGGCAACATTTTAGTCTTTTTACTTACACAGAGAGTTTTTTTCGACCCTTCTGGCGTCGGCGCTTTATGGTCTTTTTACCACCAGCAGTTCTTTGTCGTACGAGAAAACCATGAGCCTTTCCTCGTTTTCTTTTTTTAGGTTGATATGTTTGAGACATAATAGGGGATTATATAGGAGACTTCTGATTTATTCAAGGCTTTTATAAAAGTTGAGTTTATTCACACCTTATACACAGAGTATCAACATAACAATGACTTTTTAACAAGTAGAAACAAGGCTTCCATCATATATAATAATGAGAACAAATTTATTACAGCAAATCTAAAATTATGGATAGTAAAAAACTTTGGGATAGTGTGCTAGTAGATGTGGAAATGAACGTATCTAAAGCCAACTTCAACACATGGTTTAAAGACACCTTTATATACAAACTTGAAGATGGTGTGGCATACCTTAGTGTGCCAAATGCCTTTGTACGACAATGGTTAAGCGACAAATACCACTCTTTTATACTAAAATCTCTCAGAAACCTATCAGAAAACATTAGATCACTTGATTACATAGTAAATAAAAGTGATGCAAAGAAAAAAGAGCCGGAAATTATAAAAAACATCTTAGAAAGATCAAACGAATTACCTTTAAGTGATTTTTATATAAACAAGGACGACAACTTAAACCCTAAATATACATTTGATTCTTTTGTTGTTGGTCCTTTCAATGAGTTAGCTCATGCAGCGGCTCAGGCTATTATAAAAAAGCCAGGAATAGTATATAACCCACTTTTTATATACGGCAACACTGGTCACGGTAAGACCCACCTTATACAAGCCATAGGTAACCAAATAAAACACAACAACCCTGAGAAAAAGGTTCATTATGTTACCTCAGAAAAATTTACTATAGACTACATCAATTCCGTCCAAAACCAAAAAGTAAACAATTTTAAGGAGAAATATCGAAAATACGATGTTTTAATCATGGATGATATACAATTTTTCTCTAAAAAAGAGAGTACCCAAGAGGAACTTTTCCATTTATTCAACCACTTATACGACAACAATAAGCAGATTATCTTTTCCTCAGACAAACACCCAAATTACATATCAAACCTAGAAGATCGCCTAAAATCACGCTTTGGGGCAGGAATGATAGTAGATATACCACCACCAGACCACGAGTCTAGAGTGACTATATTGCGCTCAAAACTAAAATCAAACAACTTTGATTTATCTGCAGAAGTGGTGGATTATCTAGCGCAAACATTATCAAGTAATATACGGGAATTAGAGGGTGCTTTAAACAGCATAATCTGCCAAGCACAATTAAAACAAAAAGATTTAACCCTAAATGATGTAAAAAATCTTATCAAAAACAGTGCGAAACCAAAGAAAAACCTTTCTCCAAAAGAAATAATCAAAGTGGTGGCTGATTTTTACAACATAAACGAAGAAAGTATATACGAAAAAACTAGAAAAAAGGAGATTATTAAACCAAGACAGGTCACTATGTACATATTAAGAGAAGATTTTAATATATCTTACCCATCAATAGGGGAGAAAATGGGTGGTCGAGATCACACAACAGTCATTCATTCGTGTGAAAAGATAAAAAGTGACTTAAAGTTTGATAATCTGCTTTCACAGGAGATAAATCAGATTCGATCAATGTTGGTTTGATATAATTAATGGTTGTGTATAGTATGTGAATAAGTGTGGATTGATGTGAATAAGAACAAAAAATAATTGAGAAAAAACACATTATTCACATCTCATAAAAAAATATCCACAAATTATCAAACATCTTTTTTAAAAAATAAGGCTAAAAATATGACTTTTAAAAACTTATCCAGATATCCACAGCGTTAATAGTAATAATAGTATTTATATATAGTAATTAAATAATACAGTTAACATGAAAGTAGAATGCCTTATAGAAAAATTAAGTAAGAATATACTACAAGCTGAAAAGATAGCTGGTAAAAATCATTCTTTATCCGTTATAAACTGTATTCTTTTAGAAGCTGTAAAAAACACTCTTATTATAAGATCTACAAACTTAGATTTGGGTATAGAGATAAGTATGCCGGTAAAGGTGATAGAAGAGGGTAGTGTGGCTATACCATCCGGAATACTCGGAGTATTTCTTTCTAGTATTGGAGGAGATAAAAGTGTTGTTTTAAGCAAAGAAGAAAATGATCTTTTAGTATCTACACAAAAAAACTCAACCCATATAAAAACTCATCCAGTAGATGATTTCCCTAATATACCAACTGTTGATGGTATAAAGTCTTTCCAAATAAATCCAAAGGATTTTGTAAATGGTTTGAAGTCGGTATGGTACAGTTCTTCTGTTTCTAGTATTAAGTCTGAATTATCTAGTGTTTATGTTTACAATGATGAAGAAGATAATTTAGTTTTTGTTGCCACAGATTCTTTTAGATTGGCTGAAAAGAGGGTTATGGTAAAAAATATGAAAGATTTCGGTAGTTTGCTTATACCTTTTAAAAATATTCCAGAAATAATTCGTGTTTTGGAAAACGGAAATGAGGTTGTTAAGGTAAATATTGAGAAAAACCAAATATCCTTCAGTTTTGATGGGGTATATCTAACATCTAGGGTTATAGATGGTGTGTTTCCTGATTATAAACAAATAATCCCAAAATCAACCACCACAGAGGTGGTGATGTTAAAGCAGGATTTTATAAATTCTTTAAAAATTGCTAATATTTTTTCAAACAAACTAAATCAAATAAATATAAAAGCAATACCATCAAAAAAGATTTTTGAAATACAAACAAAAAACTCTGATGTTGGTGATAATACTAATAAAATAGACGCAGTGTTTAATGGTGAAGATGTAGATATTAATTTTAATTATAAATATATAGTCGACTGTTTGCAGTCTATAGATTCTGATAGTGTCTCTTTGGGTTTTAGTGGTTCTAGTAAACCAGTGGTTATAAAAGGTGTTTCAGATAAATCTTTTTTGTATTTAGTGATGCCAATGAATAGATAGGTGTTTTTATATAAAAAGATGGAAAACGTCTCATTTTTTCTACAAAAATTTAAAGCACTACTATCTTCTCAGGGTGCTAAAAAACAAATAGCAATTGAGGTGATAAAAGAAATTTTTAATATAGATATTGATCCTGGAAAAATAAAAATAAAAAACGATATAGTTTTTATAGACGTATCACCAGTTTTTAAAAACACTCTTTTTTTAAAAAAGAAAGATTTGTTAAAGACTATTAATGAGAGGATAGGCTCTAAAATCTTTGATATTCGCTAAGGTTACTTTTTAATTCGAAAGTTGATAGTATCTTCGTTTTTATTGAAAACACTGTCGTAAATTACGGCTTTAAGGGTGTTGTTTCCGTCGTTTATGTAGTTTATATCGTCTGGAACAAAGGAGAATGTAAAAGGCGAAGCTGTGTTACTACCAACAAAGTTTCCGTTTATGTAGTATTCTACTTTTGTTATTGGATAATGTTTTATATATTCAATAATAACGTTTATTTTTTGATTACCAGCATATTCTTTGTTTTCTTCAGGTTTTTCTATTGATATTTCTGGTATTTTTTCTGGTACGTGTACGTCGTCAAAACCAGTTGGAATATCTGATTCATCAAGTGTTTTTATATTATTTTCATCCAACCATTTTTGTACTGAGTATTCCCATTTCTCGTATTGCGGATCATTTTTTGGGTTTGTTGGTTGTGGACCGCGGGGATTATCTTTATCTACCCAGTAGAGAATAGAATGTGGCTCACCAACAACAATTTCTTCTAGTGTTTCTTTTGGTGTGTATTCGGTGGCTAGTTTTCCTGATATTTTATCTATGCCATAACTTGTTCCACCCTGCCATCCGCCACGGAAAATTGGTTTTAAATCAGTAAGATCTTGTTCGTATGGTTTTTTAAACGTTTCGTTTGGGTAATTTTCCAAAGCTTTTTTCATCACAGTATTCCAAAATGGAGCGATGATGTATCCAGCCACCTTTTTATCCATGGAAGTATTATTATTGTTTCCTACCCAAGCACCCACAACCAAACTTGGTGTATATCCAACTATCCAAGCATCTTTGTAATCATTTGTTGTACCGGTTTTTACAGCCACCTGTCTATTTGGGATGTATAGATGTGAGTGTACTCCAAAAATCGGCGCTCTAGCATTGTCGTCAGAAAGTATATCTGATATTTGTAGTGCAACATCTTCTGGTAGTACAGTTGTGGGGTTACTTTCTTTTTTTTCTACAACACCACCGTCCTTTTTTTGCACCTCAAGTATTGGTTGGTAAGGATAGCGCACACCGCTATTTGCAAAAACTCCATATGCACTAGTCATATCAAGTAGGGAGACCTCACCACCACCCAAAACCAGTGTGAGGCCGTATTCATCGGCATTTGCTAGGCTGGTAATACCCATATCTTTAGCCAATCTTAATACGTCTTTTACTCCGGCTAGATAAAGTGTTTTTATCGCAGGTATGTTTATAGACTGACCAAGAGCATCTCTCATAGACATTGGCCCTCTAAACTTTCCGTCGTAGTTTTGTGGAGAATAACAACCGTCTATGCTAGTCATGTCGTCTTTTTCACATGTCGTAGAAAATTGTGTTCTTACGTCAAAAAGAGCTGTTTCTGGTGTGTAGCCCTTCATAAAGGCTGTAGCATATGCAAATGGTTTAAACGCTGATCCTGGCTGTCTGTGGGCCGTTGCGACGTTAAAATTTCCATCGATTTCTTTATCAAAATAGTCTCTTGATCCGACCATGGACAATATTTCTCCAGTTTTTGGGTCTATAGCCACAACAGCAATGTTTTCCGCTTGATGGTTTTTTGCGTTATCTAAGGCGTATTTTTTCGCCTCTTCCTCCATCATTTCTTGCATTTTGTAGTCTAGTGTTGTGATTACTTTAAAACCGCCCTCTTCTAGCACCCCAACACCATATTTTTTTTCAAGCAAATCTTTTACAAACATTACAAAGTGTGGAGCTTTTATTTTGCCGTCTTCTTGTGGTTTAAATATTACCACCTCATTTTTTGCCTTTTCATATTCTTCTTGTGTAATATATTTATCTTCAAGCATTTCTTTTAACACAAGATTTTTTCTTTCGTCCAACGCGGGTCTGTTGCGGTATGGTGAATAATACGTCGGTGCTTTTGGTAGGGAGGCTAGATATGCTGATTCAGCTATGGTAACGTCAGAAGCTTTCTTACCAAAAAAAGCGTTACTTGCTTCTTCTACACCATAAATACTTCCGCCGTATGGGATTTCATTTAGATACATAGAGAAAATCTGATCTTTTGTCAGTATTTTTTCTAGTTTTATAGCAAGCACCCATTCTTTTACTTTTCTAGTAATACTTTTTTCTCCAGTCAAAAGAGAGTTTTTTACTACTTGTTGTGTAATGGTGGATCCTCCTTGGCTAAACTGTTGGGTTTTTAGGTTTGCAAATACCGCTCGCAGAAAAGAAGATGGTTTTACACCGCTGTGAGTATAAAAATCTTTGTCTTCTATAGAAAGGGTTGCGTTTTTTATGTGTTTTGAGATTTGATCAAACGGTACGACTGTTCTTTTTATGTTTTGAAATACGTCATAAAGGAGTATTTCTCCTGTGCGGTCATATATTTTTGTTGATTGAGAAACCCTCCTTTCTTGGAATGAATCAAGTGTTGGGAGTTGAAAAGTAGAGATCCAAAAAATAAATATGGATATTGATATTATACCAATGCAAAAACAAAAAATAATAAAATTTTTTATGCCACTTTTTTTAAGGAAACGTTTTAGTGGCCCGTAGCCCTTTTTCATAAGACTTAATTTTATCATATTGTGATGAATATTGCGGATAGGGTATACGAATACCAAAAACAAAGCAACTGTGGTAAATTAACAGCATGATAATAAATCCATTTAAATCCAAACAAGCATCTGTAGATCCAGAATTAGTGCGTAATGTTATTACCCGTGGTGTAGAGGATGTTTTTGTAAAAGAGTCTTTGGAAAAGAAGCTTCTTTCCGGTAAACCATTACGAATAAAGCTAGGTTTTGATCCAACTGGTAGCAATATACATATAGGTAGGGCAGTAATTTTGCGTAAATTGCGAGCTTTCCAAGACCTTGGGCACAAAATTGTGTTTATTGTTGGTGATTTTACTGCGCAGATAGGTGATCCGTCAGACAAGCTCGACAAAAGACCAATGATTTCAAAAGAAACAATAAATAAAAATTTAAAAAACTATAAAAAGCAGGTCGGTAAAATAATAAACCTACGAAAAGCAGAGTTTCATTATAATAGTGCATGGCTTGCCAAGCTTCGTTTTCAAGAAATTACAGAACTTGCGGAAAGTTTTTCTGTACAGCAGATGTTGGCACGGCGCAATTTTAAAGAGCGCTCAGAACGTGGCGAAGAAATATCCTTGCGCGAGTTTATGTATCCTTTGATGCAGGGCTATGATTCTGTTATGGTCAATTCTGATGTGGAAATAGGTGGGTTTGACCAACTTTTCAACTTAAAAGCTGGTCGTGCTGTGCAGAGACACTACGGAATGGCAGAGCAAGACGTGCTCACCGTGCAAATGCTTGAGGGTACAGATGGTCGCAAGATGTCTACTAGTTGGGGAAACGTCATAAATATAACAGATGAACCAAACGATATGTTTGGCAAGATAATGTCTATACGCGACAACCTTATTTCAAAATATTTTCTTCTTTGTACCGACATGCCCGAAGCAGAAATAAATGCAATAGAAAAAAGTTTTGAGATGGGATCAAATCCTCGTGATGCAAAAATGAAACTAGCTACAGAAATAGTGACTATATATCATGGAAAAGAAAAAGCAGAAAAAGCCAAGCAGGCCTTTGTAGACACTTTTCAGAAGGGTGTTGTACCAGAAGATGTAATGGAAATAGGTCTTGCACCCAACACTGTTTTTGCTGATGCACTTTTATCCAACGGGATTATAAAATCAAAATCAGAATTTAGGCGTCTGGTAGAGGAGGGGGCTGTACAAGATATGAACGATAACACAAAAGTTGTTGATCCAAATTTTAAAGTATGGAAAGACGCAACATTTAAGGTTGGTAAAAGACGTTTTGTAAAAATAAAAATACAAGCCTAGTTGGGGCTAGGTATAAAAAAACGGCCCGTGGCCGTTTTTTTATTTATTACATAGCTTCGTCCTCGTCTCCAACCATCTCATCATCTGGCATAGCACCATCCACCGCTTCCTCATCCATTTCTTCATCGTCTACTATTGGCATAACATCATCGTTTAAATCGTCCATGTTTTTATCAAATTATTTTTTAATCAGTCTGGTCGTTTTTATATTTTGACCTTAGACCCACTATTTGTATCAAATACCAAAATTTTTGCAAACTTTTTCTTTATATTTTGTGGATAACACCTTTATCTGTATATATCAGACAAATCTTTTTGATGCTATATGGGTCAGACCTGTTGCGATAGCGTCAAACTCATCGTCTATTTTTGTTTTTTCTGGTGTTTTTATTAGTCTTTTTACCATGGCGATAACTTGATTTTTTGTACTCTTTCCATAACCAGTCACAGCTATTTTTATTTCCACTGGTTTATATTCATATACATTGAGATTTTTTAACGATCCTTCGTATATGATGACACCACGTGCTTCAGACACCTTCATCGCCGTCTTTTGGTTGCCACTAAAAAAGAGCTCCTCTATAGCCATATCAGTTGGTTCATATTTTTCTATCACTTTTTTTATTTCTTGACCGAGTAGGGCTAGTCTTTTTTCGTGACTTAGCTTGGCTGATGTCTTAAAGCATTCAGAAAAAACAAGCTCTTCTTTTGCTCCACCACTTTTTTCTATTATTGCTATACCCAAGCGTTCATATCCTGGGTCGACAGCTATGACACGAATATTTTTATTCTGCATTTGTGTATACTCCCTGCACCTCGTCGTTTTCCTCGAGTTCGTTTATGAGTTTTTCTAGTAAAGCACCGTCTTCTTCTGAGATGGGCACAGTGGTCTTTGGGATCCATTCTCCGGCGGTTTTTTCAAAAGCCCAGGTTGCTGCACCAATACCTGCCAACTCAAAACCATTTAGGGAAAGTATGTGTTTTATTTCTTGAGCAGCTTTATTTCTATTGTCTGTGAGCGCGTCTATCACGAGCGCGCATCCGCCGGGACCGTAGCTTTCATATGTTATTGATTCTAGATCGGTTGCTTGTGTTGTTGCTTTTTTTATCGCTCGCTCTATATTTTCATTTGGCATATTTTCGGCCTTTGCTCGATCGATAGCCGCTTTGAGAGCGGGTGAATTTACGTTTCCGCCACTTTTTTTGGCTTCTTGTGTGATTATTTTTGCAAACTTTGAAAAGACCTTACTTTTTTGAGCATCAGTCTTTGCTTTTTGTCTTTTTATCTGTGACCATTTATTATGTCCTGCCATTTTTTTCTGTATTATTTGCCCGCCTTATAATAATTTCTTTGTCTTACCCCCTGGACCTTTTGCATCTATATGCAAATATCCCGCATCAGTGAGCATCCTACCACGCGGTGTTCTTTCTAAAAATCCAACCTGCAGTAGATATGGTTCATTAAACTCTTCTATTGTGGCTTGCTCTTCTGATAGTGCGGCCGCAAGAGTGTTGAGGCCCACCGGTCCACCCTTAAACTTGTTTGCAATGATTTCTAGTATAGCTCTATCTGAAGGAGAAAGACCTACTTCGTCTATGCCTAGTAGAGATAAAGCTTTGTCCACCATTTCTTTTGTTAGAGATTGTTTGTGTACTTGGGCAAAATCACGGCAACGCTTGAGAAAATAGTTTGCTGTACGCGGTGTAAACCTGCTTCTTTTTGCAATTTCTTTTACAGCACCATCTTCTATTTTTATACCAAGTATTTTTGCCGATCGGCGTACGATTTCTTCTATTTCTTCTTGGCTGTAATACTCGAGTCGGAAAATTCCTCCGGAAAAACGTGATCGAAGTGGGGAAGATATGAGAGCTACACGAGTAGTAGCAGATATGAGCGTAAAGAGGGGTAGCTCTAGCTGTATGGTGCGCGCAGACGGACCCTTGCCTATGATGATGTCTAGTACGCCAGACTCCATCGCAGGATAGAGCACTTCCTCAATGGTTTTGTTGAGGCGATGTATTTCGTCTATAAAAAGAATGTCGCCATGAGAAAGATTTGTAAGTATAGATGCAAGGTCGCCTATTTTTTCTATAGCTGGTCCAGAAGTGATCTTTATCTGTGCACCGATCTCTTTTGCAATGAGGTGGGCGAGAGTGGTTTTGCCGAGACCTGGTGGGCCATAAAAAAGAATGTGTTCCGGTGGGTGATTGCGTTCGCGGGCGGCGGTAAGCAGGATGTGTAGGTTGTCTTTTATGTTTTTTTGCCCGATGTACTCATGCCACTTTGATGGACGCAGTGTCTGATCTAGGGAAGCGAGATCTTTTTCGCTGTTTTCAGAGTTTTCTTCGGCTGTTGGGGTATTTTTTTTGGCAGAAGTCTTTTTCATAGCCTCATTATATACAAAAACAACACATAGCCATACACACTTGACACACATACATTTATATGCTAAGCTATTGTTGTCTTTGAAATAAAAGGGGAATTGGGAAACGCCAAGGCGAAAAGGCCTTGATTTTTATTGCCACTTATATAATATAGGTGGCCTGCGTTTCTTTGAGGATCCAAGATATAAATCTCTAAACAACGAAGCCCTTGTGGCTTAGTAGTATCTCTTCGGAGGACATTCTGGTTATCACCTTGTGTGATTTGCTGGGGTTATCCTTTGGGAAATATTTAACTTTTGGTACGAATATTAAAAGTGTTGTTTAGAGATTTATGCCTTGGATCTTTTCGTAACTTTCTTTACATAATTATTCACACGGTGGGTCTTTTTACAAGATTGTAAATTTTTAAAACTGTTTCTTAATGTGTGGTCTATGTTTATCGTTCCTCTTCTAGATCTATTACGCGCTGTAATTCGTCCATAGAGGTCATACCTTGAAGTATTTTTATTATTCCATCCTGTTGCATATCTAGTATATGTTGTGGTACAGCTGCTTTTTTTATCTCGCGCTCGCTAGGATTTTCTTGGACGATTTTTTCTATATTTTGATCTGTAAGGATGGCTTCATATACACCCACGCGCCCTTTGTATCCAGTAAAATTACACTTGGTGCATCCTTTTGCCTCCCAAATCATGTTTGGATTTAGGCCTTCTAGGTAGGTTTTGTCTTCAATGCTGTTTACTATCCTATCTAGATTGATTTTTTCTTGTTCTGTAGGAGCACGCTGTCCTTTGCAGTCTGTGCAGAGCTTGCGCACAAGTCTTTGGGCCATACAGACACTGATCGCTGAGGTAATAACCTTTGGATTTACTCCTAGGTCTATTAGGCGAGGGAAAGCGCCCGCTGCGTTGTTGGTATGAAGTGTAGAAAATACCAAATGTCCTGTGAGGGCAGCGTTGATGGCTATCTCAGCTGTTTCATTGTCGCGGATTTCTCCCACCATTATCACATCTGGATCTTGGCGTAGAGCAGAGCGTAGACCCTCGAGGAAAGTATAGCCGTCGTCGTTGGTTTGTGTTTGCACGATGCCGGGTAGGTGATACTCGATCGGATTTTCAATCGTAATTATTTTTATGTCTGGTGAATGAATTTTTTTCAAAAAAGCATATAAGGTGGTGGTTTTTCCAGATCCAGTCGGTCCAGTGTTGAGTATCATGCCGTTTGGTTTTGAAATTGCATTTTGTAATACAGTAAGCAGGCGAGGATGTATACCCAAATCTTCTAATGGTACAGAGATTGCTTTTGGATTAAGTACGCGAAGCACGATAGAGTCATTGTATGCTCCGGGCAGTAGGGATGTACGAATTTCTATTTCATCATCATTTACTTTTATGCTAAATCTTCCGTCTTGAGCTTTTCCTCGGACGTTTAGTTTTAGGTTTGAAAGAAGTTTTAGTCGAGAAAGGATGAGATTGTAAGTCTCTGTATCAAAACGGACGATGTCTGTGAGCACGCCGTCTAGTCTATATCTTAGGCGTACGTAGTTTTCCTCTGGCTCGAGATGTATGTCTGATGCTTTGTTGGAAAGTGCACCAGCGAGCATTGTTTCTAGTATTCTAGAAATACGATAGGCTTTTTTACCACCGATATTTTCTTCTAATATTTTTTTTAAATCATCTAGTGTGGTTACTTTCTCCAAAAGCTCCAATATTCCTTCATTGGAAATATCAAGCGCACCACCCTTTGTTTCCATAGACATGGAAAGATCTTTGTATCTATCCCATACTTTTTTTAAACTCTCTGGAGAGACAAGGTATGTGATCAGTGTATAACCTCTTTTTTGTAGTGATTCTAGCGCTGTTTTTGTTTTTTCTGTAGAAGGAGAAAGGAGGCCGACATGAATTTTTTTATCTACTATATTAAACACAGCTATTTTTGCATCGAGGGCCTCTGTCTCTTTTATGACACGCAATGCGTCTATATTTATAGGTACTACTGAGAGGTCTAGATAGGGAATGCCATATTTTTCTGAGAGAGTTTGGGTGAGAATTTCTGCTTCGCGTCTTTTTAGCTCTTCGACGCGAGCGTTTTGTTTTTCTTCGTTAAATTCAACCATATGTAGACTTTATACTAGCATTTTCAGCATTTTTTAAACATATATCTCTGGGGAAATGGGGGTCTTGTTAGGGTTGACTTGTGGTGTCTGTTGTGATATAATTGTAGTAGATTCAGAGATGACGGGGTGCGGAGCGTTTCCAAACCCCTTTGCATGTATTCCGTGTCTTGCGCTTTGTTGCGCAAACTTCCGAAAGGCAAGCTATGAACAAGCTCTTTGCAATGTTGTCTGTGGTGGCCGTCGCTGTGACGGTCATCGTGCTTGGTGGTTGTGGTACCACACGCGAGGTCTACCTCGTGGATGGTCGGGAGTTCAGTGTTGAGGAGTTCAGGGCTTACCGTCTTGAGCATCCCCACATCGCTACGCCGGTGGTCGTGGTCGAGAGGCCTGCATCGCCGGTGTACAACCCCCCCAGCTATCGCTGGAACGATGGATCGGTGCATGATGTGCCGGAGGTGAGTCTGGCAGATGAGATGGCAAAGATGAAGGATCGTGACCTCAATGGTCCCGGTGTCGACTACTTTGCGGAGACTGTCGTCGTGCAGTCAAATGACGGCACCCCCGCAGGCGAGCTCACCTACATCGGCACTGGGCCAAACTTCATTCCGCCGGCGGGCATCGGCTCGGGCTTCAAGTACGTCATTGTGGTGCCTCGTGGCACTACGGTGGTGCGGGATGTCCGATTCTGTAATCCGCGTCGCCCCCACCTTTTGTCTGGTGTTGTGGGAGTTGGTGAATACCACTTCTACGGCACCAACCATGACTACTGGGGACCGGATTGGGGTGGGGGTTACTCCTACTCCAGCCAGGCTCACTTCGGCGTCGGTGGTGGGATCTTGATTGAGTCTGGACTCAACGATTCGTACTACCGTAACAGGACTTTCTCATGGTCCTACCGCCAGAATGACAATTGCGACAACGATCGCAATGTCGGCGGCAATCGCCGTGGTGGTGGCCAAAATGGTCCCAGCAACAGCGGCATGCGCCGCTACGGCCCCATCTACAAGAAGTAGGGGGATACAGAAAGACAGGGAGGAAAGACTCTCGTGGGCGCTGGTATCCGAAAGGAGACCAGCGCCTTTTCTTATGCATTAATTTCCCATAAACTTTTGTGATAGTATGGTCGTATGATGGTTACAAAAAGCCTTTTAGATACATATGCTCTTGCCTCAGATTTTGTAAATAATCTGTTAAAAATCTGTCAGATACCACCAGGAAAAGCGACAGTTGTTGGTCTATATGGTGATCTCGGCTCCGGCAAGACTGCTTTTGTGCAGGGTATGGCAAAAGCTCTGGGTGTGCACAATCAAGTAGTCAGTCCTACTTTTATATTACAAAAAAGATACGAGCTTGATCCAAAATTTCAACAGTGTTTTTTAAACTTAATTCATATAGATGCGTACAGGATGGAGTCGCCGGAAGAGCTGGCGCATATAAAATGGGAAGAGCTTTTAAAAGATCCACACAATCTGATTTGCATAGAATGGCCGGAAAGAGTTTATCAAGGAATGCCAACCGAGCACATACAAGTGGTGTGTACTTTTGTAGATAAAGATATTCGTAAGTTTGATATTCATATGTAATGTAAAGAGTCGCGCCAAATGCCAGAGAAAAAACAAAATAAAAAAATAGTTTTACTTGATGTGCACGCTATCATACATCGCGCATATCACGCTTTGCCTGATTTTGCTTCTACAAAAGGCGAGCCGACTGGTGCTATATATGGACTTTGCACAATGCTTTTAAAAATCGTTGCCGACCTTTCTCCTGATTTCATTGTCGCTTGTTATGATCTACCGGAAAAAACCCACAGACATGAAGCATACGAAGCATACAAAGCGACTCGCAAGAAAATAGACGACGCTCTCGTCGCGCAGATAGTGCGATCAAATGATGTTTTCAAGGCGTTTAGTATTCCGTCATATTCTTTTGCTGGTTTTGAAGCGGACGACGTGCTCGGTACTATTGTTGAGACACTGAAACACGACAAGAGTACAGACATAGTGATCGCATCCGGTGATATGGACACGATGCAACTCGTGGATGATAAAAAGGTGCGAGTATATACTTTGCGAAAGGGAATAAAAGACACGGTAATATATGATGAGGATGCTGTTGTGGAAAGATTTGGTTTTGTGCCAACACTTTTGCCAGACTACAAGGGTTTGCGTGGCGATCCTTCTGACAATATTATCGGCATTGCTGGTATCGGCGAAAAGACAGCGACTATTTTAATACAAAAGTTTGGCACACTAGAAAAAATGTATAAGGTGCTAAAAAAAGATCAGGCACCGTTTAGAGAAGCCGGGATCACTCCGCGTATCATTGATTTACTTTTGAAAGGCGAGGAAGAAGCCCTATTTTCAAAAACATTAGCAACTATTCGCCGTGACGCGCCGATTGATTTTAAAATGCCGGAAAAGACATGGAAAGAAGCGGTGGATATAAAAGCAGTCGAGACACTTTTTGCCGAGCTTGAGTTTAAGGCTCTTCTTTCCCGAGTAGAAAATGCACTAGGTATAAAAAAAATGCCCTTGCAGGCAAGCTTGCTTGGAGGTGACGGTGAGGAGGGCAACGGTAGCGCAGACGCACAAAAAGAAGTATTGCCGGAAAGCGAAATGAAAAAACTATCTCTGGCGCTTTGGATTATTGATTCAAATATTACTAGCCCATCTATCGAAGACGTTTTGCGATTTGCGCACACCGAGTCTTTGCTACGCGCGCGAGATTTTATCATGTCCGAGCTTGAGAAAAGAAATCTGATGAAAGTTTTTCGCGAAATAGAAGAACCACTCATGCGTGTGATAGAGGCAATGGAGAAGCGGGGGATAAAAATAGATGCAAAATATTTGCGCCAGCTTTCAAAGCAGTATCATGCCGATCTTGCCGAGCTCGAGAAAAATATTTGGCGTGAAGCTGGTGAGGAATTTAATATAAATTCACCAAAACAGCTTGGCGTGATACTTTTTGACAAACTCGGGCTCAGCGTAAAAGGACTCAAAAAAACAGCGGGTGGCGAGCGCTCTACTCGTGAAAGCGAGCTAGAAAAAATGGAAGGACTTCATCCCATCATTGATTACATATTAAAATACCGCGTGCTACAAAAACTTCTTTCTACATATATAGATACACTACCTACACTTTTGGCAGAAGACGGCCGACTGCACACTACTTTTTTGCAGACTGGTACGACGACGGGGCGCATGTCTTCCAACAATCCCAACATTCAAAATATTCCCATCAAAACAGATGCAGGTAAAAAGATTCGTGATGCTTTTGTCGCGGAAAAAGGCTTTAAGCTAGTAAAGTTTGATTATTCTCAAATAGAGCTACGCATTGCCGCGCTTTTGTCTGGTGATGAAAAGCTTATAGAAATATTTAAATCGGGTGGAGATATTCATCAGGCTGTGGCATCAGAAGTTTTTAAAGTACCACGCGAAAAAGTCGATAGAGAAATGCGTCGCAAAGCCAAAGTGATCAATTTCGGCATCCTTTACGGTATGGGTGTGAACGCTTTGAAGAAAAATCTAGACAGCACTCGCGAAGAAGCACAGTTTTTCTACGATGAATATTTCAAAAATTTCAGCGGTCTTGCGAGCTATCTAGAGTCAGTAAAAGCCAGTGCAAAAAAGCTCGGATACACAGAAACTTTTTTTGGTCGTCGCCGATATTTTCCAAATATAAAATCAAAGCTGCCATATATCGCTGCTGCCAACGAACGCATGGCCATCAACGCGCCGATACAAGGCACTTCTGCGGATATCATAAAGATAGCGATGGTGAGGATACATGAATACATTGAGCGAGCGGGTCTTTCTAAAGACGTTTTTCTGCTTTTGCAAGTGCACGATGAGCTTGTGTTTGAAATAAAAGAGGAGGTGGTCGCAAAGGTGACGCCAGAGCTAGAGCGCATAATGCAAGAAGTGCTTAAGCCAGAGGAAATGCTCGGTATCCCTCTTGTGGTCAATGGCGAGGTCGGGGATAATTGGGGGCAAACGGAGGCGCTGTAAAGATGCGCGAGAAATATTATGCTCTACTTTCTACACGGCACAGATTTAAAAAGATCACGCGAAAAGCTTCATGAGCTACTCGACACTTTGCATAAAAAAAAGCCAGACGCTGAGCTCTTTAAAATAGAAAGTGAGCAGTGGGACGAAGCGAGGTTTGAAGAATTTTTGAGCGGACAGGGGCTTTTTGAAAATAAATATATTGTGGTGCTTGATAAAGTTTTTGAAAATGTCGATGCAAAAGAGTCAGTGGTGGAAATGCTTAAAGAAATAGCTGAATCTGACAATGTTTTTATTTTTCTTGAAGGCGCTGTGGACACAGCCACTCTAAAGAAGATAGAAAAACATGCGCAAAAGACTCAGGAATTTGAAGAAAAAGAAAAAACCGCGCCAAAAACTTTTAATATTTTTTCTTTGACGGACGCTTTTGGTCGTCGCGATAAAAAACAACTTTGGGTGCTATATGAGCAAGCGCTTGCTAATGGATCAGAGCCGGAGGAAATACACGGTATCCTTTTTTGGCAATTGAAAAGTATTTTGACTGCTCTCGGCTCAAAAAGTGCGAGCGAGTCCGGACTCAAGCCGTTTGTTTTTCAAAAGGCTACTGGCTTTGCGCGCAACTACTCTCGCGAAGAATTACAAAAAATGTCTGCTCAGTTTGTAGATATATATCACAATGCCAGACGTGGAATGGGGGAGATGGATATTGCTTTGGAGAAGTTTATTTTGAGTATATAAAAGTATTGCGCCCGCCCCTGTGGAGGGGCGGGCGCTAAGTGAATGTTGTGTGAAAGGCTGAGTTCTAGGGGGTGAATTTATGATGCCCCCAATCGTTGAAGCCAAGTTTGTAAATAAAGAACATGCTTCGGAATACGAAGCCAATCGCCACCGCCATGCTGTTGACCATGGCAACGATGCAGAAAGTAGCTAGTCCCACAACACCCCCGTATGCGATACCGAGCACCACCCCCACAAACAGTGCTGAGAGGAACGAGAAGTACAGTGCTGTACTCGTGCTGGACAAGACGCCAGAGATCATGCAGATCAGTAGGAGCGATCCGAACAAAATCATGGTTCCAGGCTCGGAAACACCGTTTACAAATCCAGCAACGCTCCCAACAATCAAGCCAAACGCTACCGCGGCCAGAGTGGCACCTATCCAGTCTTCATTAGCAGCCCAATCGTTCTTTGAAGACAGGTGAATGATCCAGCTAAGCTGGAGTATGAACACCGGAAACAGGAGGATGTCAGAGAGGCGGGTGAGGTTGAATGGCCAGATTAGCTCGCCCCACACCCGAACGTTTTCTTTGCCCATTCCCACCACCTCCACCTTGTCACAGGACAGCATGATGTTGGAGGAGTGTGGTACAGAGCCGGTGCACAGGCACCAGATTGTCCAGAATGCGCCAGCAACGGACGCAACGAAGAGCATCCAGATAAAAGTTGTACGAGGTCTCAAGTGAAGCTCCTTGGTAAGGGTGATAAACCACCTTTAGTGATGGTTACAGCTATAAAAATCCTATTTCGAATGAGTGAAATTTGGGTTCTTGTAGCAGTAACCATCAACGTTTTTAATGTTCAGTCTTGCGTTAAATTAGCACATTAAAATAAAAAGTCAAGTGTCGTATGATGGTCCGCCCACCAGGACTCGAACCTGGGACCAAGTGCTTAAAAGGCACCTGCTCTACCAACTGAGCTATAGGCGGATGTAAAACTTGCTGTACTCGCGCGCTATGGCTGAATTTCTACCAAGACAGCTATAGGCGGATGTAAAATTCGCACAAGCGAATATCAGAAAATATAACAGATTATAGCGGTAAATCAATAGCGTAAAACCCTGCACCTGAGAGCATTAGGGAAAAAGAAATCACAATCACAAATACATAAAGCATAATATCTTTTTCCGACAATGATTTCACAACCTTCCATTTATACACAAAGGTCGCAGTATTTATGAGGAGGGCGATTAGAGCCATTACTTGGGTAAAAAGACCGAGCACAATAAATATTCCAGCTACAATGAGTACGATATTTGAACCACGAGAAATATTTGAAATTGGCCCACGCAGACTTTTATAAGAAGTGAAAACTAGAAAAATACCCAGCGCTAGGCGAAGCAAAAGTGGTGCAAAGAGTCCGTAGGTCAAAAGATTTGGAAATGTATTGAGCATGATTGGATTATACCAAAGTATAGGGAAATGTTGTATTGTGTGGGCATGAAAAAGGAAGAAATCTATGTGGTATTAAATGACATACGAAGCATACACAATGTAGGCTCTATATTTCGCACGGCTGATGCCGCGGGTGTGTCAAAGATATTTTTGACGGGCTATACACCGACACCTCTAGATAGATTTGGCCGGCCAAGAAAAGATCTGGCAAAGGTAGCGCTCGGAGCAGAAAAATCTGTGCCATGGGAATATGAAAAAAGCACGCAGGCTATCATAAAAAAAATAAAAAAAGCCGGCGTGTTTGTGGTGGCGATAGAGCAAAGCCCGCGCTCAGTGCATTACAAAAAAATCGCTCTCGATCTAAAAAATCACGACATCAGTCACGTCGCTTTTGTATACGGAAATGAGGTGGATGGTATCTCGCCGGATATTTTAAATGAGTGTGATGCTGTAGCAGAAATACCGATGGCCGGTAAAAAAGAATCACTCAATGTGTCAGTCTCAGCCGGTATTACACTTTTTGGGATGCTTGATAGGTAAGCTTAGTAAGTGAAGGTGTCTACGGTGCGTCCTTGTGCGTCTATAAGTCTCAAGATCTCCTGATCACTTTTTCCATCTTTATCTTTTTTCCAAAAAGGCATGTTGCTTTTCAAAAAAACTCGCCACTCTTTGCCTAAAAAGTTTTTACTGTTTTTATACATGTTTACACAACCCTGATAAGAAGCTTTTTCTTTTATAAAGTCCTCGCAATATTGAGGCATATTCGGTAGATTTTTTGGTGGTACTTCACATACAGAAAGGGAATTTATATAGTTCATGCATGTATCGCTGTCTTCTATTTGATTTGGTAATTTGCCGTTGTCTAAGTCTGGGCAACGCATTTCTAGTTTTGGATTAAAATTTTCCTTATCTTCTATATAGCCAGTACAAGCGTTTGTTCTAAAAGAAATTCCTATTGGTGATTTGTCAGAAGAGATGATGACTTTTTGATAGCCGTTTACTACGATTGCCTTTTCTGGATCTATGAGTGGCATATTTGATGCGTTGCCTATTACTGCCTTGCTTCCAGTGACATCGCTCACAATACTCCAACCCGTAATATTTATCGGTTCGTCTGTAGAGGTGGTAAGTACTATATATTCTGATCCAGTAAATGTACCAGGCTCTACTATATCGTCTATATCTATGTCGCCAGCAAATGGAGAAGTGTTACTCGATCCTTTTATGTGCGCACCCTGTACTTCACCTATATTTTTGTTTGTATTTAGGTTTTTTGTTGGATTCAATCCACCAGTAACCGGTTTGAATAGCGCGCCGTTATTATGTAAGGCTAATAATATAGCTGCAAATAAAACTAAAGCTACAATGATTGGACCTATTTCTTTCATATGTTCTTATTGTAGAAGCTTTTGATGAGTAGTGCAAAAATGCGCACTGCGTCCACCAATGATTTTTCTTTGTATGACCCCTCCACAACCACGCTTTTTACATTTTTCCTTGGCGCGACGATAGACTTGATGTTCGAGCTGAAACCGTCCTTTTTCCCCGTGCACATTGCGGTAGTCTGACATTGAGTCTCCACCAAAATCTATTCCTTTTGAAAGTAGTTGGCGTGTCGCGGTATACATTTTTTTTAAAGTAATCTCCGGTATTTTTTCTGGTTTGGATTCGGGATGTACTGAACATTCCCAAAGTATTTCATCAGAGTAAATATTTCCAATACCCGCCATGACACTCTGGTCCATTAAAACGGTTTTTATTTTTCCCTTTGGTTTTTTCTCTAAACATTTTTTAAATATTTCAAATGTAAAATTTTTATCTACAGGCTCTGGTCCAAGCTCTCGTAAGTCTGGTGATTCGTGCATTGTTTTTGTATCTAGTATTGTAACTTTTGCGAATTTTCTAGTGTCAGACATAGCGACGTGTTTGCCGTTTGAAAGAGTCATTACAAAATGTACATACGCATTAAACGGATCATCTCTCAGTGGTCCAGCGTGTATAGCTTCCCATTTTTTTCCTTTCATACCATATGTGCCGTATAGTATGTGTCCGGTCATTTTCATGTGAATTAAAATGGTGTGGTCGTTGGATAGGTGAATTAATACATTTTTTGCGCGTCTATTTACGGATATTATTTTTTTACCGACGCAAAGTGCGCGGAATTTTTTAAAAAACTCTGCGTCTTTTATGTTATTTTTTCCCTTGTAGTGAGGGCTTTTGTAATCTGTCCATATATCTACGATACTTAGGCCCGGCAATACTTTCTGCAGGCCTGTAGCTGTAGTATGTACTTCTGGTAGCTCTGGCATGGAGTGATTATAATGCTATACTCTTTTCATGAAAAGACTCGCTCTTATCGCATCTATTGCTGTATTTGCTATTTGTTATATATATTTTACAAAGCCAATACATACTCCAGCGGTCGTGGCAAATAATCAGCCGGTTAATAAAATAAAAATATTACTTGTTGCTGGACATGATAATGACACGTGGGGAACTCAATTTTTGGGCGTCAAGGAAGTCGAACTCAACAGACTTCTCGCTGGTTATTTGTTTGATTTTTTAAAAAATGATCCACTTTTTGAAGTGACGGTAAATCAAGAAAATGATGATTATATTCCTGAATTGAAAAACTTTTTTGAAGAAAATGAAGAAAAAATAGTGACATATCGAAAAGAGAGAAGGGATGGTTTTAAAAAAGAAACGGAGGAAAGGGATATAGATGCTGATGTGGTAGAGCACAATAAGGTGACTGATGATGTGGCCAACAAGCTTTATGGCACAAACATGTGGGCAGAAGAAAAAGATTTCGATTTACTTCTACACACTCACTTTAATGATTATCCTGGTAGACCAAAGAGCGGTGCCGGTAAATATTTCGGTTTTGTGGTGTATGCACCAGATGATAGTCTGAAAAATCATAATGAAAGTTTACCTGTTGCACACGCTTTATATAATGAGCTTGCAAAATATCAACCAAAGAGCAATTTGCCTGTAGAAAAAGATGGGGTAATAGAAAGTAAGGATCTTATTGCTCTGGGCGCTCGTAATAGTTTGAGTATTCCCGCCGTGCTAATAGAGTATGCGTATATAGCAGAGCCAAGACTGCAAGGTGAGGGTAGGGATGGTGAAATAAAAAAGATGGCTGAGCAGACTTATGTGGCGCTGAAAGAGTATTACGGTAAACAACAAAAGTAGTGTTTGAAAAGCACGCGTCAATCGCTACTGCGATTGCTGCTCCGCTCGGCGCCGTCGCGCCTGCGCGAGTCTTTTCAAACACTACTTTTGTTTATTTACCATCATTTTCTGCAACTCCTCTTTTGCTACCTCACTATCACTCCACGGTTCTTTTTCGCCATTTGCTCGCATGATGTATGGATCTGTGCCTTTGCCAGTGATGAGTATTACGTCGCCAGTGTTGGCTTTTGAAATGGCTGTAGCTATGGCTTGTCGTCTGTCCATTATGATTTCACATGGCTTGTTTGTAATACCCTTTGTCATGTCCTCGACGATAGATCGCGGATCATCATCATATGGATCTTCGTCAGTTAAGATAATTTCATCACAGTATTTATCAGCGACAGCGCCCATCACTTTTCTTTTCCAAGTGTCTCTACCACCGCCAGTGTTTCCTAAGACGCATATTTTTTTCTGATCAGGAAAAGCTTGATAAAGTTTTTCTAAAGAGTCTGCTGTGTGTGCGTAGTCTACAATTACTTCAAAATCCTGTCCGGCATTTACTCTCTCTACACGACCCTTTGGCGTTTGTATTTTTGCCAAAGCTTTTTTAATAGTCTCAAGTGACACGCCTATGGCCTCGGCACACATCAGTGCGCCAAGCGCATTGTATATATTGAAAAGGCCGGTGAGTGGCGCATGCATTTTTTCACCTTTATATGTAAATGTAATTGAGTTTTTATCTAAAATGTAAGGTTCGGCTTTTGAAATAGAAAAAGGAACGGTGTGTTGTACGGGCAGAGAGAGGTAGAGTTGGGACTCCTCGTCGTCTTTGTTGGCTACAGACCATTTTTCTTTTTTTGATGATTTTACTAGCGACCAGCCGATAGAGCGTTTTGCATCGCGATACTTTTCAAAAGATCCATGTGACTCTATGTGTTCTGGAGATAGATTTGTAAAAATAAGAGCGTCTAGGTCGATACCACGATTGCGATATTGTTTTGCTCCTTCTGATGTGATCTCCATGACAACATGTGTACATCTCGCATTTACTGCATCTCGCAAAAATTTTTGTATGAAAAATCGCCCCGGCATGGACATTTTGTAAAGATTTGGCCAGCTTTTATCACCGATTTTAAAACGAATCGTGCCTGTGACAGCAGTCTTGTATCCCGCCTCTTCTAGTATGGCATTTAATATTTCTACGGTGCTGGATTTTCCTTTTGTGCCGGTGACAGCAACGACAAAAAGTTTGCGGGAAGGGAAGCGGTAGAGGATAGCGCCAGCGTATGCAAAAATGAAATGATATGCAGGCTGAAAAAATTTAAATATCGGAGCGGGTATTATTTTTTTTAAAATTCTAAGCATTTTTTCTTTTTAAATCTTTGAACCAAGTATTTTTAGCGCTTGTTTTACTTTTTCTCCAGTATTGTCTATATCTTTAGAAACTTTTGTGAGCGCATCTCGAGCTTCGTTTTGAGAATAACCCAGAGACTTGAGTGCTTCGATAGCGTCTGAATCTTTTTGCAGGTGGACACCCCCACCTTCGATTCCTTCAAACTTTCCGCGCAGTTCAAGCACTATTTTGTCTGCTACTTTTTTGCCGACACCAGAAACTTTTGTTAGATATGCGGTGTCGCCACTAGAAATAGCCAAGCGGATGGTTTCTGGGAGCACCGCATTCATTACGCCGAGCGCAGTTTTTGGTCCGATGCCAGATACTGTGATGAGCATTTCAAATAAATCGAGATCTTCTTTGTTTGCAAAGCCGTAAAGATCTAAAGAGTTTTCTCGCACCGCTAAATACGTCCAGACAGATATTTCGGCACCATCGCGCGCTTTGTCTATCATCGCTGAAGTAGCAAAAACCTTGTATCCCACGCCCGCGACATCTACGATCAAAAATCGCAAGTCTTTATAGCTAACACTTCCTTTGAGTTGGGAAATCATGGCTGTAATGATAGCAGAATTTGCCTTTTTGAGCGATATTTGTTACTGTATCCGATACATTTCAATATATAAATATGCCAATTACAACTTCAGCAAAAAAGGCGCTTAGAAACTCAAATCGAAAACGAGTTTTTAACATGCGAAAAAAGGAGGGCGTTCAGGCTGTATTAAAGAAGTTTAAAAAGCTTGTTGCAGAAAAGAACGCAAAAGAAGCGTCCAAATACCTATCTACAGTACAAAAAACTATAGATAAAGCATCAAAAACAGGACTTTTGAAGAAAAACACAGCTTCAAGAAAAAAGTCTAGACTTGTAGCCATGGTAAAAAAGCTCGGCTAATGTAAAACAAAACACCCGAAAGGGTGTTTTGTTTTATCGAATTACACAATCCCTTTTATTATTCGATTTTACATAATAGAATTAGTATATGATTCTTAAAAGATTCATCTTTTCTTTTACGGTTTTTATTTTCTGTTGGATTTCTGTTACTTCTATCGCAAATGCTTCCGGAGAAGCTTGTTACACTTTTCCTAGAAACCTAAAGATGACTGATAGGGGTATAGATGTTTGGTCATTACAAAAATTTTTAAATACAGATCCAAGGACACAGATTTCACAGTACGGGGTAGGATCTCCTGGTAAAGAAACAGACTACTTTGGACTACTTACCGCTAAAGCAGTCTCTAGGTTTCAAGAGCTTTATTCTAATGAGACACTTTTACCAGCCGGCCTTACGAGCGGAACTGGTTTTTTTGGTATAGCTTCTCGTTTGAAGGTTTTAAAAATATGTTTAGAGGGATTACTTGGTCAAGGTGCCGCACCCCTAGAGTCTACACAATTACCAGTAGCTCAAAACACCTCTATACCCACAGCGTCTTCTCAGAGTGTTACTTTAAATAAGGGTGGTTCTGTGAATGATTATGTAAATAAGTTCATAGTCTGGTATCAAATTGCTGGTTCTATTCCTAGTACTCCAGAAAATAAATTAATCAGAGAGGTAGGATGGTTTCCTCCAACACCAGAATATTGGAATAATTTTGCGAATAGAATTAAAAACAATGAAATGCAGATTGGTGTAAAGAGAATTGTTTTATGGAGCCCGTTTGGTTTTAGCTACGATAGCCCAGAGCCGATTCAATTTGATCAATACTTAAATGCACAAGTAGATACTCCATGGCTAGTTAATAATTTTGTAAATGCATGGAAACCGATTACTCAATCTGGCGTAGAAGTAATAGCTTATATAGGCAGTCCTTATATAGATGAAAAACAAGTTGCTTTAATAAACAATCAAAGTGCGTGGTGGGATAGGGCATGGTCAGCAGTAAAACCATTTAAAGATGCTGGAATGTCTATTGCTTTTGATGCTGTTGTGGGACAGTCGGAGAGCTCTATGGACTATCAGCTTGCAGAAGCTTTGCGCAATCAGGGTGTGAAAGTGTATGTTGAGTCTAGACCGCGCTACAACCTTTCTCATTGGAATCAGTCTCATTACGGAGTATTTATTGATAACTATTTCTTTTACAGAAGTGATCCAGAAAGATATGCGGATGCTAGCGTATGGCAGGCTGTAAAAAATTCTGATTTGAAAGGTGAGACTATTAGAATGGTCTTATATGAAAATGGACCAAATCTACCAAGCGATGTGCCGAGTGATTATATTGGTCAGGCAAAAAGTGTTTTAAAGGATGGTGATTCAGTGGCTATTGGTGGTACTTTAGTAAATGCTTCTACTCCGCTTTCATCTTTTTTACCAACTGGTGATTCTTATAAAATAATAACTCTGCAGGGCAGTGATCCTGATGGCGGAACACTCACTTTCTCCATTACAAGCAACCCGCAACACGGCACACTCACTCAAACTGGAAGTGGTGGAAAAAAAGTTAAATATAAATTGACATCATCTTCTTTTGTTGGAACGGATTACTTTACATACACAGTAAGTGACGGGCTACATACCTCTCTACCAGCTACAGTATCTATACAAGTAAAAAATTAGTGCTCTCAGTAGGAATCGAACCTACATCGCAAGCTCCGCAAGCTCGCATTCTATCCATTGAACTATGAGAGCAATCAAAAGCAGGTTATCACGAAATAGTTAAAAACCAAAATACTCAGCCAATTTTTGAAAAAATGGCTCGTGCATTTCGTCTTCGTAAAGTACTTCTTGTAAGTATTCGCGTATGTCTTCGGGGTGTACGGTATCAAGGCGTATGACCAAGAGGGGGAGGAAGAATCTTTGTGATTTTAAAAGTAGCACAGGAGGATTTTCATTTTCATTTATCCAAAAAGAATCAAGTGATTTATATGGATAATGAAAATTATCTATAGTCACACCTCTGCTATCTATTTTTACTTTATGTATTTTTGGTTGTCGCACGGCGTGCAACACCAAAGAGAAGGTTGCTATAAGTATTAGGATACCAAAGAGTAAGTTGCCCCAGATAATAGATGCTAGGGCAATTGAAATAGCTATTATACCAACAGCCCAAAACCAATCGTTACTTTTTTCTTCATGATGATGTTCTAGAGCTTCCCACTCCAATGGAGAATTTTTCATACGTAAATTGTATCACAGCACACCGATGACCTCCATATTTTCTGTGAATAGAAAAACCCCGTACCGGCAGCAGTGTGGTGCTGGTCGGTACGGGGCGCTCTGGGAGGTTGTTTGGATTGGTGTGCGCGAGCGTTGGTGCTCGACGCTACTTCTCCGGAAGATCGTTCCACTCACCGATGGTCAAGCTGTGCTTGGGCATGGTGGTGAAGATGAGGTACTCAGCAAAGCTTGATGAGAAAAACTTGATCTCATCGGTCCCTTCGCTGAAGTCACAGCAGTTGTGGTCGTGATAGACCGTGCCCCTTGCCACGAAAGATGCTTTGTGGGTTTCTTTGCACCCCACCCAGACGAGTTCCATCTGGATCAGTGTGCAGTCTCCGGCCATGAGATCCTTCTCCGTGCCCCCCACAACCCGAAACCCCGTGACCTCGTATGGGGGGAGCTCGGTGCAGATGGCTTTTTCTCCATCTGCCATCTTGCGTTCCTGGTTCTTCTTGGCGTGTTCCTTGCGGAACAGTTCGTTGGTCTCCTTGAGTAGGCCACTTTTTGTGGCCCCCTCTTTTGCGGTCTCTGTCGGCATGTGTGTATCCTCCTTGGGGATAGTGTTGGTGTGCGTGGATCTAAAGACAATATTACTCAGGCAATCATTTTTTGCAACAAAAAACAGCCCGACACTAGTCTGGCCGTTTTTGTAATTTTTTAGAGAAAAATTATGAAAGATGCTTTGAAACGAGCTTTGTCATTTCAAACATGTTTACAACACCCTTTCCTCCAAACACTGCCTTTAGGGCTGCGTCTGCGTTGATGTTTCTTTTGTTAGCTGAATCTTGAAGATTGTTCTTCTTGATGTATGCCCACAAAGCCTTTACAACCTCTGATCGAGGCATTGGTCCTTTTCCCACAACAGCTGCCAATTCTGGACTTACGTTGAGGGGTTTCATAAATGCTGAATTTGGTTTTGCCATATTTTCAAATTAATTATTAAAACCTAATACGGATATTGTATCAGAAGGGGTTTTTTGCGCCATAGGGTATACACAGGAGCATAAGATAGCTCTTGTTTTAGACATTTATAAAATATTGTGTTAATTTTTATTTTAGAAAGGAGTAGAAATGAAAAACCAGTGTGTTTTTTATCAAGCAATTGAACTTGCCAACTGGACTCATCGTGAACAAAGGAGGAAGGTTACCAAAACACCATATGTGGTACACCCACTTCATGGCGTGACCATTCTTCTGACACACGGTGTGAGTTTGGATGATCCAGACGGACTCGACATCTTGGTTGCCGAGGTGTTGCACGACGGACCGGAGGACAATGTTGTGGATTGTCCCATCAGTCTCATCGAGAGTCTGTTTGGGCGAGAGGTGGCCAGGATTGTGAGCAATGTCACTCTGGACCACAAAAACCCAGACAAACAGCTGTCGCGTCAAAAGATCCTGGGTTTGGATTGGAAGACGCGTATCGTCAAGACTGCGGACGTGATGAGCAACACCGTCTCAACGGTGTGCAACATCGAGAGGTTCGGCCTCAGGGAGGTGCTAAAGCACTCGAAAAAACCAATCGCCAGAAAGATTGCCATGGAGCGCGAATTCTTGTCTGGCGTGTGTCGAGAAGGAGATCCAGTAACCCTTATCCAATTGCAAAGGAGCGCATTGCGGTTTGTTGACAAGCTGGCAGAACTCACAAGCACAGCTCATGCCAACACCTGATTTCGTTTCCGTGTTTTACCGGCTTCCCCATGAAAAGGGAAGCCGTTTCTATTGTATAATTTAAACTATGAAAAAATATAAAATAATTTTTTGGATTACTACGGCGGTGATTTTTTTGTTTGAGGGCGTGATGCCAGCGCTTACTTATCAATCAGAGATGTCCATACAAGGGATTACAAGCTTGGGCTATCCTGTGTATTTCGTCACGTTACTCACTGTTTTCAAGGTTTTGGGATCACTCGTGCTTATTATTCCAATCATTCCGTCTCGCGTAAAAGAGTGGGCTTATGCCGGCTTTGCTTTTGATTTTATTTTCGCGCTTCTAAGTATGTGGATAGTGGTTGGCTTTGGTGTAATGTTGTTGCCTCCAGTAATAGCTTTGGTAGTGCTCTTGCTTTCATATGTTTCGTATCACAAGGTTATCTTAAAATAGTAGGTGATGTTTGTTGTTGTAAATGACAAAATGCAAAAGGGTTATCAGTACGAACTCTCTGAAAAGATGGGTGAAAATTTTGCGCCGGAATTTAAGCCAGACCTTACACCAAAAGAAATGCTTGAGATGGGCGTGTTTGGTGGGGTATATATGAGGGATTGTGTAGATGAGTTTCCGTCTGATTGGTTTGTAAAGGCAAAATTTGCACCAAAAGACACAAAAGAACACTTGGCCGAATTAAACTTTTTCAAAATAAACGCAAGTCAGCCACTGTCTGTCTGGAAAAAGAAGGGCTGGATTTATCATGAAGATCCGCGAGGGTGGTTTCAGTGGTATTGCCGGTATTATATGGGGCGCAGAATTTCAAAAGAGGATGAGAGGCAGATAAAAAGGTGGAAGGCTATCAGTAGACACATAGCTCAAGTGCAAAAAAACTGTCGCGCAGGCGATGCAATGTGCCGACCACGCCAACGTCAGGCGATACTACACTGGGCATATGATAGTAGAAGAGTTTAGGAGTAGGAAAAGCGATAGAAATAATTGAATCTTGACCCCATTTCTCCGATGCCTTAGTCTAGGGACAGAATCTTTGACATCACCCCCCCACAAGGAGTAAAAATTGAACACAAACAATGTTCCTACCATTTGCCTGACGGGTGGACCCTGTGCGGGCAAGACCACCATCCTTAGTCGTTTGCAAGAGAGGCTCGATGACCTTGGCTTTGCGGTGGTTGTGGTGCCTGAGGTGGCGACAGAGTTCATCTCTTCAGGCATCCGGCCTGCTTTGATCGAGCCACACCGCTTTCAGTGCCACATCCTTGAGCACATCATGGCCAAGGAAGATCGTTTCAAGGCGCTCGCTCAGATCATGTCTGTCGACAAGAAGGTCGTCATATGTGATCGAGGCGCAGTCGATGCTGCTGCATACATGTCGCCCATGCATTTTGACTTGATGCTCGGCCAGCTTGGACTCACTGTCGTCGACTTGCGTGACGCTCGATACGACGGCGTGGTGTTCTTGCGTTCTGTTGCGGTGGACGCTCCCCATATCTACACCTGCGATAACAACAAAGCTCGCAGGGAGTCAGTAGAGGAGGCTTGTTTGATCGACGAGTGTACGCTCGCTGCGTGGACTGGACATCCGCACTTGCGTGTCATCGACAACAGCACCGATCTCGAAGGCAAATCACATCGGGTACTTCAGGCGATTTGCAGAGTGCTCGGCATCCCCACACCCCTGGAGATTGAGAAAAAGTACCTGGTGAACCAGTGCGATCTCAGTCGTCTTCCGCTTCCTCATCGGTCTGTGGAAATCGAACAGTACTACCTCAAGACCGAAGACGGAAAGGGAGTGGAACGTATTCGTCGACGAAGTCAGTGTGGAGGCTTTACTTACTACCACACTGTGAAGCAGGATCTTCGCTCCGGTGTGCGTATTGAGAATGAAAGTCAGATCACCGAGGCCGAGTTCCTGATCCTCCTGCAAAGAGCAGATCCGGAGTTTGGCAAGATCGGAAAGACCCGGTACTGCTTTCTGTGGAACAATCAGTACTTTGAGCTCGACGTGTTCCACAACCCCTCCGGCCTGGTTCTGCTCGAGATCGAGCTCACGGAAGAGAACGACTTGGTCATCTTGCCAGACTTTCTCGTGGGCCATGTGATGGATGTAACTGGCAGCGATAGGTACAGCAATGTTCAAATCGCTCGTCGAATCGTAGCCGGGGTGTGATGCTGTTCGTTCGCCAAATGAAACAAGGCCCGCGCTTCCTCAAGCGCGGGCCTTTTGCTGTGTAGTTCTCTTTAATAGGCTATATGTACACTCATAGCAAGAAAAAGGGCCGCCAGGTGGCGGCCCTTTGGGGGGGGTGTGTGAACAGTAAATACAACTCTGCTCGTTCACCCAAAACGGTGTCGAGGACTTACTTCTCTTTTACAGCTACTACTCCAGTGTGGCGAGAACGAGGTCGCGATCTGTCAGGACGCGATTCTTGATCTGCCTTGTGCCGTCTTCCTGCACGACGTAGGTCGTGACGTAGTACTCGCGATAGGAGAGAGACACCCTCCTACCGTTGTACAGACTCCACTGATTGTAGAGCTGTGGACCGTTGAGGATGAGGTTGAACCCAGGTGCACGGAATGCTGTCGTGTACACCGGAGACCCCCTCGAGCTCTGTGGACCGTACTGGTGACGGTGGTTGTTCTCACGGTTGACTTCAGCCATGATGGGGAAAGGGAATGACCTTACCCTCACCAACGGAAGCACGATCTCTCTCGGGTCATCAGCAGTCTCCACCGTTGCGACACAATTCATGGTGTCGGAGTGTTCATGCACGTAGAGCAGCTTCTCGCTGGGGAAGTACTTGTCGTTGATGAAGACCGTTCCACAGATCATGAACGTGGCGACCAGAGTGATGGCCATCGTGATTGCATGCGGGTTTCTCTCAGCCCAGTTGGGCATTTTCTCTCCTTTCCGTAAGTGACTCTGCAGAAGAAAGCCTGAACGAGTGTCCAGGAGAACTTTCTAGACCTAATAATATCATATTTAATGCGACAAGTCAAGTATGTGGAGCCTCGTAGAGGCTGTTAGAGCGTATTATAACCTAGCTTTTGTAAGAATCCTCTGAAATGAATTCAAGACTATTTCCGCTTGGATCTCTGAAATAGATGGATTGAATATTTTCTTCCCACGAAACTTCTTTTTCGATAGACACTCCGTTTTGTTTTAGTCGATCAGACCAGTAGGGAAATTCTTCATTTGGAATACCAAACGCTATGTGTCCTTGTCCAACAGAACCATGTACAGGAACAACACCTCCAGATATTTTTGTTTTTTCAGGATTAAATAAAATAAGAACGCTGTCACCACAGCGTAAAAAAATATTTCTGCCAGGGGTTTCGTCTATTTTTTCAAAATTCAGGATTTCTGTGTAAAATTTTTCTGCTTTTTCAAGATCATCAACGTAAAGCGAAGTTTCTAAGATTTTTTTAATTTTCATACGTTGATTATAACAAAACCCGCAGTTTTGCGGGTTTTGTCTCAAGCGGGGTAGATATCCTGAGGCTTGAACCGAAAGTACGGCTCAAATTCAAGGATATTGATCAAATTATACAGAAACTAAGGGTTGTCTACAAAGTCCATCCCGAGTGATTTGAGGTGCTAAAACCTAAATCAACCAAAGGTAAAAATGTAGCGGATTATAGTATTTCTTAAGTCTGTGCATTAATGAAACCAGTGCATCACAATATCTATTGCCAAAATTGCTGTAGCGACAGCAGAGATGGTCGTTGCTACCATTATACACTTGGTTAAGCTTAGGGCCTTTTCAGTTAGCGACTCGGAAGATTTATTGAATTGATCTAATCTATAGTTTAAATCCGCTATTCGCTTAGTGAGATAACCAACCTGTGTTCCAATTTGACTTCGAGTGTTTGCAATCCCCGTTGTCATTAATTGCATGGCTCTCGTTAGGCCTTTCATACCACTTGGGGTAGCGCTCTCATGAGCTAAATCCCATTCTGACTTCTCTAACTCTGGAAATTGGTTTGTACTCATGATTTTTATAAAGCTAAAATTATTTGAATAATAAGTCCTACAAGCATCGCTACTGTTAAACCGACAATACACCATGTAAGGCCAACTAGTTTATCTGTTTGTTTAGAAGATTGATTATTGAAAGTTTCGATCGTTTCTTGTAGTTTGCTTAATGCACGTCTAGTTAATTCATCAGAAGCGAGTGAGCCGTAATGTGGGCTTGATTGATTTATCAATTGCCATAATTGTTTGTCTTCCGAATCTTCAAGTTTTGGAGAAAAATTAGTCATAATTTTATTAAGAGATGTTAGTCGTTTAGTTCTTTGCGTGCTAAGAGCATTATTTTCTTTCTTCCTTCGCTCGGACTTACTTTCTTTGCTGCATCGAATAACGCTTCTTTTATATTAGCCTTTGTTTTGTCTGGGAACTGTTTTTTCAATTGGTTTATTGCATAATAAACCTCATAGTTTTGCTTGAAGCTGATCAAGTTTTGATCCCCCTGTATTTTATTTTTACTGTCTGCCATTTTGATTAAAATTAGTTAATAATTAAACCTTGAAATCTGTGGATAAACCACTTGATTAGGTATTTGTAAGGCATTATACTTTAGGTATGGAAAATAAGTCAAGTCTTGGAATAGGCAAACCATCAAAGCGACAGGCCGAAATTCTACAATTCATTACGGAATTTAGGAAAAAGAAAGGATATGCCCCCTCTCTTGCAGAAATTGCAGACAATTTTAGTGTATCTGTTCCAACTGTCCACCAACACGTCTCTTATCTAAAAAGAAAGAATTTACTTGCAACAGAGAAAGGTAAGAGGAGATCTATTCAAGCGATGAATATTAACAAAAGCGGCGTGATAGAAATACCGCTCATGGGTCTGATTGCCGCGGGTGGACCGATTGAGGCAATTCGGGACCCTCGGCCGATAGAAGTACCTCGTAACATGGTTTCTGTTGGCTCAAATTTCTATGCTCTTAAAGTAGCCGGCGCTAGTATGATCGAGGATGGTATTTTTGATGGCGACATTGTGATCGTAAAAGATCAACCCACGGTGGACGACGGAGAAAAAGCTGTTGCATACTTGCCCGATAAAGATGTGGTCACTTTGAAAAGAATTTACCGCGACAAAAACCGAATCAAGTTAGTTCCTGCCAACAAAAGCATGAAGCCCTTTTACGAAACAAATATTGAAATACAAGGAAAGGTCGTTGGTGTTCTAAGGAAAGAAAATTAAGTAATCGCTAGTATGGCATCACAAATTCATGAAGAAATAAATAAATATCTATCAGCCAATGTGGGGGCTAATTTTGAATGCCTTGAAAGCGCATTAATTAGCGCAGTATTAAATACGTCCAAAAAATACAAAATAAAGAACGAAATAATAAATAAGGTAATTTCACTAGAAAGTTCCGATAGAGAAATTGCCTATAAATGGATAATCGAGAATATAAAAGAGCCGAGTATCGCACATGTTTTGATACTTTATGAGGTTTGTGTTTCTCCGGAAAATCGTAAGCTTGATGGTGCGTATTTTACTCCTGACAGTATTGTAGATGCTATCGTTGATTTGACGGTTGGGAATATGGTTGGTTCTATTTGTGATCCAGCTTGTGGAAGCGGAGCTTTTTTGCTTGGATCACTAAAAAAACTTCTACTAAACAATGCAGGGTCAATAGATGAAGTGCTTTCTAAATATATATGGGGTATCGACATTAACGGTCAGAATGTTGAGCATTCTAAAAGAATACTTTCACTTTACGCTGTTCTTGAAGGTGTTGATAAAAAACACTTTGATATTGGGATTTTTCAAGGTAACAGCTTAAATTTTTCATGGCAGAATACTCCGAGAAAAAAAGCAGAGTTTGATTTTATAGTCGGTAACCCCCCTTATGTCAGAGGTCGAAATTTAACTCCAAAACTAAAATCCCAGATCAAATCGTGGTCGTCTGCTAATGGTGGTATTGCAGATTTGTATATTCCTTTTTTCGAGATTGGCCTTACTTGGGCAGCAGATGATGGAAGGATTGGGTATATTACACCAAATACATACTTCTCATCAATTAATGGTCGTGGGGTCAGGAAAATGATCGTAGGTAAAAAAATTCTTGAGAAAATTATTGATTTTGATGGATTTCCCGCATTTGAAGGCTTACTCACCTACACCTGTGTCACGATTCTTGATAAAAGCGGTGTGATCGAGCCGTTAATTGGAATGGCAAACTCCTTTAATCAACTCCAAGATATTCGGCGAATTAAACTTTCCAAAATAAATTATTCAGAACTTGAAAATAATGACTGGTACATACGTCCTCCAGATATAACACGTAACCTGCGAATGATGGAGAGGGTCGGTACACCACTAGACACTTACGTTCCTAAATTTACTACCGGCGTTGCAACCCTGCGAAATGACCTGTACATTTTTGATGGCCCAATAAAAAATGGATTTCTCTTTGTAGAAAGAGATGGAAAGCTTTTTAGAATTGAGGCAGATGCTACTGTGCCAATAATTAAACCAAACAAAATAAAGACAGAAGAGCAATTAAAGAAGAACTCGGAAAGAATTCTTTATCCCTATCGCTTCGTGTCTGGTCGTAAAAGACCAGAACTTATACCGGAGGCTGAATTTAGTAAAAGTTTTCCAGGAGCTTACTCCTATTTACTACACTATCGAGCCGATTTAGAGAAACGTTCAATGGATAAGGGATCTGCTTGGTATGCTTTCGGTCGTTCGCAGGCACTTGATGGATTTGGTAAGAAAATTATTTTCCCAATGATGTCAGATCGTCCAGTTTTCTTACATGTTACAGACCCAAATACTTTAATATACTGTGGATATGCACTTTATTCTGATTCAGAAGAAAAGACACAGATTTTACTGAAAATATTAAATTCTTCTGTCTTTTGGAATTATTTAGCGAATACCAGCAAGAATTATGCTAACGGATACAAGTCGCTAGCAAAAAATTATGTTAAAAAGTTTTCAATCCCCAAGTTTTCTAATGTAGAAATTAAAAAATTGATGGCAATATCGGGAAATGATCTAGAATATTTCTTGAAAGAAAAATATTCTAACTCTATCGTGTCGCCCCAGATGCGTCAGGGGGAGCTACAACTTTTTTCCTAAAAGCAGCAACGATATTATCAAAAAAGTTCTCTAGCTTTAGTTCTACTTGGCTTGGGAAAACATCCGAGAGTTCCGGTGGATTAGCATTAAAGTCAATAACACAATACGCAACATTTTCATATTTTGTAAGCTGAGTATCAGCTCGTCGAATTTTAAAGAATAGTTGGTTAGATGCAGCCTCATAGTTGAATGAGCCAACCGGCCCAACAGGTTTCTTTGTTGGTAAATCAGATAACGGATGCAGATACACCAATCCAACAGAGCAAGTTGGGAATTGCTCGTGTATACTCTCAACTTCACCAGCTTTCATTCTAATGTAGTTATTAAAATTCTTGCCGATTGATGTCATCTGACTACGAACGTCCACGATTAATACTGGTTCACCTCGCTCATTTAGAACACCAACATCAGCCTCAACTTTCGTGCCTTCGACTTTAAACTTGGCTTCTTTTTCTATTTTAAATCTAAGATCTTCAATACCGCGTTTACGTAGTTCATTTTCGCAATAATCTTGAAACAATGTAATAAAAGCTTTGCTTCTAACAGCTTTTGTTGGGTCTTTAATGAAAAGATCCCTCATTTTAATTAGGGTTTTAGTAAGTTCTGTGGTGTCGATAGCTATATTCTTATTTTGCTTCGGTTTTAACTTGGACATTTGGCGGAGGAGGTGAGATTCGAACTCACGGGACCCTTACGAGCCCTCTTGTTTTCAAGACAAGTGCATTCGACCACTCTGCCACTCCTCCAGAGATTGTCGCGCTTTTGCCCTACGGCCACGCGTCAATCGGTCTATATTTATGCTATTTCTCTTCTGTTTCAGACACCACTGTATATTTTTTTGCCACGAAATACAAGTATATGATATCCAGTATTCCAACGGTATTGATTACCAAAATGGCAATAAACCATTTTTTATGCGACAGCTGAGCTGATCGCCAAAGGGCAAGACCTTTCCAAATAATGCTCCACAGCATTATGGCAAATGCCAAAGCGGGGTGATTACTAAAGAAAAGCTCTACATTTTTTATATTTTCTACGAGCATGGGAGATATAATAACAAAAAAGTCTGATATATTAAAGATATGAGATATTTAGGTATAGATTTTGGTAGTAAAAGGGTGGGCGTCGCTCTGTCTGATGAAGGCAACTCTTTTGCCTTACCTTTAAAAGTACTTCCAAATGACAAAAATCTGCTCGATGAGATACAAAAAATTTGTCAGCAAAATGATGTGGGTTGTGTGGTGATGGGGGAGTCAAAGGACTTTAGCGGAAAAGATAATCCAATAATGGAGAGAATAAATGATTTTGTGGCACAGCTATCTCTGACGATGCCTGAAGTGCGCATAGAGCTCGAGCCAGAGTTTCTCACGAGTGCACAGGCAGAGCGTCTGGGCAATCGCCGGCCAGATAGAGAAGTAGAGAGGACTAGGCAAAAAAAGGGGAAAAACGAAATGCTCGACGCTTCATCGGCGGCGTTGATTCTGAAAAGTTTTTTAGAAAAGTGTGCGAATGATAAAAAATAAAAATATGATATCAATAGATGATTTTAAAAAAGTAGAAATAAAAGCAGGAAAAATTTTGACTGCAGAAAAGGTGCCTGACACAGACAAGCTTGTGCGACTCACTGTGGATTTTGCAGAAGAGACTCCGCGACAAATAGTGTCTGGTATTGCTATGCATTTTCCTGATGTCTCGGCGCTCGTGGGAAAGACTTGTACTTTTATTACAAATCTAGAACCTCGCACCATAAAAGGTTTGGAAAGTAACGGAATGATACTTGCTCTGTCGACAGAAAACGCTTTTTCTCTTTTAGAACCTTCTTCTCCTGTGCCACCCGGTACTTCTGCACACTAGTTTGTCTACATACACAAAAGAATAGTATATAATTATTCTTACATGAGTAAGAATTTCTTTGATTTTTTCCCTCCACCAAAGTTTTTAGAAATGCCTGCAGTGGGTTTTTCTATTTCTGATACCAGCCTACGCTTTGTAGAGCTTCGCGATCATGAAGGTACTTTTATTCTCGGTGATTATTCACAAAGAATTATTCCGCCGGGTGCGATAGATGCTGGATATATCAACAAGCCAGAGCAAGTCATAGAAATGTTGAAGGAGTTGAAGAAGCAATACGGCCTAAAATTTGTAAAAGCTACGCTACCTGAAGAAAAAGCTTTCGTCTTTCGTACACAGATTCCAACGACTGTCCCAGAAGAAATGCGAAGTGCTGTGGAGTTTACTATAGAGGAAAATGTACCAATGTCTGTGGCTGACGTAGAGTTTGATTTTACCGTTATACCCCACGAAGCAACAGAAGATGGCCATACAGATGTGGCTGTATGTGTGGTGCCAAAAAAAGTGATAGATGCATATCTAGCTCTTTTTACAGAAGTAGATCTTACCGTGGTTTCCTTTGAGCTTGAGTCTCAGGCTATCGCACGGTCTATTGTTTCTGTAGGTGATACTGCATCTTATCTGATTTTAAATTTAGAGAAAAATAAAACTGGTTTTTATATCGCTACTGCAGGCGCAGTACATTTTACATCCACAATGTCTATCACAGCCGACACTTTGCCAGAGCTTTCTGAAGAGATTAGTAAAATATATTGGCATGCTCATGGAGAGAAAAAAGAAAAGGGTGGCACGACTATTGTAAAAATTCTTCTTTGCGGAGAGGGAGCTGTGAAAGATGGTGTAAAAGAATATATTTTCAATAAGCTTGGTATAGAAGTAGAAGTGGCAAACGTTTGGAAAAATGTTTTTGTTCTTGATAAATATGTGCCCGATATTACACAAAAAGATTCTTTTGGATTTGCGGCTGCTATTGGCCTTGCTTTTCCTAGCACCGGAAAGATAATTAAAAAAGAAGAAAAATGACAAATCTTTTACCACAGCCAGAGCAGATGGCAATAAAAAAAGAATACAAATATCGCCGATCAATCGTATTTGTCCTTATGTTTGTATTTACAATGATCGTTGGTGCGGGATTTCTTTTGCCATCACTTATCCTTTCAAATATTAAATTGAAGACAGTTAGTTTTGAGGCGGAAAAAGCACGCACAGCAAACGAACAAAGAGTCAAAGACAACGCTTCAGTCTCAACCCTAAAGGAAACAGAGAGCAAGCTCGCTCTTTTAAATACTTCTGGTGTGGGTGGTTCTGTGGTCTCTGTTGTGGATCTTATTACAAAAGAAAAAAGTCCAAATATAAGGATAAGAGAAATATCATATGAGGGTGGTGTATCGGGAAAGATTACAATATCTGGGCTTTCAAAAGACAGAGAGAGTCTGACGGATTTTTTACACCAGATGCAGGCGATTAGTATTTTTAAGCTCGTAGATTTGCCAGTATCAAATTTTGCAAAAGATAAAGATATTAGTTTTTCTATGCAAATATCAGGAACATTTTAAAAATATGAAACTTTCTACCAAACAAACATTGATACTGGTTATACTTTTAGTGTTTTTTGTATTGGGTGGATATTACTTTCTATTTGTATTGATAAAAAATAAGAATGAAAAGGTCTCTCTTTTTTCTCAGGAAATAGATTTGTATTTAGAGCGTGAGTCTATGCGTAGGACGACAGAAAAGACAGCAGAAGAGCTTAGTGAAAAAATACAAAAGCTTGAATCATACTTCCTTCACAAAGATGAAGTGGTGCCTTTTATAGAAAGCATAGAGGATGCCGGTGGAAAAAGTGGGGTAGATGTGTCTATTGCGTCTGTTGGGGTGACCGGCGCTCCACAAATAGTAGAATCTACTGGTGTTGGTAGTGGTGTAGTAGACGAAAAGAAAGATGAAATGCTCGCGCTACGTCTTGATGTGAAAGGGTCTTGGGGTAATGTTATGAACTTTGTTTCATATATAGAAAATCTGCCTTATAAAGTGTCGGTGGACAGGGTTTTGTTTCATAAAAATTCTTCTGTCGATATGTTTTTTACTGCAGGTGAAAAAAACACCGCATCTATTGGACAAAAATCCAGTATTCCTGCTTGGTCGGCAACAATTGAAATGAGCGTTTTAACTTTAAAATAAAATGAAACTTTCTTTTAATATAAAATCTTTTAAAAATATTTTTACCAAAAAGTCTGTGGTAAAAGAGGAGATGTATAACGCAAAGCGCGATTGGAAGTGGTCATTGTTTTTATTTACTGGAATTTCTCTTTTACTCGCATGCTTCAGTGGTTATTTATTTTTCAAAATAAATAAAGGAGACCTGTTTAATGTAAAAAAGTCTGCTGACGATTCTTTTGAAGTGGTAAATAAAAAGAACCTCGATGAAACAGTGGAGAGGTTTGAAGCAAAAAAAGCAAAACTCATCGAGCTAGAGCAGAGGAATAGTATAATGCCGGATCCTTCTATTTAGGCTGGATTATTTGCGCTGATACGGGTAATATGTCAATTATTGCCCTTGTAGTTCAATGGATAGAACACCGGACTTCTAAGCCGGTTATGTAGGTTCGATTCCTACCGAGGGCACAATCAATAGAACGAAAGTATGTTTGGGTGCGCGATGAGGGACTCGAACCCCCGACCTTATCAGTGTAAATGATCTGCTCTACCAACTGAGCTAATCGCGCATACTTGAAGCCAAAGCTCCTTTAGTCGTCTAACAATAAACTATTCCTGTCGTTTTTTCAACTTTTTCATAGAGCAGACCTTTTGTGCTATTATGTCTTTAAATATTAAATAAACACAAAAAATATGTCAGATCAAATCTCACAAAAGATTCAACAGCTTACGGCTTCACTACGACAAAAGCAGGCAAATGAAACAGCCCAAGAGAGACATCTAGAAGAGGTAAAAAGAAAGATTGCTGAGATCGAGGCTGAAATAAAAAGGATTGCAGAAGAGGAAAAAAAGCTTCCAAATCTGAAAAATCAGTTGCGTGCTGCGGAAAATGAAGAAACTAAAATAGAAAGAGATTTGCAGACAGCGGAAAGAGAGGAATCTACAGTAGAAAGAGAGCTCAATGAGCTTAAGCGTGAACTAGAAAACATGGAACGCGCAAACCGTAATAAAAAATAATTTAGCGGGAACATTTAAATGGAAATAGAAGTTTTATTCGAAAATAAAAATTATTTAATAATAAACAAGCCCGCAGGGCTTGTTGTGCATTATGATGGCAAGACTGTCGAGTCAAACGTCGCTGACTGGGTTTTGAAAAATTATCCGCAGACCGCTGACGTGGGCGAGCCACTCAAACTTTCAAATGGTGAAGTCATAAAGCGTCCCGGCATCGTACATCGCATCGATCGTGATACATCTGGCGCACTAGTCATTGCTCTCAATCAAGAATCTTTTTTGCATCTAAAAGGAATGTTTCAATCTCGCGAAGTACAAAAAACATATCACGCTTTTGTATATGGCATTGTAAAAAAAGATGATGGTGTGATCGACAGACCGATAGGTAGAAGCCGAAAGGATTTTCGTCTCTGGTCTGCTCAGCGTTTTGCGCGAGGGGAGATGAGGGAAGCTGTCACTGATTATAGAGTACTTGCGCGCGGGGGTGATGCAGGCGTTGATGCAACTTTCATAGAAGCCAAACCTCATACCGGACGCACGCACCAGATTCGTGTGCATTTTAAAGCCATAAATCATCCTGTGGTTTGCGACAAGCTCTATGCGCCAAAGCGAGAGCCGCTCCTTGGTTTTGAAAGACTGGCTTTGCACGCTCGTTCTATAGAGTTTAGGGATACAGACGGCAGTGTCATATCAGCCACCGCACCTTACCCACAGGATTTTGCTCTGGCTGTTGATTTAATTGCAAAAACTAAGGCTGTATGATACATTAATCGCTACTATGAATAGTCACAAAATGACAGTTTCTCCGGTGGTTGCTGAGCGAAAAAAGCTAGACATCCGCGCAGGAGACACAGTAAAAGTTTGGCAAAAGATTCAGGAAAAGGGCAAGACACGCTTGCAGCTTTTTGATGGACTTGTGCTTGCTGTAAAGCACGGTAAAGAAGCCGGCGGTACTTTTACAGTACGAAAAGTTGCCAGTGGTGTGGGTGTAGAGAAAATTTTCCCTATATACTCTCCAATGATAGATAAGATAGAAGTAGTAAAAAGATCAAAAGTGCGTCGAGGCAAGCTATATCACATCAGAGATGAGGCAGCAAAAGAGATCAAGCGACAGATGAGAAACACTCGAATGATCAAGCCTCAAGAAGAGGAGGAAGTAGTAGAAGTGGCGAGTGTGGAGGCAGTAGAAGAAGCTCCAACTACAGCGCAGGCGTAAAAAAAAGAAACAGAAGATAAAACAAAAGACGGCCGAGCGCCGTTTTTTGTTGAAAGTTGGGGGAATTTTAGGTATAGTGTGCAAACAGTTGTTGTTTGGAATTTAAATGCGCAGGTGGCGAAATTGGTAGACGCACTACCTTGAGGTGGTAGCGCCTGTTATGGGCTTGGAGGTTCAAATCCTCTCCTGCGCACAGTGCGAAGCGCTCAATGCGCTTAATAATATGGTGGCTATAGTTTAGTGGTAAAACTTCGGTTTGTGGAGCCGATATCGAGAGTTCGATTCTCTCTAGCCACCCCAAGAAAGAATTAAGTGAGCGAAAGCGGCATTTCGTGCCTCAGCTGTAAGGTATTTCTGTAGTTCCAACCGACAATATTCAGCTTCAAGCTCTGGATATGCTTTTTCTATTGGAACAAACCAATCGTTGGCTTTAATCCTCACTATTTGGTCCTTTATTGAAAAGTTCCAACCGAGTGCGGAGAAGATCTCTCGCTTCCTCTCCAAGGTCCCAGAATTAAAGTTTTCTCTGGCATAGCAGGCAAAGCTAAATGCCTTTTCGGTGAGCTCTAGCCACTTATCGGCTCGGTTCTCAGTGTTTCGGAGATTGCTCTTAAGCTTTGTTATTTTATCTTTCAATCCATCACGCTCTTTTACGAAGGTCTCATCATCAATTAATTCTCGGTAACGCATCTTTGTAAGAGCATCAATTTCTTTTTGAGTTTCGGCGACTGCTTTATGCTGTGTTTCGTAGACCTTGGTTCGGTCCTCAATCTCTTTATTATTTTCTCTATTCAAAATCTCAAGAGCCCAGTCTTTGAATTTGGGTAAGATGGTATATCGTTCAAGTTCAATATCAACCTGGTCCTCTAACTGTTTAAGAGTAACAGGGCTTCTTTGAGTACACTTAGTGCCTTTCTTACGACGGGTACAGTTGTAGTAAACATATTTCTCAAAGGTGTTTGTTTTCTTAACAAACTTTATCTTTTCACTTGCGGTGTACATCGAACCACATTCTTCACAGTAAATAAGGCCGGTATAAGCAAATTCATGGGTCTTTGCTCGAGGCTTACCATTACGACCCATAAGAGCCTGGACCCGATCATACTCCTCAAGGCTAATCATGGGCTTATGGTTGCCCTTATACAGCTTGCCGGACCACTCAAACATGCCGGTGTAGAAGATATTGGTGAACATCTTATAAATCACGCTGCTGGCGAGTTCACCGCCACCACCTCGTTTAGTTTTTGCAGTTCTAAAACCCCACTTATCATTCGCAATCTTTAAAATCTGTGGAGGAGTATAGTTGCCGGTAAGCATCATGTCCCATATCTTGCGGACCAAATCAAAACGCTCTTTATCCTCGATAATTATATGCTCAAGTTTGTCATTTAAATATCCGATAGGAGCACGAGAGGGTAGCCAACCTCGATCAGCTTTCCCAACCATTCCACGCATACTGTTTTTCTTAAGATCAATGATGAATTGATTTGCCATTCCGCTTTCAACACTAAAAAGGAGAACGTTATCGTCAGGTAAGTACTGGCGATCAATCGTCTGAATACATTTTAAAACTCCTTGCTGCAACATCCAACCGAGAGCTCCGCTATCAACTGGGTTTCGAGAAAGTCGATTTAGTTGCCAACAAAGGATACCGTCAGCTTCGCCTCGCTGAATGCGTTTGAGCATGTCATCGAAGACTGGTCGGCAATAAGGCTTCTTGGCAGATTTAGCTTCTGTCAGAACTTCTTTAATAGTGATTCCTAGGCTGTTTGCCAGCTCCTTTAGGCGGTTCACTTGATCGTCGATAGACTGAACCTGCCTGTCCTCACTTTCAGAGGATTTTCTAGCGTATATGAAGAGTGTTCTTGGTGTAGTTTGGTTCATAGTAATTTATCCGGCACTGCCTGCACTTATATCCTCATCCCTAATGTTATTTAAGTAAAGAGGATTTGTGAGTTCTTCCGCTTTATTCCGCTCTATTTCGTCTAACTCCGTTTTTTCACCGTTTTTTAACGGTTGGATGTTATCAGAATTGATATCATCTCCTGACCGTTTTTCCACCGCTATTTCGGACTCAATGTTATCAAAATTGATATCATTCGTTTCCCGTAATTTACCCGTATTTACGGGAATACTTGGACCCTGCATTTCACCTGCATAAGCAGGCTCATTTTTGTCCCTATTTGTCCCTAAATTTCCCTCATCCCGTCTCCAGGGTGGTACATACGGTTTATAGTTCATATTGCCGGAAGGGTTGGGAATAGCAAGCTTCTGCCTTTTACTGATACTCATCTGGTCAGCCAGGGACTTTATTCGGTTATTTAACTCTTTAGGAGAGTTATTATTTAGGTTAGTTAGAGTATCAATTTCACTACTTTTTACTGAATTATCATCGGGTTTGATATCATTATTTCTTGATTTTTGATATCTTCCTTTCCAATTTGATAGCTTAATGCGCGGCGAGTGTTCACCCAAAGATTTCCAGTATATTGAACTTTGGAATGCGTAAAGGTTGGACCGGCCAAAACCATGTTGACCTCTTTGGACAATAATAATTCCATGGTCTTCAAGAATTTGAATGGCTTTGCTTATGCTGGTCGGATTTTTCTCGCCAGTAAATTTCAACAGACGTTTGATGCTCGGAAAAGCTCCTTGAGTTTCAGTGTTGCAGTGTCTTAAGAGGACATTCAAAACGGCACCACATAGTCTTGGGAGCTTTGCTACATACCAACCATCAACATACTCGTTATCTACAAAATAACGAGTTGGTTTATCTTTGGGGCGTAGCCGATCGAAGGGAATATCACGCAATAGGTTGGTTGCTCTCATTCTCTTGCGATCTTTCCATGAGTTGGGGTCTGGATTCCATTTCATCTTGGGTAATTCTTTTGATTAATAAAGGGAGGGTAGATTCTCGGTGCTTTTGAATCTTTTCAAACTGCTCTTTGGTCATCGGCCGATAGACAGCAGACATAAGCCGCACAAGTTTGATACCTTGCTCATAGGCTTGTTCAGCACTTATTTCCTTACCGAATTCGCTTCGGTAGAGTGCCTGGAACTTTGCAATGTCTGTGTCGGTCAGGACCATGACTATTCCGAGTAGAGTTTGTTCTTGAGGGCCTTGATACTGTCAAAGAACGACCGAGCTTTGACTTTCAGTTGGTCTGAAAAATATTGATTGGCATAATTATCAATTTCTGCCTCTCGTTTGAATACGAAAAGAGCCTTGCGAGGATCGTCTCGGTCCAAGCGGATAAGCTTGTACCCAAGGCACATGAGTGCCGCCGATACTCCAAGGTCATAGGTTGTGAACACATCAGGTCCATCAGCTTCGGGCTGGGACCAACTCCGTTTTTTAATCATGAGTAATATTGTTAGTTATTAATTAATGCTCTAAACAAAAAAGCCAAAGCATTACGCTCTGACTTTATTCGTCCGAAGGAGAAAGGTGGACGGAATGATTATGGGTTTAGTGTGGGTTCAATGTGATCAGGTAATCAGCTTGTAGCCCAAGCCTTTAATATTCTTGATGATGTCCTTATTTTTAGCTTTCTTGGCTGGAAGGATACCAAGTACCTCTTTAATATTTCTGATTACAAAAGTGAGGTTACGTTTAGTCGTTTTAGATACAGATTCTCCAAGGATGTCAGTGTAGGTAACCTGATGGTTCTTGGCAGTGGCGAGCTTGAGAAGGGTCTCGAACTCCTGACTCTTTGGGTTAAAGATAGCCTCAACCTCATTCAAGCGGACTGCAGCAGTGACTTTGTCGATGGAGAGGGTATTGGTCCCAATTTCGATTGTGATGACATCGGTATCAGTCTTATTTTCATTTAAATAATTGGCAAAGGTGCTTATAACCCAGAAACTAACCGCTTTACCAATAATGTTTAGATCACCGATAAGGCCTTCTTGCTCGAGTTTTTTCAAAATAAGAATCTGTTCTTTTACTGTGAGAGAAGGTTGATCATTGAGCTGTAACTTCAAAATGCCAGCAGGACTTATCAGAGCTCTTTCGTGGATTAAAACCTTGATGAATTGTATCTTCTGGACCGGCGTCATTGTAATAGTAATTTGATACAAATCTACAACGAATTTGGCTTTTCTCCAATAGCGTGTTTACTGGTTTGACAGTCTATACCCCTAGGGGGTATTATGTATGTATATGAGACAAGATATCAAAACAAAAGCTATTCGTCGATTAAAAATTGTTGAGGGACAGATTAGGGGCCTGCAGAAAATGGTTGAGGATGAGAAGTATTGTATCGACATTATTACTCAAGCTTCGGCTATTAAAGAGGCACTTACTGGAATTGAGGGCCTAGTTCTTGAAAATCATCTTTCTACGCATGTTGTTCACCAAATGAAGCATGGTAGCGAAAAGAAAGCTGTCGATGAGATTCTTAAGGTTTATAAGCTCAAGCGCAAATAAAAATATGAATCATCCCATTAAAACATATAGAGTAAAAGGAATGCATTGCGCTTCTTGCGCTGGCATTATTGAGAAGACCTTCAAGAAGACTGAGGGAGTCCATTCTGCTGAAGTAAATTATGGGACCGAAAAAGCGAAGGTTGTCTTTGATGAATCAAAAACAAGTGCGCAGGAGCTTTCAAAGAAAATAGAGCCACTTGGCTACTCCTTGGCTCTGGACCAAGAAATGTCACATGACCATGGTAGTCAATCAGCAGAAGCGATGGGTATGTCGGCAGATGAACATGCGGCACATCTGGGACTCAATCAGTCCAAGAAAGAGAAGCTTGCTGAAGTTGCTGATATGCGAACAAAATTATTCTCTGCCATTCCTCTCGCAATTTTCGCAGCACTCGTTATGGGATGGGATATTCTCGCTCAATACAAGGCGGTTCCTGAAATGAGCTATACGATCAAAGAATTTATCCACCATCTTCTTCCGATACTAGCTACATATATCCTGTTTGTTGTCGGTAAACCATACCTCATGGGTTTTTATCGATTCCTTAGATACGGCAAGGCAAACATGGATACGCTGATCGGTATTGGAACCACTGCCGCATTTTTATATAGCTTTGCTGTCACTGCTTTTGAAGAAGCTCTACGTCCATTTATAAACGTGGACTACCAATACTATGATGTCACGATTGTGGTTATTACTTTTATAGCCCTTGGCAAATATCTTGAAGCTCGATCGAAAATTAAGACGGGTGATGCCATAGAAAAACTCCTCAATCTTCAAGCTAAAACAGCTTTGGTCATTCGTGATGGAAAGGAAGTAGAAATTTCAGTGAATGAGGTGAAGCACGGCGACCTTATTATCGTTAAGCCAGGCGCAAAGATTCCTGTAGACGGTGTTATTACTGAAGGTTCCTCATTTATCGATGAGTCCATGGTTACCGGAGAGCCGATGCCTGCTCAGAAGAAAATCGGAGACAGTGTCGTATCCGGAACCATAAACACAAGCGGTTCATTTACTTTCAAGGCCACCAAGGTTGGGTCCGAAACGCTTCTTGCTCAGATCATCAAGATGGTTGAAGACGCTCAAGGCAGCAAGGCCCCGATTCAGGCACTAGCAGATAAGATATCAGCAGTCTTCGTGCCTATAGTTTTAGTAATTGCATTTCTCACTCTTGGCGCATGGCTTATCTTTGGCTCACAGTACCTAGGATTCTCCCAAGCTCTCTCATTCGGTCTGGTTTCATTTGTCGGTATTCTCGTGATCGCATGTCCCTGTGCTCTTGGTCTTGCAACACCTACGGCCATTATCGTAGGAGTCGGTAAGGGGGCTAAGGAAGGCATACTTATCAAAGATGCGGCAACTCTGGAGAAGCTCCATAAAGTAAATACTGTTGTTGTTGATAAAACAGGGACCATCACCAAAGGAAAACCAACTCTTGTTGATATACAAAATCTTTCTGATTTAAAAGATGAGGAATTGGTATCAATTCTTGCTTCACTTGAGAAAAAATCAGAACATCCAATTGCTCATGCAATTGTAAATTACGCACAAGAGAAAAACATTTCCACATCAGATATTTCAAATTTTGAGGGAATACAAGGCAAAGGTCTAAAGGGAATAGTGAAAGGTACTGAATACTTTGTCGGCAACGCTAAGCTCGTTAGTGATCTTAAGGTTTCCTTTGACGCAACAAAACTTAATGAATTTACTTCCCAAGGTAAAACACCAGTTATCCTTGCTACTAAAGAAAAGGTCCTCGGCTTTGTCATGGTGGCTGATGAAATTAAAGCAGAGTCGGTCGAGGCAGTAAAAAATCTTCATGCCCTGGGTATAAAAGTGGTTATGCTCACTGGTGATGATGAAAAGGCTGCCAAGTACATTGCCTCTCTTGTGGGAATTGATGATGTTGTCGCCCACGTTCTGCCACAGGATAAGCTCGAAAAAATAAAAGAGCTACAGTCACAAGGTCGAGTGGTTGCCATGGCAGGTGATGGCGTGAACGACGCTCCAGCGCTTGCTCAAGCGGATGTAGGTATTGCCATGGGGACTGGAACAGATGTGGCGATTGAGTCGGCTGGTATAACACTTCTCGGCGGAGATATCTCTAAGCTCGTAAAAGCTATCAAGCTCTCGAAGATCACTATGCGTGGGATTAAGCAGAATCTATTCTGGGCGTTTATCTATAACATCGTTGGTATACCGCTTGCAGCAGGAGCCCTATATCCAGTCTTCGGTTGGCTTTTAAATCCCGTCTTTGCTGGATTTGCCATGGCCATGTCTTCGGTATCGGTTGTATCAAATTCACTTCGCATTAAAGCCAAAAAACTATAATGAAAAAACTCCTCTCATTACTAATAATCACAAGTGTCCTAGTAATAGGGGTGTTTGGTTTTACCTCGATGAATCATGGGACCAATCACACTACCGGTTGTATCGCCTCAGCCGTAGACAATACGCCATGTCCGGAAAACATCGCAGCAATGTCGGTCCACCATATACAGGCATTCGTTTCATTCTTCAGCGTGATCCCGTCAATTCCGTTTATCTTTCTGCTCGCATTTCTTTTGGCAGTATTTCTCAGCATAGGATTCGTTTATATAAAACGACAGGATTCGCTCTTAGCTAATCTTGCATTTTGGCGAATTCAGCACGATCCTGAACGTGCTCTCACTCGCCCAAGGGAAATTACTCGCTGGCTTTCTCTATTTGAAAACAGTCCTTCGATGCATAGAATTTTCATTATCAATTCTAATCTCATAAATCTATGCAAACAAAAAAGTCTAAGGAAAATAAAAAACATAAAACTATCGATCAAGAAGTGGCATTCGATCTTGTCTGCGGAATGGAGCTTGATGCAGACGGTATTAAGGCAACTGCAGACTACAAAGGTAAGACCTATTACTTTTGTGCTATCCACTGCAAGAATCACTTTACAGCCGATCCTGTGAAGTATGCCGGAGAGTAACTCATTAATCTAACTACAAAAATATGAACAACCAAAACAACAAAATATTATACGGAATCGGCGGAATTGTTATCGGAATTCTTCTTGTCTCAGTGCTCACTCCAATGTTTCGATATGGTGGATACGGAATGATGAGCTGGAGAAGTAACTCCGTATCGGACCAAAGAGTGAGTGGAAACACTCAGGTGGCCGGTACAATCGACAAGCACTTCATCGAGCAGATGATCCCTCACCATGATGGAGCTATCGCTATGGCAAACCTCGCCCTCCAAAAGGCTAAGCGTCCCGAGATTAAAACCTTGGCTACAGCTATTATTGCAGCTCAGACAGCGGAGATTCAAAGCATGAACGGCTGGTATCAGGACTGGTTCAGAAGTACTGTTCCGAAGGTAAGTACCGGAATGATGGGTGGAGGCATGATGTCACAGAGCGGAATGCACATGGGCGGACAGGAAGATATGACTGCACTAGAAAATGCATCTGATTTTGACAAAGCCTTTATCGAAGAAATGATCCCACATCACCAGTTGGCGATCATGATGACAAATATGCTTCAGTCAGGGACCAACCGACCTGAGATGCAGCAGCTCGCAAAGAACATCATCTCATCTCAATCAAAAGAAATTCAGCAAATGCAGGCTTGGTATACCCAGTGGTACAAATAAACTTATTAAAAAATAATTAAACATAAAAATATATGAAAATATCAAAAGTAATGCATGTAGGAAGTGTTATCACAGGTTTTGTTGGAGTAATAGTATTTATAGGAACACTCATCGGCGGTGGCGACAATCTAGTGTTTGGAATTACAAAAATGGATGCATTAGCGTGTTCTGCGATTCTTATCCTTATCGCCACATGGCTTCAGATCGCAACCATCCATCACATGATGCTTGAGAAAAAGGGAGAGATTGTGTAATTAAGAGAAATATTATCAATCATGAAAACACTAACCTTCCACGTACATGGCATGCACTGCAACGCTTGTGTGCTCATGACAGAAAGCGAGCTTGGAGACTTGCCCAATATCACTCACGTTAAATCGAGCCTTAAGAATCATTCAGTAGAAGTTACCGGAGACTTTGGAAATAAGACACAGGAACAAATTGCTGAAGAACTTACTGTTCCACTGAAGCCTCATGGCTACACAGTCTCAGTAGAAAAACAACAGCACAATGCTAAATGGGGAGACTTCAAGATTGCAGTACCTATAGCACTCGGCTTTGCGGTGCTCTTTGTGGTGCTACAGAAAATGGGAATAGTAAATCTTGTTAGCGCTGGCAACGTAACCTACGGCACAGCATTCGTAATCGGTATCATCGCTTCGCTTTCAACTTGTATGGCAGTCGTTGGGGGACTGGTTCTCTCGATGTCAGCCACATTCGCTAAAGAAGGAGATAAGGTTCGGCCCCAGCTCATGTTCCATGGAGGTCGAATTGTCTCATTCTTTATTCTCGGTGGAGTAATCGGTGCGATTGGATCAGCGTTCACGCTCAACACCTCGGCAACATTTATCCTAAGCCTGATTATCGGTATCGTCATGCTTATTCTCGGTATCAATCTTCTCGATACATTCCACTGGGCCAAGAAACTTCAGCCGTCCATGCCGAAGTTCATTGCCAAGCATGCGCATGGCGTTTCTAAATTCAATCACACGCTCACTCCGCTCCTTGTAGGGGTCGCAACATTCTTCTTGCCGTGCGGGTTCACTCAATCGATGCAACTCTATACATTGACCACAGGAAGTTTCCTAACTGGAGGACTCACCATGCTGGCTTTTGCACTGGGTACACTGCCGGTCCTTGCGCTCATTAGCTTCAGCTCATTCAGCATTCAAAAAAGTTCAAAGGCAGGAGTCTTCTTCAAGACAGCCGGATTGATAGTCATCATGTTCGCACTCTTTAATCTTATTAATAGCTTGGTCGTGATTGGGGTTATACCACCAGTCTTTAATTTCTAGTATAATCTCAATTATGAAAGCAACTATTATTTCAGTTATCGTGGCAGTGGTCCTAATCGGGGGAGCTTTTATGCTCACTAAAAGTGGTGGTAATACCGGACAGGTGGCGAACGCAAACAATGTTACCGTCGTTGACGGAAAACAAATCATTGAAATAAGTGCTAAAGGCGGATATCAACCCCGAAAAAGTATTGCTAAGGCAGGCATACCAACCATCATCCGATTTAACACAAAGGGAACCTTCGATTGTTCATCCTCGATTCGTATTCCAAGTCTCGGTATAAGCAAATCACTTCCACAAACGGGATCAACCGATATTGATATTGGAACTCAGAAAGTAGCAACCCTTCAAGGAACTTGCGGAATGGGAATGTATCCTTTTGAGGTAGAGTTTCAGGGCTAGTTTTTGATTAAGAAGACTTAGAATGAAACGAGTGTAAATTCTCAATGTGCTGAGAGGGCGTGATGTCTGCGGTTTGGCAAACATATGAAAGCTTTCCAAGTATCAAATGAAGATTTTCTTCTGACAGTTTTGCGTCGGTATGTTTTTGAATGCATCCCACAATTTCTTCTGAGTGGAGAACATTCTCAATTGGCTCTGTCTTGAATTCACATGAGTCAGTAAATACAACTATGCTTTGGAAAGCATTCTCTGGAATAGACGGCATAAGTAACTTGAGAGACATAATATGGGACCAGTTTTGTCGTATAGGATTCTGAAATTGGAATTTGTTCTTTCCGCCAGGCAATGACTGGGTCCAGTTATCTTGATCCTTACTACCGAATATCCACCCCTTATAATCTTTACTTTCAATTACGAAGATACCGAACTTTGATACAACCAGGTGGTCAATCTGAGACGATCCGTTATGGTCCGAAGGAATCGTGAGGTTATTAAAAATAAAATAATCCTTGTAGCTCAAACCTTCAGCGAGAATGTGGGCAATTTCTTGCTCTCCGTCAGTAAGTCCGTCCATATAGCATTTGCAGCCATGTTTTTCACTGTTGATAGATTTTATTTGGTCCTCACTTGCTCCGGCAGGGATGTAAAGATTATTAGAGATCGGACTTTTAGACTGGTTTTTAATTTTCCTGATTACCCAAACAATACCGCCAAGTATCAGACCCCATACAAGTATCTTTCCTAGTATTCCTATAAAATTGCCAGATGTGATTGATGATATGGACCCGAGAAGAATAAATGCAGTTCCGATAATAAAGATCCCTTTTAATGGTTCGAAGGGTTGGCTGTAATTCCCGTAACGTCGTCGTCGGTAATAATATGGTTTTCGATAATTGCGGTAGTAGCTCATTGATTATTTTTGTTAAGACAATTATAACCGAAATCAGACAAATAGACTTTAATCAAAAACCTTTATATAAAGGTGAAAAAATGGTAAACAGAGAAGAATGGAATGGTTCGAAAGATTAAAAACAGGCCTTTTGATAACAAGTATCAAAGGTGATATACGTCAGCCATACAATGAAGCGATGGGAAACATCGCAAAGGGTTATTCTCGTTGGCACACTGCATCTAGCTATTTTTATGATATGGAAAGAATTTTACTCGAAATGAAGATGACTCGCTCTTTTGTAGAACAGCTTCCCGACGATGCCTTTTATATGACGCATGCTATCAACGCCGAAGACTACATCATGTACCATCATGGCTATTTCCTTGATCTGGTGCATCAGCTGAAAGATAAGACATGTCAGCTGATAAGTGCGATAACCAATCCAGATAAAAAATATTCAAGTGAGAATGAAAGAGGGGTTAAGCTGAGTAAGCTGCTAAATAACGAACGTGTTAAACGAATACGAGGCCTCGTAAGAGCTCTCAGTGAGTGGAATGACAGCTCACACAAAGGACCAATTTCTATTGCGCTCAAGAAACGTACAAATTATCATCATTTTAAAAATCCTCTCACTGGGACGGAATCCTATTTTCAAGCAAAAGCACAGCGTAATCTTCTGCGACCAGAGATGCAGATTCACTTGAGCGAATATGGTAAGCAGATGGTTGATGAAAAGAGAAAGAAGAATCTGCAGACATGGCACGACGATGCAAAGGATAAGATGCAAAAAACTTCTGAGGTTATAAACACTAATCTTGAAGCCGTATCAAAATCCATCGTCGAGTATTACAAATTTCCTAAAGCAGATGACCCTACTGGTAAACGAATATTTATGCGCTACATGCCTACGCTTGAATCGGTGAAGACGGTAGCAGGCACTCGAACGATTACGGATATCGATTCAATTTCAGCTGCAATGTTAAAAGGGCTTTCGGAATTACTCCAAGAAGCGTTGAATGATAACTTTGTTGCCCTTTATGTAAACGGAAGTATGGCGCGTGGTGAATTTAACATGGGTTTGTCGGATATAAATATTGTTGTTGTTCTCAAGGATACGACACCAATACCAAAAGATGTTCTAAGAAATATTATAGAAGCTCCTGCTAAGGAATGGGGCATACCGACTGATATTCAGATACTTATACAGTCTGAGTTTATGGCCAAAGGAAATGAGAAGATGAAATTTGTTTGTAAGACTGACGGAGTGCGAATTTTTGGTCCAGATCTACTTCAATATGACCCATTGCCAAATAAGTCCTATAAACTCGTATGGCTACTTAACAGTGACTTCAAAAATAAGTTGGCTGCATATCGTGCTTGGATTGTAGCCCAGCCATCGATTCCAATGGGGAGACGTTCGGCAATGATAGCTCGTGATCTTGCAAAGAGAGCATATCGCATGGCCTTTGGGCAAGTAATAGGTAATAACACTGTGTATACAGCTAGTTTTAAGGAGATGCGTAGATTGTTTCAGTTTTATACACCTGAAAATAAAAAATTCCTTGATATGACATATCAACTTACTCAGCGATACCCAGGAGCTGATAAGGAGGGTCTATTGGCGATGGTTGACTCATATCAACGTAATCTTCTTCCTCTCTATGATCGGGTGAATGAGGTCGTTAATGGGGTGAAGGAAGAAATACAGGAAGGTCAAAACCCAGGCATTGCTCCGGTTCATGCAGAACAGTAAATATGTGTTCTTTTTCGACCTTTTTTGCCCTATTTCACCCTATTTGCCCTAACGCTAGGCCAGATTAGGCCGAAAAGAGCCGAAATTATCCAAGAACTGCTATACTTTGCATGTCAGGAATGTAGATCGTCGCATCATTCCTTTTCTCAAATATAGTTCTAACTTCCTCTACGACGGCACCCCATTCGAGAATGAGTGTTGCATAAGCAGCTGTTCGTCAATAAAGGCAAGTTATGCGATTACAGCAATCAATTTATATGGTAGAATACTTTACAAGGTATTTTATATAAAACTTACCACCATGTTACTCAACGGAAACACACAAACTTGGTCAAGTTTCGCTAGAACCAACTCTCAGTAAAAGAGAGGAGGTTTTTAGTATCTATTTCAACATTCTAAAAAATCGCCTCTCTGGGCGGTTTTTAATTTTTATTTTTTTAATCATTTCCATCATGTCAAAATTATCTACACTTTATCTCAACAATCTCGTTTTCTCTGGTGTCCACGGTCAAACTGGTCGCGAGACGACCGATCCTCAGCATTTTCAAGTCGATATAGAAATGGAACTCGATATATCTAAAGCTCGAGAATCAGATGCACTTATCGATACATATGATTACAAGCATGCTCGAGAAGTGGCTCGAACGGTTATTGAAGATGAACATTATATTCTTATTGAAAAAATAGCATATCAAATTGCTAAACGTATTTGTGAAGATCCAAAAGTTTTTTTTACAACGGTCGCACTTACCAAACTTCATGCATCTCAAAATGGTGTACCAGGAATGAAAGTCACCTACAAACGTACTCCCCAAGAGATGGTCTAAATCATGATTCTTCTTATTGATAACTATGATTCGTTTACATATAACCTCTATCAACTTATTAGTAGTTTGGGTTATGAGGTTTTAGTAAAAACACATGATGAAGTATCTATAAAAGATATTCAGTCTATTAAACCTGAAAAGATTGTTATTTCACCAGGACCAAAAAGACCAGAAGATGCTGGTATTTCTATGGAATTAATTAAAAAGTTGTACAGAGAGATTCCTATACTTGGTGTTTGTTTAGGACATCAATGTATTGGAAAAGTATTTGGTGGCGAAGTAGTACATGCAAAGCAGGTTTTCCACGGTAAAACATCTGTTATTCATCACGATGGGAAGGGGATATTTCAAAATGTTAAAAACCCCATTAACGTTGCTCGTTATCACTCTCTTGCTCTCAAGGAGTGTCCCAGAGAGTTTGAGGTGAGGGCTACAACAGAAGATATGGAAATAATGGCCATTCAACACAAAGAGTATCCGCTTTACGGTATCCAATTTCACCCCGAATCTTTTATGACAGAGTGTGGTGAGGTTCTTATAAAAAATTTTCTAGAAATATCCTATGAAGTCAAAAATTCTTAGAAACACATCATTTGAAGATATATGGAAGCGACTTTCAGAAAAAGAAAGGTCGGTTTGCTGTACTTGTGGCTATGGTCCTGACAGTTGGGAGACTTTCATCGCTTGGAATCCAACTAATATATATTCAGCAGATAAGTCTGATTCACTTGAGCATTTTAGGGAATTTGTGCAAAGACAACAAAAAGAAGACCGTCGAATCTTTGGGTATCTTTCATATGATGTGGGTTATAAACTTTTAAACATTCAACCCAGGGCAAAACACGATTTAAATTTCCCAGACATATTATTTTATTCTTTTAGTTCATGGATTAGATTTGTTGAAGACAGTGCGGAAATATTTTCATCAAATGAAGAAACACTTTTGAGTTATGAGATTGAGATAAAAGATATTCTACAAAGGCCTTTTGTTAAAGATGGTTTTTCAGAACACAATTCTTCTGAATTAAAAGCACATATGACACCTGATTTGTATGCCGAAGGATATAAAAAGATTAAGAAGTATATATTTGAGGGTGATGTGTATCAAATGAATTTTACTCACAGGCTTGAGGGTGTAACTAGCAAAAATCCAAGAACTCTTTTTATCGATATGTGTGAGAAAAATAAAGTCGCTCATTTGGCATATATGGAAGGGGATGGATTTGAAATCCTTAGTGCATCACCTGAACGGTTTGTAAAAATATCCGCTGATCGAACAATCGAAACTTTTCCTATTAAAGGCACTCGGCCAAGAGGTAAGACAGAAATTGATGACAAAAAACAAAAATTGGATCTTATTAATTCTCAAAAAGAAACAGCTGAGCTAAATATGATCACTGATTTACTTAGAAATGATTTGGGTAGGGTGTCGGAAATTGGGTCGGTCGAAGTGGTGGAAAAAAGAATTGTTTATCCTTATCCAACTGTGTGGCATACACACTCGCATATCAAAGGGAAGCTTTTACCATCCACATCTTCACTCGAAGCTCTACTTTCTATGTTTCCTGGAGGATCAATAACTGGCTGTCCCAAGAAGCGGGCAGTGGAAATTATTGATGAGGTGGAACCTTTTATGAGAAGTGTTTATACGGGTTCAATTGGTTATATCAATTCGGATGATTCTCTTGATTTTAATATAGCAATTCGAACTTTTCTTAAAAAAGGAAATAAAGTATATCTATCGGTCGGTGGGGGTATTGTCTATGATTCGCAGGAGAAAGATGAATATAAAGAGACGTTCGACAAGGCAAGGTCTTTTTTGGATGTGCTTTAAGAAAAAAATATTATGAATAATAAACACACAATTTATTTAGCGTTAGGTACAAATATTGGAGATAGAGAAAAAAACATAAAAGAGGCCGTTGTTTTACTTCAAGAAAAAATTGAAGATATGAAAATTGCGCCGTTATACGAAAGCAGGCCACAGGGTTATTCTGAACAGGAAAATTTTTTGAATTCTGTATTGGTAGGACAAACCGATCTACCTCCTCAAGATTTATTGTTGTTTGTTAAAAATATCGAGAAAAAGCTCGGCAGGGAGGAGCGCATTAGAAATGGTCCCAGAGAAATTGATTTAGACATACTTTTTTACGACGATCTTGTCTTGAATACTCAAAATCTTGTGATTCCGCATCCGCGAATACCAGAAAGGGATTTTGTATTGTTACCTCTTGTGGATTTAGCTGAATCGTTTATACATCCGCTTTTAAAAATTTCATTAAAGAGCTTGCTAAATAATGTATGTAAAGAACGCTATGTTGTTGGAAAGTCTAGCTATACCATCACGCCAAATATGGGTTATAATATATACACACGAAATAAATCGTAAGTTGTTATTATCAACCAATATTTATCATATGAAAATTAAAAAATTTTTTATCTTTTCTGTTGCTGTCGTTGTCTTGTTTGTAGCAACACTTTCTTTTACAAAAAATGAAGTCTCTGCTTCTACTGTCCAATGTGATTTTACAAAAGATCTTGAGATTGGATCTGTGGGCGAGGATGTGCGGTGTTTGCAAAGATACCTAAATGCTGAAGGTTTTAAAATAGCTGAAAGTGGTATAGGCTCCCCGGGTCAAGAAACCAATACTTTTGGAATGCTTACAAAAGAAGCGGTAATGAGATGGCAAGCAGCTCACAATTTTTCTCTAAAGACTGGTACTTTTGGTCCAATGTCTCGATCAAAGTATTTGGAAAAAATAGCAGCAGGCCTTACTTCTCAGCTTGCTAGTATGGGCGCTACTCCTGTTACATCGGCTACACCTTCAGTAAACACACCTGTTGTAGTACAAAACGTAGTAAGTGTTGCGGAAAAGGATGCAAGATCAGCCATTGAAGATGCTTTTGAGGCATTGAATGATGCAGAAGATGCGGCGGACGATATAGATGATTCAAATGATGAAGAAAATGCAAGAGAAGATATTTCTGATGCAAAAGATGATTTGATAGAGGCATTTAAGGCATTTTTAGCAAAGGATTTTGAAAAAGCTAGGACAAAAGCAGAAGATGTATCTGACTCTTTGGGTGATATTGTTGATGAAGTTTTTGGTGATGAGGATGATGCACAAGAGGCGATAGATGATGCACAAGAGGCGATAGATGATGCCGAAAATGAAATAAATGACGCCGATGATGATGGAGACTCTGTACATGATGCAAATGACAAGCTTGATGATGCAAAAGATAAACTCGATGACGCAAGAGATGCTTTTGATGACAAAGAATATGATCGAGCTGAAAATCTTGCAAATCAGGCAGAAGACATGGCTGATGAAGCTGTAGACTTGATAGGAGACTAGTTTTTTACTTGCTTTTTCTGCTTACGGTATTATTATCATCTCTGGAACCATAAGGAGGTGAACCATGGATCGACTCGAAGCGCTTAAGGTGGTCTTGGAATACCTGACACAAGAAGTGCCAGAGCGGGATCTGCCCGTTGCAGATCTTATCTTTGTGCACGGATACAACAACAGGATTGTCGCCGAGCATGCCGCGCATCTTTTCTGTATCGGCAAGGCGTCCCATGTTGTCGTGACGGGTGGTATTGGTCCCATGACCAGTCTGCCTTCCGGGTACGGATCAGAAGCTGAATACTTCAAGGACATTATGTGCTCTCGAGGCGTCCCAAAAGACGCTGTGGTCACAGAGTGTCGATCTACCAACACCAAGGAGAACGTGCTCTACGGTATCGATGAAGTCGATCGTTTCGGCATCACAATGAGAAGGATCATTGCCGTAGCGCTACCTCCTCTTTTGCGTAGATCCTTCGCGACCTTTCAGAAGCATGCCCCCAATTTGGAAGTCTTTGGTAGTGCACCGAGGATTCCAATAAGTGTCATGAGTCAATCACAACAAATGAAAAGAATCTGTGGAGAGATAGACCGTCTGGAGCAGTACGCACTCAAGGGTGACATTGCTCCAACCGAGATTCCTCCTCACGTGAAAGAAGCACACCGTTTTCTCACCAGCCTTCCCTGAAAAGGGGGGGCTGTGTTTTTTATTTTGGGGCTGTTAAAATGATTGCAATGAATAAAAGAAAAAGAAGGCTTGAGCAAGACGGTGTAATAATTTTGTTTAGTATCGCAATATCTTTTTTCCTTTTAAAAGATGGTCTCGTAGAATCTTTTATTGCCTCTTTTGATGGTTTCCAGTTTTTGGCTATTTTTGTTGCGGGATTGTTTTTTACTTCTGTATTTACCACCGCACCAGCTATTGCTGTTTTATCTGTGATTGCTCAAAATAACAATATTTTTTTAGTTGCTTTAATCGGTGGATTGGGTGCGATGCTTGGCGACTACATTATTTTTCGTTTTGTAAAAGATAGGATTTCGGATGATTTTAAATATGTTTTTGGTTTTTCAAAAAAGAAACGTGTGCCACATATTTTTAAGACAAAACTTTTTCACTGGTTTGCACCGTTTTTTGGGGCGCTCATTATCGCATCTCCTTTTCCTGATGAAATAGGGATAGCGATACTTGGTTTGTCACATACAAACAATAAAATTTTTTTAACAATCTCATATATTTTTAATAGTCTCGGTATCTTGGTTATAGGAATTTTGGCTAGAACTATTGTTTAGTCAATTTTTATGTGCTAATTTGTTTTAAGCGCAAGACTTCTTGCAACTGTACCGGCAGTTCCGGCACGATCTTTTTGCGAAAGGGCGCACTTATGCCTGCCATTGAAATATGTGACAATCGACTGTTTCTTGCGTTGCACAAACTGTGCGCGCGAGGGCTCGATGGGGAGATTGTGCGTGCCGATCTAGCCGCCTTCAATCGCCTCGATGTGAATCGAGCGGAGGAGCTGTTTGGTGAACGGCGTATCGTCGAGGGCAATCCTTGGCCGATGTATTCTGAACTCAAGTGGTTGTTTCAACACCTTGACGGACGTACTCGCTCCCTTTCCCAGCTCGAAGTCATCGCGGAAATGGAGTCCAAGGAGCTCAGGCTTCGTCTTTCCCCAAACAACAGGATCGTTTCGCACGACGGACTACACGTGCCAAAACGGCACGAGTAGGCGCGAGGGGTGCGCGAGGAAATTTTCCCGGATGACGATAAGTCATCCGGGTTTCATTTTTTACTGTATAATATTCATATGGAAAAATTAGAAATACTCATTACAGAGAGGCAAAAAGACTATGAACTCATAGATTCAGGTAACGGACAAAAACTCGAGCGATACGGGGATTTTTTGCTTGATCGTCCAGATCCGCAGGCTCTTTGGGAAAAATTTTCGCCAAATGAATGGATAAAAGCTGATGGCGTATTTATAAGAGACGCACAAAAAGCGTCGTGGAAAATGAAAGATGGTACTCCTGTAGAGTGGCAAATAGAGCTTGCGGGTTTACATTTTATTATTTCTCCTACAGCTTTTAAACACACGGGCGTGTTTCCAGAGCAGTCAGTCAATTGGAAATGGATTGCAGAGTCAATCAATCAAGTAAAAAATATATCACCTGAAAGAAAAATCTCCGTTCTCAATCTTTTTGGTTATACCGGCGGAGCTACCCTTGCATCCGCAAAAGCTGGTGCAGATGTCACTCATGTGGATGGCTCAAAGAGTGCTATTGATTGGGCAAAAGAAAACGCAAAGGCTTCGGGTCTAGAGCAAGCGTCAATACGTTGGATGCTTGATGATGTGAGGAAGTTTGTGGCAAGGGAAATAAAACGTGGAAAAAGGTATGACGGAATTATTCTGGATCCACCAGCTTTTGGTCATGGTGCAAAAAAAGAGCTTTGGAAGATAGAAGATCATTTGTTGGAACTACTTTCTATGTGTCGGCAGATTCTCAGTGAAGATCCAATATTTTTTCTACTAAACGGTTACTCTTCTGGTTATTCTGCTATTGCTTATGGAAATAATATAAAAAATTTAATGAAAGATTTTCGCGGTACTATAGAGACAGGGGAGCTTGCTATAAAAGAAAGAGCTGGTGGCCGGCTTTTGCCTTGCGGTATTTTTGCTAGATGGAAAAAGAATTAAGGTGAAAAATAAATGAATAATCTGATCATTGAACAAAATAAGAAGCTTGCATTTATGTCGGCCTTTTTTCTTGCACTTTGTATTTTTTTAGGCTACGTAGTATCAAGAGGAATTTTTTCTATTGATCAGGCTGTGCAAGACAGCGTGGTGTCTTTGAGAAATGATTTTTTGAGCTCTATTTTTATTATCATCACAAATATTGCTAGCCCACTTTTTTTGCAAATTTATTCTATTGCTATGTTTTTGTTTTTAGTTTGTTTCAACAGACTACATGAAAGTGTAAATTTTGTTGTCTCAATGTTTGCGGGTATGGTTTCTTTTTTCGCAGTAAAGTCACTTTTTGAGATCAGTCGGCCTCTCGACAAAATAACAAACGCAACGGGTTGGGGTTTTCCCAGCGGACACACCACACTCGCAACTATTGCCTTCTTGCTCACTATCTATTTTTGTAAAGATTTAATAAAAAAAGACGCTTATAGAAAAATTTTTGTTGAATTTTTTGCTTTGATCATTGCGCTGATTGCTGTCAGTCGAATATATCTAGGTGCACATTTTTTAAGCGATGTTATAGGTGGTTTTTTTCTCGGTCTTGCTATAGTTCTCATTTCTGTTATTTTTGCTAGAACGAAATGAAAACACTTTTAGATGGCAGGGTGGCTAGGAACTCTATTGTTTTGGAGCTTAAAAATTCCATTTCTATTTTAAAAGCTAGATTAAAACTTGCTATTATTCAGGTCGGGGACAAAGAAGAATCAAATAAATATATAAATCAGAAAAAACTTTTTGCAGAAAAAATAGGGGCCGAGGTAATACATATAAAACTTCCGGATGATTTTTTGGAAGAATCTGTGTGTGCTCAGATTGAAAAATTAAATAAAAATGATTCTGTGCACGGTATTATTGTCCAACTTCCATTACCAAATAGATTAGACAAAAATATTATCATTCAAAAAATAGATCCGATAAAAGACGTTGATGGTCTCACCTCGATAAACACCAAGCTTCTCTGGAGCAATCAAAAAGGTCATATGCCAGCGACCGCTAGGGGTATCATCACTTTACTTGATTACTATAATATTGAAATAAAAGGAAAACGTGTGGTGGTCGTGGGCCGATCAGAATTAGTCGGTAAACCAGCCGCACTCGCTCTATTAAACAGAGACGCCACTGTAACAATCTGTCATCTCGCTACGTCAGATATTATGTCGGAGACAAAGAGAGCTGATATTTTGGTTGTAGCTGCTGGTGACCCAGAGTTTGTTGCCAAGGATTTTGTGAGAGAGGGACAAGTGGTAGTAGATGTGGGTATTAGTGTTTTGCCAGACAAGAGAGTGGTGGGCGATGTTAAGTTTGGTGAAGTAAGTGAGATAGTGGACGCTATTTCTCCGGTACCAGGAGGTGTGGGACCAATGACAGTGCTTTCTTTATTCCAAAATTTGTTTGATGCGTATATGATGATGGTAGATAAAGATTATTAATTAAAATTTAAAAATATGTTTAATGAAAATACGGTGATGGGTAAAAGAATGATCAACCTTGCTAGTGTTCTCGCTATTTTTCTCATAGTTATTTTGGGTATACATATAGTGAAGTCTCTTGGCTCAAGTGGGCACAAGGGTGGATATGGCGAAACAAAAAATACTATTGTTGTGGCTGGAAAAGGTGAAGTAATAGCTATTCCAGATATTGCAACGATTAATTTTTCTGTAGTAGAGCAGGCTACAACTGTGTCAGAGGCGCAAAATAAAGCCACTGCAAAAATGAATAAAGCACTCGACACGCTCAAAGGTCTTGGTGTAGAAGAAAAAGATGTAAAAACTATAGACTATAGTGCATATCCTAGATATGAGTATCTAAGTCAGGTGTGTACAATGTACAGCTGTCCTCCATCAGGTACACAAAAGCTGATTGGATATGAAGTGCGACAAAGTATAATGGTAAAAATTAGAAATATTGCTGATGCAGGTAAGATTCTTGGAAACATAGGTGAGACGGGGGTTTCTGATATTAGCGGACTCAACTTTACAGTTGACGATCAAGATGCAAAAGTACGTGAAGCAAGAAAGTCTGCTATAGATGATGCAAAAGAGCAGGCAAAACAACTCGCAAAAGATTTGGGCGTGAGACTTGGTGACATTGTAAGCTTTAATGAATCAGGTAATTATCCTATGCCCATGTATGCGGTAAAAGATATGGCAATGGGTATGGGTGGATCTGCCGAATCTGCTCCACAACTTCCTGCAGGTGAAAGTAAAATTACATCAAACGTAACTATTGTTTACGAGATTAAATAGTTTTCAGTAAATAAAATAGCTCTCTTGCTAAAGCGCTTCGCTTACTCGCTCGAGAGCTATTTTGTTTGTGTCATTTACATATTCATTGGTAGGTTGTATTCTCAAGTACAGAAAGGAGGTCAAATCCCATGGGAATTGATCATGAAGAAGACATGAGACGCCGGAGGGATCTCAAGAATCCTATGCATTTGTATGCATACTTGAGAAGTTTCGATGTTCCTACCACGACATGGGGTCGTGGTTCTGCAAAGACGTTTGATCATCTGCACAGGGAAATCGTGGCAGGTGAGGCGTTTTTGGTAGAGGACGGCAAAATCCTTGTGCGTGAGATTCGGCTGGTCAAGGTGGCCGTCTTTTACAAAGCCGGGGACGGGAAGGTCTTGCAACTCTGTGAGGAGAAGCAGGTCTTTAAAAACGGACGAGTGCGTATTCGTGGCTTCAAATATATTGGTGAAAAGATGAAGCCGGGCGAGCACTCAGGTCTCGCTGCACTTCGCGCCATTGCCGAAGAGCTTGGTGTTGTCGAGGGGATTACACTTCTCGATCACAAGACGAGCAGTCCGTCACCAGAGTTTTCAAAGTCCTACCCGGGACTGATGACTCGGATCGTCGAAGAGTCCTTTACAGTGTTTATGCCACACAACCTTTACAAGCCAGAGGGCTACAAGGAGGAACAAGAAGACAAGACGACTTACTTTGTGTGGCAAGAAGTCGAAACACCCCCGCAGTGAGACTCTCGTCTTTTGGCGGGGGTTCTCATTTGACACATTCATTAAATAGAGTATTATTGTATCTGTAACCGCCTTCGGGCGTTTTTTCTTAGAAAAATTCAGGGCAGTAAAAACAAATAAAATTATGAAAATCATCGATTATATCAAGGAAACAAAGGGTGAACTCAGACATGTGAGCTGGTCTACAAGACGCCAGACTATTGTTTATACATCTATAGTTATTTTAATTTCAGTCGGAGTAGCTTTCTTTTTAGGTTTTTTTGATTTTGTTTTTACAAACATTTTAGAAAAGTTTGTCATTTAAAAATATGTCACGACAAAAAATACAAGAAGGGCGAAATTGGTATGTGATACACACATACGCAGGATATGAAAACGCAGTGATGCGAAATCTAAAACAGCGTATCGAGTCTCTAGGAATGGAGGATAAGATTTTCAACGTAATCGTACCCACAGAAAAAAAGATAAAAATAAAAGGTGGCAAGCGCGTAGAAGAAGAAGAGAAAATTTATCCAGGATATATTCTCGTAGACATGCTTGTGACTGATGATTCTTGGTATGTAGTGAGAAACACTCCTCGTGTTACAGGATTTGTCGGCTCTGGCGTGTATCCTGTACCTATTGATAAAAAGGAGGTGGACGATCTTTTCAAGCGAATGAATGCTGATACAGCAAAGCACAATATAGATCTTGCTCCAGAAGATGCAGTCAAAATCGTTGACGGTCCATTTAAGGATCTTGAAGGAAAGGTAAGCCTAGTAGACAACGAGCGTGGCAAGGTAAAGGTGCTGGTGGCTATGTTTGGTCGCGAGACTCCAGTCGAGCTTGATTTCTTGCAAGTAAAGAAGATTTAATGTAAGGTAATTCACACATATATGGCAAAGAAAGTAACAAAAAAATTAAAGCTAGTTATCGCAGCGGGTAAAGCAAATCCGGCTCCACCTATTGGTCCGGCTCTTGGTCAGGCTGGTGTAAACATTGGAGAGTTTGTAAAGCAATTTAACGACAAGACCAAAGAGATGATGGGTGACATCGTGCCTGTAGAAATCTCTGTTTACGAAGACCGATCATTCTCTTTTGTCTTAAAAACACCTCCAGCTTCAAGTCTTATTCTAAAAGCTATCGGTGCAGAAAGGGGTAGTGGAACAAACAAGACAAAAAAGGCAGGAAAGATCAGTAAAGCAAAAATACGAGAGATTGCAGAAAAGAAAATGGTAGATCTAAACGCTCACGATCTAGATGCAGCATCAAAGATTATTGCAGGAAGCGCTAGATCAATGGGAGTAGATGTAGAGTAATATACAAAAAACCGCCAGAAGGCGGTTTTTTGTTTGGTATAATTTAAAAAATAAATATGGAAATCAATAAACCAAAAGTGGGTGTGGGTGTGATGATACTAAAAGATGGAAAGGTACTTATGACCCGTCGTAAGGGTTCTCATGGTGCGGGGGAGTATTCTTTTCCTGGGGGGCATTTGGAGTACATGGAATCTTTTGAAGAATGTGCTGTACGCGAGACCTTGGAAGAGTGCGGTCTAGAGATAAAAAATATAAAGTTTCTTTATCTTACAAACGTAAAAAAATACGCACCAAAGCATTATGTGCACATAGGTCTGGTTGCAGATTGGGCAAGTGGTGAACCAAAGACGATGGAACCAGAAAAAGCTGAGGATTGGGAGTGGTTTCCTCTAAATAAATTACCGGAAGGGCCTATGTTTGAGTTTTGTAAGCTTGCATTTGATTCATACAAGAGTGGCCGTAAATATTACTCTTCTGAGGATGATAAATAAACCAAAAACTAAACCACAAAAATTCTATCAGCAATAGTTTTGCCTTTATTTTTGCACTTACGTATTATGTATACAACATGAATGAGAGAAGTAGCGTAAAAAAAATCGGTGCTCTGCCATATAAATCAATTTTAAAATTGGTTAAAGGTGGTTCGATAAAAAATGTTGTACAAGAAAACATAAAGCCCGCTTCTCTCGATCTATCTATTTCAGACGAAATTTACAAAGTTGAAGGAATATTCCAGCCAAAACCAACTGAAACTGTGCGTGATGTTTTGGCCCAGATAAAAAAGAGTCGTCACAACATAAAGAAACCTCTTGAGAGGGGAAGTATATATGTTATTAGATTAAATGAAACCCTGTCTTTACCAAAAGATATCTATGCTTTTTGCAATCCAAAGTCTACTAGCGGAAGAATAGATACTCACGTGCGTTTGATAGCAGATGGAATGCCTAGATATGATTCTCTTCAAGCTGGTTTTAGTGGAGAAATTTGGATTTCTATAATGCCACAGTCTTTTCCGATACAGGTGTATCAAGGAGTGTGTTTAAATCAGCTTAGATTTTTTAATGCTGACACTCGAATATCTGAAAAACAGCTTGTTGAAATAATGGATGAGCATAAACTTTTATGGAGTAGGAAAAATCAAAGCCCTTATGAATATTCTGATATAAAAATCCGTGACAATGACGGCTCACTAATACTCACTATAGATTTAGAAAGTGAAGTGCTCGGTTTTGAAAGTATATCGTCTCATACGCCTGTCGATCTTTCAAAAATATCTTTTTATAATTCCAAGAAATTTTTTAAACCAGTTAAAAAAAGAAATGGCCACTTGTATTTAAAGAAAGATTCTTTTTATATTCTCTCGACATATGAGGCTGTGCGTGTGCCTCCTCAGCTAGCGTGTGAAATGTTGCCGATGGACGAGCGCAGTGGTGATTTTCGCTCACATTATGCTGGCTTTATTGATCCGGGGTGGGGATGGGGTAAAAAAGGAGAGGGAAAGGGTCGCCCGCTTACGCTCGAAGTACGTCCTTTTGAAGATCTAGTGGTTCGTCAGGGACAGCCAATAGGTAAGATAAGATTTGAATATATGTCTGAGTTGCCAGAAAAAGCCTACGACAGTATTTCTTCCAACTATGTAGAACAGTCCGGCCCCAAATTAGCAAAGCATTTTAAATAGTTTTGTATACGCAAAATTATTTCTCAAAAGTTGTAAATGTGAGTCGGAAAGGAGTTTTTTCGTCTGCTTCGTGCACGACCTCGTCTGTTTTCTTCCAGTCGGAAAAATCTTGTAATGGAAAATACACATCGCCCTCAAACTCACCATCTATAAAAGTTAGATATATTTTATCTGCATGGGGAATAAATTCTCTGTAGATTGTTCGGCCGCCGATTATCATTACTTCTTCATTTTTTGCTAGCTCTAGAACTGGCTCGATGGAATCAAACACTGTCACATCGTTTGTGTCCAATCCCGGCTTTAGCGGTCCTTTTGAGAGTACTATATTTTTTCTGCCCGGCAATGCTTTTCCTAGGGATTCAAAAGTCACAGCTCCCATCACTATGGTTTTTCCAAGAGTTTTTTCACGGAAAAAAGCCATATCAGCAGGAAGTTTTGGCCAAGGGAGCATTATTCCATTTCCTATCAAAAAGTTTTTATCTACTCCGGCGATAAGTGTAATCATTTTATTTCTTATTCTTATACAATCATCGGTGCTTTTATCTGCGGATGATGGTTGTAGTCTACAAGCTTGATGTCGTCCATTGTAAATTTATCTATATCTGTAACCTCGGGATTAAGCCAGAGTCTCGGTAGCTTCATTGGTTCACGAGAGAGCTGTTCTTTTACTGCGTCAAAATGCTCGTGATATATGTGCGCGTCGTTTAGTGTGAGAATACATTCGTGTGGTGTAAATCCTGTGACCTGAGCAACCATAGCGAGAAGCAGGGAATACGAAGCAATGTTGAATGGCACGCCAAGAAACATATCACAACTTCTTTGCATCATGTGTAGTGAAAGTTTCTTTTCTTCTGGGTTGGCAAAAAATTGAAATATAATGTGGCATGGTGGAAGCGCCATCTCATCGAGCTCGCCGGGGTTCCACGCGGTCACTATGAGTCGTCTGTCGTTTGGATCTGTTTTTAATTTTTCTACAACTCTTTTTATTTGATCAATTGTTGTGCCGTCTGGTTTTCTCCATTTTCTCCATTGAACGCCGTATATTCTACCGAGATCACCGGGAAATTTTGCTTTCGGTTTCCAGTAATCCGCTTCTGCGTTTGCTGTCCATATGGTTTTGTCTGTGCCGTTGAGTTCTCGTAGTCTGTTTTCGTCAGAGCTTCCTTCGAGAAACCAAAGTAGTTCACTTTTTACACCATTAAACGCAAGTTTTTTTGTGGTTACGGCAGGGAAACCCTCTTCTAGATTAAAGCGCATTTGTTTTGCAAAGAGTGCTCTGGTGACAGCGTTGCGCCCCTTTCTATCTACACCTTTTTCCATTATTTCCTTTAAAATGTCATTATAGATTTTCATATAAAAATTATATCATTTATGATAAAATGACCATAATGAAAGACAAACAGATAGAAAAACTCATAAAAGCAGAGGGAAAACGTCAGAAAAGTGTTATCAATCTCATAGCTTCAGAAAACTATGTTTCCGCTGATGTGCTCACGGCGCTCGGCTCAGAGCTGACCAATAAATACGCCGAAGGATATCCCGGCAAGCGCTACTATGGCGGGCAAGCTGTAGTAGATGAAATAGAAAATGTTTGTCGCGAGCGCGCGCTCAAGCTTTTCAAACTCGCACCGAAAAATTGGCATGTAAACGTCCAGCCACTTTCTGGCTCACCGGCCAATGTGGCAGTTTACACAGCTCTCGTATCTCCACATGGAAAAATAATGGGAATGAGTCTAGATCAGGGTGGCCATCTTACGCATGGACACAAAGTATCTGTGACAGGAAAGTTTTGGAATCAGGTCGCGTATGGTGTAGATAAAAATACAGAGAAGCTGGATTATGAAGATCTAAAAAAAATCGCACTTGAACACAAACCAAACATAATCGTCGCTGGCTTTACAGCATATCCACGCACAGTTGATTTCAAAAAGTTTCGTGAGATTGCTGATGCATGTGGCGCATATCTCATGGTAGACATGTCACACTTTGCTGGGCTCGTTGCAGGCGGTGCATATCCAAGTCCTTTTAAATACGCAGATGTGGTGACGACAACGGTGCACAAGACTCTTCGTGGTCCGCGTAGCGCTATGATTTTTGTGCACAAAGACGATCGCGGTCTCGACAAACTCATAGACAAAGCAGTCTTTCCGGGAATGCAAGGTGGTCCTCATCTAAATCAGATAGCAGCAGTAGCCGTCGCTCTCAAAGAAGCAGACACACCAGCTTTCAAAAAATATGCAAATCAGGTAGTAAAAAATGCAAAGATTCTCGCAGATGAATTAAAAAGACTTGGTTGGAAAATAATTTCTGACGGCACAGATAGTCACCTCATACTCGTAGACACATGGATGAACGGAAAGGGGATTTCAGGTAGCGAGGCGAGCGCGCGATTAGAAAAAGCGGGAATTATTGTAAACAAAAATACTATTCCATACGAAACACGTTCACCATTTGATCCGTCTGGTATCCGGCTTGGCACAGCGGCGGAAACCACACGAGGAGCAAAAGAAAAAGATATGAAAATTATCGCGCAGAAGATAGATAAGATTTTAAAAAAATAACGCCGGCAAAAATGAAAAAAGGAAAATTTATAGTAATCGACGGAATAGATGGTTCAGGAAAAGCTACCCAGACTAGACTTTTGGTAGAAAGACTAAAAAAAGAGGGAGTGAAAGTAAAAACTATAGATTTTCCTAGATACGAGACCAACTTTTTTGGGGGACTAATAGGCAAATACCTCTCTGGTATTTATGGAGACTTTACACAAGTAGATCCGCGCGTGGCATCTGTGCTCTACGCAGGTGACCGTTTTGAATCAAGCAAAGAAATCCGCAAATGGATAGATAGTGGATATACTGTGGTAGCCGACAGATACGTGAGTGCAAATCAGATTCATCAAGGAGGGAAAATAGACAATCCAAAAGACAGAAAAGAATTTTTGGCTTGGCTCGACAAAATGGAATATGAAGTTTTCAGAATTCCTCGACCAGATCTGGTGATATATCTAGACGTACCATTTGAGGTCAGCAAAGAGTGGCTCAAAAACAAAATAGCCAAAAGAAAAAAGAAATATCTTGAGGGAAGAGTGGATGTTGCTGAGGAAAATTTAATTTATCTAAAAAATTCAAGAGAAGCTGCGATTGATTTAACAAAGAAAAATAAAGATTGGCGTAAAATAGAATGCTGTAAAAATATGGTGTGTATGCTACCAGAAGAGGTGAGCGATAGAGTTTGGTCAATCGTAAAGAAAGAATTAAAAATAAAATAAATGAATCTTGTTTTGAAAATTAAAAAACTTCGTGCGGATGCTACTTTGCCTACGTATGCCCATCCTGGAGATGCCGGTCTAGATATATATACTTGTGAGTCAGTGAGTGTAGAGCCTGGTGAGAAGACAGCTATTTCTACCGGCATAGCTATGGAGATACCTGAGGGATATGTTGGGATGATTTGGGACAAGAGCGGTATAGCTATAAAAAATGGAATAAAAACTTTGGGTGGTGTGGTAGACTCTGGATATAGAGGAGAGGTATTGATCGGAGTTATAAATCTTTCAAAAGAGAGATATACTTTTGAAAAAGGACATAAGGTGGCGCAGATGGTGATTCAGAAAAAGGAGGATGTGGTGGTAGAGGAAGTGCAAGAATTGAGCGATACATCTCGCGGAGAAGGGCGCTTTGGAAGTACAGGGAAATAATTGCGTGCAAAAAGATGAAAGACATTAAAGAAATAATAAAAGAAGAATTGAAGAAAGACGGTGTAGATATCGGGGATGGTTTTTTGTCACATCCTAAATATTTACCAAATGGAGATTTTTATTTTTTTGTACAGGATAAAAAAATAGACCTATCAACTCTTTTTTTTACAGAACTTAAAAAAAATAAATACATAAAGGATGTAAAGGTTGTGGCTCAGTTTATAAACATCTATCTGTCTGACACTTTTTTTGCTGAGCTTTTGCAAAACATTTTGCAAAGTGGCGACGACTTTGGCAAAAACAATTTACGCGAAGGTGAAAAAGTAATGTTTGAATACACAGATCCAAATCCTTTCAAGCAGTTTCATATAGGTCACTTGATGCCAAACGTTATAGGAGAATCCCTCTCTCGCATTGTTCAGTGGAGTGGTGCTGACGTAAAACGTGCCAACTATCAGGGCGACGTGGGTCCTCATGTAGCCAAGGCTATATGGGGTATGCAGGAGCTTTCTGCTGAAATGCCAAACGTAAAAGAGGATTTGGCAAAAAAAGCAGAGTTTATCGGTAATGCATACGTGCATGGCTCAAACGCATATGAAGATGATGAAAGTGCAAAAAAAGAAATAGATGTCCTCAATAAAATAATTTACGAAAAATCAGATCCAAAAGTAGTCGAGCTGTACGACTGGGGAAGAAAAGTAAGTCTGGATCATTTTGAAGACATATATGCAAAGCTCGGCACAAAGTTTGATTACTATTTTTTTGAAAGTGAGACGGCTCCGCGTGGTCTTTTTCTGGTAGAAGAATTTTTGGCGAAGGGCATTTTTGAAAAAAGTGACGGCGCCATTGTTTTTAAAGGCGAGCCGTACGGTTTGCATACGCGCGTATTTGTAAATTCACAAGGTCTGCCGACTTACGAAACAAAAGAATTGGGGCTCAGTAAAATGAAGTTTGAAAAGGCAGACTTTGATTTGTCTGTAGTTATTACTGGTAATGAACAAAATGAGTATTTTAAAGTGCTACTAAAAGTACTTGAATTCGTAGACTCAAAAATTGCTAATAGGACTCGTCATATCGGTCACGGCATGTTGCGCTTTGCTAGCGGTAAAATGTCTTCTCGAAAGGGTAATGTGATCACCGGCGAGTCGCTTATCGTGGACGTAGAAAAGTTGGTGTATGAAAAAATAAAAGACAGGGAGCTGTCTGATGAAGAAAAGAGGGAAATCATGGCGCAGGTGGCTGTGGGCGCTATCAAGTATTCTATTTTACGTCAGTCACCTGGTCGCGATATTATTTTTGATTTTGAAAAATCACTTTCATTTGAGGGAGACTCAGGTCCGTATCTGCAATACTCTCACGCTCGTGCATGTTCTATTTTACAAAAGGCAAAAGAAGCGGGGATAGTGCCTAGTTTAGAAAAAGCTGACGTTGCGGGTGAGCTAGAAAAAATGCTTGCAAAATTTGCTGACACCACTCTGCGCGCAGAAAAAGATTTTGCTCCACAGCTTATTGTCACATATCTGACCGAGCTCGCGGGTGCTTTCAATAGTTACTATGCCAATAATCCTATAGTAGACAGCACAAACCCTTCGTCGCCATATCGTGTCGCTCTCACACAGTCATTTAAGACAGTCATGAAAAACGGTCTGTGGCTCCTCGGTATCGTGGCTCCGGAGAGGATGTAAGCGTGATAAAATTAAATATATGAAAGTAGCCAATATCTGTTTCTTGAGGAGAGGAGATGAGGTACTTTTGGCAATGAAAAAACGAGGATTTGGTGTGGATAAGTGGAATGGTCCTGGCGGTAAGATACAAGAAGGTGAGACCATAGAGGAAGCGACAGTGAGAGAAATAAAAGAAGAAATCGACGTAGATATTGATAAAAAAGATTTACAAAAAGTAGCCGAGATCAATTTTTATTTTCCAGACAAAGAGGGATGGGACATGCTCGTTCATGTATTTTTTGTGGAGAGTTGGAAAGGCGAGCCAACAGAAAGTGAAGAGATGAGACCGCAGTGGTTTCCTATTTCAGAAATTCCATATGATGAAATGTGGCTGGATGATAAGTACTGGCTGATGGATGCAATCAAGGGCAAAAAACTAAAAGCAAAATTTTATTTTAAGGGTGAGGGAAAAGAGATGGGAAAGTATGAGATAAAAGAAGTAGAGAGGTTTTGAAAACCGGTCTGGAAGCCAACTTGACTTTGAGGCCTATTTATGCTACTATTTATATAGGTAAATTAAGCTCTTTCACAACCTATTTGCAAGTATCGCCATAGCTCAAAGCGGCTTAAATTAGGCCTTTTTGGGCTATGGCGACAGCGCGTCGTCCTCTAGCTTCTAAAACCAGCCAGTTGCGCAAGCAATGGCATACAAGAAAGGATGACAGCGATGAAGCCATCGACTGCATCAAAGACGTCGGTCAAGCGAATCAGTGCAGGTCAGAAGGAAGAAGGCACTCAGCTCGTTGTGAGTGCTACCCGTAAAGCGATGGGAGTTGCGATTGATGAGCTGTCCAATAGCGGCGTCATCAACAGTGTCAACTTCCAGCGTCTCATGGGGAAGGGAAATGTCATTGTCTCGGCGGTCACCGATCTCGTGAAGCAGAAAATTGCCGAGCTCGCGGAGGACATCTCCGGCTGTCTCAAGCTCATCTCGGATGCAGAAATCCTGCCCCTCGATGCAACAGACGGTAAGGAGACCATCTCACAAGTGCGCGATCTCTTCACCGGCTGGATCGACCCTTATTTCAAGAGTTGGGGTTGTGATGTCGCGAGCAAGCCCGCGGGTGCGGCGAATGTCGCAGTCCACGAGATGATCAAGGACGGCACATTCGCCCAGATCTTCAATGGGATGAGCGACGATCTTGATGCTCTGTGTCTCTCGCAGGCCCAGATCATCAACTTCGTGAAGAAGCACCGCAAGTGGCTTCGCACGGATGGCCACTCCACGTTCTTCCTGTTCAAGGTCGGCGACGAATTCTTCGTTGCTGACGTGCGCGTGTACGACGATGGCCAGCTCGATGTCGACGTCTGCCGGTTCTCGGACGGCTTCGTCTGGGGCGCCGAGTATCGTCGTCGCGTCGTGGTTCCGCAACTGACTCTTGCAATCTAGGTTCTCGAGCCCTTGGGCTCTTGGTCCCCTTGACTCTTTGCCAATTTAGTTTGGCGGTCAGGGGGATCTTTTCGTATAATAAAACTACATGCATGAATGTGTGGCGGCCATGGCTTCCTCACCACGCTTGTGAAAAGATACACTCGGGAATTTTGCTGGATACGTCTTGCAGAAGAGTGAGTATATTTTTATCTAAATAAAAAATAGTTAGAAGGCTTTCTTTTTGTAAAAACGCTTAAAAATGCTAGTATTTTGCATATATGAACGAATCGAAAGACGTATCCAAAAAAAGCGAGACAGCTCTAAACGAAGAAAAAATACTGAAATTTTGGGCCGAAAATGACATTTTTCAAAAAACTCTAAAAAAGCCTACTACCGAGGGCGACTTCGTATTTTATGAAGGACCTCCGACCGCCAATGGCAAGCCTGGTATTCATCATATTATTGCTCGTGTTTTCAAAGACGTGATTCCTCGATACAAAACGATGCGTGGTTTTCACGTGGATAGAAAAGGTGGTTGGGACACTCACGGTCTGCCTGTGGAAATACAAGTAGAAAAACAACTTGGCCTAAAATCAAAGAAGGAGGTGGAGGCATATGGCGTAGAAAAATTTAATCAGGAGTGTAAAAAAAGTGTTTGGGAATATGTTGATTTGTGGAATGATTTTACTAGTCGTATCGGGTACTGGGTAGATCAAGAAAATCCATACATTACATATGAAAAAACATACATGGAGTCTGTGTGGAATATCTTGAAAAATATTTCTGAAAAAAAGACTGGTGGTGTGCTTGGCATTGGTGGAAAGGAAATGATCTACAAGGATTACAAAGTCCTACCTTGGTGTCCGCGTTGTGGTACGGCTCTTTCATCTCATGAGCTCGCGCAAGGATATGAAGACGTAAAAGATTTGTCTGTGTATGTGAAGTTTAAAGTTGTCGGCCAAGAAAATACTTACTTGCTTGCGTGGACTACAACACCTTGGACATTGCCGGGCAACGTAGCGCTCGCTGTAGGGGAGGAAATGCAATACGCAGAAGTAGAATCAGAAAATGTAAAATATTTTTTGGCTGAAAAACTGGTAGAAAAAGTTTTTGCTGGAAAAGAAAATTATAAAATAATAAAAAAGTTTTCAGGAAAAAATCTCGTCGGTCTTGAATACGAACCTCTCTACCCATATCTTGCGGAAAAATTTGGCGACAAAGATCCTGAGGCTTTTGCGCGCGCATACAAAGTCTATTCGGCAGATTTTGTCACAACAGAAGATGGTACAGGCATAGTCCACACTGCTGTGATGTACGGACAAGAAGATTTTGATTTGGGTACAAAAGTAGGTCTACCAAAATTTCATCTTGTAAAAGAAGACGGACATTTTCTCGATGATATGGATTTTCTTTCTGGAAGATTTGTAAAAGAAAAAGATGAAAAAGGGGAGGACACACTTGCGATAGATATTATAAAAGATTTGGCGGGTCGAGGAATTCTTTTCAAAAAAGAAAAATACGCTCACACATATCCTCACTGCTGGCGATGCAAGACACCGCTCATATATTACGCTCGAGACTCGTGGTATATCCGTATGTCTTCTTTGCGAGAGGAGCTTGTAAAAGAAAATGAAGATATAAATTGGCACCCAGAGCACATTCGTGAAGGACGTTTTGGCGAATGGCTTCGCGAAGTAAAAGACTGGGCTATTTCTCGTGAGAGATATTGGGGAACTCCTTTGCCTATATGGGAAGACAAAGATGGAGATCGTATTTTTGTTGGTTCTATTTCGGAATTGAAATCATATATACCACAAAGAAATAAATTTACGCTTGTTCGTCATGGTGAGTCAGAAGCAAATACAAAAGATCTGATAGATTGTGATTACAAAAACAACGACTCACTTACAGAAAACGGAAGAGAAGAGGCAAAAAACGCCGGCAAAGTTGTTGCAGAAAAGAAAATTGATTTGATTTTCACCTCTCCTTTCAACAGGGCAAAAGAAACTGCTCAGATAATAGCAAAAGAGATTGGATTTGGTGGGGAGATTATCGAAGATGAAAGGCTGGGTGAGATTAGGCTCGGTCATTGGAGTGGAAAATCTTGGGAGAGTTATATTTCTTTGTTTAAAAACACACTAGAAAGATTTACAAAACATCCAGATCACTCTTTGCAAAATATAGAAAATTGGGACGATTTGAGAGCTCGTGTTTCTGCTTTTATGTATGATATTGATTCAAAATATCAGGGCAAAAATATTCTCATTGTCGGACACGGAGGACCGCTAAATCTGATAGATCTAGCTTCTTTGGGTTATTCAAAAAAGGAAATGGCAAAACATTATCTCGATGATTCTTTTATGAATGCAGAAGCGCGAGATATTGATTGGAGAAATCTACCACACAATGAAAATTTTGAAATAGATTTGCATAGACCTTTTATAGACAACGTCGTTTTGGTGGATAAAGAGGGAAAAGAATACAAGCGTGTCAAAGAAGTGCTAGATGTGTGGTTTGACTCTGGTGCAATGCCTTTTGCTCAGATGCATTATCCTTTTGAAAAAGATACACAAGCTTTGGCATATCCAGCTGATTATATTTCCGAAGCGATAGATCAGACTCGTGGATGGTTTTACACCCTTCACGCTATTGGAATCTTGATGGGAATGGGGAAGGCTTACAAAAATGTAATATGTCTTACTCATATTTTGGATGCGCACGGCAAAAAGATGTCAAAATCTGTCGGCAACGTAGTCGATCCTTGGGAAATGATGGATAAATACGGTGTAGACGCTTTGCGCCTTTGGATGTTTACGGTAAATCAGCCGGGAGACTCAAAGAATTTTGATGAAAAGACAGTTGATGAAGTAGTAAAAAAAGTATTCAACTTGATCACAAACATCGTTTCTTTCTATGAAATGTATGCTGATGAAAATGTGGTCGCTAGTGCTCAAAGTCAAAACGTGTTGGACAAATGGATAATCACGAGAATGCATCGTGTTATTTCAGATGGTACAAATGCCCTTGATAGCTACGATGTATTTTCTGCTGGCCGAGCAATACGCGATTTTGTTTCTGATTTTTCTACTTGGTATATCAGACGCTCACGCGATCGATTTAAGTCAGATGATTTACTCGATAAAGCAAACGCTCTATCTACTACAAAATATGTTTTGCTAGAGCTCGCAAAGTACATGGCGCCGTTTACTCCTTTTTACGCAGAAACTTTGTATCAAAAAGTAGGCGGAAAGCTAGAAAGTGTGCATCTGGAGGATTGGACAGAGGGGGAGATAAAGTCGGTAGGAGATGTTGTGGTCCTAGAAGATATGCAGGAAGTGAGAAATATAGTAAGTGTTGGACTAGAGCTACGATCAAAGGCAAATATAAAAGTGCGCCAACCTATTTCAAAAATTACAATAAAATCAAACAGAGTTCAGGGTAGAGAAGATTTGGTAGATCTAATAAAAGATGAATTAAACGTAAAAGAAGTCGTCTTTGATAGTGCTCTGGCTAATGATGCAGAAATAGACACAAATATTTCAGAAGAGCTACGCTTGGAGGGACAAATGAGAGAGTTTGTAAGAGCTGTGCAAGATTTAAGAAAAAATAAAAACCTTACAGTGGGTGACAATGCAAGACTTTTTGTCTCAACAAATGAAAAAGGCAAAAAATTAATAGAAGATTTTTCTTCAGAGATAAAGAGGATTACTCTCATAAGTGAGATTGTTTACAAAGATTTTTCTGGAGAAAAAATACAGGTAGAAGATCTAGAGTTTGTTCTTGAGATAGAAAAAATCTAGCTATAAAATGGCGCATCATATATATACGACAGAGGGTTTTGTGTTAGATAGCCTTCCTTTTGGCGAAGGCAACTCTTTCATTTACTTATTTACTCGTGATCTAGGTCTTGTGGGTGCGAGCGCAAGGAGTGTTAGAGATATAAAATCAAAACTCAGATACGGTCTGCAGACTTTCTGTCGGTCTACTGTTTCTTTGGTGCGTGGAAAAAATGAGTGGAAAGTCACAAGCGCTTTACCAAAGAAAAATTTTTACTATATTTTTTCTCAAAAAGATACAGTCCAACACGGTGCTGAAAAATTTTTAGTTTGTGCGCATGTTTTGTCTATTATAAAAAAGCTTGTAGCGGGTGAAGAAAAAAATGAAGCGCTTTTTGATATTGTGCAGTCTGGCTTTGATTTTTTAGAAGACAACGCCTTAAACAAAGAAGAGGTGTCTTTTTTTGAATGCATTTTAATGCTCCGTATAGTTTCAAATCTGGGTTATCTCACATCGGATCATGACTTAAGGGTGTTTGTAGAAAGTAAAGATTGGAACAGCGATCTACTGGTACAAATGGAAAAATATAAAAAGAAAGCAATTTTTGAGATTAATAAGTCAATAAGAGAAAGTCAGCTATAGCATTTTGTCTGTGATATAATTTTGTCTATATATGGGTCCAAATAAAGTTGAAAGTAAAATAGATCGTCGCGAGCGCGACTTGTACTCGAGAAATGTTCCTCAAGAAAAGGAGCCTGTACGAGGGGGTTTTACAAAGCCAAACTACGATGTGTCTAATGATTGGCAAAACAAAGATTCTTTTGCTAGTGCACTCACCCAAGAGATTACAGATACAGAAAAGAAAAGTAAGTTTTTTAAATTTTTCTTTATTGGTTCTGTAGGCTTTTTTGTGGTTGCTGTATCGTTTTTCATATATATGTCTTATGGTGGTTTCAATGCTGTATCTTCTAAAAATTTGGATATAAATATACAGGCACCAGTGTCTATAGGTGGTGGTGAGGAACTCGTTTTGGATATAGTGGTGACCAATAACAACAATGTACCACTTGAGAGCGCTCAATTATTGGTGGAGTATCCGGAGGGTACTAGAGAGGTTTTGGATTTATCCAAAGATCTTTTGCGACAGACAGAGACACTCGGTCCAATCGCTTCTGGTGAGAGTGTGACAAAGACAGTAAAAGCTGTTTTGTTTGGAGAGAAAAATACATCTAAAGATATAAAGGTGAGTGTGGAGTACAAAGCTCAGGGTTCAAATGCAACATTTACAAAAGAAAAAGATTATCCTATCGTCATTCAATCTTCGCCGGTTATATTTACTGTAGATTATGCAAAAGAGGTAAATAGCAATCAGAAAATGGATCTGACTATTTCAGTGACATCCAACTCAAATACTATTATAGAAAATTTACTTGTACGTGCGGATTATCCTTTTGGTTTTTCTTTGGATAGTGCCACACCTCAGGCGTCTTTTGATAATAATGTATGGAGCATTGGTGATCTAAAACCAAAGGAAAAGAGAGTGATAAAAATTTCTGGAAAAATAGAGGGGCAAAATGATGAAGAGAAAACTTTTAGATTTAGCGCTGGTACTGCAACATCAGAAGATGAAAAGTTGATAGGGGTAGATTTTATTTCTTCTGCCGAGACCGTAATGATTAGAAAACCATTTTTTGATGTAAAGTTGGCTTTAGAAAATGATGAGAGCAAGGAATATCTCGCTGAGATAGGCCAGTCCATAAAGGCCAATATCTCTTGGACCAACAATTTACCTGTAAGTGTAAATGATGCGGTGCTTGAAGTGACTCTTGGTGGTAGCGCCCTAGACAGAAACAAAGTTTCTACAGATCAACGCGGTTTTTATCAGTCTTCTGCCAATAAAATAACTTGGAATAAAAATACAGCGCCGTCTCTTTCAGAAATAAATCCGGGTGAGAGTGGAAGTTTCAATTTTGATTTTAGTACTTTGTCGAATTCTGCTCAAAATATTTTTGCTTTACGCAATCCAGAAATAAATCTCGATATAACAATTAAGGGTGTTAGGTTTTCTGATTCAGAGCCACCACAAGAGATCTCGTACTCTTTTTCAAGAAAAGTAAAAGTGATTACACAGGCTACATTTGGTGCACGAATGGTGTATTCGACTGGGCCATTTGAAAATAGAGGCCCCATCCCTCCAAAGGCAGAAAAAGAGACTACATATACTGTGATTTGGACACTTAGTAATGCATTCAATGATCTGACCAACACGTCTGTATCAGCTTCCTTACCTCCATATGTAAAATGGGAAAATGTAAAAAGCCCTTTGTCTGATAAGATTTTGTATAATCCCACAACAAACAAGGTGGTTTGGGAGCCAGGAGAAATAAAAGCAGGAGTTGGATATTCTAGCTCTCCGCGCGAGGTGGCATTTCAGGTATCTTTCTTGCCGAGCCTTGGGCAGGTGGGATTTGTACCAAAGATTATTGAAGATGTTACTTTTACTGGGCAAGATAGATTTACTTTAAAAAATATCTCAATTACGAATGCCCCTCTGACTACTCGCATTAGCACTGATCCGGCATTTGATTTTACAGACGATGTGGTTGTAAAGTAGTGTATAAACAAAAAACAATGAAAAAACCAGAAAATGATGTAATGGAAAAGATAGTCTCTCTTTGTAAAAGAAGGGGATTTATATACCAGGGTTCAGAGATATACGGTGGTTTGGCTGGTACATGGGATTACGGCCCACTTGGCGTGACTCTAAAAAATAATATAAAAAACCTTTGGTGGAATAGGTTTGTCGATAGTCGCACCGATATGTATGGAGTGGATACTGCCCTTTTAATGAATCCAAAAGTGTGGGAAGCGAGTGGTCATGTCAGTGGTTTTTCGGATCCTTTGGTAGAGTGTAAAAAATGTAAGCGTCGTTTTCGCGCAGATCATATTGAAGACAAAAATAAATGTCCTGAATGTGAGGGTGAACTCGGTGAAGAAAAGCAGTTTAACATGATGTTCAAGACTAATGTTGGTGCATCACAGGATGAGTCTTCTGTATCATATCTTCGTCCAGAGACTGCGCAGGGTATGTTTGTAAATTTCAAAAATGTTCTTGACTCTTTTCATCCTAGACTTCCTTTCGGTCTAGCACAAATAGGTAAGGCTTTTAGAAATGAAATTGCTCCGCGTGATTTTGTCTTCCGCACACGTGAGTTTGAACAAATGGAAATAGAATATTTTGTGCGCGAGAATGATTGGAAAAAAGAGTTTGAAAAATGGCGAGAAGAAATGATCTCTTGGATGAAAGATGTCGGTCTTTCAGAAAAAAACATCCATGAGCTCGAAGTGGAAGGTAATGATCTCGCGCACTATTCAAAGCGCACGATTGATTTTGAATACGATTTTCCTTTTGGTCGCAAAGAGCTTTATGGCCTTGCGTATCGCACGGATTTTGATTTGAAAAATCACAGTGAGGCAAGTGGCACAGATCTCTCATACTACGAAGAAGAGTCAAAAGAAAGATTTACTCCTCATGTCATAGAGCCGACTTTTGGTGTAGATAGGACAATACTTGCTGTACTTTCTGAAGCGTATACAGAAGACGAGCTTGGTGGTGAGGGCGAGACTCGTGTGTATCTCAAGCTCCCAGCACATATTGCACCTGTAAAAGTTGCCGTTTTTCCTTTACTTAAAAATAAGCCGGCTCTAATAGAAAAAGCAAAAGAAGTCTTTGCACAGCTTAAATCGACTTATGGCGCTGTGGTATTTGATGACAATGGAAACATAGGTAAGAGATATCGACGTCAGGATGAAATAGGTACTCCGTATTGTGTGACTGTAGACTTTGACACCCTTGAGGACGATACGGTGACTGTGCGCGATAGAGATACAGGAAAGCAGTCTCGCGTAAAAATATCTGAGCTATCTGAAGCGATAAAAATCTAGTATTATATTGCTATGGGAAAAGAAAGAAATGATGTCACCCTGCATATCGGCACGGGGACTATTATAAAGGTAATAGTGATTTCTGTTTTGTTTGTTGTGCTTTTTTTGCTTCGAGACCTCGTGCTTGTGGTACTTGCAGCTATAGTAGTAGCTTCATCCATAGAACCAATAACAAGGTGGTTTGTATCAAGGAAAATACCGCGTTTGCCGTCTGTTATGCTTATCTACTTTTCTTTAGCCTTGATTTTTATTGGAGGATTTTATTTTTTGATTTTGCCTCTATTAAATGATTCTTCTAGTTTTCTTTCGTCTTTACCGCAATATATAAATCAGGGTTCAGAGTCCATACGCGGAAGTAGCTTTGTGCAATCCGAGCCGATATTTCAGCAGATTTCCAGTGGAGTATCGTTGGGTAATTTTGCTGAGCATGGTAACAAAATCCTCGCTAGTCTGTCTGCTGGTTTTTGGAATACTGTAAGTGTGGTGTTTGGTAGTTTGCTTAGCTTCGTACTTATTATCGTCCTTTCTTTTTATCTTGCTGTGCAAGAAAACGGTGTTGGAAAATTTTTAAAGATAATTAGTTCTCGTCGATACGAAAACTATATCACCGATCTTTGGAAGAGATCAGAAATAAAAATAGGTCTATGGATGCAGGGTCAGCTTTTGCTTGTTGTGATAATAGGTGTGATTGTGTATTTAGGGTTGGCATTGTTTGGAGTGCGACACGCATTACTTTTAGCTGTGTTGGCTGGAGTTTTTGAGCTTATACCACTTTTCGGTCCTATTTTGGCGGCAATACCAGCAATACTTATTGGTTTTGTGGATGGTGGCTTGTCTATGGGGCTAATCATTGCTGGTTTTTATCTTGTTGTACAACAATTTGAAAATCAGCTTATATATCCTCTTGTTGTAAAAAAGGTAGTTGGCGTTTCTCCGATAATTGTTATTATTGCCCTTGTTGCTGGCGCTCAGCTAGCAGGATTTTTGGGAATGTTACTCTCTGTGCCTCTTGCGGCGATTATCATGGAATTTGTAAATGATTTAGAGCACGACAAGACCTCATCACAATAAAATACTAAATAAGCAATAAAATGTCTGAAAGAAATTTATACATTACGACGACTCTGCCGTACGTCAATTCAGATCCTCATGTTGGATTTGCCCTAGAGATAGTACATGCAGATATTATGGCTCGCTACAAAAAACTGTGCGGTTTTGATGTGTTTTTTAATACAGGAACGGATGAGCATGGTTCAAAAGTTCATGCAAAAGCTTTGGAGAATGGTAAAGATCCTCAGGAATACGTAAATGAATATGCAGAAAAGTTTAAGGGTTTAAAAAAAGTACTCGGTCTTTCAGAGGATATAAATTTTATACGCACTACAGATGAATTTCATAAAAAATCAGCGCAGGCTTTTTGGAAAAAATGTGCTGACAATGGATACATTTACAAGAAAAATTACAAGATGAAATATTGTGTTGGTTGTGAGCTAGAAAAAACAGATTCAGAGCTTGTTGATGGAAAATGTCCGATACATCCCAATACCGAACTCCAGCTTATAGAAGAGGAAAACTATTTTTTCAAATTTAGTGATTTTCAGGAGAGACTTTTGAAACTATATGAAGACAGGCCGGATTTTGTGCTGTCGTCATCTCGTTTTAATGAAATAAAATCTTTTGTGTCTCGTGGACTAGAAGATTTTAGTATTTCACGTCTCAAATCAAAAATGCCTTGGGGTGTGCCTGTGCCAGGGGATGATGAACAGGTGATGTATGTTTGGTTTGATGCTCTTGTAAACTATGTCTCAGCTATTGGTTGGCCAGATGATATGGAGAAATTTAATAAATATTGGCCGGTAGTGCAGTTTGCTGGAAAAGACAATCTTCGTCAGCAATCAGCAATGTGGCAAGCGATGCTTATGGCCGCCGACATTGAGCCATCAAAGCAAATAGTCATCCACGGTTTTATAAACAGTGGAGGACAAAAAATGTCTAAATCACTTGGAAATGTCATAAATCCTTACGATGTTGTATCTGAATACGGCACGGACGCTTTGAGATATTTTCTCGCTCGAGAAATGAATACGTTTGAGGACAGTGATTTTACAATGGAAAAATTTAAAGAGAGCTACAATGCCAATCTGGCAAATGGTATTGGTAACCTAACTAGTAGAATAATGAAGATGGCGGAGACTCATCTAGAGTCGAGTGGACTTTCAACGCCAGATAGTTTTAATGCACTTCTACATTTACAAAGTGAGGAGGGAAAAGAATATAAAGAAGCTTTGGATTCTTTTGATATAAAAAAAGCATCTGACATTATTTGGAGAGAAATAAAACAAACTGACGCTTTTATTCAGAGTGAACAGCCGTTCAAATTAATAAAAATGGATTTGGAAAAAGGCAAAACGCAGATTAAGAGATTTGTTGTCTATCTTGCTCGCATAGCTGTAATGCTCGAGCCTGTTTTACCCGACACTGCGCAAAAAATAAAAGATGCAATAAAAGCAAATGCAATGCCCAGCGCACCACTTTTTGCTCGTAAAGACTAAAATACGTTCTACAAATTTATGCCAGAATTTATAGACATACACTGCCATACAAATTTTCCTGAATATGATGCCGATCGCGATGAGACAGTTTCTCGTGCTCTTAAAAAAAATATTTGGATGATAAACGTGGGTACCGATAAAGAATCTTCTTCTTCGGCGGTGGAGCTGACTGGTAAGTACAGTGAAGGTGTATATGCAGTTGTTGGGCAACATCCTACAAATACCGAAGAATCTTTTGATTATGATTTTTATAAAAATCTAGCTCAAAATCCAAAAGTGGTGGCGATAGGAGAGTGTGGTCTTGATTATTTCCGTGCAGATCCAAAAACCGCTGAGCATCAGAAAAAAGTTTTTCAGGCACAAATAGATTTAGCAAAAGAATTGAACAAACCACTGATGCTCCACATTAGAAATGCTTACAAGGACGCTTATGAAATTTTAAAAGCAAATCCTGGAGTACATGGTAACGTCCATTTTTTCGCCGGCACTATAGATGAAGCAAAAATGTTCTTAAGTCTCGGTTTCACACTATCTTTCACGGGTGTTATTACGTTTGCACGTGATTATGATGAGGTTATACGTTATATACCGCTAGATATGCTCATGAGTGAGACAGATGCGCCATACGTCGCTCCAGCGCCCCATAGAGGCAAAAGGAATGAACCATCCTACGTAGACGAGGTTGTAAAAAAGATAGCTGAAATAAGGGGTGAGGATGTGGGGATTGTTAAAAAAGCTATAATTTCAAACGCAAATAGGCTTTTTGGCTTTAGCACTTCTTTATAATTTATTGACCTTTTGTATGTTGCAATAACCAAGCACATATGATAACCTAATCGCTACATGTCTACAGAAGAAAAAGTAAATAAAACAGCAAAAGAAGGCAACCTTGTTTATGAGGTTGGTTTTCTATTACTTCCTACATTACCAGAAGAAAAGATGCCTGAAATAATGGCTAATATAAAGGGTATTATAGAAAAAAGTGGTGGTGAGATTATCTCCGAAGAAGCTCCAAAAATGCGACCACTTGCTTATGAAATGTCTAAGTTGATACAGACAAAGAATACTTCTTTTGATCACGCATATTTTGGATGGGTAAAATTTGAAATCGAGTCAGCAGAACTTTCTTCTGTAAAAAAATCTATCGAGTCTATGGACGAAATCCTTCGCGCTCTTTTTATAAAAACTATTCGAGAGAGTACTCTAATGTCAGGAAAGGTAAGTGAAAGAGATGCTCAAAAGACAAAAGCTGAAGATGAGGCAGTAGAATCTCCTGTCGAAGAAAACACAGCTCCTGCTAGTGAAGAAGAGATTGATAAAAGTATAGAAGCTCTTGTGGTAAATTAAAAAATTATGTATTTAAACAAAGCACTTATTATCGGTAATCTCGTTCGTGACCCTGAAGTAAAATCTTTACCATCTGGTATACAAGTAGCCACTTTCAGTGTTGCGACCAACAGAGTTTGGAAAGATAAAAATGGGGCAAAGCAAGAAAATACTGATTATCACAACGTAGTGGTTTTTGGAAGACAAGCAGAGACTACAGGGCAGTATTTAAAAAAAGGCAGCTCAGTACTCGTAGAGGGTAGAATGCAAACACGAAGCTGGGACGCTCAGGATGGTACAAAAAAATACCGCACAGAGATAGTCGCAGATAGAATACAGTTTGGTCCTAGACGTGAAGGTGGTGCAGGGGCTAGCGCAAATGCAGACAAAGCAGGAGATAGTGCACCGGCCGCAAAGGAGGCTCTAGACACGATCGAGTATCCTTCAGAAGAAATCAATCCAGACGATATACCATTTTAAGAAATTAAATAATAAGAAAATTTATGCAGAAACAATGTTTTTTCACTCAGAATAATATAAAGGTAATCGACTACAAAGATGTCGATATCTTAAAGAAATTCCTAAATCCTCATGGCCGTATCATGGCAAAAAAGAGGACAGGAGTGTCTTCAAAGTATCAGCGTCAGCTCGCTACTGCTATAAAGCGAGCAAGATTCATGGGTCTTCTACCGTTTGTTTCTCGCTAAGTTCAACGCAAAAACATCATTTGAAAAGCACGCGTCAATCCCTGCTGGGATTGCTGCTCCGCTCGGCGCCGTCGCGCCTGCGCGAGTCTTTCCAAATGATGTTTTTTGCTGTAAATCTAATTAATAAAACAAAATACCTAAAAAGGGGGTCGCGAGGCTGTCGAGCCGAGCGTTTCAGGCTTTTTTAAGCTTCAAAAAAGCCGTACCCTTTTAGGTATTTTGTTTTAATTAACTCTATCTGTATACTCTCCAGTCTCAGTATTTATCCTCAAAATATCTCCTTCTTTTACAAACATTGGCACAGTCACACTTGCACCCGTTTCTACTTTTACAGTTTTATTTCCACCTCGAGCCGTATCACCACGCACAGCAGGGAAAGCTTCTGTTACTTTCAAATCCACTTTGATAGGTATTTTAATTCCGATTATCTTTTCATCAAACACAAGAGCGGGGACTATGGAGTTTGGTTTTAGAAATTGCATTCCAGGGCCAAGTAAATCTGCACTGAGCTCAAATCTGTCACTAGGCTTTGCTGGATCGCAAAACCAAAACGCACCTTTATTTGTGTAAAGATATTTAACGTCTTTTGTAGAGATGTCAGCTTCTTCTACTTTTTCTGAGACGTGAAAAGAGACCTCGGCCACTTTACCAGTGATTAGGTTTTTCATTTTTACAGCGTTTACTGGCTTGCGCTGTTGTTTGCGGAAAACGTGTGAATGAATCACTTCGTACGGAGCACCTTCGTAAACAATAAACTTTCTTTCTACTATTTCGTTATATTCCAACATAATACAGACGAGTCTAACCCAATAAAAGAAAAAAGGGAAGTAGCTAGGCCACCTCTGCTATTTTTTTGCGTATTTCACCTAATATTTTGTCAGCTTCTTTTGGATTTTCTCGTAGGTACTGACGAGTAGAATCATATCCTCGACCAAGCTTTGTTTCACCATATGAGTAGCTAGAGCCACTTTTGCTTATGAGACCGTATTTTTCCCCAAGAGCGATGATTTCTCCTTCGCGAGATATACCTTCGTTGTACATGAGATCAAACTCTGTCTGGCGGAAAGGAGCGGCGACTTTGTTTTTTACTACCTTTGCGCGTATGCGTGAGCCCATGACCTCCTCGCCCTTTTTGATCTGGGCAATGCGACGGATGTCTATGCGTACAGAAGTGTAAAACTTTAATGCTTTACCTCCAGGAGTAGTCTCTGGATTGCCAAACATTACTCCTATTTGCATTCTTATTTGGTTGATGAAAATAACAATTGTCTTGCTCTTTGCGACTATTGCTGTGAGTTTGCGTAGGGCTTGTGACATGAGGCGTGCTTGTTTACCTACATGATGTGCTCCCATGTCTCCCTCTATTTCATCTTTTGGTGTCAGCGCTGCTACAGAGTCTATGACTATTACATCTATCTTTCCAGATCGTACGAGGCTTTCAGTGATCTCTAGAGCTTGTTCTCCAGTATCAGGCTGGGAAATGAGTAGCTCTTCTATTTTCACACCAAGCTTTTTTGAATACTCAGGATCCATAGCGTGCTCTGCATCTATAAACGCACACACGCCACCCTTTTTTTGTGCTTCTGCTATGACATGTAGTGAAAGGGTAGTTTTACCAGATGACTCTGGTCCAAATATTTCTACTATTCTACCGCGAGGTAAACCTCCTACGCCAAGCGCTGCGTCTAGACCGATAGATCCTGTAGACACTGCGTCTATGTGTACGCGAGGTTTTTCACCAAGCTTCATTATCGAATCGTCTCCAAACTTATTTTTAATCTCTCTAAGTGCGTCCTCGATTTTTAAACCGTTTTCCTTTGGTATTTTTTCTTTTTTTGCCATGTTAATTTATTTTCTGCGATGTTATCAATCCAAGAGATTTATTTTGGTTGAGCACTAGCTCGAGCATTTTTTCTGTGTGTCTGCCAAATTTATCCTCTGCGGAAAGCTTGATTATATTATAGCCGGGGGAGAGGAGCAATTTTTCATTAAATACACCCTCCTTGTCTACTGTGATGGCTCTGTCATTTATACTTATTGATGAAATGTTTTGAGCCATACCTTTTATTTCTATCAAAGGATTTTCTATTGCAGAGCCATCTGTTGGCTCAAAAATCTCGAGTATCGGTCCACGTATAATATTGCGAGCCTCGTAAAGAGAATAACCACCAATAAAAATCACCATAGCGATCAATGAAGTTATTTTTATGGTTTTCTTAATGTTGGTCATCTCGTATATAAATTATACCTTATACTCGTTCTGATGGCTCGTCTGTAGAAGTCTCATATCCTGTGGTTATTTCCTCCGTGTCATTATCATCACTACCAGAGTCGTCTGATGATGTGTTTGTGGCTGTATCTGCTCCTATGACATCTCTAGGTTTTGCTCCAGAGCCGGCACTTACCACACCTCGCTCTTCGAGCATATCTATAAGCCTAGCTGCTCTGGCATATCCCACACGTAGTTTTCTTTGTAGAAATGAGGTAGATGCTTTGCCTGCGGAGACTACTATTTCTCTCGCTTCTTCGTATAATTCATCATCATCTTCGTTATCTCCTATACTTGATTCAAATATGGCGTTTCTGTCGCCACTTTTTGCATCAAGGTCTATTCCTTGAGGTATTTCATCTTGGTATTGATCGGCTAGATACTTTACGACATTTTTTACTTCAGCTTCAGATATAAAAGCGGACTGTATACGCTGTGGCTTGGACATATCTCCAGACATGTACAACATATCTCCAGCACCAAGTAGTTTTTCTGCTCCGCTGGCGTCTAGAATGGTGCGAGAGTCTATTTGTGATGATACTTGCAGAGCAATACGGGCTGGCACATTGGCTTTGATTAGACCTGTAATGACGTTTACTGATGGTCTTTGAGTGGATAGGATAAGATGTATACCAACAGCGCGACTCATCTGTGCTAAGCGAACAATAGCGCTTTCCAGCTCACGAGGGTAGGACTGCATAATATCGGCTAGTTCATCGATAATTATGATTATATATGGCATTGTTTCTGGCATTTTTGGATTACCGTCTGCATCTTTTGTGCTTTTGCCACTGCGGATTTTTTCAAGTTCGGGCTGAAGTACGTTTTTGTGATACGAATCAATGTCCCGCACAGATTCTCCTTCAAGTATGTCATAGCGTCTATCCATCTCTTTCGCTGCCCATTTTAGAGCTAGTATAGCTTTTTTAGGGTCTGTAATAACTGGTGTAAGTAGGTGAGGGATTTTATTGTAAAGGGTAAGCTCGACACGCTTTGGATCGATCATTATAAATTTAAGTTGCTCTGGGGAATTGCGATAGAGGAGAGATGTAATAATGGCGTGAATTGTTACTGACTTTCCAGAGCCGGTGGCACCAGCGATGAGTAGGTGAGGCATTTTTGCTAGGTTTGCAAACTGTGATTTTCCTGAAATAACTTTTCCTAGGCCCACGAGTATTGGTTTGTCTGATTGTTGAAATTCTTCTGCAGAAAGGAGTGTGCCTAGACCCACAGTAGTCTTTGTACTGTTTGGTATCTCTATTCCTACTAGAGATTTACCTGGGATAGGAGCTTCTATGCGGATAGGGTGAGCCGCTAGAGCGAGAGCAAGATCATTTTGTAATGCCACTATACGAGACAGTTTTACACCCTCAGCCGGTTTGAGTGCGTATCTGGTGACAGATGGACCGATAGATATTTCGTCCATTTCTACAACAATTCCAAAGTTTAAAAGGGTACGCTGGATGATGTTTGCATTTGCTTTTATATCACCTACGCCTGGTTTACCCTTGTCTCTTTCAAGTATAGATAGTGGAGGGGGAATGAATTCTTTTCCTGTAGCTATATTGATCGGTTTAAAACCAAATTCGTTTTCTTTTTCTTCGCTCGCACCGAATATTTTTTTGATTGTGCTTGGCTCTTTCTTTTCTTCTATTGGCTTTGGTTGTTCAATTTCCTTTGAATCATTTTGTGCTATTTTTATCTCCGCCGGCTTCATTTCAGGCAAAGTTTCTTTTTCTAGTTCTTTTTTGCCAAAAAACTTTTTCCATAACATAGGTATAAAACGTATGCTTAGGGTGCTGTCGAATACTACAAATGTAGATATGAGAAATAGTGCACCGAGAGCTATATATGTAGTTGTGATCTCAAAGAGTTTTACTAGTGGAAATGAAATACCCCTACCAATGAGACCTCCTGCATTGTCTGGAAACATTAAGTCTATGATGCCAAGAGCTGAAAAAAACATCACTATCGAGCCGATGGTTTGTGTGAGGGCGAGGTTTTTCTTTAGTGACATCAATAGAGAAATGCCCAGTATAATGAGGGTGAGAGGAAGAAGGTAGTAGCCTATACCAAAAAGCATCTCCAGTATCTTGTATGTAAATCCTCCTACCGGTCCTGCCTTGCTCACACCTGCATCATTATGCATTGCAGATAAGGCAAAAAAGATGGCCACCACAAAAAGACCTATCGCATATATTGCCTGACGAGTCTCTTCTTTTAGATTTTTTAATGGGTTTAAATTTCGTTTTTCTTTTTCGTATTTTTTGGCCATATTTGTGCACATATTTTAACACAGAAAGTCGTACACTTTTTTGTTTTTTTGAAAAAATAGCTGAGGATATTTTTTAGATAAAAAATTGCTTTACTTTTGTCTTTGACCAAACTATAATGGACATGTTTAGGTTTCTAAGAAGTCCTTTTATATAAGACATTTAGTAAAGGACAAGTTGAATAAAATAAAAGACAAAAATATGGATGATAAAAAGGACAAAAATCCTCACTTCCAGTCTTCTGAAGGTGATAAAAATAATCAAAAATCTGTTGTTGATACGGGATTTTTTAAACATCTTGGTACATCAGACACAAACTTTATATTTCAGTACAAAAAGACAGAAAAAATATTGGCCGCACTGTATTTAGTTACCAATTTTTTGTCTGTTCAGGAGCCACTTCGGTGGGGTATTCGTGAGATAGGGCTCAATCTTTTGTCTGATGTTATGTCCTTAAAAAGTGCTTTACCATCACAAAAAGAAGAGTTGTGTGTATCAATAAAATCTTCTGTTTTTGAGATAATTTCATTGCTTGAAATAGCGCATCTTGCCGGTTTCATTTCTGGTATGAATTTTGATATTCTCAAGAGGGAATTTGTGCTTCTGCTTGATTCAGTTTCAAATACAAAACAATCACTAGAGTCATTTATTTTGCCAAACAACTTCTTTGCAGATGATCTTTTAGATCAGACTTTGGATGTAAAAAATATTCAACACATTTTTGAATCAAAAAACATAAAAGACAAAAATAAATCTTATATAAACACTTCAAATACAAAAGGACAAATCAATAAAAAGTCAGTTGGTGAAATGGGTAGGGTTGAGGTAAAAAAGACCAATCGCCAAGAGATAATCATAGGTCTACTGAAGAATAAAAAAGAGATCATGATAAAGGACGTTTCTGCCGTTGTTAGTGATTGTAGTGAAAAAACTCTCCAAAGGGAGCTGTTGTATATGGTATCTCAGGGAATACTAAAAAAAGAGGGTGAAAGACGTTGGAGTAAGTACTCTTTGGCTTAGGGCGTAATTTAGGTTGCTTTTTGTCATATTTTGCTATAGGATAGCCTGGTTAGCTTTGTCTCTGGGGTAGTTATCCCCAGACGTTATTTTGCAGGTTATTCTGGGAAAGGGTATATTTATCCTATATACGTAAAACGTATATTCCTGGCTGTAAGAATAGGCAGTATTTCACGTCTGATACAGGAGAGACTGACAAGGCTCTGTTCGTTGACAATTTAATACGCAAATCACAAGTTTTTTACCGCAAGACTTTTTCCGTATATGGATGATTATATACAGACAAGCAGACCCAATCTCAATAACTAACCCGTTATCCTGTGTCGGTTTACCTCTGAGTCTACTAGTTGGACAAGGAGAGTAAATTAGGGTTTCGGTTAGTGGAATGTGCGCAAAGTAAACATTTAGGCAACTAAATGTTTACAAACATTTTTATTGAAAAACGTCGAACGAATTTCAATAAAAGTGTCGTGAGAAAACATTATAAAAAATTTTTCTTTTCCAAATATTATTAATAAAACGGAAAAGAATTGTTCAATTATTACAAAAATATATTTATGATTTTGAAAACATCAAAAACTGCAAAGATTGTTGCAGGAGTTGTAGGATTCGCAATGGTTTTGAGTTTCATGGTGGCAACACCTGTGAAAGCTCAGACTACTGACATCGCAGCTCTTCAGGCAATGATTGCTTCATTGACAGCACAAATTGCAGCATTATCAGGCGGTTCATCTTCAATGATGACAGGTTCAGCTCCTATGGCTCCTCTTACAATGGGAAGCTCAGGCGCTGAGGTTACAAAGCTACAAAACTTCCTTATCTCAAAAGGATTTGGAATTGCAGCTGGTGCAACTGGCTACTTCGGTGGACAGACACAATCAGCTCTTGCAGCTTTCCAAGCAGCAAACGGAGTTACTCCAGCTGCTGGATACTACGGCTCAGTCACAGCAGCTAAGGTTGCTATGATGATGGGTCCTTCAACACCAAGTACACCTTCAACACCTTCTACTCCAGCAGGTTCTGCTGATCTAGAAGGAACTGATGGTTCTATCTCAGATGTAGCTACACTTTCACAATACTCAAACGAGGAGGTGGGAGATGGTGAGTCTGAAGTAAAAGTAGCTGGTTTTGAAGTTGAAGCTTCAAAGGATGGAGACGTTGCTTTGAAGTCTATGAAACTTCATTTCGTTGGAACATCAAACAGTGGTTCAAAAAGACTTGATGACTATGTCGATACTGTAAAGGTATGGATGGGATCAGAAGAGATTGGATCAGCTGATGCTTCAGATTTCAACAAAGACAGCTCAGGAGTATACACAAAAACTATTACTCTAAAGTCTGGCGTTGTTGTAAAGGCTGACGAAACAGAGAAGTTCTACATTACTGTAGATGCAGTATCAAATCTTGATTCAAGTGATGTATCTGGTGATGCATGGACAGTGGATGTTGATAACATTCGATTCACAGACGGTTCAGGTGTAACAACAACTGATGTCGATACTGGTGATATCAATGCTATGAACATATCTATGAACTTCGTTACTTTCTCAGCTTCAGCTGATACAGAACTAAAGTTCACAACTGACTCATCAAACAATCCAGAAGCTGGTGTTGTTATGATTGATGATACTGAGGATACAGACGGAGTTGAGCTTTTGGCTGGTAAGATTGAAGTTGAAGGAACATCAGATGTGTGGATTGACTCTATTCCTTTCGTGTTCACAACAACTTCAGACAGTCTTTCTGCGGTTGCTGGATCTGTAACACTTACTATAGATGGTGAGGAGTTCACAGAGAGTGTAAACACTTCAAACTGTTTGCCTGCAGCTGGTGGAACAAGTTGTGCAAGTACACAAAATGCTTCTATTGCATTCGACAATCTTGACTTCACTATTGGTGCTGGAGACACTGTATCATTTACAGTTTCTGCTGATATCAATGACATCAATGATTCTGGCGCAACAGCTACTGATCTTGATGAGGGAGACACACTTACAGCTTCTATGAACGCTACAACTCGAGGTGCTGTAGATGCAGAGAACGAAGAGGGTGATCAGTTGAGTTCTTCAGAGAGATCTGGAACAGTTACTGGTAATGCTCAAGAGTTCCGAACAAGTGGTATAACAGTAGATCTAGTTGGTACTCCAACTGCAACTGCAACTATTGGACAGAGCAATAACGATGATATCGGATTGTTCACAATCAAGTTCAAGGTAACAGCTGTAGGAGATACTATTTACGTAGCTTCTGCTGTATCAAACGGTGTTACTTACTCTGTAGACAAGGGAGGAACAGCTACATCTGCACCTACAATATCAGCTGCTCTTGTAAACAATTCTGACACAGATCTTACTTCAACTTATGGTCTATGGGAGATCGAAGAGGGTCAGAGCGAGACAATGACATTGTCAGTGAGTGTGCCTATGGGTGGTCAATCTGGTAATGCTGGTTTGTACCGAACAGCTCTAACAGGAGTAAAGTGGGGTACAGCTTCAGATGACGTAACTCCAAACAACACATACACTTCAAACCTTGACACATTTAAGACTGATTACGTCACTCTTAACTAATCTTGGTTCTATAGTGTGATTCAGTAGCGCAAGCTATTTGAAAAACAAAAACCGTCCTTAATTGGGCGGTTTTTGTTTTGCTTGAAAAAGTGATCTTTTTAATATAGTGTTGATATATGAATATTTCAACAAACAGCTGGATTGATAGAGTTTTTAATTCAATTTTTTACATATTTTTTATATCTTTTCCTTTCGTTACTACAAAGTATTTTTTGTATAGCGGTACATCTGTTAGATCGGCTTTTCTTATTTTAATTTCTATAATACTGTCTATTGTTTTCTGTCTTTCTGTTTTGATGAAAAAGACACAAGTCTCGATACCAAAATCTCCAATTTTTCTAGCTCTGTGTCTGTATTTTTTATCAATTGTTGTTTCTGCATTTTTGGGATTTAGTCTGCATACATCTTTTTGGTCTGTGCTTACCAGAACATCTGGTCTGTGGTATTTTTTGCATCTAGGTTTGTTTCTATATTTTTTGTGGATATTTTTGTTGGATAAAGTTAGGCACGAGAAATTGATTTTACTTACAGTCATTTCTTCCGCTATTTTTTCCGTTCTGTCTTTTTTAGGTCCAGAAGGTTTGGGCTTAATCTTTAATGGATACAAGAACGATGGTTTTACTATCGGCAATTCTTCTTTTGCTGGGATGTATATATTTGCCTCTTTTATTTTATCTGTTTATTATCTTTTGCGAGCAGAAAAAAAGAAGTGGTGGATGTTTTGTCTGCCGGTTCTTTTGGTTATAAATCCATACGTTTTAAATAACAATGTTTGGTCTGGTAATTTTTCTTCATTTTTTGGTGAGGCTAGAATGTCTACCATATCAATAATTCTATCTGTGTTCTTTCTGCTTTTATCTTGGTTTTTATTTAAAATTAAAAATCATAAAACTCTAAAAATAGTTTCTTATACTTCTTTTGTTGTGTTGATTGTCGGTTTTTTTGTCTGCGCACACTCCCTTCTTACTAATGATGGTTTTTTGCGAAAGGAGTATTTGTCTCAGGCTACGCTGGCAAGACCGATAGTTTGGGATATATCTGCAAGATCGATAATGAAAAATCCCATTCTTGGAACTGGCCTAGACAATTTTGATAGAGTTTTTCAGATTCAATATGACAACCGTTTACTACAAACAAAGTATGGTTCAGAACCATGGTTTGATAGAGCGCATAACATTATATTGGAACAGGCTGTAGACAACGGCATTCTCGGGCTCTCTCTGTATCTACTGATCTATTTTGTCATTCTTCTATCTCTCATTTATGTATTTTTAAATACAAAAGATAGAAAGGACAAGATTTTTTCTGTTGTACTTTTTGTTTATTTTGTATGTCATTTATCAGAGCTTCAAACAGCGTTCGACACAACGATTTCTTATCCGATACTTGGTTTTATGTTTGTTTCTGCTGTAGTGCTTTATGGAAGAACTAGAAAAGAAATTTTGCAAAAGAAAGAAGAGATTGTCTTATCCAACACACTTAAATATTCTACACTTTTTGTAATATTTGTATTTTGTTTCTGGTCTTTCTTTTGGGGTTTGGTACCTTTTGTGAGAGCGCAAAATATAAATGGGTACATCAGAACAATTGGATCAGCAGAAAAGAGAATCCCTGTGTACGAAACTCTTTTTAGCTCAGAAGTAGATGAACATGCCTTTTTGTGGAGAACGATGACTGATTTTCAAAGAGGAATTTCAGAAAATCCAAAAATATTATCAGACTCAAAAAGACTAGAATATTTAAAGACTGAAGCTGATATTTTTGAAAATGAATATAGGCGGTTTGTATCAGAAAACCCTAATCACTTTAGAGCTAAATTAAATTTTGCTGATATTCTCATTTACCAAACTCTTTTTGGTAAAAACAAATTAGAAGAAGCACAAAAAGTGCTTGATGAAGCTATTGCTTTGGTACCAAATAGCCCTCAACCATATTGGATGAAGGCCGTTGGTTATCTTTATATGAAAAAGTTTGATCTAGCAAAACAAAATGCTAAAAAGGGTTTTGATTTAAATCCTGATGTAGAAGAAAGTCAGCATGTAGTGAAATACATTGAAGAGTCAATAAAGACTTTTCCAGAAATAGATTTATTCTTCTTTAGATTAATATAGATTAATATGAAAAAATATTTCGATAAAACATTTTTCAGATTTCTGATCGGTTTTATTGTCATTCTTGTCATTAGTTTTTCTATTACTTTTATTGCTATATATTTTGAAAGAAAAAATCAGGCACAAAATACCGTCGATGACTCGGTGTCTCAGGCAAGTACCATAGAATTTGCTTCTGACGATGAATGTTTGACAATGGGAAATTGTTAGGTATACTACGATGCATAAGGTCAAAGACAATAGGCAATCAATAAGCCCTATCGAGACGTAACGAAAGCGCTTTGCGTTTTCATCACTATTCTCGGCCTTGTGGTCGATTTTTTATTTATCAATCTGTAAACATAAAGAGTAATCATACTTTAAAATGCCTCGCGCAGGCACGTCGGTGCCGAGCGGAGCAGAAATCCTAGCAAGGATTTACGCGTGCAGTTTAAAGTATGATTACTCTGTGACACATGGCTATATCAAAAGAAAAAAAGAAAGGAATTCTAGAAAATCTTAATACGATCGTAAAGGATTCCGGCTCTGTTGTTTTCGTTAATTTTCATGGGCTTCCTATGAATGACACTACTGAGCTAAGAAAAGCACTTCATGCACAAGAAGTAGGGTATACAGTCGCAAAAAAGACTCTTACTCGAAAGGCTTTTGAAGGAGTAAAAATAGAAGGAGAAATGCCAGAGCTTACAGGTGAGCTAGCTCTAGTGTATGGCAAAGATATGATTGCACCTGCGCGTGAAATATATGCTTTCCAGAAAAAGCTTGATGGTAAAGTAACAATCCTTGGTGGAGTATTTGAGGGAAAATACATGGACAAAACTGCGATGATGACTATCGCGCAGATCCCATCTCTACAGACTCTACGTGGAATGTTCGTCAATATCATCAATTCACCTATACAGCGTCTCGCAGTTTCTTTGTCACAAATAGCTGCAAAGAAAGCTTAATTAAAAATTATTAAAAATTATAAAATATGGAAAATACAAACGTAGAAGTTCCTGCAAAATTCAAGTCTATCGTAGAAAGTATTGAAAATATGTCAGTACTTGATTTGCACGAGCTAGTAAAATTGTTTGAGGCAAAGTTTGGGGTATCTGCGGCTGCTGTCGCTGCTCCTGCTGCTGGTGGTGCTGCTGGCGCTGGTGCAGAAGAGAAGACTTCATTTACAGCGCACTTAGCTGATGCAGGTGCTCAGAAAATCGCTGTCATCAAGGTTGTAAAGGAAGTATTGGGTCTTGGTCTAAAAGAGGCAAAGGATCTAGTAGATGCTGCTCCTTCTGTGCTTAAGGAAGGAATGAAGAAAGAAGACGCAGAGAAACTAAAGAAAGACGTAGAAGCTGCTGGAGGAAAGGTAGAATTGAAATAGTTAAACAAAACAAAAAGTACTCAAAAAGGGGGTCGCGAGGCTGTCGAGCCGAGCGTTTCAGGATTTTTTAAGCTTCAAAAAATCCGTACCCTTTTTGAGTACTTTTTGTTTGCTTTAGGTGTTTTTGTTTTGTTTCCTATGGTATATACTTATCCATCATGGATATTTTAGAGAAAGTCTTTGGAAGTGGGGAAAAGGTCAGGCTTATGCGACTTTTCATGTTTAATCCAAACTCAGTTTTTGATTTAAACGATATCGCAGAAAGGACAGATACAAACCCGCGCTCTATAAAAAAAGAAATAATTAACCTAGAGAAAATTGAGCTTATAAAAAGTAAGGTTTTTGTACGTGACATAGAGAAAAAGCGGGGTAAAAAGAAATTTACTATAAAGAAAAAGTCTTCTGGCTGGACATTAAATCAAAAATTTCAGTATTTGCGACCACTGCAAGATTTTTTAGTCTATATGAACCCATTTCGTCACAACGAACTAATAGAAAAGCTCAGGAAAATAGGAAATATAAAGCTTCTGGTTATTTCTGGGGTATTTATACAAGAGTGGGAGAGTCGGGTAGACCTTTTTCTGGTTGGAGACAATATAAAAAAGGGTTCTTTGGATAATGTTATACGTGGCTTGGAGTCTGAGCTCGGAAAAGAGCTTAAATATGCTGCTTTAGAGACAGGCGATTTTCATTATAGGCTCAATATGTGTGACAAACTCATCAGTGATGTATTAGATTTTCCGCACGAAAAGGTCATAAATAAGATAGGGATTGAATAAAATTGGTTATCCACAGCTAAATCTGGCAAAAGTTGGCTCTATGTCAATGCGTGTTATAATTTATAAGGACATTAAAAGGTCTTTTATTATTAATTATTAAAAGTAATGCATTGCGTGATGCGTAGTGCGAGCCCGTTTATCGGGAAAAATCAAGAACATGATGCTTCAAACATGGACAGCAGGACTAAGCCAATCATTCTTTAGTTTATGGAATGGTGTTGCTATGTTCCTACCAACACTTATTATCGCTGTGATAATAGTGGTTATCGGATGGATTGTTGGTTCACTTCTAGGACGAGTAGTTTCTCAAGTTATAAAATCAGTAAATGTCGATCAGGCTTTGCGAAAGGCTGGAGTAGAGGAAACTCTTCAAAAGGGAGGTGTACACCTTAATTCAGGAAATTTCATAGGTGGACTAGTGAGATGGTTTGTCATTGTTGTGTTTTTAGTTGCAGCCTTTGATGTACTAGGACTTGTACAGGTAAATCAATTCCTATACAACGTAGTACTTCTTTACATGCCAAATGTAATCGTAGCTGTACTTGTACTTCTTTTGGCTGCTGTTATTGGTGATGCATTACAAAGAATTGTATCTGCTTCAGCTCGTACAGCTGGACTAAGATCTTCTGCTTTGCTCGGTGTGGTAGCACGATGGACTATTTGGATTTTCGGTCTACTTGTAGCACTATCTCAGCTTGGTATTGCAGCTCCATTTATACAGACTCTATTTACAGGAGTTGTTGTGGCTCTTTCTCTCGCTCTTGGACTATCATTTGGTCTAGGAGGCCAGGAGGCAGCTGCTCGATTTATCGAGAAGACTCGACAAGAGATTTCTCACAAATAATAATTGGGATTATATTATTTAATCTAGGTAATATTTTTCAGCAAAAAACACCCGAGAGGGTGTTTTTTGTTTTCCTTAGAAACTTCAAGAAAGTAACCTTTGAAATGCACGCATAAATCGCTGCTGCGATTTTGCTATGCTCGGCTACCCGCCTGCGCAATGCATTTCAAAGGTTACTTTCGTTACGTTATCTAGTAGAAAAAATTTATCACTTCTTTAGCGTGGCTTTAGGTGCCGTTTTTTAAAATTTACAAAGAATCGTTCTTTTTAGCCTCTTTGAAAGGAGAATGTGATGAACACTGTTGCGGTTTTGATCTGCGCTTTTTTGTTTGGCGGTGGATTTGATCATGTTTTGCTGGAGACCAGGTATCGTGTTACTGATCTCGGTGTACTGCCGGAACATCAGAGCTCACGTGCTTTTTCTGTGAACAATCGTAGTGTGGTGGTGGGTGAGTCTACGCAGGGTTTTCTCACACAGCACGCTTTTGTGTGGAAGATCGGTAGTTCCATGCGTGACTACATGGATTTTGGTGTGGGTCAGACTGTTGCATTGGGGGTGAGTGATTGTGGATATGTGACTGGCACACATTCGGGCGTTGATGGAGTATCTCATGGATGGATTTGGCGAGGAGGGCAGACAAGAGGTCAAGGCGAAAAGCTTTTCGACCTAGGTACGCTCGGTGGTAACTTTTGTGCGCCATACGCTGTGAATGACAATGGTGTTGTGGTGGGCGTGTCTCACAATGCAGATTACAAAAACCATGCGTTTTTGTGGCGAGACGGAGTGATGAACGATCTCTTTCCTCAGTATGATTTTAGTGTAGCAACTGATATCAATGAGGCTGGCCAATCTTGTGGTTTTTTCCAAGATGTCTCTGGTGCGAGCGTGGCTTTTTTGCGCTCAACAGATGGGCAAACACTTGAGCTTGGTACCCTTGGAGGTGATCACTCTGTGGCACTTGGTTTGTGTGATCTTGTGTCAGGAGAAAACCATCCGAGAGTTGTGGGATCTTCGTATCTTTCTACTGGTCATCGTCATGCATTTCTTTTTGAAAATGGAGAGATGTGTGATCTGGGGACTTTGGAAAATGATCGTGACGGAAATGACACGACTAGCGAGGCATTTGAAATAAATAATCATGGCGTTGTGATCGGTGAGTCAGTATCGCTCGGCGCGCCGGCGAGAGCGTTCGTCTGGTCGCGCGCGGAGGGGATGCGGGACTTGCAGAGCCTCATCCTCTGTCCCACCGGCGCGCCCACATCGCGCACACCACCCACTTTTCATCTCGAGCGTGTGAGTGATATCAATGATTCTGGCCAGATTGTCGGCTGGGGATATTTTGGTGAAATTGACGGCGATGGCAACAAGCCACCAACGCACGCCGTCATTTTGACACCCATTAGTTGTCCCCAAGCTCTCCACAACTTCTCCACAAAAGAGACAAAATAAACCAAAAACCACAGCCCGCTAACCCCGGGCTTTTTGTATGGAAGGGAGTAATAATGTGTGGTAACTAGTCTTGAGAAACCTAGTAAAATAGCCTCAAAAATGTGTTGCGGAGCGCTTGGCGCGAGCATAACGAAATTTCAGCAGAAATTTACGTGCACATTTTTGAGGCTATTTTGCTATGATTTCTATACCTTGTTGACATAATTTTACCTATGTATATACTGTTATTTATCTCTGATATGCGTAAATTAATTAATCCAACAATAAAGCGGTAAAGATAACGTTATTTTTATGTTATCCCTGCCGCTTTCAAGCGGTTTTTTTCTTTAAAAAATCGCAGGATTAAAAGAGGATCGTGTACAGAAGTTTTTTGACAAAAATCACATGAAAAGCCCGAGGGCGATTTATGTGATCATTCCTGTCGCACACCCTTTTTCTGAGGTCTTAGTGGTGTGAAGACAGGTGCAGAAACTGTTATATATGATTGTTAATTATATGTAACAGAGTAAAAAGAAACTGTCGCGAAAGCGACAGAGTAAGTTAAATATTGTGGTTTTTAAATTTCCTAATAGGAAATTTAAGAGCATATGGTGGATGCCTTGACTCTAAGAGGCGAAGAAGGACGTGGTCTGGCTGCGATAAGCTTCGGGGAGGTGCCTAGCAACCTTTGATCCGAAGATTTCCGAATGGGGAAACCCTATAGCGTAAGCTATAATCATGCACTTGATGTGTGATGCAAACTCTGGGAAGTAAAACATTTCAGTACCAGAAGGAAAAGAAACTAACAAGCATTTCCTTAGTAGCGGCGAGCGAAAAGGAAGAAGCCCAAACCGAGCTTCATTCTCACGATGCATTTATGTGTTGTGGGAATGACGCTCGGGGTTATAAGACGACAACTCAATTTATATTGAGAGAGTTACAAAACATTTTGTTAATGGAATACGCTGGAAAGCGTGACCCTAGGGGGTAATAGTCCCGTACATGAAAATAAAATGTCTCTTACGTTGTTGTTCTTGAGTACCTCAAGACACGTGTGGCTTGAGGGAATTTACCGGAACTAACCGGAAAGGCTAAATACTCTTAGAGATCGATAGTGAACTAGTACCGTGAGGGAAAGGTGAAAAGCAACCCGATTAGGGTGGTGAAATAGACCTGAAACCATATGCTTACAAGGAGTCAGAGCGGACGTCGCAAGACTGTTCCGTCATGGCGTGCCTATTGAAGAATGAGCCAACGAGTTTATGTATGCTGCAGGCTAAGTGCGAGAGCATGGAGCCATAGGGAAACCGAGTGTGAATAGCGCGTTTGTAGTATATATAAGACCCGAAGCCAAGTGAGCTTGCCATGAGCAGGGTGAACTTATGAGAAATCGTAAGGGAGGCCCGAACCGATAAGCCGTGCAATACTTCCGGATGACTTGTGGTAAGAAGTGAAAAGCTAATCGAACTTGGTAATAGCTGGTTCTCTCCGAAATAGCTTTTGGGCTAGCGTCGAGTGTACCCTAGAGGGGTAGAGCACTGGATGGTTTAAACAGGGCGAAAGCTCGTTAAACCAATCAAACTCCGAATACTCTAGATTAATTACTCGGCAGTTAGACTCTGGGGGCTAAGCTCCAGTGGTCAAAAGGGAAACAGCCCGGATCTCAAGTTAAGGTCCCTAAATCAACGCTAAGTGCACTTAAGGTGGTAGAATTTCTCAGACACTGAGGAGGTTGGCTTAGAAGCAGCCATCCTTTAAAGAAAGCGTAACAGCTCACTCAGTAAGAGATTTTGCGCCGCAGATAATCGGGGCTAAGCGTAGTACCGAAACTGAGGATGTGTCGTCGATTCGTCGATGATACGTGGTAGGAGAGTATTCTTGTCTGCTGTGAAGGCAAAGGGGTGACCCATGCTGGAGCGTCAAGAAGTAAGAATGTTGGCACAAGTAACCGCAATGCGGGTGAGAGTCCCGCACACCGAAAGACTAAGGTTTCCTTGGCAATGTCAATCATCCAAGGGTTAGTCGGGCCTAAGGCAATGGAGAAATCCGCAGCCGATGGACACATGGTTAATATTCCATGACTTCTGTATACAGCGATGGAAGGACGGAGTTCAGTATGTTTCGCATGTTATTGGATTTGTGTTCGTGTTGTAAGAAAGCTTCACAGGTAAATCCGTGAACTGATTTAAATATCGATTTCAAGCAAAGCGAAAATGTCGGGTAACCGGCAAATGAAACAAAGCGAGCTTCCAAGAAAATTTTCTAAGCTTATGTATATAGGATCCGTACCGCAAACCGACACAGGTAGTCAGCTCGAGTAGAGTAAGGTGAACGAGTGAGAGGTCCCCAAGGAACTCGGCAAAAAAGCAGCCGTAACTTCGGAATAAGGCTTGCCCTTCGCAAGAAGGGCCGCAGCTAAAGTATCTCTGGCAACTGTTTATCAAAAACACAGCTCCCTGCGAACTCGTAAGAGGATGTATAGGGGGTGACACTTGACCAATGCCAGAAGGTCAAACAACGACTGTCTGCTTTCGCAAGATTGCAGGCCGATTGTTGTAAGCCCTGGTGAATGTCGGCCGTAACTATAACGGTCCTAAGGTTCTGAGATTATCGCAAGATGATTTCAGAATGACTGGGACTGTTATGTGGCAAAGTGGCTGTTTAGATAAACGAAAAAGTTAAATCATTACATAAAAATGCTACCTACTTTGTAGTAATACAAAGTCAGTCAAAATGTGGTTGGCAAGAGACCAACGCCACACATCCTACTCCGAAGAGAGGATGAAGATAGAGTCCGTCTGTGTAAAGGAATAGACGAGCGAAATTCCTTGTCAGGTAAGTTCTGACGCGCACGAATAGTGTAATGACTGGAGAACTGTCTCGGGGACTTGCTCGGTGAAAATACAGTACCGGTGAAGATGCCGGTTACCTGCAGTTAGACGAAAAGACCCCAGGAGCTTTACTGCAACTTGATATTGCATGTATGTTTTTTATGCGTAGCGTAGATGGGAGGATTTGAAGTTTATCTTTCGGGGTAGATGGATCCGACAGTGAAATACCATTCTTAAAAAATATACCTGCTAACCCACACGGAAAAAACGAGCGGGGACAGTATCTGGCGGGCAGTTTTAGTGGGGCGCTATCCTCCTAAAGAGTAACGGAGGAGTTTATTAAGGTCAGCTAGGCGCGAATGGAAACCGTGCCGATAGTGTAATGGCATAAGCTGGCTTAACTGTAAGACGTACTTGTCGAGCAGATACGAAAGTAGAACATAGTGAACCGACCATGCGCATTAGAGGCGGTGGGAGATTATCGGATAAAAGCTACCCTGGGGATAACAGGCTGGTTGTGCCTAAGAGTCCATATCGACGGCACAGTTCGGCACCTCGATGTCGGCTCTACTTATCCTGGAGGTGGAGAAGCTTCCAAGGGTATGGCTGTTCGCCATTTAAAAAGTAACGCGAGCTGGGTTCAGACCGTTCAGAGGCAGATGAGTAATCGCCCTTGAGCAATCTGAATCCTCAGAGGAATTGTTTGAAATGTTTTTGTTTTTGAAAAAGAAAGTGAAACCAACCAATCACGGCGGTCGCACAATGCGTAAAGCAATGCGCGATTAAAGCTGATGAATATCGATGAAACCCCAATGGGCAACGTCGAGGGAAGTCGAAAGACACCCGTAGAGACTACATATCGGCCGTGACGCGGACAACACGTGTACACGAAGGCATAGTCCAATGCACACAGTAATGTGTGGGAACATGCGTGAGACAGGTTGGTCTCCTATCTACTGCAGGCGTTGATTCTTGAGGAGATTTGACTCTAGTACGAGAGGACCGAGTTGAACTGACCTCTGGTCTATCTGCTGTCACGCCAGTGGCACCGCAGAGTAGCTATGTCGGGAATGGATAACTTCTGAAAGCATCTAAGAAGGAAGCCAACTCCAAGATTAGGAATCGTTTGAGACTCGTGAGAGATGATCACGTTGATAGGCTTTAGGTATAAGCACAGTAATGTGTTGAGCCGAGAAGTACTAATAAGTCGATTCTATTAGGAAATTTGAAAACCATCTTTTTACTCTGTTACATGGGATGAACAATCCTGTGATTTATGCAGTTATTTGAAAACTAAATACTGAAGATAAAATTGCTCTTATAGCTCAGCGGCAGAGTGTCGGCGTGCCACGCCGAAGGTCGTTGGTTCAAATCCAACTGAGAGCTTCCCGCCAAGGGAACGGGCGGGTGTTGGTTGCGTTGGCCCAACCTTAGGGAGTCCTGGAGCTTGGTGTCGGAGCCAAGAAGTTGTCTGCTACCACGACGGAAGCAGGTACTCCAGGCTCTCTGAGGGCCAAGCAAGACGTTGTTCTTTGTTTATTTTCAGTCACAAGAGCTTTGCTCTCGTGTTCAGTATTTAGTTTTCAAATGACGCTTGGTTTTTTGAATCTTTAGTTTTGGTGGCTCGACGTGGTGGTCACACCCCTTCCCATTCCGAACAGGGCAGTTAAGCACCATAGTGCCGATGATACTCCGATGAGGGGGAAAGTAGGTAGCCGCCAGAACTAAGGATTTAAAACTAGACAAAAACAAAAGACATTAAATGGGCACGGATTTTTTGAAGCTTAAAAAATCCTGAAACGCTCGGCTCGACAGCCTCGCGACCCCCCATTTAGTGTCTTTTGTTTTTTTGCCCATCTTTCTATTGTGTTATTATTAGTGCAACATGTCATCCTGGTCCGCAAAAAGAAAACTCACTTACGCAATAATGTTTTTTTCTTTTGTTGTGATTGTTGTGGGTATTCCTACTTTTTTCCTTTGGTATCAAAAGCCGACATGTTTTGATACAAAGAAGAATGGTGATGAGATAGGTGTGGATTGTGGCGGATCTTGTCGTTTACTGTGCAGTTTTGAAGCTATTGCACCAGATATACTTTGGAGCAGATCGTTTAAAGTAGCTTCTGGTTTGTATTCTGCTACTGCATATGTCCAAAATCACAATTTTGATTCTGAAGCAGTAAATACTCCATATATTTTTAAAATATATGACAAAACCAACTCTCTTATTGCGACACGTACAGGAAATGCTTACATTCCAAAAAATAAAATTTTTGCTGTTTTTGAGCCGATTATAAATGTGGGTGACAAGATCCCGTACCGTACCACTTTTGAATTTACGGCCGAGCCAGTCTGGGTAAAAGATGATTCTGCACCACCTGACCTACTAGTCAAAGAAAAATCTCTATCACGTGAAGATACTTTGCCACGTATTGACGCGAGTATACAAAATAATTCTTTGATACCATTTTCAAATATAGAAGTTGTCGCTTTGGTCTATGATGGCAAAGACAACGCTATTGGCGCATCACGTACCTATATAGATTCACTTGCAAAAGACCAATCCGCAGATGTTGTTTTTACTTGGCCAGCGCCATTTGATGTACAGACCAGTGTATGCAAGACTCCAGCAAACGTCATGATGGTGATAGATAGATCTGGAAGTATGGCAAGTGATGGACAAAATCCACCCCAACCACTGACTGATGTAAAAAATGCCGCTACTTTGTTTGTAAATCAACTAGGTGAATCTGATAAAGTTGGTTTAGTATCATATGCTGATATGTCTTCGAGTCCAATAGACGCGGAGCTCACGTCTGATTTTAAAAAGGTAAAAGATTCTATTTTATCTATAAAAATAGGCACAGATGCATTGCAACAGACAAATATTGGTGACGGTTTACAAAAAGCCCTCCTTGAGCTTGGTTCAGAGAGGTATGATAATGTTGCAAGAAAAATAATAATTATGCTTACTGATGGTATACCCACACGACCGCTAAAAACTGGGGATGAAAAATATCCAGAGACTTTTGCGTCAAAGATAGCGGATGAAGCCAAGAAATCTGGTGTACAGCTATACACTATTGGTCTAGGTAAAAATGTGAATCAAGAATATTTAAAAAATTTGGCTTCTACACCAGATCATTATTTTGCTGTTGTTTCTAGTAAAAATCTTGGTGATATCTACAAACAAATAGCCACATCTATTTGTAAAGACACTCCTACATCGATTGAGATTATTCCGATAGTTCAGAAAAACTTTATTTAAATTTATTTAATATAGAAAATGGAAAACTCCATTACCACAAAGATATCAAGATTTTTTCCATTATTCTTACGAGAAAAGCTTTTGGGAATAGATTGGATGCTTTTGTCATCAGCTTTTTTGATAGCTTTGGCTGGATTGGTGACAATGAATTCTTTTGTAGAAGAGCAGAGTCATTTTTTTGAAAAACAATTGATCTGGATTGTTGTTTCTGTTGTGCTTTTTTTCTTGGTCAGTGTTGTTGATTTTAGATTTCTTCGTAGGTCAGGTGTAATAATAACTATTTTTATAGTATCTTGCGTAGTTTTGGCGCTACTTTTTTTGATAGGACATGTTTCAAAGGGTGCGCAGAGCTGGTTTCATTTGGGAGCTTTTTCAGTTCAGCCGTCAGATTTAAGTAAACTTGTTCTTATTTTGATTTTATCAAAATATTTTACGCGACGACACGTAGAGATAGCGCATATTAGACACATTATTGTGTCAGCTTTCTATGCTTTCGTTTTGTTTTTTCTTATTTTGCTTCAGCCGGACTTTGGAGGTGCGATAATCATATTTTTGCTTTGGTTTGGTATGGTGATGGTGTCTGGAATATCAAAGAAGCATTTAATCACAGTTTTTTTGGTTGGTATCACAGCTTTTTCAGGGCTATGGTTTTATGTTTTTCAGGATTATCAAAAGCAGAGAATTATGACTTTTATAAATCCACTAGCTGACGTACGTGGCGCTGGCTACAACGCTTATCAGTCTATGATAGCTGTGGGTTCTGGCCAAATTCTTGGAAAGGGTGTGGGTTATGGTACACAATCAAAACTTCGATTTTTGCCGGAATATCAGACGGATTTTATATTTGCGGCCTTTGCTGAGGAGTGGGGTTTTGTGGGAGTTGTGATTATCTTTTTGTTGTTTGGTGTAATGATATGGAGGATTTTAGAAAATGCTTTTCGCGGTGCGACAAATTTTGAGATGCTTTTTGGTATGGGGATAGCAATATTTTTTATGATTCATTTCATCATTAATATTGGAATGAATATAGGTCTTTTGCCCGTTACCGGTATTACCGTGCCTTTTATGAGTTATGGAGGTAGTCATTTGCTGACAGAGTTTTTGGCGCTTGGAATGATTATGGGTATGAGGCGGTATAGTAGATCTACCCACAAAGACCTACTTTCTTCTTAGTTTTTTTAAAAAACAAAATTTGCAAATACGTATAGAGAGGCTACAAATGCGATTATTGCAATAACACCAAGAGCGAGATTGGCTTGTTGTGTTGTCTTTATTACTCCGGTTTTCATCAGTATTTTTGCAAGGGTAGGGATATTTTCTATTTGTTTTGGCACCTGGTTTATTAAGGTGTTTTCTTCTTCAAATTCTACTTCTTCGTTCATACGTTAATTATATAATGCAATTGTTTTTCTTACCATTTCTTTTTGTAGAAATTGTCTCTCAACTTTTTCTTTTAGATTTCTGCCGTAAGTCTGGCGAGTAGCTTCATCGTTTAAAAGGGTAGAAAGCGCTTTTTGTATTTGTTCTATATTTCCTTTTTCTATGAGTATACCGCTTTTACCATTTTCTATAATCTCTGGTATGCCACCCACAGAGCTAGCTACTACAGGTAGGCTAGCAAGGCCGGCTTCTGGTATAGAGTATGGCAATGCTTCTGTGCGAGAGGTGAGTGTAAATACATCAAAAGCTTTTAGATATGATTTTGCGTCTTTTACGTGTCCCAAGAGATGTATTTTGTCTTGGAGGTTTTTTTCTGCAATTAGTTTTTCGAGGTTATTTCTTTCTTCGCCCTCACCCATGATAAATATTTCAGAGTTAGGATTTTCTGACTCAATTTTTGAGAAAGCATTAATAAGAAAATCCAAACCTTTATTTTTATGTAGTTCTGCCGCTGTTCCTATCCATTTTTCTGGTGTTATTGTGCCCCCATATATTTTTATGAGTGCTGCTCTAGCTTCTGCACGATCTTTTAGATCAAATGGAGCAATACCATTGTGTATTACGTGTATCTTTTTTGAAATAAATGGCCAATGAGTGACTTGTTTTGCCAAGTTTTCTGATACGGCTATCGTTTTATGAGAAAAAACGATGGTGAGCCAGTGTAAAAATTTAATAGCTACTTTTGATATGGCATTACGATTTTCATTCCAGGCCCATCCATGTGCGGTAAATATAATATTTGGTACACCAGTGACTCGGCCGGCTAGTGATCCTAGCCCGCCTATTTTTGAGCTGTTTATGTGTATTGTATCTGGTTTTTCTTTTATAAAAATCTTTACTAGTTCAAAGAAAGATTTCAAATCAAGAAGTAAATTTACATCGCGTTGCAAGCTTTTTATTTCTATTGTTTTTATATCTGCGTCGCGAAGCTTTTCTGCAAGCATTCCCGCCTGACCAAAAGCGACAGATACGTCAAACGTCTCGCGAGGCAAGGAGGTCGCTAGATCAAAGACATATCTTTGAGCACCACCAAAATTGCCTTTTGTAATTATATATAGGATTTTATGCCTTTTTTGCTTCATTTAAGGGTATTATAGCACGGATTATAGCCATTTTTCATACTAGCGTATAATCTAAAATCTGCTAGTATAAGGGCACAATACTATGATTAATTCAAGAAAAAAAGAGTCCATCTTACTCTTTGTTGGCGACGTTTTCTTTTTCTTCTTTTCGCTATGGTTGATGCTGTTTATTAGATATGGGGCTATTCCTAATGCGTCACTTTTTTATGATCATGCTTCAGCTTTCTCTTTGCTTTTTGTTGTTTGGATAATCGTCTTTTTTATTGCTGGTTTATATGAAAAACACACTCTTATTTTACGTAATAAAATTCCGACGATTATTTTAAACGCCCAACTTATTAATTGTGGTTTGGCGGCGCTCTTCTTTTATCTAATTCCATATTTTGGCATCACCCCAAAAACAAATCTTTTTATTTATCTCATACTTTCATTTCTTTTTATTTTATTTTGGCGTATATACGGTGAAATGGTCTTTCATGTAAGACATAAGCAGAATGCTATTCTCATTGGTAGTGGATCAGAAATGAAAGAGTTGAAACAAGAAGTCAACAACAACCCTAGGTATGATCTATTTTTTATCTCGTCTATTGATCTTGAGGGGGTGGAAAGTTTGGATTTTAAAGACGAGGTGTTGGAGCAAATTTATTCAAAAGATGTTCAGGTTATAGTCGCTGACTTTAAAAATCATAAGCTTGGTCCAATACTACCAAATCTGTACAATCTGGTTTTTTCAAAAATTCGTTTTATCGATATGAATAAAATTTACGAAGATATTTTTGATAGAATACCACTTTCTTTGGTTACTTATAGTTGGTTTTTGGAAAGTTTTTCTTTAGATACGAAGCCTGTATATAATTTTTTCAAACGCGTCATGGATATAGTTGCTGGATTCGTGCTTGGAATAATCTCTTTGATCTTTTATCCTTTTGTATTTTTAGCGATAAAAATGGATGACGGCGGACCGCTTTTTAGTATTCAGGAGCGTGTTGGTCAAAATAATCAGCCAATAAAAATGTTTAAATTTCGCACCATGACAACAGCAAATGATGGTGGCAAGTGGGGTGCGGGAAATGAAAATAAAGTAACTCGTGTGGGCGCTTTTTTACGCAAATCACGCATAGATGAGCTTCCACAGCTTTGGAACATATTATTCGGTAGCATTTCTCTCATAGGTCCTCGTCCAGAATTTGCACAGGCGGTCAAGCAATACGAGCACGATATACCATACTACGGTGTAAGACATCTTTTAAAACCCGGCCTTTCTGGTTGGGCGCAGATATATCATGATGAACACCCTCATCATGGTGTAGCGATAGAACAAACAAAGGACAAGCTGTCTTACGATCTTTTTTACTTAAAAAATCGTTCTCTAATCCTCGATATAGTTATTGCTTTAAAAACAATAAAGAAACTTATCCTTAGGGTAGGGGTTTAATTTTGGGTTGATTTTTAATAGTCTTCTGTTTAAGATAATGCTTTATGACAAAATATAGAATATTTTCAGTAGTGCTTTTGGTCGTTATGGTTGGGATTGGGTATTTTGTTTATACGCCAAAATACTCTTTTAAGTTGGGTCTTGATTTGAATGGTGGTACAGAGTTGGTTTACAAAGCCGACACTTCTCAGGTGGTTGGTGGCAGTATATCTGACTCGATGAACACGCTTCGTGATGTTATAGAGCGAAGAGTAAATATCTTTGGAGTATCTGAGCCTATTATTCAAGTTGAAAAATCAAGTGTTGTAAGTGGTGGTTCAGAACAAAGACTGATTGTCGAACTTCCCGGTGTAAATGATATTGATAAGGCGGTGGCTCTTATAGGAAAAACACCTACTCTAGATTTTAGATTGGAAGAACAAATTGTTGTGCCTCCGACAAACAATGCCACGACTTCAAAAACAGAAATCGGTTTTAAACCTACAGGCCTAACCGGAAGACTCTTGGATAAAGCTAGATTGGACTTTAATCAAACTTCTCACGAACCTATAGTAGGACTCGTTTTCAATAAAGAAGGAAAAGATTTGTTTGCCAAAATTACAAAAGAAAATGTTGGTAAAACTTTGGCAATATTTTTGGACGGTACACCCATCTCTACTCCTACTATAAGAGAGGAGATTAGTAGTGGTGAAGCTGTAATATCTGGAAGCTTTACAACTGACGAAGCAAAAACTCTTGTAAGAAATCTAAACTACGGAGCTTTGCCTATACCAATAGAGCTTGTTGGCTCACAGACAATAGGTGCTTCTCTAGGATCAGATGCTCTGAATTCTGGAGTAAAAGCAGGAGTCTGGGGATCAATCCTGGTTATTATCTTCTTGATACTTTGGTATCGTTTGCCTGGAGTTATTGCTTCTCTTGCTTTGGTTTTGTATGTAGCAATCAGCTTGGCTTTGTTTAAATTGATTCCTGTCACACTTACTGCTGCTGGTTTGGCAGGATTTATCTTGTCTATTGGTATGGCAGTGGATGCAAACGTTTTGATTTTCGAAAGAACAAAAGAAGAATTGAAGAAAGGTAAAACAATATACGAAGCCGTTCATGAGGGCTTTCACAGAGCTTGGTTGTCTATTCGTGATTCAAATATTTCAAGCATCATTACAGCTTTAGTTCTCTTTTGGCTAGGTACTGCCTCTGTAAAAGGTTTTGCTTTGACACTGGGTATTGGAGTTCTTGTAAGTATGTTTACAGCGATAACAGCTACTAGAACAATGTTGTTTGCAATAGTACCAAAAGGATCAGGTCCTATTTCACGATTCTTATTTAGTAACGGTCTTCATATAAAAAACTAATATGTTTGTAGCAAAATATAGAAAAATATTCTTCATAATCTCATCACTACTTGTTATCGGATCGATAGCTATGATGGCGGTTTTCGGTTTCAATTTCGGAATTGATTTTAAAGGAGGATCTTTGCTAGAAGTTTCTTATGGTAACGTTGCTAGACCTTCTCTAGAATCTGTTCAGACAAATATAGACAAATTAGAGCTTGGCGGTTATTCAGTAAGACCTTCTGGTACTGATAGATTTGTCGTAAGAACTCGTGAGATTAATCCAAAAGAAAAAGCTGAGCTTTTATCAGCTCTTTCAGTTGATGGAAAAACACTTCCAAAAGAAGAACGTTTCAACTCTATTGGTCCTGTCGTTGGAAATGAATTAAAGAACAAGGCATTTGTAGCTATCGCTGTGGTGATACTTGCTATTGTATGTTTTGTCACTTTTGCTTTTAGAAAAGTTTCAAAACCCGTGTCTTCTTGGAAATATGGATTCGTGACTATTTTGGCTCTTGTTCACGATGTGATAGTGCCTACTGGCGTATTTATTCTTTTCTCACATTATCACGGTGGGGAAATAGATTTGCTATTTGTTACCGCAATATTGGCTATTCTTGGATACTCTGTGCATGACACAATAGTTGTGTTTGATCGCGTGCGTGAAAATTTGAGAATAAACAATGACTCTAGAAACAACGAAGATTTTGAAATTACTGTAGGAAAAAGTGTTAGCCAAACTTTCGGTCGTTCAATAAATACTTCTCTTACAATTTTCTTGGTACTTGTGGCGTTATACTTCATAGGTGGTGCAACTACAAAAAATTTCGCCTTCGTACTCTTGGTAGGAGTAATAGCTGGAACATATTCTTCTATATTTATCGCTTCACCCCTACTTATATCTATACAGAAATTTGGTAGCAGAAAAGCAAAATAATAAAAGCCCCCGAAAGGGGGTTTTTGCTTTAAAATGGCTAAATTATTGGCTTGCACAATACCCCTTGACTCAAAAACAGATATCTATATAATGGTGAAATCCCTATAAAAGATATAGGGATGTACTTTGAAATTACTTATACGTATTCACATACGTGCAAGTCAAAAGTTTATTCAAAAATAAGGAAATTACATTTCCTTGTTTCGACGGCGCTCGGACGATGTGGAAGCAAGCTTCCACTCGCTCCTCGCTTGTCGAAATAATTTCGGATTAAAAAGTTCTGGGCAGAAAGGACTCTTAAAAACAGGGCGCATTTTAGAAAGATACTATTTTCTATTTTGTTCCGTTCAACAAAAATTTGTCTTCAAAAATAAATTTTTACTAAGAGTTTGATCCTAGCTCAGGATGAACGCTGGCGGCGTGGATAAGGCATGCAAGTCGAACGGCCCGCAAGGGCAGTGGCGAACGAGGTAGTAACACGTAGGTACTTCCCCCAAAGTCAGGAATAACCAGTCGAAAGATTGGCTAATACCTGATAGTCTCTTCGGAGTAAAGATTTATCGCTTTGGGAAAGGCCTGCGGGATATCAGCTAGTTGGTAAGGTAATGGCTTACCAAGGCTATGACGTCTAGGGGAGCTGAGAGGCTGACCCCCACCGATGGTACTGAGACACGGACCATACACCTACGGGTGGCTGCAGTCGAGAATCTTCCGCAATGGGCGAAAGCCTGACGGAGCGACGCCGCGTGACTGATGAAGTCCTTAGGGACGTAAAGGTCTTTTGTGAGGGAGAAAGTTTATTGATAGTACCTCAAGAATAAGGGGCTCCAAACTCTGTGCCAGCAGGAGCGGTAATACAGAGGCCCCGAGCGTTATCCGGAATTATTGGGCGTAAAGGGTGTGTAGGTGGTCTTGTTAGTCTTTTGTTAAATTCTTCGGCTTAACCGGGGACATGCGAAGGAAACGGCAAGACTTGAGTGTGCAAGGGGTGAATGGAACTCATGGAGTAGGGGTGAAATCCGTTGATATCATGGGGAACACCAAAAGCGAAGGCAATTCACTGGTGCATTACTGACACTGAAACACGAAAGCGTGGGTAGCGAACTGGATTAGATACCCAGGTAGTCCACGCCCTAAACGATCTTCTCTAGCTTTTCGGAGTATCGACCCTCTGAGAGGCGAAGCTAACGCGTTAAGAGAAGCGCCTGGGTAGTACGACCGCAAGGTTAAAACTCAAAGGAATAGACGGGGACTTGCACAAGCAGTGGATTATGTGGTTTAATTCGATGGTAAACGAAAAACCTTACCCGGGTTTGAAACCTAACTGAATACTTTAGGAAACTTAAGTAGCTCGCAAGGGCAGTTAGGCAGGTGATGCATGGCCGTCGTCAGTTCGTGGTTTGAATTGTTCCCTTAAGTGGGGTAACGAACGCAACCCTTGTTGCCTGTTATATTTGTCAGGCGAGACTGCCCCGTATAGTGTGCCCAAGTTTTAAAAAATTTGGACATAATATACGGGGAGGAAGGCGAGGATGACGCCAGGTCAGCATGTCCCTTTGATATCCGGGGCCACACACATAATACAATGGCGACTACAACGCGTTGCGACGAGGTAACTCTGAGCTAATCGTAAGAAAAGTCGCCCCAGTTCAGATTGGGGGCTGCAACTCGACCCCATGAAGTTGGAATTGCTAGTAATCGCGGGTCAGCTATACCGCGGTGAATACGTTCTCAAGTCTTGTACTCACCGCCCGTCAACTCAAGGGAGTTGGGAATACCCGAAGTGCTACGTATGTGGTCCTAAGGTAAGCTCAATGACAGGGAGTAAGTCGTAACAAGGCACGGGTAGCGGAAGCTGCTCGTGGAGTATTTCAAATGAAAATCGTTCTGTTGTTTTTACAACAAAACTTACAGTCGATTTCTGAGCCTCAATTGAGCTCAGAAACGGATTATTGCTAAATATCCTAAAAGTAGCATGACAATCGGAAAGACGGTTTGAACGGAACAAAATAAAGAATAGTATCTAGAAAAATCGCATACGAAAGTGTGCGGTTTTTCTTTTGTTTGGGTCTTGGGTAGTATCATTGACAAATAGTATTTTTAATGATAAGATATAGTGTAGAGCCTGATGATTGAAAACGTGCGTTTTCTCTTACTCAGGAAGTTCTTGGAGATTTGGTTATGGACAAGCATGACAAGCTGATGATGAAGTTGATTTTCTGGTGCTTCATCGCGCTACTCTGTGCGACCTTCATGGTGACTCCTGTTTTTGCTTCAGGGCAAATGTCGGGGGCCACCGGTGATCGTCTCATCACCGCAATCATTGAAGTGGAGTCTGGCAACAATGACTCTCCTGAGCCCGGAGACAAGAACAAGAAGGACTGGGCCTATGGATGCATGCAGATTCGCCAAGACTGCGTCACGGATGTGAACCAGCGTTTTGGGACGAACTACACATCCAAGGACTGTCATGGCAACCGTGAGTTGTCAGTGTGGATCTTCCGGAAGTACATGGAGATCTACGCCACAGAAGCTCGTCTCGGCAGAAAGCCGACTGACGAAGATCGCGCTCGCATTTGGAATGGCGGGCCGAACGGCTACAAGAGGTCTGACACCAAGTCCTACTGGGCAAAGGTGCAGAAGGCTTTGAAGAAGCTGTAGAAACAATTCCAGTCGAAATGGGCGTCGGAGACGCTCGAGGAGAAAAACATGCACAGCATGTAAAAGGACCACCCGCTCGGAGAGTAGGTGGTCTTGTTGTTTACATAGGAGTAAATCTTGTGTTATCGTCCGTTTTTTGTTAGATTTTATGGGCATATAGTTTTATTTGCGCGCATAGCTCAGCTGGTAGAGCATTCGACTGATACTCGAAAGGTCCTAGGTTCGACTCCTAGTGCGCGCACCCGTTTTGCGCCTTTGTTGGCGCCGTTTTATTTACATGAATATTCAGAAAAAAACAAAAATTGTTGCAACAATAGGTCCAGCTACAGAAAGTGAAAAGATGATAGAAAAACTTTTTCTTACTGGTCTTGATGTTGTGCGCTTAAATTTTTCTCATGGTGATCACGAAGAGCATCAAAAACGTGTAGATATTGTAAAAAAAATATCAAAGAAGATTGGTAAAAACGTAGCTATTTTACAGGATCTTGCTGGTCCAAAGATTCGTATTGGAGATTTTGCTACCGAAAGAATTCAGCTAAAAGAGGGTCAATTTTTTACTTTAACAACAGAAAAAATAACAGGTGATGAAAAACGTGTTTATATAAATTATCCAAATTTATCAGAAGATGTGAAAATAGGCGGTTTTGTTTTACTTGATGATGGAAAAAAGAAACTCCAGATAGTGGATATAAAAGACAAAGAAGTAAAATGTCTTGTGGTTGTCGGTGGTGAGATAAAGGGTAGGCGTGGAGTAAATCTACCTGGTGCATATTTGAAAATTAGTTCAATTACAGAAAAAGACAAAAGAGATTTTGCTTTTGCTGTAAAAAATAAAGTTGATTTTTTAGCTCTTTCTTTTGTACGCAAACCAGAAGATGTAATTGAGTTGAGAAAAATGATAGAAAGAGCAAAAATCGATACTGGAATTATATCAAAAATAGAGACACCTGAAGCTGTAGAGAACATTGATAAAATTATAGAGATATCTGATGGAATAATGGTAGCTCGCGGTGACTTGTCTATCGAAGTACCCGCTGAAAAGGTGCCGATGATTCAGAAAATGATTATAAAAAAGTGTAATGATGCTGGTAAGCCAGTAATTACAGCAACTCAAATGTTAGAATCAATGATAAATATTCCTGTACCCACTCGAGCAGAAGTATCTGATATTGCTAATGCTATTTTTGATGGTACGGATGCGGTAATGCTTTCAGAAGAAACAACTCTTGGTAAATTTCCTCTAGAGGCGGTAGGGGTGATGTCTCGTGTAGCTTTAGAGGTAGAGCGTGGTTATCGTGAAAGATCTAGTGTTGAGACTGCAAATAATAGTGGAATGGAGATAGTAAATTCTATTACCAAATCTGTGGTAAATATAGCTAATGACGTAGGTGCTAAGCTTATTTTTGCACTTACCGAAACGGGTTTTTCTGCACGTATGGTGTCACGACATAAACCCAATTCACTTATTATGGCACTATCACCAAACGAAAGAGCTTGTAAAAAGCTTAGTCTGAGTTTTGGTTGTTACCCGGTATGTATAAAAAGATTTCTAACTCTACCTGATGCCTTTAATTTTGTACGTACTTTTTGTTTAAAAAATAAATTATCAAAAAAAGGAGATAAGGTTGTTGTGGTGGCTGGTGCCCCATTCAACAAAAAAGGTGTTAAGACAAATATGATTATAGTTGAAGTAATTTAGGATATAATACTTATTATGGACTTGCATATTATAAAAAGAAGAGGCTTTACCCTTATAGAGCTTCTGGTTGTAATTGCTATTATTAGTCTACTATCTAGTTTGATTTTGGCTGGTCTACAAGAAGCTAGGGTAAGAGCGCACAACATTGCTCTGTTAGAAAGTTTTTCTTCTTTACGTTCAAGTGTTGAAAACGAGTTTGTTTCTCTCGGTTCATCATATCGCGGTATTTGTGATGCTGGTTCACCGGTTATGAACCAGTTAGCGTCTATTGGTAACAATTTTGGTGGTCCATCGGCGATAAATTCACCGACTTTTCCACACAACTACGCTTGTTTTGATTGGGAAAGCTTGTATCTGATAGTTTTAAAGATGCCAGACGATTCTTTTTATTGTTTAAGTTCTTCTGATGTTAATGGTAACGCATTGGGAAAAATTTATTTTGAATTTGAGTTTACCTATGATCCATTAAATCCCCCAACCTCTTTTCCTTGTAGTAATCCTTAAACCCTGATTTATGTTCGAAAAAAAATATTTTAAAAATAAAAAAATTACTGTTATGGGGTTGGGTCTTTTGGGTCGCGGTCTTGCCGATGTGGCTTTTCTTGCAGAATGTGGAGCAGATCTTATTGTGACAGATTTAAAAAAAGCAGAGGATTTGGCACCCACCCTTCGCAAGCTCAAAAAATTTAAAAAAATAAAATATATACTTGGCGAGCATAGACTAGAGGATTTTCGCGGTAGAGACATGATTTTAAAATCAGCTGGCGTGCCGCTAGACTCTCCTTTTATTGCAGAAGCACGAGTAAATAATATTCCTGTAGAAATGGATGAGTCGCTTTTTGCAAAGCTTGCGCCAGATGTAATCCTGATAGGTGTGACTGGTACTCGCGGAAAGACCACTACTACGATGCTTATATATGAAATGCTTTTACATGCAAAGAAAAAGCTCAAATGGAAACAGCGTGTTTTTCTGGGCGGAAATATTCGAGGTGTGGCTACATTACCTTTATTAAAAAAGGCGAAACCTGGAGATATTGTGGTGCTCGAGCTTTCATCATGGCAACTTCAGGGTTTTGGTGAATCAAGTCTGAGCCCTCACATATCAGTGTTTACAAACTTTCTTGATGATCATCTCAATTATTATGGTGGAAGTCGAGATGCGTATTGGGATGATAAGGCGAAAATATTTACGTCACAGACAGGTGAGGATTTTCTTGTGGCTCCAAGAGAGATGCTTAAGAATATTCAGTCAAAATATCCAAGCTTGAAAAGTCATTTTATGGTTCCTTTATCTGTGCCGGATTCTTGGCGTTTAAAGATAAGGGGCGAACACAATAGAAGAAATGCAGAACTCGCTTTTGCTGTGGGTGAAATAATGCAAATAAAGGAGTCTGTGATAAAAGAAGCTTTAGAAAAATTCTCTGGTGTGGAGGGTAGGCAAGAGCTAGTGGCAGAAATCGGCGGTATTTCTATTTATAATGACACTACTTCTACTACACCTGATTCTCTCTTGGTAGCGCTTGAAGCTATTGGTGGAGAAAAAAACGTCGTACTTATCATGGGTGGCGCAGATAAAAATCTAGATATGAAACCCGCACTTGATCGTATTCCGGAGTTTGTTACAACAGTGGTGCTTTTGTCTGGCGTCGGTACGACAGGATCTGAAAAAATAAAACCAATGTTGGAATCATTGAATGACGTACATTTGGTGGAGGCAGACAACCTGACTGATGCTTTAGTACACGCATTTTTCTATGCGCGCAGCGGAGACAGTATTTTATTTAGTCCAGGTTTTGCTTCTTTTGGAATGTTTAAAAATGAATTTGATCGAGGTGATCAATTTAATAAAGCCGTAAAAGAACTTACTGCTCAGACAAAAAAGACCCAAGTACGTAAAAGGAAGAAATAACAAATGAAAGATTTAGATATCTCAAAAATTAAGAGCATATATTTTATCGGTATTGGAGGCATAGGCATGTCCGCTATTGCGCGTATGTTTTTGCTTGAGGGCAAGAAAATATCTGGCTCTGATTTAACGCAATCTATGGTGACAAATGAAATCGAAAAATTTGGTGTAAATATTTACTACAAGCAAGAAGCCGTAAATATTTCTGCTGACACTGACTTGGTGGTATATACACCAGCAATACCAGATAATAATCCTGAATTGATGCGAGCGCGCGAGCTCTGTATTCCCACTTTTTCATATCCGGAAATGCTCGGCATTATCTCAAAAGAAAAATATACAATAGCTGTATCTGGTACACATGGAAAAACGACGACTACAGCGATGATTGCTAAAGTGATGATTGATGCTGGGCTTGCGCCTACTGTAATAGTCGGTAGTTTTCTAAAAGATCAAAAAAGTAATTTTGTGGCCGGAAATAGTAAGTACTTTGTTGTTGAAGCTTGTGAATACAAACGTTCTTTTTTAAATCTATACCCAAATATTTTAGTGATTACAAATATAGATGAAGATCATTTGGACTATTACAAAGATATAGAGGATATACAGTCAGCTTTTAAAGAGCTGGCTACACGTTTAGGCAAAGAGGGTCATCTGGTTTGCTCTCCCAGTGATAAAAACTTGTCGTCTGTTGTAAATTGTTTAGATTGCATTTTAGAAGATTTTTCAGTTTTTGATCCTTTGAGCAAGATTACTCTTGCTGGAGAACATAATAAAAAAAATGCGCGTGCCGTGCTCGCTGTGGCAAAAATTTTGGGGATTGATGAAGAAAAAGCTGTGGCGTCTCTAAACTCTTTTGGTGGCACATGGCGACGTTTTGAATACAAAGGAAAAACAAAGGGTGGCGCTGTGGTATACGATGATTACGCTCACCATCCTACAGAAATAAAAGCCACACTTTCTCAGGCGAGCGAGATGTTTCCAAATAAGAATATTACGGTAGTTTTCCAACCGCATCTATATAGTCGTACTAAAGATTTATTAGATGATTTTGCACAATCTTTTAAGGGGGCTAATAGTGTTTTGTTGGCACCAATATATGCTGCTCGCGAGCCTTTTGATCCAAGTATTTCATCTGAGATTTTGGCACAAAAAATATCAGGGCTAGATGCTATAAAAGCAAAATCATATGAAAATTTTGAGCAGATTTTGACCGAATTATCTTTTTTAGACGAGAATAATGTCCTTATTGTGATGGGTGCGGGAGATGTTGGCGCGATTGCCGAAAGGACTGTCTCAATTTAGTTGTTTTATTTTTATAAAAATTTTGCTTTTATTATACGTTATGTATAATGTGCATATATGTTTTCTAAAAATCGATTGATTTTAATCTTAGGTGTTTTGGTGGCTTTAATGCCGTTTTCTGGTTTTCCTGCTAGTTGGAAAAATTTTTTCTATATAGCTTTTGGTTTGATTATATCGACATTTTCTTTTTTACTTGCTCGACATAAAAGAATCACCAGAAGACATGGCCCAAAGAAAGAGAGATCAAATATAAACTATAAGAAAGAGATTGTTCAATCTGATTATATTGAACCTGAATCGGAATTGTCTACTGAGTCTGTTGTGCCAGAAGAGTCTACACTAGAATCGGTTTCTGAAACTCCAGCCGAATCAATAGAAATTTTAGAAGAGGAAGAAAAAATATAACTCATGTCTGCTCCACGTAAGACACATAAGTATCTGGGTTTAGCAATCCTTTGTATGGGATTGCTTTTGGTTGTATTTTTTATCAAGTATTCTTTTTTTGCTTCTGGAAAAACATTAGAATATGTAGCAAATAATATAGCATCACAAAAAATAATAGAAAAAGTAGAAGAAAAAAAGGCCATTCACATAAATACTCCAGAACCGCTAAAGTCTATATACATGACCCAGTGTGTAGTGGGCACAAAGGCTTTTCGTGAAAGTTTGGTAAAAATTGCTGGAGAAACAGAAATAAATGCGATAGTTATTGATATAAAAGACTACACCGGTCGAATTGCTTTTGATACAGAAAACCCACAGCTTATAGAATCAATATCAGATAAGTGTGGGGCAAGTGATATGAGGGAGTTTGTAGAGATTTTGCACGAAAAAGGAATATATGTAATAGGTCGTGTGGCAGTATTTCAAGATCCTTATATGGTAAAAAAGCGCCCCGATCTCGCGGTACAGAGTAAATCTACAGGCGGTGTTTGGAAAGATTACAAAGGGCTTAGCTTTATCGACGTCGGGGCGCGTGAGCATTGGGACTATATTATTGAAATTGCAAAAGAAGCTTATAAAATAGGTTTTGACGAAATTAATTTTGATTATGTCCGATTTCCTTCTGATGGAAATATGGACGATGTTTCTTATGTTCATTCAGTGGGAAAGACAAAACCAGACGCGCTTAAAGAATTTTTTTCATATCTACACGATAAATTGAAAGACACCGGCATAAAGACTTCTGTTGATATTTTTGGTATGACAACTACCAGTTTTGATGATTTAAATATTGGACAGTTGATAGAAAATACATTTCCGTATTTTGATTATGTGGCTCCAATGGTTTATCCTTCTCATTATCCTAAAAATTTTAACGGTTGGAAAAACCCAAATGATCATGTGTATGAAGTTGTTAATTTTGCCATGAACAATGCTGTCAATCGTGCCAATACACTCGATTCTCTTATAGGTAGTACTACGGCTACTACCACACCCACCTCACCTCCGACTTGGTATAAGGGTGGTTCTGCAAAAAAACTACGTACATGGATTCAGGATTTTGATTATGGTGGTAACTACGATATAGCAGAGGTAAAAGCACAGATAAAAGCAAGTAATGACGCCGGAGTACAGTCCTGGATGGTTTGGAGTCCTAGCAATAAATATACAACAGGCGCACTTTTGAAAGAGTAGTTTTTATAGAAAAAATATTTTTTTGACTACGTGTCTGTGTTATAATAAAACACAAACAGTCATATGAACCCTAATGCTATTACATATTTTGGGCAGACTGACTCTCGCAATCAAAGAGTTCCTTTTGGAATAAAAACCAAGGATAGGACAAAGCACGTCTATGTTATCGGAAAAACAGGTATGGGAAAGTCCACTCTCCTGGAAAACATGGCTGTGCAGGATATAAAAAATGGTCAGGGAATGGCCTTTATAGATCCACACGGCAAGACAGCAGATCTTTTGCTAGAGTATGTGCCACCTGAACGTATAAAAGATGTCATATATTTTGCCCCGTTTGATACTGAGCATCCTATCTCTTTCAACGTGATGGAAGACGTGGGTGTAGACAAACGTCATCTGGTTGCCAACGGCCTTATGAGTGCTTTCAAAAAAATCTGGGTAGACGCTTGGTCAGCTAGAATGGAATATATTTTGAACAATATTCTTTTGGCTCTCTTGGAATATCCAGATTCTACTTTGATGGGTGTCAATAGAATGCTTGCAGACAAGGATTATAGAAAAAAAGTGGTTGCCAATATTTCTGATCCATCTGTGAAGTCTTTTTGGGTAGACGAATTTGAAAAGTATGGTGAGAGATATATGCAAGAGGCCGGTGCTGCTATTCAAAATAAGATTGGACAGTTTGTGTCCAATCCTCTGGTGCGCAATATCATTGGTCAACCAAAGTCTACTTTCGATATTAGAAAAGTAATGGATGATAGTAAAATCCTTATTGTGAATCTTTCAAAGGGTAGGGTGGGTGAAGCCAACGCCAATCTTTTGGGTAGTATGCTTATTACAAAAATATATCTAGGTGCTATGTCTCGTGCGGATGTAAATGAATCTACCCTGAGTGGTTTGCCACAGTTTTATCTATATGTAGACGAATTTCAAAATTTTGCTAATGAATCTTTTGCTGACATTCTTTCTGAAGCTAGAAAGTATAAACTCAATCTAACTATTGCGCATCAGTATATAGAGCAAATGTCAGAAGAAGTGCGTGATGCTGTATTTGGAAACGTTGGTACCATGATTGTATTTCGTGTCGGTGCTTTTGACGCAGAGGTGCTGGAAAAAGAATTTTCACCCACTTTTACCGCTGAGGATTTGGTAAATCTTGGTTTTGTGCAAATTTATTTAAAACTCATGATAGACGGCGTGACATCTCCGCCATTCTCAGCTACTACTTTGCCTCCAATAGAGAAGCCTGCAACTATGCACAAAGATGAAATAATAGAAAATTCTAGAAAAGTCTTTGCACGACCAAAAGCAGAGGTAGAAAAGGAAATCCATGATTGGCATCAGCCGGTAAACCCAAAGCCAGAAAGTAAAAATCATGTAAAAACCACTTCTCACGAAAATGGTCAAAAAAATGATCATGCACAGACTCATCAAAATGGAAAAAATCATCCAGAAAAAAAGGAGGAGGTATTGCGTGATTTTAAGGTGAGGCCAGCCGATCGTCCAGCAATGCCTCCACAGAAAAACCCTTTTGAGGATATAAAAATAACTGAAGATGGCAAAATTGTATTACAAGAAAAAAAGCCAGAGCCAACCGTTTCACTAGAATCTCTAAAGGCCAAAGACAAGAAAAATAATATAGATCCAAAAGCACCATCAAAAGAGAATATTTCTAGTCTAAAGCAGGCACTTGCTTCTGTTGTAGAAAAGAGTAAGAATGAAAAGCAGGAAGCAAAACCACCTCAAAATGAGTCAAAAAATGGCTTTGCTCCAAAGCGACCAGTAGAAAAAGACGGTCCGCAAGAGGTACCAGAAGACGTACTAAGGAAAATACTAGAGATCTAGTTTATGAAGAAAATCTTAATATATTCAATTGCATACCATCCATTTGTGGGTGGTGCTGAAGTCGCTGTCAAAGAAATCACTGACAGAATTTCTGATATAGAATTTCACATGCTTACTTTAAATCTAGACGGTAAGCAAAGAAAATATGAAAAAATAGGTAATGTGCATGTGCATCGTATAGGTAGTGGCAATGTGGGTAAGTATCTTTTTCCATTTATTTCTTTACCAAAAGCTCTGTCTTTGCATAGGAAAACAAGATTTGATGCAATCTGGTCTATTATGGCCAACTATGCTGGTTTTGGTGCGTTGTTTTTTAAAATTTTTAAACCTAAGCTAACTTTTATTTTAACTCTTCAAGAGGGTGATCCTATAGATCATATAAAAAGACGAGTCGGATTATTTTATCCACTATTTAGACAGATTTTTAAAAGGGCTAATGTTGTCCAGGCTATTTCAAATTATTTAGCTAATTTTGCAAAAAACATGGGCTATGCGGGTGATGTAGAAGTGATACCTAATGGTGTGGATACGTATATTTTCTCACGAGATTATGGTGAACAAGAGCTTGGTGCTTTGCGGTGGCAATTTCATAAGGAGACAAAAGATGTTTTTCTCGTGACCACTTCCAGACTTGTTACTAAAAACGCGGTGAGTGATGTCATATCAGCACTTCATTTTTTGCCAAATAATGTGAAGTTTTTGATTGTGGGAGTAGGACCACTTGAGAAAAGTCTAAAAAAGCTCGCTTTGGATCTGGGTGTAGACAAGAGAGTTATCTTTGCTGGATTTGTAGAATACAAAGAAATACCTAAATATTTAAAGATTTCAGATATTTTTATTCGGCCATCCCTTTCTGAGGGTATGGGTAATTCTTTTATAGAAGCCATGGCTGCTGGTATACCAGTGATAGCTACTCCTGTGGGAGGCATACCAGATTTTTTGAAAGAAAATAAAACCGGACTTTTTTGTAAAGTGCAAAATGGTGAAAGTATCGCTTTGTGTGTAAATAAAATTTTAGATAATGAAAAGTTGCGTAAAGACATTGTCTCAAATGCTCTGAAAATGGTAGCAAAAGAATATGATTGGGCGCATATCGTCAGGCAAATGGAGGATAGTGTTTTTGCTAAAATTTGATAGGGTATATACATGAAAATACTCATATGTACGGGTATATATCCACCCGCTATAGGGGGGCCGGCACAGTATGCAAAGAGACTAGAAGAAGAGCTTAGATCTCAAGGGAATGAGGTAAAAGTGCTCACCTATGCTTTTGAGAGAAAATTGCCGACTCTTGTTCGTCACAAACTTTTCTTTTGGCGAACCCTCTTTTCTCTGCGCGGTGTTGATTTGGTAATAGCACTAGATACTTTTTCTGTCGGCTGGCCAGCCGTATGTGCTACAAATCTTTTGAATAAAAAAACAATAATTCGTACCGGTGGCGATTTCCTTTGGGAGTCTTATGTGGAGAGAACAAAAGAGAGTGTGACTCTGACAGATTTTTACAAAAGATATTTAATGAGTTTGAGTTTAAAAGAACGTATAATATTTTTGATTACACGTTTTACTTTGCAAAACGCTAGTGCTGTAGTTTTTAGTACTGTCTGGCAAAGAGATATTTTTACAAAAGCTTATCGCCTAAAAGAAAATAAAAATTTTATTATAGAAAATGAGTACACTCCTCAGGTGGGAGATTTTACTTCAAAATCAAAGACTTATTTATGGGCTGGTAGAATGCTGACTTTAAAAAATGTAGATAGGTTGAAAAGAGCTTTTGAAAATGCAAAGAAAAAAAATTCTAGTATTGAGCTAGATATCGTTACGGGCATTTCAAAGGCCGATCTTTTGGAAAAAATGAAAAATTGTTACGTTTTTATTTTGCCCTCTATTAGTGATATAAGCCCAAACGTCGTATTAGATGCTATCTCTCTAGGAAAGCCATGTATCGTGACAAAAGAAACAGGTATAAACGATCGTATAAAAGATGCGGCACTTTTTGTCGATCCTTTAAATGAAAAAGATATAGAGGAGAAAATTCTTCTTTTGGCAGATGATAATAAATATAGAGAAATGAAAGAAAACATAAAAAACTTTTCATTTACGCACAGTATTAAACAAATAGCAGAAGAGTTTTTAAAAATATGAAAGTCTTAAGTATAGGAACAGACAGAAAAATATTTGAAAAGGGTAGTGCTGTGGCTTTGCGTGTGGCAGAGCAGGGTGCGCTTTTTGAGGAGATACATGTGGTTGTTTTTTCTTTACGTCATCTCGGCCTCAGGGCTGGGCAGATAGCTTCGAATGTTTGGGTGTATCCCACCAACTCTATCTCGCGATTGTTTTACATAAAAGATGCAAAAAAAATTTCTAAAAGAATTATTCTCGAAAGAAAGTTGGGGGGAAATGATGTGGTAACTTGTCAGGACCCTTTTGAAACTGGCTTGGCGGGCCTTAATTTAAAGAAAGTGTTTGGTATACCTCTTCATATTCAGGTGCATACAGACATTTTTAATAAATATTTTATTGGCGAGAGTTTTTTGAATAAACTGAGGGCAATGATATCAAAAAGGGTTTTTGCTGGTGCTGATGCTGTTCGTGTCGTATCAAAACGTATTGCTGATTCATTGGTTTCAAAAAACATTCTAAAAACTCCCCCAGTCATTTTGCCGATATTTGTTGATATAGAAAAAATTAAAAACACTGAAGTGTTGCAAGATTTTGATTTAAAGAAAAAATATCCACAATTTAATTTTGTTATTTTGATGGCATCACGTCTAACAAAAGAAAAAAACATATCTCTAGCATTGGGGGTGTTGAAAGAAATTATAAAAAAATATCCTATGGTCGGTCTTGTCGTGGTTGGTTCTGGACCATGCTTGAATGATCTAAAAAACACAGTGCATCAAGACGGCCTTGGTAAAAATGTTATTTTTGAAGGCTGGAATGAAGACCTAAGCTCATATTACAAAACAGCAGATCTCTTTTTGCTAACCTCAAACTATGAGGGTTACGGTATGACTATTGTGGAGGCGCTCGGTGCACATTGTCCTGTTGTGTCTACTGATGTGGGTATAGCATCAGATGTGCTTAGAGATGGGGAGGTCTTTGTATGCCCTGTGGGTGATGCAAGGTGTTTGTTTGAAAAAATAAAAAAATTCATAGAAAACAGCGGTCTTAGAGAGGCTTTTACTCATGAAGCATTTGCTAGATTGTCTGGTGTCACTTGTCCATTAAAAGAGGATTATCTACAAAAGTATAAAGATTCTTTGGAGTTAGCTATAAAATAATCATGAAAAAAATACTGATCATAACTCAGAAGGTTGATAAGGAGGATCCTATTTTGGGTTTTTTTCACGCTTGGATAAATGAATTTGCAAAATACTACGAAAAAGTAACTGTGATTTGTTTGTGGAAGGGTAGATATGCTTTACCAAACAATGTAAAGGTTCTTTCTCTTGGTAAAGAAGAAGGAGTTTCAAGATTTACATATGTATTAAGGTTGTATAAATACATCTGGCGTGAGCGTAAAAACTACGAAGCCGTGTTTGTTCATATGAATCCTATTTATGTTGTGCTTTGTGGGCCACTATGGAAGATTTTGGGTAAGAGGATTTCTCTTTGGTATACGCATAAACATGTAGATTTAAAGTTGCGTTTGGCCGAAAAAATGGTAGATAATATTTTTTCTGCATCAAAGACAAGTTTTCGTTTAAATAGTAAAAAACTAAACGTAATGGGTCATGGTATTGATACTGATAAGTTTGCTCCGTCTGCATCAAATAAAGATAGTAGAATTTTTAAAGTCGTTACTATTGGTAGAATCGCGAAAGTAAAAAATATAGATGTTATTTTACATGCTGTAAATAATTTAAAGAAAGCTGGTGTTCCGGTCATCTTTGAAATTATTGGTGGGGTAGTTACTGATGATGAAAAAAAATACAGATTGTCGCTACTTGAAATTGTAAATAATCTTGATTTAGAGAAGGAGGTTGTTTTTCGTGGCGAAATATCTCATGACAAAATACAGCCATACTTTTTATCCAGCGATGTGTTTGTTAATATGTGTGATGTTGGAAGTTTTGATAAGGCGGTACTTGAAGCGATGTCTTGTGTTGTGCCGGTTGTGGCATCAAATAAGGAATTTTATGGGGTTCTTCAACCATTAAATCTAGCTGTTAAGTCGAGAGACGCGATTGATTTATCAGACAAGATAAGGTCAGTCTTTTTATCAAAAGAAAATTCATTAGATAAATATAGTAGCCTGAGAGAGTTTGTAGTAATGGGACACAACCTTTCCATGTTGATACAAAAATTAGTTAAAAAAATATGAAACAAGTAGACAAAGAAAATTATTATTTTGAAAAATATTGCTATCCAGAAAGGTGGGCGAGCTACTACTATCAGATCAGTGAGATAATGTCTTGTTCGCCAATTTCCATGTTGGAAGTTGGTGTGGGTGATGGTGTGGTAAAACAATACATAAAAAACAACACAAATATTTCTTACAAAAATCTGGATGTTGCAGAAGATTTAAATCCAGATGTTTTGGGCTCTGTCGATAAAATTCCTTTAACTGTCGAGACATTTGATCTTGTCTGCGCCTTCGAGGTTTTAGAGCACCTACCCTTTGAGAAGTTTGAGACATGTTTGTTGGAAATGAAGCGCGTCTCAAAAAAACACGTGATTGTTAGTGTTCCACATTTTGGTCCACCAATTAATTTTTATCTCAAGCTTCCTTTTCTACCAAAATTTAGGTTTGCCATAAAAATACCATTTCCTAAGAAGCACGTTTTCAATGGTCAACATTATTGGGAGATAGGAAAGTCTGGTTATCCTCTTTCAAAGATAAAATCTATTTTGTCTAAACATTTTATTTTAAAGAGAGACTTTGTTCCATTTGAAAGTCAATACCATCACTTTTTTATATTAGAAAAGAAATAAGATGTCAGATCAAAAAATAAATCTGTACTGTTTTGATCGACTCCCGGGTATGACTTGGATTCCTTTTTTAGATTGGGTGTTTGGTCCACGTAAAACAAATGAATTATTTCAAAATAAGGATCCGTATTTGTATGCTGGTTTATTTAATTTGATAGATGATCCAGAAAATGCGGATTATTTTTTGGTTCCTCACTTGTGGTCTTTTATAAAAAACAAAGAATCTTATTTGAAAAAGATCTGCAGTATTTCCAGTAAGTACAATAAAACCATGATATTATTTGCATATCAGGATAGCGCAGAACAAATAAACATCCCAAATACGATTATATTTAGATCTTCTCAGTATAAGTCTAAGTTGGCTAAAAATGAGATTATTATGCCGGCTTTTGTAGAAGATCTGGGTGCTTTATATGGTGTGTCTTTTAAAAAGAGATCAGACAAACCATCTGTTGGTTTTGTAGGGAAGGCGGGTTTTGAGAGTTTTACTCATTGGATCAAATTTTTTATAAAGAATGTTTTTCTATTAAATGGGCCATATAAAAATGGAATATACTTTCGGCTAAGGAGCATGGGTATTCTCAAGAAACATTCAGGGGTATTTACGAATTTTATTTGTAGATCATCTTTTTCTGGTAATTTAAAAACTATCCCACTCGATCCTGAGACTGCAAGAAGGGAATACGTAGAAAATATCACACAGAACGATTTTACTTTATCAGTAAGAGGTGACGGTAATTTTTCTCTTAGATTTTACGAAGCATTGTCTCTGGGTAGAATACCCTTATTTTTAGATACTGACTGCGTGCTCCCACTCGAAGACGAGATTTTTTATGATGATTTTTTATTAAGGGTTGATTATAGAGATATTGAGAATCTTGGTAACGAGCTTGTGCATTCATATGGTCTTTGGTCTGAGGAAGAGTATCTAATAAGACAAAAAAGGGCCCGTGAAATTTTTGAAAAATATTTATATATGCCAGTGTTTATAAAGCATACTTTTAGTAGAGAATTTTTGTCTCGTTATGAATCAAAAAATAAATAGATTGTTCTATATTTTTGAGGGACGTTTCCCAAGCGAAAAAGCTGCATCGCTTTTTGCTGCAAAAAGTTGTGAGGCTTTTGTGAAACTTGGATATGAGGTGGTTGTGTTGGTCCCGCGTCGCATAGGCAGAGCCATAGAAGATTACGGGAGTTATTATAAAATAGACAGTCGGTTTAAGGTTAAGTTTTTACCTATTATAGACTTATTTGGAATAAGATCTTTGTTACCGATAGCGTTTAGGATTTCACTTCTAACCTTTTCTTTGTCAGTTTTCTTTTACGTTTTATTCAATCGTAAAAGGGGAGACGTAGTATATTCAAATGCGATGGTGCCACTTTATTTCGGTGCTCTGACTGGCACCCCAGGTTTTTATGAAGTCCATGATTTTCCTGAAAAAAGTCTTTTTCTCTATAAACACATGTTGCAAAAGATGGCTTGGATATTGTCTACCAACCAATGGAAAAAAGAAAAACTAATAGAGATTTTTGGTTTAGATAGTAAAAAAATTATTGTTGAACCAAATGCTGTAGAGCTCGAGGCTTTTGGAAAAGAGATAGATAAGGCTGATGCGCGAAGACAGCTCAATCTACCGGCGGATAAAAAAATAATACTTTACACTGGTCATCTGTATGGCTGGAAGGGAGTTGATACTTTAGCGCAAGCATCTGACCTTATAAAAGGAGCAGAAATATATTTTGTGGGTGGGACAAAAGATGATTGTGAAAATTTTGCAAAAAAATATGGCCACATGAAGTCTGTGCATATCATAGGACATCGTCCACACACAGAGATTCCTCTCTGGCAGGCGGCATCAGATATCTTGGTTTTACCAAACACTGCCAGAGAAAAAATTTCCGCTTATTACACTTCGCCTATGAAGCTTTTTGAATATATGGCAAGTGGTAGACCGATAGTAGCTTCAGACCTGCCGTCTATTAGACAAATTACTGGAGACGATGCAGCAATTTTGTTTAAACCGGACGATCCCAGGTCTCTTGCTGACGCTATTTCATCTGCGTTGGGCAATGAATGGCTTTGTGATAGAGTATCAAATGTGGCAAGGGAAAGAGTGAAAGAACATACTTGGGAGAAGAGAGTGAAGAGGGTGCTAGATTTTATGGTTTGATCAAATTGTTATGCAAGAATCTCAACATTCGACAACAAGGTCTATTGCGCAGGGCACATTTGTCCTTTCCTTTTTTGGACTACTTACTAAGTTTGCTTCTTTCTTCACTGCCATTATTGTGCTTAGATCACTTTCTATTCATGAATACGGTCTTTCTGAACTATCGATGACCCTGTTTTCTTTTTTAGGGATTCTGCTTCTCCCTGGAATATCATCAGTGATTATTGCTGACATGAGTTTTTGTAAGGGGCAAGGGAATATGCCTCGTGCAAAAGAGATTTTCAAGCGCTACGTTACCCTACAAAGTTTATTGTGTATTGCTGGATTTATTATTTTATTTTCCTCTTCTTTTTTTGTTGAATATTTTGCAACTGAAAACGTATCAAATTCTTTACGCATTTTGTCTTTTTCTTTTTTGATATCGCCGTTTCGTATGGCGTTTTCTATTCTATTTTCTGTAGAAAAAAAGTTTTTTTACCAGGGTATGATTGGTTTTTTTGAAGAATTTTTTAGGTTAGTTGTTGTTCTTTATATTTTTGTATTCCACTCATTTCATCTGGAGAGTGTTTTTTTGGCGAATACTATTGGTCAGGCGAGTGCTATGGTTTTCATATATCCATTTTTCTTAGTATCATACAAAATGTGGAGGCGTGTCATCGCCACTAATGGTGGACATGTTTTAGAATCTCTTTTTGCGCATGGTAAATGGGCTGTCTTTTCAACTTATTTAAACACCTTTGGACAAAATATACGTTTGTGGATTATAAAAACAATACTCGGTACACCTGCTGTAAGTATTTTTTCATTAGCGGCTACTTTGTTGGCACACACACAATCCTTGTTCTCTCTTTCAAATGTTTTGGTACCAATTATTTCTGAAAAGATGTCTGATCGTAAATTGGTAAACATCATTATCGCAAAATCTATAAAGTATCAGATGATTGCTTTCGTTATTATTGGGTTATGTTCACTCGTCTTCATGCCTTTTGTAATTTCTCTGGCCTTCCCCAAATATTTAATTGCTTTGAGTTCTTATAAATTACTTCTTGTTGCAATGTTGTTAGCACCGTTTGCTGCTGTGTTTACACCCATGTTTCAGGCGGCCAAACAACAAAAATCACTATTTAAGGCTACTTTTTTAAAGAATATATCAATTGTCGTTTTTTCAATCGTATTGTTGCCTGTATTTGGGGTGATTGGCGCATCAATCGAGTATTTGATAACACTATCGATTTATCTTTTTGAAAGATACCGAGTCCTTAAAAATATTTACCCCGGGTTTAGGATTTCTTGGAAGAGTTTCTTCTTATACGATGATGTTGATAGGATTATTGTTTCTAAGGTGCAAGACAAACTTTTTAAATGGATATAGTGTTGTATACCAAAGACTATTTGGTATCATGAAAAAACCTAAGAGATGTACCTTCCTTGAGATATTGCAAATTGAGCCTCTTTTGAAAGTGGTGTATCTGTGATTTTAAAATCTTTGGGAAATGAGTAGGTAGTATTTTCTATATAAGAAGTAGAAGAGAAGAAAGATGTAAACATCAGCCTCTCATTTTTTGTTGCATAACCGCCCTTGTGTATACCGCTAGTGTCACAAAATATTACTGTACCGGCTTTACCAGTCATCTTTTTTATGTTTTCTGTAGGAATTTTCTCTTTTAATTCTTCTTCTTTCATATAAATACCCTCTGGTGTTTTTTGTGGAAATAGTTTGCCGTATATGCCCTCATGATTAGATTGCACTATATAAAAGAATGGTCCAGCATCATCACCAACATCATTTAGATAAATAAACATCTTGAATATTTTCTTTTCTTGTGGGTCACGATGCCATCGTTGTGACTGTACAGCGTCTGTTCCAGAAGATACTGGTATTGTCATGGCAAGATCATATTGTTTTAGTATTGACCACATTCCCATATATTCATTTACTATATCTAGGATTTTTTTCTCTAAAGTTAATCTCAAAAATGGATTACTTAGATTAAAAATCGGAAATCTGTCCCAATATTTTTTTAAATAAAGCTTTTTTCCTTGCTCCGCTTCTTCTGGGTGGAGAGTTTTTGAATAGTCAGAAAGAATCTGTAGCATGTTTTGTCCAGGAAATAATATATCAAGTGTGCTTACCGCTATACCAGTTTTTTTCATCTCGTCGACTATTCTTTTTTGCTCGCTATCGAGTGATGGTCTATTTTTTGATAATAAATCTATAGCTTTCTTGTTTATAAGCTTCCAAATTGGTCTTGCGTTTCGTGTTTTAAAATATATATGTAACAGGTATTTTTTTAGGTTCATTGGGGGCTTGTATTATGTTTGTATCCCGATATTATATCTATATTGTAGTAATAATGCTATATGAAAAAAACCATATTTATCACTATAGCTGAGGATATTATCTCTAGAAACCTTATTTTTACTGATTTTTGGAAAGAATTTTATGCTGAAAATAAAGATCATAAAATCGTGTTTTTGGTCCAGCCAGACAGACTAGAGTATTACAAAGAGCTTTTTTCTAGTGGATCTTTTGTTGGCACAGACATCGCGGTGGAGCAATACAAGAGATCGAGTGCTTCAAGGTTTGAAAATATGATCATGTCGCTTGCTCGTAGTGGTATCAATAGTCATACAAATCTGTGGTCAAAAATGCGTTCTTATAAAAGGGGACACTCAAGCTGGATAGACACTCACACAAAAAGAGTTATTGCTTTTTCTCTAGGTGGTTTTTCTTTCTATAAAAATATTATTCGCCGGCTGATTTTGACTTGGGAGTCTGATGCACGACTAATAGAGCTATATGATAAATACAAACCGACTGTACTTTTTGCCACATCTCTTACCAACTATGATTTCGACGTACTCATTGCACGTGAAGCAAAACGTCGTGGTATAAAAATAATAGGTATGGTGAGAAGCTGGGACAATCTTTCTAGTCACGGTCTGTTGCGTGTGGTTCCTGATATTTTTATTCTTCAGGATGAGTTTTTAAAGGATATGGCTATAGAGTATCAAGCTATAAATACAAAAAATACACCTATCCACATAGTGGGTCTACCACACTATGACATGCTAAAAGATGTCACCTCACTTTTACCGTCCCGTGAAGATTTTTTCAAAAGTGTTGGATTGGATCCAGAAAAGAAACTCATTTTCTATGGTGCTATGGGAGAATTTCTTTTTATTCATGAAGGCGAACTTCCCGAGGTGTTTGAACATCTTGTGCAAGAGAAAAAAATAAAATACCCAGCGCAGTTTCTCTATCGCGCACATCCAAAGTTTAGGATTGATCCAGAAAAAATAAAATCTCTGAAGTCGGTGGTTTTTGATACAGAAGGTAAATATATAAATACAGAGAAAACCGACACGTCTGAAAATGAAAACATACATTTAGCAGCTTCGATATATTATAGTGACGTGGTAGTAACTGGAGCTTCTACTATAGCTATAGATGCTGCTGTGTTAGACAAGCCAATAGTCTGTATTGGCTTTGATGGAAAAACACCGCTGAAAGATGTAGACTATTGGGAGTCGGTAGAGCGTTTCTATGATCTCTATACCCATTTTGAAGAGCTTATGGATGCTAACGGCGTAAAACTAGCGAAAAAACAAAATGATCTAGCGAAATATATAAATGAATATATAGAAAGTCCACAACTCGAAGCTGAGGGACGTAAGAAAATAATAGAACGCTTTGTGGCGCCCTTTGATGGAAAAGCTAGTGTGCGTCTAGCAAGATTAGTCTCTAAAGAAATTTCAAAAATATGATTCAAAACTATAAAGTGTTTGCTCTAGTGCTTGCTCGTGGAGGCTCAAAAAGAATTCCGAAGAAAAATATAAAATTACTCGCTGGCAAACCACTGATAGCTTATTCGATAGACGAAGCAAAAAAATCAAAATACATAGACAAACTTATTACATCTACAGATGATGTTGAAATAGCGGAGGTTGCAAAACAGTACGGTTGTGATGTGCCATTTATGCGCCCGGCAGATCTAGCGGGAGACTCTGTTACAGATTACCCTGTCTTTTTACACGCATTAAAATGGCTAAAAGAAAATGAGGGGTATGAACCAGATATTATTGTCCAGCTTCGACCCACATCACCACTTCGTACGGTGGAGCATATAGATGCGGCTATAGAGCTTTTGGTAAAAAATCCAGAAGCAGACTCAGTGCGTACAGTGACCGAACCAGATCAAAGTCCGTACAAAATGTACAAAATAGGCGAGAGTGGCTCGCTTGAACCACTGCTTACCATCGAAGGAGTAAAAGAATCTTTCAACATGCCCGGACAAAGTTTGCCAAAAGCATATAAACATGTGGGATATGTAGATGTCATGTGGCGTCGGACTCTAATAGATAAAGGCCAGATGACTGGATCAAAAATAATTCCTCTAGTATTAGACAAAGCTTATAGTGGAATAAACAAACCAGAAGATTGGGAATACTATGAATATCTTATTACTAAGCTAACTGACAATTAATTGTTTTTATGGATACGATTTTTTCTCACAAACCCCACACAGAAAAAAATGGTATAAAAAAATATACTAAGACTGATTTTTATTGGGGCATTGTTCCTAGATCAGAAATGGAAAGTTTTAATGCTTTGGGACAAGAAAAGGGATTTTTACAAGCGCATAAGGAGTTTTCTTTTAAAGAGCGTTTTAATTATGCGGAAAATTATCGACGTGCAGATTTTCATTTTTTATTGCCGTTTAAAAAAGATTCTGTAATTTTGGATTTGGGTTCTGGTTTTGGCAATGTGACTATACCGATGGCAAAGCACTACAAACACGTTGTTGCTGCGGATGCTTCTCTACCGTTACTTGAATACTCTAGCTTGCGTGCAAAAAGTGAGAATATAAACAATATTGATTATGTGCAAGTTGATCCTCTTGAAGAGTGTAATCTGCCATTTAAACCAAAATCTTTTGACGTAATTATTTTAAATGGAGTCTTAGAGTGGGTTGGTCCAGCAAAAAAAGATGTCTCTCCTACAATCACACAAAAACGTTTTCTTGCTTATTTGGCCACCCTTCTCAAAGACGATGGATTTTTGTATATAGGAATAGAAAATAGACTTTTTCCGGGGTGGCTCCGTAGAGATCCACATTCAAAGTTGAAGTATACTTCGATACTTCCTAGGTTTTTGGCAAATTGGTATGCAAAGAAGCACGGTCATGCAGACGGATACAAAACGTATATATATTCATCTTTTGGTTATAAAAAAATGCTTCGTCAAGCTGGTTTTGGTTTTACAAAATTTTTATATCCATATACTACATACCGAGAACCAGAATATATTTACTCAAACGATACGGCAGTTAGAAGATTTATTTTTGCTGGTTATTTGAAAAATATTTTTACAAAAAAATGGAGTACTTTTCTGAAATTCCTATCATTTATAAATGCGGATAGGATCTTTTTATCTAGTTTTATGATTATAGCTTCAAAGAAGCGGGGAGTAGAGAAAAACACTCCTTATATATACGAAATAGCTAAAAATTTTTCTCCTGATGTATTGAAGGACGATGTATATATGAAGGTGCCATCAAAAAATGATAAGGCTAGATTTCTGGTCTTTCATCAAAGTGATAGTAAGCCACATTTAGAGTTTGAGGTTGAAAGGGTTGGATGAGTATTTTGAGATTAAGTGCGATTACTGGGTTTTTTTTACTATTGTTGTATAATAGCCCCATTATGAATTTCACAGATAAATTGAAGCATTTTCTTGGTCTTTTGCCAGGAAAGGTGAAGATAGGCAAACAATACGTTGGGGTGGGAGAGCCAGTTTTTATAATTGCTGAAGTTGGTATCAATCACAACGGAGATATTGAGATTGCCAAAAAGCTTATAGATGCCGCTGCAGATGCTGGCGCAAATGCCGTAAAATTTCAGAAAAGAACCACAAATGAAATTCTTACAAAAGAGGGTTTGGAAAAGCCGTATACTTCTGTACACGCTTTTGGTCCTACATACGGTGAACATCGCAACAAGCTAGAGTTTACAGAAAAAGATTATAAAGAGCTCAAAGAGTATGCAAAAAATAAAAATGTTTTGTTTTTTGCAAGTGCCTGGGATCAGACCAGCGCTGATTTTCTAGAATCTTTTGATGTAGATGCATACAAAATTCCTTCTGCTGATACTATAAATATCCCACTGCTTGAGTATGTGGCAAAAAAGAATAAGCCGGTTCTTATTTCTACTGGTATGAACACGATGGAGGAAATAGAAGCCGCTGTGCGTACAGTACTAAAACACAATCATCGTGTCGTGGTATTCCATTGTTTGTCTCTATATCCGTCACCCGAAGATAAAATAAACCTTAGTTTTATGGATGTACTCAAACAAAAGTTTCATCCGCTTCCGGTCGGGTATTCTGGTCATGAAATGGAGCTTATGCCTACTCTAGCGGCTGTAGCGCGTGGCGCAACTATCATAGAAAGACACCTAACTCTTGATAAGACGATGAAGGGTTCTGATCATGCCGCTTCTCTTGAGCCAGCTCAATTAAAAGAATTGGTTGATAATATCCGACGTATAGAGAAGATTCTTGGTTCTGCAGATAAGACTATTTACGATGAATTAAAACCGTTAAGGGAAAAATTAGCAAAAAGTATTGCTACTACAAAAGCCATAAAAAAGGGAACTGTGATTACTCGTGATATGCTTACTGTCAAAGGTCCTGGTACGGGTATTTCTCCAGCAAATCTAGATTTTGTAGTAGGCAAGATAGCAAAAGAAGATGTGGGTGAGGATGTGATATTGCCAAAGACTGCTGTTGATTTAAATTAAAAATAAAAAGCAAAGAACATGATAAAAAATCTAAAAATTATTATTTTATCTGGTCTGTTTGCAACACCCATTATTCCGTTCATTGTGATGAACAGTTTATTTTTTCCCTTTATTACTGGTAAAGCTTTTGTTTTTAGAATTCTAACGGAAATTTTGTTTTGTCTCTGGGTTATCTTGATGGTAAAGGATGAATCTTATAGACCAAAAAAGTCATGGATTCTTTACGTGATTTCTGCTTTTGTTGCAGTAATATTTCTAGCAGATATTTTTGGTGTAAATTTTTATAGGAGTTTTTGGAGCAATTTTGAGAGAATGGATGGTTTTATTACACTCCTTCATCTTTTTGTCTATTTTATTATTTTGGGTACCACTTTTAAAACAGAAAAAATCTGGAATTATTTTTTCAACACCACATTGGTGGCAAGCACCATACTTTGTCTTTTTTATGCACTTCCTCAGATATACGGTAGCGCAGCTATTCATCAGAGTGCAGATCGTGTTGATGCTACATTGGGCAACGCTACGTATTTGGCTGTGTATGCCCTTATTCATATTTTTATTGCACTGTATCTAATGATGCGTTCAAAAAATATCTATCTAAAGCTTACTTATGTAGCAGTGATGGCTTTACAGTTTCTTGTGATGTACAAAACTCAGACGAGAGGTGCAATGCTTGGCTTGGTTGGTGGGCTTTTTATTTCCATGATAATTATTGCTTTTCGTGAAAGGGAGAGAAAAACTGTTCGTAAAATATCTATCGGTATCCTTGTTGCACTAGTATTTGTTGTTGGAAGCTTTTTTGCCATTAGGAATAGTGATTTTGTGAAAAAGAGTCCTACATTGAGTAGATTTGCTGGTATTTCTCTTTCAGAAAATTTTTTAAAAAGTCAGGGAAGATATTATATCTGGCCTATGGCTATATCTGGTTTTAAGGAACATCCTATCTTGGGTTGGGGTCAAGAAAATTTCAATTATGTTTTTAGTAAAAATTTTGATCCGAGAATGTACAATCAGGAGCAATGGTTTGACCGAGCGCATAACGTAGTATTGGATTGGTTGGTGGCTGGAGGACTTTTGGGGTTGCTTGCTTATTTATCTCTTTTTGTTGCGTTACTTTATTGTATCTGGCGTGGTAAGGGAGGTGAATTTTCTATTTCAGATAAAAGTATCTTGACGGGTTTAGTCTGTGCTTATTTTTTCCAGAATCTTTTCGTTTTTGACAATCTTTCTAGTTATCTTTTGTTTTTTGCTTTGTTGGCTTATGTATATGCAATACGCACCCCATCTGATGCAAAAGTTGTTGCAGAGAAATTGCATACAAATAGTATTGTGGGGAAAAACATTTTCATCTCTGTAGCGATTTTGGTTACTTTTTTCATTATTTTTTCATGGAATATAAAGCCAATACAGGCAAATAGAAGCCTGCTAAATGCTGTGGCACCAGAATCAAATGGTCAATTTGATTACGCAAAAGATTTTGAGTCTTTTAAGAAAGCTATTTCTTACAATACTTTTGGTACAGCAGAGGCTAGAGAGCACTTTATATTTCTTGCAAACAAGTTAAATACCAATGAGACTCCGCAGGATCTGCGCACAGCTGTTTTTCAGGGAGCTGCAACTGAAATGGATAAGCAAATAAAAGAGGGTGCTGAGCCAGATGCTAGATATTATCTATTTTTAGGTTCACTTTTGGGTGGTTATGGTTTAGCTGATCAGGCTACATTATATTTAAAGAAGGCTCACGAGCTTAGTCCCAAAAGGCAGTCGGTATATTTTGAGATGATAAATGTTATGTTGCAACAGGGTAAGATGGATGCGGCTTTGGCTTATGCAAAGGAAGCTTATATGCTTGAGCCTTCATATGCAGTTGCCAGAATCACATATTTTACTATTGCTCTAAGAGCAAAGAAACCAGATCTTGCAAAGGAGATAATATCTGGAATGGATGAAAAAGATTATATATTTGATGATCGGGTTTTGGGAACATATCTTGATTTAAAGAAAAATGACGAAGCGTTAGCTATACTAAAACGAAGGATAGAGCTTGATCCAAAGAATCCACAATACAGAATTTCTTTATCAGCTTTCTATCTTTCTATAGGTAATAAGTTTATGTCTAAAAATGTTATAAAAGATTTTATCGCTATAGATCCAGTGCAGTTTCAGGCGCAAGGCGAGTATTATTTAAATCAGATAGATCAGAGTAAGTAATTTTGCATTTCCTAACGTTTCTTCATTGACTTTTTTGGTATATTCTGCTAGTGTATTGTGTATGAGTGCAAGCGTATGCTTGCTTCAAAACAAACGAATGTCTGCGTAAGGCCCCACCTCGTGTGGGGTTTTGCGTTTTTGTAGGGTGGCATATAATATAAGTGTATATTGTGTCTGGCCATGATCGGCGATTGCACTCATAGACATTTGTTTTGGAGCTCGCACCGCCGATCATGATCTGACGCAATCCCAACTATCATGGACCATATTCAATCCGACGTACCACTTTCTATTCATACGACTTTCAGGATAGGTGGTCCAGCTAAGTATTTTGTTTCTATTACAAATTTAGATGAACTGAAAGACGCTGTTTTATTTGCTCGTGAAAAGGGTTTGCCGATTTTTATACTAGGTGGAGGCTCAAATACATTAGTTTCAGATTCTGGTTTTAATGGCGTTGTCTTGAAAATTGAAATAATAGGTATTGAATTTAATCAAATCTCAGATAATGAATGTGAAATAGTGATGGGTGCTGGTGAGGAGTGGGATAAGGTTGTCGAGCTTTCTGTCTCACGAGGTTTTTCTGGCTTTGAAAATTTATCTGGAATACCAGGTACTGTCGGTGCTTCACCGGTACAAAATATAGGTGCGTATGGTAGGGAAATAAAAGATTGTATTTCTTTTGTTGAGGTTTTTGATACAGAAAATCTTACGTTCAAAAAAATGCTACCAGAAGATTGTCTTTTTGATTATAGGGATAGTGTGTTTAAAAAAGAAGAGGGAAAGAAGTTTGTCGTTACAAGGGTTGGTTGTATTTTAAAAAAAGATGTCTCTGTAGACATTTCATATAAAGATTTAAATAGTTTTTTTGAAAAAGTAGATAAGAAAAACATCACTCCCTCTATGGTGCGAGATGCTGTTGTTGAAATAAGAAAAAATAAATTACCAGATTTAAAAATTTTCGGCACCGCTGGCTCTTTTTTTAAAAATCCAATAATTTCAAATGAACATTATGAATTGTTGAAAGAAAAATTTGGAGATATCCCATGTTTTGATTTTTCTAATGAAATGAAAAAGGTTTCGGCAGCTTGGATTTTAGATAATGTTTGCAATTTCAAGGGATACAGAGAAGGAAATGTTGGTGTTTATAAAAACCAATCTCTTGTAATTGTAAATTTTGGTGGTGCTACTGCAGATGAAATAAAAAATTTATCAAAAAAAATGTGTGAGTGCGTGAAAAAAAATACAGACATAAATCTTTCTCCAGAAATTATTTTCGTGTAATCAAGTTATCCACACTTGCTTATAAAAAAATATTGTATTTGAAATATATATGTACGATAATTAATGGTGTAAGCTTTGTCATTAAAAAGGTCGTTGAACAAAGTAACTTTAAAAATTTTCAAACAAAAATATCATGGCTGCAAAAAAACGAAAAGCTCCTGCAAAAAAACGAAAAGCTGCAAAGAAGACAACAAAAAAGCGAAAAGCTTCAAAGCGACGACGATAGTCTCAAGTGACCCTAAAAAGGGTAAAAATAACCACTCAGAAATGAGTGGTTATTTTTTTATAAAACCCTAAAATGTGCTACAATACCCGCACAACTTATGTTTTTAATAGACAAGATAATAGGCAGTCAAAACGATAAAGCCATCAAGAAGCTTCATCCCATAGTAGATAAAATCAATTCTTTTGAAACAGAGTTTGAAAAGCTGTCTATAGAGCAAATGGCCTCTAAAACAGCTGATTTTAAGGCTAGGCTCACAAAAGGTGAGACTTTGGACGATATCTTACCAGAAGCTTTTGCTCTGGTGCGAGAGGCTTCAAAACGCACCCTAAATCAGCGTCACTTTGACGTGCAACTCATGGGAGGCATAATATTGCACCAGGGTGGTGGAGCGGAAATGCGTACCGGAGAGGGAAAGACTCTCGTAGCGACCCTACCTGCTTATCTCAATGCGCTTTCTGGTAAGGGTGTGCATGTGGTCACTGTAAATGATTACCTTGCGCGTCGTGACTCTGCTTGGATGGGACAAGTATATTCTTTACTTGGATTATCTGTGGGTGTATTAAATCATGAAGCATCATATCTGTATGATCCAAAACACACTGAGCTAGATAAAGAGAGAGATGAAACGGGATCATTTAAAGTTGTGCATGAGTTTTTGCGTGGCGTGACTCGTAAAGAGGCATACAATGCAGATATTACTTATGGAACCAACAATGAATTCGGTTTTGATTATTTGCGTGACAATATAGAGTATGATCCAGCTCGTCTGCGACAGCGCGAGCACAATTTTGCTATTATCGATGAAGTCGACTCTATTTTAATAGATGAAGCGCGTACTCCGCTCATCATTTCTGCGCCGACAAGCGAATCAGAAGATTTATACAAGACTTTTGCCGGTATTGCCGCAAAAATGGAAAAGGAAAAACATTTTTCTATAGATGAAAAAATGCGCGCTATCACTCTAAATGATGAAGGAATTAATTTTGCCGAAAAACTTTTGGGAATAGAAAATATTTATACAGAAAAAGGTATAAAGTATGTACATCATCTGGAGACTGCAGTGCGCGCAAAGGCTCTTTTTGAAAAAGATAAAGAATATGTAGTAAAAGATGACGAGGTAATAATCGTTGATGAATTCACCGGACGACTTCAGCCCGGACGTAGATGGTCTGAAGGCTTACATCAGGCGGTAGAGGCAAAGGAGGGAGTAAGTATTCAAAAAGAATCTCGTACCTACGCTTCTATTACATATCAAAATTATTTTAGACTATATAAAAAGCTTGCGGGTATGACTGGTACAGCGATGACTTCTTCGGAGGAGTTTTACAAAGTTTACGGTTTGACCATTATAGCTGTGCCTACTCACAGACCACCACAAAGAAAAGATCTAAATGACTTTATTTTCCAGACTGAGCAGGGCAAGTTTAAGGCTGTAGCGAGAAAAATAAAAGAGTTGCATGATGCTGGACGACCGGTGCTTGTGGGTACTGTATCTATTGATAAAAATGAATTACTTTCAAAATATCTTTCAATTGAGGGTATACCTCATCAGGTCTTGAATGCTAAAAACCACGAGAAAGAGGGAGAAATCATATCCCAAGCGGGAAAAAAGGGTGCCGTGACCATAGCTACCAACATGGCAGGCCGTGGAGTGGATATTAAGCTTGGTGGCAATCCAACAACCACTGAGTTATATGAAGAGGTAAAAAAACTCGGTGGTCTTTTTGTCCTTGGTACGGAGCGACACGATGCTCGTCGTATAGACAATCAGCTTCGTGGACGATCTGGGCGACAGGGTGATCCTGGAGAAACTCAATTTTTTGTATCCCTAGAGGACTCTCTTATGCGTATTTTTGCTTCTGATACCATTAAAAAACTAATGGGTCGTTTTGGTATACCTGAGGATGAGCCTATACAAAACCGTCTTATTACTCGCTCGCTTGAGACTGCTCAGACAAAAATAGAGGGTTTCAATTTTGATGCAAGAAAGCATGTGCTTGAGTTTGATAACGTTTTAAATTATCAAAGAAAGATTGTGTATGAGCGACGTAGGAAAATTTTATTTAGTACAAAAGAAGATTTGGTGGAGTACATGACTTCTCTTACCGAGGGTCTGTCAGAAGATGAAAAAACAAAGATTTTAGAAAAAATAAAACTAATAAATAGCGATGATGCTTTTGCTTTGACGGTACGTCGACTGATTTTACAGGCTATAGATATGTTTTGGATTGAGCATCTGGAAATCATGGATTATATGCGATCGAGTGTAAATCTACGCGCATATGGTCAGCGTGATCCACTCGTTGAGTACAAAAGAGAGGGCTTGCGACTATTTAAAGAAATGGAAGATGCAACCCAAAATGAAATACTAAAACTTTTCCCAAATATAGAAAGTAATCTATATTTTAAAGAACAAGAAAATTTAAAAGAGGTTCATAAGCAAGCTTCTATTATTGGTAGCGGTGACGGAGGAAACAGGGCGGTTGTTGGTGCGGTGCGAAATGAACAGGGAGAAAAAGTGGGTCGTAACGATCCATGTCCTTGTGGTAGCGGAAAGAAATATAAGCAGTGTCATGGCAAGTAAGTGATAATTGGAAACAAATCTCCTGTGCTATAATCTTTCTATATGAAAGGGAAAATAATCACGATTATTGTTTTGGTTGTTTTGGCTGGTTTTTTGTATTTTTTAGTAACGACACCTGGTAAGAGTGGCAAGCTGGATAGTTTCGCTTCTTGTTTAAAAGATAGCGGAGTCACTTTTTACGGTGCTTTTTGGTGTCCACATTGTCGAGATCAAAAAGCTCTTTTTGGACGTTCCGCCAAAAATCTACCTTATGTAGAATGTTCTACTCCAGATGGCAACGGACAAACACAGGAGTGTAAAGATAAGGGTATAAAAGGATATCCTACTTGGAATTTTAGTGATGGGAGTCGAAAAAGCGAGGTGCTGTCTCTGAATGATTTGGCAAGTATCACCGGATGCGCTCTTCCTGAAAATTTGTAAAAACATGAATGAAATTATATCAATGATATTTTCTTGGGGGACTCTTTTTGCCCATATTTTCATTGTAATTTTTGTTTTATTTTTACTTATACGAAACAGTCTAGCCGATAAAATAATTTCTTTTGTTGGTGAGCATGTTTTGTTTTTGTCTTTCCTTGTGTCTCTTGGTGGATTGATTGGAAGTTTAGTATATTCTGAAGTTGTTGGTTTTACACCTTGTGTCTTGTGTTGGGTACAGAGATTATTTCTTTTCCCGCAGGTGGTATTGTTTGGGTCGGCTCTTTTATGGAAAGATAAAAATATTCTAAGATACACATACAGACTTTCTGTATTGGGTGCTTTGGTGGGTGCTTATCACGCTTTTACAAATCTTGGTGGTAAATCACTCACTCCTTGTACTTCTATGGGTGGGGAGTGTTCAAAAATTTACGTTTTAGAGTTTGGTTATATCACTATACCAATGATGTCTCTTACAATATTTATTGTTTTGATTCTAATGTTTATTGCCTCAAAGAGAAAAATCAGAACTTCTAATTTGGTATAAAAATACTTAAAAATGAACGAGGATTTTTTAAAAAAAGATATATCTTGGTATAGTCACGATACTTCAAGTGTATTTTCTATTTTGGATTCTGCGGAGCACGGTCTTTCAGAGACTGAGGCAAAAAAACGTTTAAATTCATTTGGTCCAAACAAACTTTCTGATGCTCCTGTAGATGGCGCATTAAAGATTTTTATAAAGCAATTTCAGAGTCCTCTTATATATATTTTACTTTTATCTAGTCTAATAGTTTTCTTTCTAGGCGAAAGGGCTGATGCTTATATTATACTTCTTGTTCTTATTGCCAATGCATTTATAGGTTTTTTTCAAGAAGGTAAAGCACAAAACACTTTGGCTGCGTTGAAAAATTTTACAAAGACAGATGCCGTGGTTATAAGAGATTCCAGAGAAACCGTAGTATCTGACGAAGAAATAGTACCAGGAGACATTATTATACTTAGAGAGGGTGATAAACTTTCTGCTGATGTGCGTATAGTAGAATCTACAAATTTAAAGGTAGATGAATCCGCCCTTACAGGTGAGTCTGTCCCGGTTTTTAAAAACACACTGGTAATATCTCAAAAAAATGTGCCCGTGGCGGATCAGCACAACATGGCTTTTAAGGGCACATTTGTCTCTACTGGTACAGCTAGGGCTGTAGTGGTGGCTACAGGACTTAATACTGTTATAGGAAAAATATCAGAAAAAATAACCACAATAGATACTGATGCTCCACTAAAAAAAGATATAGAAAAACTTTCTAGGTTTCTCAGTGTCCTTGTATTAGCAGTGAGTGTGATTGTATTTATGCTTGGATTGTATTTTGGAAATTCTGCTCGTGATATGTTTTTCACTTCTGTAGCTGTGGCTGTGTCCTTGGTGCCCGAAGGTTTACCCATTGTTATTACTCTCGTGCTCGCTACTGGTGTATACAGGATGGCTAAGAGAAACGCTCTAATAAAAAAGCTTCAAGCTGTAGAATCACTTGGTCAAGCTACTATTATTGCTGTAGATAAGACAGGTACTATTACAAAAAATGAACTTATGGTAGAGCGTGTTTTTGTGTCCGGTAAAACTTTTGAGGTGTCTGGTGATGGTTATTCTTCAAAAGGAGAGATTCATTTAGATGGAAAAGAGATAGATTTTGCAAATCATCCAGAGCTACTTTTTATGGGAAAAATCTCTGCTTTTTGTGCAGATGCCAGAGTATCATTTTTAGAAAAAGAAGGTGTGTGGAAAGTATCAGGAGATCCCACAGAGGCGGCAATGCTTGTGTTTGGTGAAAAGGTTGGTTTCAACAAAGATGATCTGGAGCAAGAAGAGCCAAAGATAATGGACATTCCTTTTGACGCAGTGACAAAATTTCACACTACGGTTCATTTAATAAAAAAGAAAACATTTTTGTCTGTGGTTGGTGCGCCAGAAACCATATTATCTTTAGTAAACTTTATACAGGCCGATGGTCAAAATAAAAAGATTACTGAAAAAGAACGTACAGAAATAGAGGCAGAAATACACAAGCTTTCAAGGCGGGGTTTGCGCGTCATCGCTTGTGCTGTCAATCAAAATGCGGGAAACGACATAAAGCTAGATGCTCTTCCGGCACTTACTTTTGTGGGTCTTCTAGGAATGCGTGATGTTCTGCGAGAAGATGTAGCCGAATCCGTCGCATCTGCTCAGGATAGTGGTATCAGGGTGGTGATGATTACCGGTGATCATGTGGTTACTGCAGAAGCTTTGGCTCGAGAAGCCGGTATTTTTAAATCTGGTGATAAGGTCATGACAGGCAAGGAACTAGAGAGTATGACAGCAAATGAATTATCTCATCATTTAAGTGATGTATCTGTATTTGCTCGCGTGACCCCCGAACACAAATTAAAAATTATTGAGGCATATAAATTGCGCGGTGACATTATTGCTATGACGGGTGATGGTGTAAATGATGCACTTTCTTTGGTTGCTGCTGATTTGGGTATTGCTATGGGTAAAACTGGTACTGAAGTGACAAAAGAAGCCGGTGACATTGTTTTGCTTGACGATAATTTTAAGAGTATTATTTCGGCCATAGAAGAAGGGCGTAATATATATGCAAGTATAAAAAAGGTAATGCTTTATCTTTTTTCTACAGGCGCTGGCGAGCTCTTTGTGGTAGTAGGGGCGCTTTTACTCATTTTACCTTTGCCTCTTTTGCCAAGCCAAATACTTTGGCTCAATCTAGTGACTGACGGCTTTCTAGTGGTGGCTATGGCTATGGAACCTAGAGAAAAGCTTGGTGGAAAACGTGCTCAGGGTCATAATAGTTTTTTCATCAACAAGACTGCACTCATTAGAATTATAACAATGAGTCTAACTATGATGATTGGTACTTTGTATATTTTTAGTCAGATACACTCTTTCAATATGGAAAAGGGTTGGACGATGGCCCTTACTACTTTGGCGATATTTCAGTGGTTTAACGCTTGGAATTGTCGTCGCGAAAGTCACTCTGTGTTTTCAAAAAATATCTTTTCCAATATTTATCTCGTTGGTGCTACTGTGATCGTAATAGCTTTACAGATTTTTGCGGTTTATAATCCATTTATGCAAAAGATACTTCATACCACTCCACTCACTTTATCTGAGTGGGCGTTGATGCTTTTGGTATCATGTAGTGTCGTCTTGGTAGAGGAGATAAGAAAGTTTTTTGCTAGACGTGGAAATAAAAATTTGCAGGTGGTTTGCTAACGTGTTATCTTCAGATAAATGAAAAAGATAAAAGTTGTTACTCATAATGGTGATTTTCACAGCGATGATGTGTTTGCTGTAGCTATTCTTCAGGTGGTTTTCGGCAAGGATAACATAGAAGTCTTACGTACTCGTGACGAATCATTTTTTGATTCTGCTGATATTTTGCTTGATTTGGGTGGTATATATGATGAAGAAAAAAACAGATTTGATCATCATCAGTCTGGCGGAGCGGGTCAGAGAGAAAACGGTATACCATATGCATCTGCTGGTCTAGTTTGGAAAAAGTTTGGTGAGCAGATTTGCGGAAGCAAAGAGATTGCTTTGTCTGTTGATGAAAAACTTTTCTTACCGATTGATGCAAATGATAACGGTGTAAATATTTACGGATCAATTTTTGGTGATTTTTTGCCATACACTATTCAGGATCTGGTTAATATTTTCCGTGCTACATGGAAAGAAGAAAAATCTTTAAATGATGAAAGGTTTATAGATGTTGTCTCTTGGGCTCAGAAAATAATAGAAAGAGAGGTCTTGCTTGCAAAACATTACAAAGAGGCAGAAGCTCTGGTAGAGCAGGATTATCAAAGAGCAGAAGATAAAAGGTTGATAATCCTTAATGGAAAATATCCTTGGTCAAAAGTCCTTATGAATCACCCAGAACCTCTTTTTGTGGTCTATCAGGATGGCGTAAATGATTTTTGGAGAGTAAAGGCTGTCGGAGAGGATAAGCAAGTATTTAAAAATAGAAAAGATTTTCCCGCATCTTGGGCTGGTAAAAGAGATGCTGAATTGGCAGAGATTACAAAAGTTCCTGATTCTTTGTTTTGCCACAACAAGCTTTTTCTCGCTGTTGCTAAATCAAAAGAAGGCGCTCTCGCTTTGGCAAAGATTGCTTTAGAAAATTAACACTTGAAAACTAGCCAAAATACTATAGTATCAAGTGTATTGTGGCATTTATTGATGAGCTAAAATTATATATAAAAGCGGGCGACGGTGGCAACGGCGTTGTTCGTTGGCGTCAGGAAAAGGGCAAAGACAAGGCCGGAGCTGCTGGTGGCAATGGTGGTGGCGGTGGAAGTGTATATGTACAGGCTGTACGCGACCTGGCTATTTTCCGTAAATATAAACATATAAAAGAAATTGTTGCAGAAAATGGTGGTCCTGGAATGAGAAATAGTATGCACGGTAAAAATGGTAAGGATCTCGTGATCGAGCTACCTATTGGCAGTGTGCTCACCAATCTTGCTAATGGTAAAAAATATAATCTTTTAAAAGACGGAGAAAAAATAATGATACTTGAGGGCGGTCGTGGCGGGCTCGGCAACGAACATTTCAAAGCATCTACAAATGTACGACCAAAAGAAAACACTCCTGGCAAAGAAGGGGAGTCTGCAGATTTTTTTATTGAGCTTGAGTTGGTAGCTGATCTGGGTCTAGTGGGTCTACCAAATGCTGGCAAATCCAGTCTGCTCAATGCACTCACCAATTCAAAAGCAACAGTGGGGAGCTATGAGTTTACAACGCTCGAGCCAAACCTCGGTGATATGTACGGTTTTATTATTGCTGACATTCCTGGACTTATCGAAGGCGCATCGCAAGGTCGCGGTCTTGGACACAAATTTTTAAGACACATAAAAAGGACGAGAATGATTCTGCACTGTATATCTTTGGAAAATGAAGATGTGGTTTCTGTCTATAAAACAATTCGTAAAGAGTTAAATGAATACAGTACGGAGCTTGCTTCAAAAAGAGAAATTATTTTACTTACAAAGACTGATTCTACTACGCCAGAAATTTTAAAAGAGAAGAAAAAAGCACTTGCGAAATTTAATAAAGATATATTTTCTGTATCTGTGCTTGACGATGCTTCTATAAAAGAGCTTAAAGATAGTCTAGTCAAAATGATGTCACAGTAGTGGGCGCATTTTTGTCGTGATAATATAAAGGTAATAAATTATGTCTTCAGAATACAAACTCACAGTCGGCCTAGAAATACATGCTGAGCTCAAAACAAAGACAAAGATGTTTTGTAACTCAAAGAATGATCCAGAAGAAAAGCGCCCAAACGTCAATATTTGTCCTGTGTGTATGGGTCATCCTGGTACTTTGCCAGTAATCAATAAAGAAGCGGTCAAGCATGTCATAAAGCTTGGCCTAGCTGTGGGAGGGGAGATAGCAGATTTTACAGAATTTGATAGGAAAAACTATTTTTATCCAGATATTCCAAAGGGATACCAGATAAGCCAATACAAGTATCCGCTTGTGAAAGGTGGCTCAGTGGCTGGCGTAGCCCTTACAAGAGTGCATTTAGAGGAGGATACAGCATCATCTTCACATGATACGGGAGACTATAGTCTCGTTGATTTTAATCGTGCTGGCGTGCCACTAATGGAGCTTGTGACTGAGCCTGTGATACATAGCGCAGAAGAAGCTTCTCGTTTTGCAAAAGAACTCCAATTGCTATTGCAGTATCTTGGTGCTGGAGAAGCAAATCTAGAGAAAGGAGAAATGCGTGTGGAAGCAAATATTTCTGTAAGCAAAGAAGACGGTAAATTTGGAACAAAAGTAGAAGTAAAAAATCTAAACTCCTTTAAGGCAGTAGAAAAAGCTATTTTGTTTGAAATGGATAGACAAATTGAATTGCTTGAAGGTGGTGAGAAAGTCGCCCAAGAAACTCGCGGATGGGATGAGCACAAAGAGGTCACATTTTCTCAGAGAAAAAAAGAAGATTCACATGATTATAGATATTTTCCAGATCCTGATTTACCAAAGCTTTATATTTCAAAGATTCCAGAATTCTCAAAAGAATTACTTTTGAGTACTATGCCTGAGCTTCCTTGGCAGAGGAGAGAGAGGTTTATAAAAGAATATGGAATGAAAATTGATGATGCAGAAATGTTTGTGAGACTTACTGCGCTTGGTTCTTATTTTGAACTCGCTGTATCAGGATTTGAAGGGGATAAGAGACTTATCAAACTAACATCAAACTATATTATTTCAGATTTGATGGGACTCATAAAAGCGACAGGTACGGATGTGGCTATGGCACTTGTAAACTTGGGATCAAAAATAAAGGCAAGTAGTTTTGCTAACTTGGTCAAGATGGCGGGGGATGGCAAGGTATCATCTCGCGGAGCAAAAGATATTCTAAAGATTATGTATGAAGAGGGTGGTACACCAGAAGAAATAGCAACTAGAGAAAAACTTTTCCAGGAAAGTAATACAGACGCACTCAAAGTAATTATAGAAAAAATAATTTCTGATTATCCAGATGTAGTGGTTGATTATAAAAAAGGAAAAGAATCAGCGTTGCAGTTTTTTGTGGGGCAGGGAATGAAGGCAACAAAAGGTTCTGCAAATCCATCAGTCTTAAAAGAAATTTTACTCGAGCTTTTAAAATAAAAATAAACAAAAAACACCATCCAAATTTGGATGGTGTTTTTTGTTGTGCGAGCTTAGTCCTCTAAATGTAAAACGTTGAGTTTTTTTACTTGATTTTTATTTTTTCGTGTGTTTGAGTTTTTTGTTCCTATTTCTGCGATAAAAGCTTCCACGTCTTCTCTACGATAAACTCGATAGTTATTGATCGGATGTCTGCTTGCTTCAAACTTACCAGATTTGTCCCAATTGCGTAATGTTAGGGTTGTAACCCCTAATATTTTTGCTGTTTGCTTAATTGTTAAGAATGAATCAGTCATTAATATAACCTATATAAACCTTAATAAATGTTACTAATATTGTAATTAAATTTGTATGGTTTATCAATGTTATTATCTGTTGATAACTTTATCGTAAAAATAATTTCATTTTTTGGTATGTAAAAATATTTAAGTTGATCTTAAAAATGTACTGTAAATTTTTTATTTGATGTAAGTGATTTCTGGGCTCCTAAGTCATATTTAGCAACATATTTTAATTTTTCCAAAGGAATAAAATATATACTCAAAAAAATCGAAAAAGATTATTTGTTATCCACAAAAAAATCGTTCAAAATGCTTGTTCGAAAAGTTATACTTATAGCAATGAATAACGAGCTCTATTTTGAAGGAAAAAAGTACATCTCGGCTAAACGAGCTTCTGAATTATCTGGCTATAATTCGGATTATATCGGACAACTCTGTCGTGGGAACAAAATTGATGCTAGACGTGTCGGAAGGGGTTGGTTTATTGGAGAAAATTCTATTTTAGAACATAAAAAAAATGCTTCAGAAAAAGTGAGAGGAACCATATCTTTTCCACCAACAGTAAGCCACTATTTTGATTCAATTTCTGAAAAGGTAAATACTCCCGATCCATCTCATCTTTCTCTGTCCTCTATCTTTGATCCAAAGCTTAAACAAGCATTGTTTTATTTAGCTCTTGTTCCTTTTGTATCAGCGATATTTTTCTTAGTTAGTATTTCTTATAACAAAAGTTTTCAAGCAAATGTAGCAGTGGTTTCTGAGAAAATAGTTTCTTTTCAACAAAATCTTGTAGCCAATACAGCGTCACATGTGACTGACTATGTGACACTTGTTGATCAATCATCAGATGCTTCTTCAGTGAATAAAACATCTTTTGTGATAGGAAAAATTTTTGGCAGTATAGCAAAATCTTTTAATCGCTTGGCTTTGGGTACATATCGTTTTGTGTCAGCATTGTTTAACTTCGATACGGTAAACACTTTTGTGATGCGTGACACAAATCATTTTGATGGTGTCGCGGATACCGGTACTACAAAAGATTTGGGTGATGGTCGTATCGGCATAGTGACATCTCCAAGTACCGGTAATTCAATGGCAGATGAAAGGCTTAAACAAAAAATTAAAGATTCATTTTCAGATGAGACAAAAGTATATCCAGATGACACAGGCACATCTGGTGTAATAAAGCCTGTATTTAAAAAATCATCTGATCAGGATTATTTGTATGTGGTGGTACCAGTGAGTCCGTAGTTTATGTTTATTCTCGGTGCTCTATTTTAGAGCTTCGAGAATAGGTTTAAACCTATATAAAGGTCGACATTAAAAAATAAAATTATTAAAAAGTTATGAGAAAAATAAATGTAAGACAATCAATAGCCACAAGTTTCTTCATTACTCTTACATTGGCGTTTGGTTTTGGGATTATAGAACCAGCGATTACGAGAGCTATTGAAGATCAGTTTACTATCACACAGACAATCACTTCAGAAATTTCATTCGTTACAACAACAAACGATGTGGTGATGTCAGGTTCTATTGCCGGTCTCACTGGAGGTGTGGCATATGGATCTACTACCGTAAGAATCTTTACCAACGATAATGCAGGATTTACTGCAACAATAAAAGCAAGTAGTTCTCCTGCTATGCAAGGAAATTCTCAAGGTGGAAGTATAGCTGATTACACACCAGCTGTAGCTGGTATACCAGACTATGCGTATTCAGTACCTACCGGCGAAGAGTTTGGATTTACTGTGTCAGGAAGTTCTACTTCTTATATGGCGCAAAAGTTTCTAGATAATGCTTCTAACGCATGTAACTTTTCTGGGGGATCTGATACAGGTTCTTCAGCAACATGTTGGATGGGTCTATCAACTGTAGCTACTTCCACTCTCGTATCTAATACATTTACTGCTGCTTCAGGTGCAACATCAACATTTGTATTTAGAACAACTGTAAATTCTGGTAGCTCACTTCCAGAAGATACATATGTAGCTACAACGACAATTACAGCTACTACAAACTAATTAATTCCGATGAAAGCAAAACAAAAAAAATACATATTCAGATTGGCCGTTTCAGTCATTGCTATTGTTCTTTTTCTTGTGTCAAAGGGTTTTGTTTCTGCTTATGTGATAGAAACAATTCCTGGACAAGATGTATTTGGAGACTTTGTTGCCGGTCCTGGAAAAGTTGAATTAGAAGTAAAACCAGGAGAAAGTGTGACAAGGAATATTACAGTGACAAACAGAATGGGCGACACACGTTTTTTCAATTTAGATGTAGAGGATTTTACTGGCTCTAGTGATACAGAGACACCAGTAGTTCTCCTTGGTGATGAAAAGGGACCATATTCTCTAAAAGATTATATTTCTTTTCCAGAAAAAACATTTGAATTGAAGCATGGTCAACGTGCTGTCATACCTGTAACAGTATCTGTGCCATCAGATGCACAGCCAGGTGGTCTATATGGTAGTGTCCTCTCAAGTACTGTTTCAAAGCCAGGACAAAATGGTGGTGCAAAAAATTCCATTATTGCTCGTATAGGAACATTGTTTTTTGTTACTGTACCTGGTCCAGTGAATCATGAGGGATCTCTTAAGGAATTTTCGACAAAGGGTTTGCAAAAGCTCTTTGGGTCTGGACCTATAGGTTTTAGATTACTTTATGAAAATAAAGGAAACGTTTACGTGAATCCATCAGGAGAAATTCGTATTCGTAATCTGATGGGAAAAGAAGTTGCAAACATTGAGGTTGAGCCTTGGTTTGCAATGCCAAACTCACTTCGTTCACGCGAGGTAGAGTGGAAAAGTTCTTTCTTAATTGGAAAATACACCGCAACAGCATCTATAGATAGAGGATATGACAATATTGTAGATACAATGGAGTTTTCTTTTTGGGTTATCCCAGTAAAACTCTTGGCTCTTTTTGTTGTCGTGCTCGCAATATTTATTTTGGGCGTAAGATTTATAATCACTCGATTTGAGATCAGGAAGAAGTAAAAATGTCTAAGACAAAGATTTACATTTCATCATTTATCTTAACAGTGCTTTTTGCTTGGATTATTTCTGAAAAAATTTCTTTTGCTCAAATGACCGGTACTGCTTATAAAATTCAAAGCGACAGTATAAATTTTGGAGGAGGGTATTCTACTTCCACTACTTATAGAGGAGAAAGTACTTTAGGAGAAATGTCTACAGGAGACTCGGAGAGCACAAACTACAAAATGTATGCTGGTTATCAGCAGATGCAAAGGGTATATATCGCCATCTCTGCTGTGTCAGATGTGACTATGAGTTCAAGTCTTGGCGGTATTACTGGAGGTACTTCAAATGGTTCTACAAATGTGACAGTGACTACAGATAGTCCGTCAGGATATCAACTCACTATTACAGCTAGTTCATCACCAGCCTTGGTTTCTGGTTCAAATAGTTTTGCGGATTATACGGTGGGTACACCTGGTACCCCTGATTACAATTTTTCTGTTCTCGCTACTGATTCTGAGTTTGCTTTTTCTCCAGAGGGTACAGATATTGCAAACAAGTATAAAGATAATGGCACAAATGCTTGTAACACTGGATCGAGTGACACAGCAGATAAGTGTTGGGATGCACTTTCTACAAGTGCTCAGGTTATCGCAAATAGAACTTCTGGTAACCATCCTTCCGGTACGGTGACCACTATAAAGTTTCGTGCAGAGTCTGGTGCATCACATTTACAGCCAGAAGGTGTTTACACAGCCACTACTACCGTAACAGCATTACCTCTATAAAAATAATGACTAGGTTTATCAAAATAATCTTTATAGCAATAATAGCATGTGGTTTCTTTTCTTTTACTCATGCAGCAGAAGATACATTTCAGATAACCCAGACCATTATTAGTTCGGATTCAACAGCTCCTTCTGTGCCGACAAATCTTGTAGCTACTGCAGTATCTAGTTCTCAGATAGATCTTTCATGGACAGCTTCTACGGATGTTGTGGGTGTCACGGGATATCAAGTATTTAAAGATTCAGTTTTTCTCGCTACATCTACTGGTACAACATATTCAAGCACAGGACTTTCTCCAGAAACAGCTTACACATACACAGTGACCGCGTTTGATAGTTCATTAAATATATCTGCACAGTCAAATCCAGCCACAGCGACCACTCTAGCAGTAGAGGTTGCTCCTCCTACTGATACGGGCGGTAGTAGTGGAACACAAATGTTGATTCTTCTAAATCTCACAGTTGAACCCTCTCTGTACGGTTCTCTTATACAGTTTGAGACCAATCTGTATTCTCAGGCGGTAGTTTCTTGGGGGCTCACTCCAGATTATGAAATGGGAAGTCTAGCAGAGCAGTCTCTCATGACAAATCACTCTATTAATATAGAGGGGCTCACTCCAGGTACTCTTTACTACTTTAAAATAGATCTCACTGATAATTTTGGACGGAAGCTTTCTCTAAATAATCAGACATTTACTACAAAGTCTTTGCCGGATACTACGCCACCACAAAACGTTACAAATCTGTATGCGATAGGAAATGAGCAGACCATCAATCTATCATGGAACAATCCAAACCTTGATTTTGATGAAGTACGTATTGTGCGTTCAGACAAATTTTATCCACAAGATTTGTTTGATGGAAAAATAATATACGAAGGTAGTGATGAGCAATTTCCAGATACAGACGTTATATATGGAAAATGGTATTACTACACACTCTTTGTAAAAGATTCCTTTGGCAACTATTCATCTGGAGCGGTGGCAAAAGCGAGACTCTATAAGATAGGTGAAAAAAAAGAAGAGGGAAATCTGTTTGAAGATATAAAAGAAATCGCAGGGGCGCTAGTCCATCCACTTATAAAAGGTTTGACACTTCTTGATTTGGATTTTTTCCAAAACGGAAAAAAGCTCACTGTAAATTCAAATACTGTAGAGATACAGGGAGACAGAGAGTTAAAAATTTCTCTAGCATACAACAAAGTGCCAGAAATTTTAAAAACCATTGCTCTTACTATGAGAGATCCGGATGATAAGACAAAAACTTTTTCTTTTCTACTCCGGGTAAACAAAGACAAGACAGCGTATGAAGCGACCATTGCGCCTCTCGGCCGATCAGGCAACTTCGAGTTTGGTATTGCTATCCTAGATCACAAAAATCAGGGATTAAAAAAACTAGCCGGAGTCATTGTGTCACTAGTGCCACATCTCGGGCCAGAGACAGATATTTCTTGGGTAATGTTTATTGAATGGATAAAAAATAATTTTGCGACAATCATTGTTACATTGCTTCTCATTGTCTCAATTTACTTTGGTTTTAGGTTTGCACGTGCACTTAAAAAATAAAAAATGAATTTCATTATTAAAAACATAATAAAAGCAAGACGTCTTTTCAAAAAGAGCGTTGTTGTTTTTGTGGTGTTTGTAATGGTGATCACTCAGATTTTTGCTGGTGGAATTGTTTTCAAAAACAATATTGCAGAGGCGGCGATAAATAAACAGATTAATTATCAAGGAAAACTTACAAATACAAGCAACGTGGCTGTGGCAGACGGCACATACCACATGAAGTTTTATCTATATACTGTGGCGACGGGCGGATCACCTGTATGGACTGAGGATAGAAGTACTGCTGTCGGAGATCGTGTGGCTGTTACTAACGGTTTGTTTAGTGTAATGCTCGGTAGCTCTACACCGCTTACTAGTGTTGATTTCAATCAGACTCTTTATCTTGGCGTAGAAATAGGTGGATCATCAGGTTCTCCTTCATGGGATGGCGAAATGACTCCTAGAAAAGTAATAGGCGCAGTACCCGCTGCTTTTGTGGCTGATACTCTAGACAATATTTCAAGCGAGCAGTTTTTGCGAGCTGATGCAAGCAATTCAACATCTACCGCTACATCATGGCTTTCTTTTGTACAAAACGGTGCTGGCAAGATAGCTGAATTTTTTGGTCCTAGTTCTGCATCTGTGCTTTCTATATTAAGTGGAGGAAACGTTGGTGTGGGCACATCATCTCCATATTCAAAACTTTCTGTGGCAGGAAATGTTGTTGCAAATAATTTTTATGCAACCTCATCTAATTCTTACAACTATTTCATGGGCACAACTACAGTTGGTACGCTTAGTCCTTCTTCAAAACTCACCGTATCTGAGGGTAATTATCTGGTAGAAATAGCTGATTTGGATGATCAGAGGGGTCTGCATGTTTCTGATGGAGGTAACTCTGCAAGTATAGTAGACTCATCAGCTGGCGCTGGAATAAGTGCTACAGGTGGCACCTATGGAGTGTTGGGTTCAAATAACTCTGCTAGTGGATATGCGATTTTTGCACAACAAGACAATTCTGCTGGTTATGGAATCTGGTCATCTGGTGGTCAAAATTATTTCCAAGGAAATGTTGGTATTGGAACATCTTCTCCTTATGCGCCACTTTCTGTACTTGGTCAAATAGTAGGATCATATTTCACAGCCACAACATCTATAGCATCTACATTCCCATATGCTTCATCTACTGCGCTCACCGTATCTGGCACAGGATATTTTGGGACTGCTTCAACAACAAACCTCACCGTTTCTTCAGCACCAAACTGTAGTGGATCAAGTGCTCTAAATACAAATTCATCAGGAGTAGTGTCCTGTGGAGCTATTACAGGATTTTCTACTTTCTCTTATCCTTTCACTTCAGCCACAAACTTCGGAGTAAATACTTCAGCTACATCTACAGCACTCTGGGCACAAGCTGGTATATTTGCTTCTTCTACTTCGTATTTCCCACTAGGTACTTGGAGATCAGATGGTTTTGTGGGTATCGGCACATCTTCTCCTTTGTATACTTTGCATGTTGCTTCTACTACTAGCGCTACCACAGGTGTGCAGGATGTGATGGCTGTAGAGATTACTACTTCTGGAAACCCAGCTGCTGGTTTTGGTCCAAGTATTCTTTTTAAAGATGCTGGTGCAAATGCAGATCACTTGGCAAGAATAGCAGCGGTGTATGAAGCGATTTCTGGTGGAGGTGGAACAAAAGGAGGAGCGCTTTCTTTCTACACAAATCCTTCTGCTACAGCCGGATCAGCAAATCTTGCTGAAAGAATGAGAATTTCTCTTGATGGTAACGTCGGCATCGGCACCACATCTCCATACGCAAAACTTTCTATTGTAGGTCAGGTAGTAGGTGCATACTTCACTGCAACAACATCTACAGCTTCTACATTCCCATATGCAAGTACTACTGCTTTGACTGTCTCTGGTACTGGATATTTTGCTGGATCTGGTATTTGGAATTCTTCTGGTTTCCTTGGTGTGGGAACTACATCTCCATGGGCACAGCTATCAATTAATCCAAACGGTATTGGTTCAGGTCCATCATTTGCGATAGGTTCTTCTACAAAGACGGATTTTATTGTTTTAAATAATGGTCGGGTTGGTGTAGGTACTACTTCTCCAGCTGGAACATTTGCAGTGCAAGGTAAAACAGGTGGATCTAACGGTTTGGGCGCTGGTGACAATATTTTCTTGACTGCTGGTACTGGAAATATCGGTAAGGGTGGAAAAGTTATTATTACTGGAGGTTTGGGTGGAACAACTGGACTCAACCAAGATGAAGCTGGGGGAGATATTTTGATTACTGCTGGAAGTGCTAATTATGTAGATGGTGTAGGTAATGGTGGTAACGTATTTATTGATCCAGGTGCAAATTCACCAGGCGGTATTATTGGAAATATTCTTCTCGCTACTACAAATGCTGGCAACGTCGGCATCGGCACCACATCTCCGTATGCAAAACTTTCTGTCGTTGGACAAGTCGTTGCGTCATACTTCATCGCAACATCATCTACAGCGTCTACATTCCCATATGCAAGTACTACCGCTTTGACTGTTTCAGGAAGTGCGTACATCGGATCTCTCAATGGTCCACTTCAAGCAAACAACGGTCTTGTATCCGCAACATCTTCAATAGGTGTACTGTATGGTGGCACAGGACTTACTTCTGCTCCTTCATATGGTCAGCTTTTATTGGGAAATTCTTCTAGTGGTTACACACTTACCGCAACATCATCTCTCGGTCTTTTGAGTAGTTCTGCCATAGGTACAGGATCTATTGGTCAATTTCCATATTATGCTGGATCAGGAAACACACTCACTGCAACATCAGGGGTAATCATTAATACTTTAGGAAACGTTGGTATAGGTACTACTTCTCCCGCTAATTCTTCAAAGCTTGGTGTCGCGGGTAATACATTTATTGGTGGCACTCTTACTACGACCGGTGCGATTACATCTGGTGCTGGTATTAGTTTGACTGGCGATATAAATATTAGTGCTGCGACAAATAGATCAATAACTGCAAGTGGAGATGGTGTTACAGCCGGATCTTTCACTATTCAAGGTGTAAACTCTTTCGGCTCTGCGCCAGGCTCATTAAAATTGATAGCTGGAAGTGATGGTGACACTGCAAATGCTGGTGCAAATATTTATATAAGTGGAGGAACTGGTTCTAGTGATGGAAATGTAATTCTTGGGCACAATGGTTCTCAGAATATTGGCAACGTTGGCATCGGCACCACATCTCCATATGCAAAACTCTCCGTCGTCGGCCAAGTCGTTGCGTCATACTTCACAGCGACATCATCTACAGCGTCTACATTCCCATATGCAAGTACTACAATGATCACTGCTACCACAGCAAGTACTACCAATCTAACAATCTCAGGTATATCAGGTTGTAGCGGATCCAACGCTCTTACTACAAATTCATCTGGCGTCGTAGCTTGTGGAGCTATTTCAGGGGGTGGTGGAACATTCCCATTCACACCTACAACAAACTTCGGAGTAAACACTTCAGCTACATCTACAGCACTTTGGGCACAAGCTGGTATATATGCTTCTTCTACTTCTTATTTCCCACTAGGCACTTGGAATTCATCTGGATCACTTGGTGTAGGTACCACATCTCCTTGGGGACTTTTGTCTGTTCAGGGTCTGTCAGATATTCCTCAGCTTGTTGTAAAAGCAAACAGCACACAAACATCAAATCTCTTTGAGCTAAGAAATAGTTCTGGATCGAGACTTTCTAGTATTAGTGGTACTGGTTATACATTTAAAGTGAATGAGACTGGTGCTGTGACTACAATAGGTGGATATCCGGGCAGTGAATCTACTTATTCTGGCGTTTGGCTAGCGCAATCTTCTCCAAGTGGATCAAATTATTCTTTGTTAGCTGATACTTCTGATACTTACATTAATGCGCCAGTATCCAACTTAAGATTCCGTATTGGTAATAGTGAAAAAGTTGTAATTTCTGATTCTTCTGGATTTACTGCGTATGATATTTATTCAACAAACGGTGCTATTTTAACAAATAGAAGTGGACAATTTTACATAGACAATTTAAATGCATCTGGGGATATTATTATGCGTCCAGGAAATAAAACAGAAAGTGCTAGATTTACATATGGTGGTTTTGTGGGAATAGGTACCACATCTCCATGGGCACAGCTTTCTATAAATTCAAACGGTATCACTGGTCCATCATTTGCAATCGGTTCTTCTACCGCAACATCTTTCTTGGTGGATAATGGCGGTGGTGTGATGGTGGGTACAACAACACATCTATCTACAGATAAATTGGCTTTAAACGGTGGAAATTTTTATATTAGAAATCTTACACCACAGTTTGTGTTGCGAGATACCGCGGTTAATGATCAAAACTTTGGAATGAGAATGCAAAGTGGTACGGCCTCATTCTTTAGAGCAAATAACGACAGTTCACTTTCTGCTTTCTTGCTTGGTATGGATGTAAATAATGCATACACAGGATTTGCTACATCAGCGCCAAAGGCTCGTATATCTTTGTTGCGTGGCACAACTGCTGCTGAAGGTATTAATTTTGGAGATGATGTTAATTTATACAGAAGTGCTGCAGATTCACTTAAGACAGACGACAACTTTTATGTAAGCACAGGAATTGTGCTTGAGGCGGGTTCAAGTGGTCGCATTTATGCAAACGGAGGTTTGGTAAATCTTTCTAGTGCAAGTAATTCACGCGTTCGTACTACAGATACAGGTGTGGCAATAGATAGAGATATCGCAGATGGTTCTACAGCGCTTTATGTAAAACAAATCAATGCTAGTGCTACAGGTAATATATTTGAATTGGCAAATAGCTCTGCGACTACAACTGTATTTACTCAGGCTGGTTTGCTTGGGTTGGGTACTACATCTCCATTTGCAAAGTTATCTATTCATTTAAAATCTACTGAAACATACGGAAATATTTTTGCTATTGCTTCTTCTACAGCGAGCGCAACCACAACACTATTTACTGTATCCAACACAGGAGTAACAACCATAGGTGATTCTGCTGGTACTGGAGATTCAAATATGCAGTTTGCAAATGACAATGATGCATGGTCAATAGGTTATTCTTCTGCAAATAAAGCGTTTAACATAGCATCTTCTACTTCTATTTCTACAAACGTTGGATTTACAATAACAAAGGGCACTTCTTTGGCGGTTGGAATTGGTACTACCACACCGTGGAAAGCTTTTTCTGTAAACGGCGCCGTTGGTTTTGATGGTCTTACAAGCTCTATAGGAGCCGGATCACTTTGTCTAACTTCAAATAAAGAAGTTGTTTACAATTCAGGTACAGATGCATGTTTGTCATCTCTACGCAGTACAAAACACGATATCACAGCTCTTCAGGTAGATGCTTTGTCTTTGATTAATGGTTTGGAAAGTGTGTCTTTCGTATACAACGATGGCGATGGTCGTGTCAGATATGGATTTATTGCTGAGGATACTGCAGCTGTAGATCCGCATTTGTCTACATATAATGAATTCGGTAATTTGAGTGGTATTGATGATCGTGCTATTGCATCTATTTCTGTAAAAGCTATCAAGCAACTAAATATAAATCTAGAGAGCCTGGCTAGTTCAACCCTTGTTTTCGATGAAGATGCTGTAGAAGGTTCATCAGCTTTCTTTGCTAAAAAGTTCTTCGACAACGTCTTTGCGCGTGTTACAGAATTTTTTGCTGATGCTACAAATGGTGTAGGAAATATGTTTGCGAATGTATTTATGGCAAAAGAGAAAATCTGTGTTGATGATCAATGTTTGACAAAAGACGATGTAAAGAAGCTTTTGATTATGGTTAATAATTCGAATTTTAATAATGAAGATGGTGAAGATGAGGGTGGTTCAAATGGTCACGACAATAGCTCTGGTTCGCCTGTTATTAAATTAAATGGTGAAGAGACTGTGAATATTTTTGTGGGAGATGATTATCAGGATGAAGGTGTAACTATCACTGATGATGAGGATGATAACCTAAGCTATAATATTTCTTTAGATAATGAGAGCCCTGTAGATCCAGAAGATTTTGAATTGGATACTGATTATCGTGGTGAGCATGAGTTGGTCTTTAGTACAACGGATAGTGATGGAAATACAAGTACAATTACTCGTACGGTTATTGTAAAAGAGAAAAATGATAGCTCCGGTGGTGGAAATGGTGGTGACGATGATAGTGGTGATAATTCTGGTGGTGACTCAGGCGGTAACTCAGGAGGTGATTCATCTGACAATACTGGTAATGATGGTGGTTCTGATGGTGGGGGTGATGCAGATTCAGGTCAGCGTAATGATAAATTGGATAGCGGTTCTGGTGATAATGCGGGATTTTCAGGAGATGAAAAATCTTCAGAAATTTAAAAATATATGAAAAGAACAAAACAAAAAATATATAAATTTACAGTGTCTCTAATGTTGTTGTTTTTTATATTTTCTTTTAAGAGCGTTTTTGGTGGAGATTATATAAAAACAGTTACAGATTTTATGGCTGATGGTACATGGACTGCTCCTACTGGAGTGACAAATATATCTATAGAAGGATGGGGTGGAGGCGGTGCGGGTGCAGGTAATACTGCCGATACTGTTTATGGTGAGGGAGCGGGTGGAGGCGGTGCTTATGCAAAAATAAATTCTTTTACTGTGACTCCTGGATCAGACTACACTGCAGATGTGGGTGCTGGTGGCGTAGGTAGCACTGGTCAAAATGTAGACGGTTCGGATACTACTTTCAATAGCACTACCATGGTGGCGGACGGTGGTCTCGGTGGTTCTAATGAAGGTGGTGGCAACGGTGGAGGTGCTGGAGGTACCACGGGCAATAGTACTGGGGACGTGGAATATGCTGGTGGATCCGGTGGAGCCGGCGGTGGGACTAATATTGGATCTGGTGGAGGTGGTGGAGCCGGTGGAGCCGGAGGAGCCGGAGGAGTCGGCGGTAATGGTTCTTCGGGTGTGGGAGGAACAGCTGGTGCCGGTGGTTTGGGTCTTGAGGCTATTTATAATTTTTTATGGAATATTGGTGGGGAAGGAACTACTGGTTCAACCTCTGGACGTAACGGTAATCCCGGTGCTTATCCTGGTGGTGGGGGTGCTGGTGCATATGTTAACAACAGCACGGATCGCACTGGTGGAAGTGGTACTGCGGGTAAGATAGCTATTACATATGTAGAACCTTCTAGCTCGGGATACCCACAGTTTGTCAGTAAAAGTGTTTTCGCTACATCTACCGCTACTTCTGCCACAGTACCTTTGCCACCAGGTTATCTAAAGGGAGATCTAATACTTTTTTTTATTGCCGGTAGACCGTCCGGTAGCGCGGGGTCAAATGACACTATTACAGTACCCGCTGGCTGGACTCAGCGCGGATCACGACAAAGACTTGAAGTGGGTATACTTGATGCAGTTTCAGAGTTGTGGTACAAGGTGGCTACTTCTACAAATGATTCAAATACTGTGAGCGTTGGAACAGCTTTTTCTGGTACTGAAGGTTGGGTTATGCAGACATTTGCTTACCGTGGTGTCAATCAAAGCTCTCCTTTCTCTGCTACAAATGTGGGCGGAACTAATGCATCATCAGTTACTTTTACTCCCACCGGTGCTACTCCTGCACCATTAAACTCATCAAACAGATCGAGAGTTGTAACTTTTGTATTATCTACTGATAATAATATGCTCGCTTTTGATTCATCTAGAGGATTTCTTACTCGTGCTGGATCAAATGAGGCTGTCGGATCTACGATTGGATCAACAGCTGTTGCCCCCGCAGTTTCTCTATATGTTGCTGATCAAGCAACAACCACTACGAGTGCTGCTACCATGCCCGTTTTTGAACAAGTGATTAATGGAGCCGATGGTTGGCTGTATATTAGTGAAGCTCTTGAGCCTGCACCACCATCAAAAAATCTAGTTACCTTTGGTGCTAAAATTTTAAAAATAATTGGAGGTAAGTTGATACTAAACCAGCAATAAGTACTTGTATTATAGAGCTTGCATTTTTGTATAAAATGTGGTATCTTTCTTTGAGTCTTGTGTTGGATGATTGCTGTGGGCGCAAGCTCATAGAGGAAAGTCCGAACATACGGTCGCGCCTTCAAAAGCGTGACAAGAGTAGCGGGTAACACCCGTCCGGAGCAATCCGCGAGATGCGAACAGAGACGTCGCAAAGCGAAAGTGATGCGATATCCAAAGACGCCTTAAAACGATTTTGGATAAGCTCGCATGGCAACATGTGAGTTGCAACGGCTAAATTCTTACTTGTATGCAAGGCCGTGCTCTGCGCAAGCAGAGAGTGCCGCTTGATCCACTCGGTAACGAGATGGACAGATAAATAATCATCGTCCGCAAGGATACAGAATTCGGCTTATAGACACAAGACAAACACATCAAAAAGGCCCGCCTAAAGCGGGTCTTTGTGTTTGAGTAGGTATAAAAATAGATTGAGTTATAGCCACCGATTTTATATAATAGTATGTATTAAGTCATTTATCTTTATAAAAAATATGGAAGAAATAAATAAAGGAGGATTGGGTATAAGGTCGATTTTTAGATTAGAAAATCTTCCAACCTTTTTTATACTACTTTTAGTTTTTCTTCTACCTTTTTTCTTTATTCCTTCTGCACATTTTTCTGTATTATCTAGTAAAACCATCCTGACCTTCACCCTCGTTATTGTTTCTCTATGTCTTTTTCTCGTTTCTATTTTAAAGAAGGGTAAATTTAGTGTGCCGGCAAGTAAAATGTATATTTCAGTCGCTTTGGTTCCCATTGTGTTTTTAGTTTCTGCAATTTTAAGCAGGGTGCCTTCTATGTCTATAATGAGTTTTGGTTATGAGACGGGTACGTTTTGTTTTATTTTGGCCATGTTTCTTCTTTTGTTTTTGTCAGCGAACCTATTTCAATCTGAGAAAAACACCTTCTATTCTTATTTAGCGTTGTTCGCTTCATTTTCTCTTGTATCCCTGTTTCATATTGTAAGATTATTTTTCGGTCCTTCTGTTTTATCTTTTGGTTTTTTTAATGCACCAACACAAACTTTTTTGGGTGGTTGGTATGATTTGTCTACTTTTTATGGTATTACATTGATTCTTTCTCTTGTAAGTATAGAAATGCTTAAGGTCAGTGGTCTTTTAAAAATTTTATTACGGGTGGTCTTTTTTGTTTCTTTCTGTTTCATTGTAATAATAAGCTTTTCTGTGCTTTGGGTTGTTTTGGCATTTTTATCTTTGATATTTTTTGTTTATATTTTTTCTTTTGAGCAGGTATCAAGTGTGGGAGAAAAAAGATTGGGTAACGATGGAGAGATAATACATATTTCAAAAAGTGATGGAAATTTAAGAAAGATATCAATTTTAACTTTAGTTGTTTTAATAGTATCTTGTCTCTTTTTGACTCCACTCGTAAGTAGTATAAGTAGTTCAATATCTTCTACTTTTAACATAGTAAATATAGAGGCCAGACCTTCATGGGGTGCCACACTAGATGTTTCAAGAAATGTCTTGAAAAACGACGCTTTCTTTGGTGCTGGTCCAAATACTTTCGTCTCACAGTGGCAACTTCTAAAACCAACACCTATAAATCTTACCCCTTTCTGGGATACAGACTTTAATGTTGGTATAGGTTTTATTCCTACTTTCCTTTCCACCACAGGTATTTTGGGTATATTGAGTTGGTTTATTTTCTTGGGTTTCTTTTTGTATGCTGGTTTTATATCACTTTTTGCGCGTGGTGAGACTGGATTTGCAAAGTATCTTACAGCATCTTCTTTTTTCGTTTCTTTGTATCTCTGGATTATTGCTATTGTTTATACTCCAGGTACTTCTATTATCGTCTTAACTTTTTTCTTTACCGGACTATTTTTTGCTTCTTTGCATAGAGAAGGTTTTTTGCGATCTATTCCTGTATCTTTTTCTGCTTATCCGCGCGCAAGCTTTGCTATGGTGCTTTCTTTGGTGCTTGTAATGGTAGCTACTCTTTCACTCGGTTATTTCTTTGCTGAAAGGACACTTTCTTCTTATTATTTTTCAAAAGGTATTTATGCTGTATCTCAGAAAAATGATATAGAGAATGGAGAGTTATATATTTCAAAAGCTATTAGTTTGTGGGGCAACGATATTTATTTTAGAGGTTTTTCTGAGTTGCAGATTATGAGATTGAGCAATATCGTAGCTAGTGTAAAAGGGGACCAGGTTTCAGATGAAGTAAAAAATGAGTTTCAAAGAGTCCTCGGATCAGCTATAGATAGTGCAAATAAAGCCGTTCTATTTAATCCTGCAAATTATCAAAATTGGATTTCTGTGGCGCGAGTATATGAGTCAGTGAGTCCTTTGGGTATAGATCAGGCATATGAAAATTCTGTGAAAGCTTACAATGAGGCGATAAAGGCGAGTCCGCAAAATCCAAAGATTTATCTTATGCTTGCACGTCTTGAAGCTAGTAAAAATGATTTTGTGAAAGCAAAAGAATATCTCGCACAAGCGCTTGCACAGAAGCCGGATTATACAGAAGCGATATTTTTTAGATCACAGATAGAGGTGGCTGAAGGTAATATAAAAGGGGCAATATCTTCTATGGAGGGCATAGCTCTTATTTCTCCAAATGATGCCGGCGTATTTTTTGAACTTGGTTTGTTAAATTATAATAATAAAGATTTTGCTAGGGCTGTCAGCGCTTTTGAGAGAGCCATTGTTTTGGTACCTCAATACTCAAATGCAAAATATTTCTTGGGTTTGAGTTATGAAAAGCTTGGTAGGAGGGCAGATGCTATAGCTCAGTTTGAAGGTATATCTGTACTAAATCCAGACAATGCAGAGGTTGCTTTGATTTTAAAAAATCTAAGAGCGGGTAGGGGTGCATTTACCGATGCCGAACCGCCCGTAGATGATAAACCAGAAAAGAGGAGCAAGCTACCGGTAGATGAATTAGAAAATTAGACTAAAAATGGTATATAAGATATTAAAGTTTTTAAACAAAGAGATAAGCGGGCTCCATGAGGCCGCTTATCTTTTAGGTTTCTTTGCTATTTTTTCTCAGCTTTTGGCGCTTGTGCGAGATAGACTTTTTGCCAATTACTTTGGTGCTGGACACGCACTAGATCTTTACTACGCTTCTTTTAGAATTCCAGATTTTATCTTTGTCACTGTGGCTTCTTTGGTGTCTATATCTGTACTGATTCCTTTTTTAATAGAAAAAGTATCTCAAAGCAAAGAGGAGGCAAAAAAATTTATCAATTCGGTTTTTTCTGCTTTCTTTTTCCTAATTTTGTTATCTTGTATAATATTTTTCTTTTTGATTCCATTTTTGACCGCTAGACTTTTTCCCGGTTTTTCTACGGCTACAGATCAAGGACAACTCGTTTTTATGTCTCGGATACTTTTACTTTCTCCTATCTTACTCGGAATTTCTAGTTTTCTCGGCAGTATTACACAGATGGCCAATAGATTTTTCATCTATGCTCTTAGTCCAATACTTTACAATGTGGGAATTATTTTTGGTGTGGTGTTTTTATCTCCTTTATATGGAGTGACGGGGTTGATATGGGGGGTAATCATTGGGGCGATACTTCACGTTGGTATACAAGTTCCTTTTGTTGTGCGTCACGGTTTTTTACCAAAGATTATTTTCAAAATAGATTTTTCTGAAATAAAAAAAGTCGTCATGATTTCTTTACCGCGTGCTCTTACCATATCTGCTCCAGAACTTGCGAGATTTGTGCTTATTGCTATAGCTAGTGCTATGGCGGTGGGTTCTATTTCTGTATTTAGTTTTGCAAGCAATCTGCAATCAGTACCTCTTAGTATTATCGCAGTCAGCTATTCTCTCGCAGCATTTCCAATACTCACAAGACACTTTGTCTCTGGAGATAGAAATAAATTTGTAGATCAGATGATATCCGGATGTCGACACGTTATCTTTCTTTCAATGCCAGTGATGATACTTTTTATGGTCTTGAGAGCACAGATAGTGCGCACCATTTTGGGTTCTGGTCAATTTAGCTGGTCCGACACTAGACTTACTGCTGCATGTCTTGCAATTTTTGCTGTATCACTCATACCCCAATCGCTAATGCTTCTTTTTGTAAGAGCGTATTATTCTAGTGGTAATACCAAGACCCCCCTTGCCGTAAATGTTTTTTCTTCTGTTTTTATGGTGGTTAGTGGTTTTTTACTTACTTATATTTTCAACACCATACCTGTCTTTCAGTTTTTTATAGAATCTCTTTTTAAAGTAGTAGATATATCTGGTAGTGTGGTGCTCATGATGCCACTTGCGTACTCTGTTGGATCTTGGATCGGTTTTATTATTTATTGGATTTTGTTTCAAAAAGAATTTCGTACATTTTCACAGCCCGTTTTATCCACCGCTTTTCAAAGCTTTTCTGCTTCTGTGATAATGGGTTTTATGGCATACAAATATCTAGACATTTTTGATGAAATTTTTGATATAAATACTTTTTGGGGAATATTTTTACAAGGGTTTTTCTCTGGAGTTATAGGGTTGTTTTGTGGAATAGTGTTGCTAAAGTTGCTTAAGAATAAAGAGTTGGAAGAAATGTGGCGCGCTTTGCATAAAAAGTTTTGGAAGGCAAAGGTCATTGGTCCGGATCCTGAAGTGGGTCAATAATGCTACAAATATTGCAAAACAATGTTTGAGGAGCACGGATAAATTTCTATTGTTTTGCCTTATTTGCACTTTTTCTGCTACTATACCACTTATGCAACACATACGTAATTTCTCCATTATTGCCCATATAGATCATGGTAAATCCACTCTTGCTGACCGTATGCTTGAGATTACCAACACTATAGAAAAGCGTAAAATGATGAATCAGGTGCTTGATACTATGGAGCTTGAGCGTGAGCGAGGTATTACCATAAAGATGCAACCTGTGCGCATGAAGTATTCTCTGGATGGACAAGAATATATTTTAAACCTTATAGATACACCAGGGCATATTGATTTTTCATACGAAGTATCTCGTGCACTCAAGGCGGTGGAGGGTTCTCTTTTGCTTGTTGATGCGACTCAGGGTGTACAGGCACAGACACTTACCACGCTTAGTATGGCGCGTGAATCTAATTTAAAAATAATTCCTGTTTTGACAAAAATAGATTCAGCGCTTGCTCAGCCGGAGAAGGTGCGGGAAGAGGTAGCAAAACTTTTAGATTGTTCCCAAGATGAAATTATTGAAGTATCAGGAAAAACCGGAAAGGGTGTAGAGGATCTTTTAAAAGAGATTATTCGTCGTGTGCCACCACCACAAATATCAAGCGATACTTCTGTGACTCAAATGTCAGCTTTATCAAATAAGTTTAGAAGTCTGGTTTTTGATTTTCAATATTCAAACCATAAAGGTGTCGTTGTGTATGTGCGGGTAATGAGTGGATCAGTATCAAGAAACACACCGCTACAGTTTAAAATCGCTGGTGGTAATTTTAATGCAATAGAAGTGGGTACTTTTTCTCCAACACAGATACCATGCGAATCACTCTCTGCTGGCGAGATAGGTTATATAGTAACAGGCATAAAAGAGTCTGGAATAGCATCTGTGGGAGACACTGTAGCTTCTCAAAATGACACCTTACCACCTTTGGCGGGCTATATGAGCCCTAGGCCAGTAGTATGGTCTTCTATTTATCCAGAAAGCCAAGATGATTTTATGGTGCTTAAACAAGCCCTAGGCAAGCTCCGTCTCTCGGATTCATCTTTTACATTTGAAGAAGAGTCGTCAGGTACCCTCGGGCGAGGTTTTCGTTGTGGATTTTTAGGAATGTTGCATTTAGAAATTATCACTGAACGTTTGAGGCGTGAGTTCAATTTAGACCTTGTGGTGACGACACCGAGTATTACATATGAGGTTAAATACAAAGATGGAAAAAAAGAGATGGTATATTCACCAGCAAAATTTCCAGAAGAACACTTGTTAGAAAGTGTTCTTGAACCATGGGTAGATGTGACTATCATTACTCCAGCAGATTATTTGAGCCCAATAATGCAAATATTATACGATCATGAGGCTGTCGTGGGTGAAACCAACTCTTTTGGTGATAATAGAATGCAAATACATATGGAAATGCCTTTGCGTGAGCTTATGAAAAACTTTTTTGACACCATAAAAAGCGTCTCTGCTGGCTATGCATCACTTTCATATGAAATAAAAGATATGCGACCAGCCGATGTGGTCAAGCTGGAGATACTTGTAGCAGAAGAGCCTGTGCCAGCTTTTACGCGCGTTACATCTCGTCGTACCGTAGAAAAAGAAGCAGAGGATGCAGTAGAAAAACTTTTCGCTGTTTTACCAAGGCAAATGTTCGTTACAAAAATACAGGGCAAGGCTTTGGGTAGAATCATTTCATCCCGCACACTTTCAGCACTAAAAAAAGACGTGACTCAACACATGTACGGAGGAGATATTACCCGAAAAATGAAGCTACGCGAAAAACAAAAGAAAGGAAAGAAAAAAATGAAAGCTATGGGAAAAGTAAATATACCAAATGATGTATTTTTAAAGATGGTGAAATCAGACTAGCGCCAAAGAGACGGTACAGAAAAAATTATCATACTCAATATGATAAAAGCACAGATGATGGTCCAGACAAATTTGATTTTCTTTTGATGCTTTTTTTGGAATAACATATCGTTTCGGTTTTATAATGATATTATATAGGGTAGCATGCTTGAGCGAGAATTTCAAAAGAGACGCAAAATACGTAATAGGATATATTCAAAAACGACAGTTGTCGTCCTTCTTATTGTGATCTTGATTATGACTCGTGCTACTTGGAGAGTTTACAAAACAAAAATAGAGAGTCGGAAAGATTTTGAAAAAGTATCATCTGAATTGGAATCTATGCGTGCCAGAGAGGCGGAGTTGAAATATGAAATCGATCGTCTCAATACTAATAAAGGTACAGAAGAGGAGATTCGTAAAAAGTTTAATGTTGCTAAAGATGGTGAGGGTGTGGTCTATGTCGTAGATTCAAAAGAAAGCGAGGAAAATGAACCAATAGAAGCTAGTTTTATTCAAAAAATATGGAAAAGGGTGGGGGATATTTTTTAAGATCTTTTTTGCATCTTTTTTAGACGCTGATATAATAGGCCTATGAAAAAAGTATCAATATATTCAACACCAACCTGTCATTATTGTAATTTAGCAAAAGAATATTTTGCACAAAACAATGTTCCTTTTGAGAATTTTAATGTTTCCGAGGATGCAAATAGGCGTCAGGAAATGATAGACAGGACAGGTCAGATGGGTGTGCCGGTAATAATGATTGATGACGAACTCATTGTTGGTTTCAACAAGCCACTTATAGCACAGCTTTTGGGTCTTCCTGCCTAGTTTTCTGTGCATGCCGTCGTAGTTCAATGGATAGAACAGTCCCGTCCTAAGGGATAGATGTAGGTTCGATTCCTACCGGTGGCACATTTTAGCCTTTGATTTCCGCGTATTTTCTGCTATAATCTCTCTTGTATGAACCCAGAAGAAAGAGCGCTCATTGAGGAAACACTCGCTATTTCGCGAGAAAATAACAATATACTAAAGAGCATGCGGAGATCTGCTCGTTTGGGTCGTATAATGCAGATTACGTATTGGTTGCTCATAATCGGCGCTTCTGTGGGTGCATATTATTTCATTCAGCCATATATTGAACAGTTGCTTGGAGTATATAGTGGGGTGCAGGATGGGGTAATGAAAGTAAACGATTTTTTTCAGTAGATTCTGTTTTTTCTGTTATTGTATTTTATATATGCCGAGGTAGCTCAGTTGGTAGAGCATGTGCCTGAAGAGCATGGGGTCGGCGGTTCAAGTCCGCCCCTCGGCACCAAAGATAAAAAACCGCCCAAATTGTGGCGATTTTTTTATGTATTGACTAAAACTCAATTATCCTGTTTCATTAATAAAAGACAGTACAATTGCCACTGTGGCAGTTTGTAGACTTTCGCACTTTGAGTGGGGGTGTAATATATGCCAAGAAAAACCGATGTTCAGACCTCTCCAGAGACCGTGATCCGTCGCAGGATTTCAGACTCAGAGCTTGAATTGGCAGAGTGCAGTCCGTTTCTGCCAAAGCCTCTAGAGAAGTTCTACTACTTCAGTGATGATCAGAGGGATGCGTGCTTTCGTTTGATTGTGTTGGTGGGGGAGGCGCACCTTTTCTTTGGTCGTCGTATGGAGCTTGTGGAAAAAGTCACTCGAGACAGAGCTTTGGGTGCAATCGATCACGTCAAGGGTGAGATCTCAAGGTTCACGCAAATGTTCGTCGACACTCTGGAAGGCGTGCGCACTGGTGACACGACGTTTGATGTCGCCACTATTCGTACGGGTTGCGTTTTTCGATTTCGTCTCAAGGTTTTTGCTCTCGGTCTAGCGATCGAATTGAGCAGGATTACTTTTGACAAAATCGACACAAGAAGACTGTTCGCTCACAACGTCAGGTTGAGCGAGATGGACAGTGTCTTGATGGAAGGAGCGCGACAGTCTCCAGAGCTTTTCCCGATCTCTCTGGTGGAATACTGGAGATCGAACGTGGTCAGTCCTTATCGATCGTTGCTACTTACGCAACCGTATGCGAAGTCGAGATTTTTGGCTCGCATGCGTCACCAAGCAGTCTCCCTTCACAAGCTCTGTGAGTAATATGGTGGTACTTTCCACCAACTGTGTCTACGGGGGTAGAAATTGGGCAGATCAAATCCAACCTCAGAGGAGAATCACGTGAGACATCAGGAAGTCTCGATCAGGGGTCTCGAGGATGCTTTTGAGAGTTTGCGTCATTCCTCAGAAGTGTCCATGGAGCCGGACGAAGTTCTGGCCGAACTCAGCTCTCGGGTGATTGAGATCCGCACACACCTGGCTTCTGCCGGGGTTGACTGTGCGGCGATTGATCGCAAGCTCACCACAAATGCGTGGATGCTCTTGCCAGCGCTCAGAAACAGCCCCATCATCAGCAATCACAGGAAGTTTCTCGCTGATCGGGGTGTCCCTGTGCATGACTGCTGGTGGCTCAAGAAGCGCTTCTGGGTGGTCGTCGAGGGGCAGTATCTCGAACGCAAGCTCGCGCTGTCTAAACTTGCCCTGGAAAAAGGGGCATGACGTGAGATGCGTTACGTGAAATGATGGTACTCTCCATCGAAAGGGCTCCGCAATTGCGGAGCCCTTTATACTTTATGAATTATTTTTTACTCTAAGTTTTGCCTGTTTTGATTTGTCTAGTTTTGGTAATTTTATTATGAGTAGGCCGTGCTTTTCTATTGCTTCTGAATCTTCTATCTCTACTTCTTGAGGTAACATTATGGTGCGAGAAAAACTACCCCAATATAATTCTCGATTAAAATAATCCTCATCACGTATAAGTCTTTCAGATTCTCTTTTTCCTCTTATTGTAACCATATCTCTGGTGATGCTGATATCTAGATCTTCTGGTCGGACACCCGCCACCATTGTTTTTATAATTATATCTGTGGATGTTTGGTACATATCTATCGTTAATTCTCCATCTCCGTTTTCTTCGTCTTCTGCTTCGCTGTCGCGCATTTCAGAAACGCCAATATTTCTTTTTTCCAAAGCAAAATCCTCGTCCACTCTTACTGCGCCGGTTAACTTTTCAAAAAATGATCTTTTGATTGACATGAATATCTTGATTTAATGTACTAAACTTTTTATTTTCTCAAAAAATAACATTAGTCCTGCTGTACATAGCCACAATATTGAAAATACAATAAAAGTATTGCTTCCGTTCTCATTCATTATAAATAAATTGAAGACAGTATGCAATGCAATCGCAATGATTAATCCGATGAATGTGTAAAAATTGCGTATTTTTGGATGTCTGTAAAAAGAAAATGCAATAAATATACCGACAGTTGCTGAGGCTATAGTATGTAAAAGACTTGCTCCCACAAAACGTAAGTTGCTAGTGATAATGGTGTCTGCCAAGTAGCTTGTGTTTATAACTCTTATGCTTTGTATAGAGTTTTCTATCATTGGAGAAAGTAGAAAAAGAGTGTTTTCTATGGCCACAAATCCAAGAGCGGCTGTAATGAGATATATGACGGCGTCTATGGGTTCATCTAGCTCTTTTCTGTGGAAAACTGCAAAGAAACCAGCTCCAAACTTAAAAATTTCTTCTATTGTGGCCCAAAGTAGAAAAAGTAGCACTGGATATGCCCCAAAATATTTTGAAGCTAAAAATTGAAAGGGAATTACAAGCGGAACAGCGATCATTCCAGCTATAAAGGTTCTTGCGACCAATCTTTTTGGCTCGGGTGATTTTTTGTCTTCGCGAAGCCAAAACCAAAGCCATAAAAGTGCTGGTAAAATACCCATAATAATACTAAATAGTAATGTAAAAGTGCTGGGCATAGTTTGATTTGTATAAATAATACCACATTGACTCAATGGTTAGTTTTATTTTTTAAAATGTTATCAACACCTTGTTAAAAATAAAAAGTGTGTTGTAAATTTTACAGCTTTTTTATCGTCAGCGCTCTGTATGAAGGACTTTTAAAGGACATTCTGTATTAAATAATTTGTCTTTTATAATGTCTCTAAAAATATAATCTTAATAAAGGACATAAACAAATATGGTAAAAGACATTTTATAAACTTGTTTTGATAGTTAAAAATCCTCAATATATTAGCAATATAATAATGTTTTTTTATTGACAATATATTTTGTTTAAGTGAAAATTCTTGCATAAGAGAGTTAAGAAAATTTTGCTAAACATAAAAGATAGGCTAAAAAATTAAATTATGAAATTTCATAAACATCACAAAAATTCCTCAAAGACCATTTTCTTGTTTGTGACAATTTTTTTTGCTTTTGTTTTAGCTTTACCGTTGAGATCTGAAGCTTCTGATTTAAGATGCCAATTTTTGACTGGTGATGTTGTTTGGGGATCTACAAAAAACGAACCAGTGGAGGTTGCAAAAATTCAATATTTTCTAAAACAATATGAGGGTTTTTCTAATATTGAAATCAATGGTATTTACAATACACAGACCATAAATGCTGTCATTAATTTTCAAGAAAAATATAAAGAAGAAGTACTAAAACCTTGGGGATATGAAAAAGGAACTGGGGTGGTATATTTTTTGACCAGAAATAAGATAAATGAGGTTGTTTGTGGTATAGATATTCCTTTGACCGCATTGCAAGAAAAAGAGATTAGAGATTTTAAGTTATCAAATAGTATTAAAACAGCCCCACCTACCGTCGAACCTGTTTCAGTTTCTACACCAAAAAATAATCCTTTTGCTATGCCACAGGTTGATAAGCCGGCGGTTGTCACTGCGCCTGCTGTAGTTGCTACTGCGCCTGCTATAGAGCCTGTCTCCCAACTCGTTTCATCACCAACGCCTGAAAAACCACAAACACCCATAGAAATACTAAAGGATGAATCAAATGAAAAAATTTTTGGTGGATGGTTTTCATCTTTTGTTTTGCATTCAGATACTACAAAGCTATCAGTATTTTATGTACCAAAAGGGATTGATTTTGTTGAATCGTTTATATTGTTCATAGTTTCTTTACTTATAATAAACGTTCTTTCAACCATGATTGGAAAGAGACGTTCTGTTGTGTTTGTAGTCGGATCACTTGTAGCTATAGCGTTTTCTGTGCTTTTAAATCGAGCCTATCTGATCATTCCTTTTTTGGCGGTACTTTTAGTTTCTCTATTTATTTTTATAAAAAATACTTTGAAAAAAGATGCACAAGAATACGAGGAATCAGTATTTAATGTGGAGCCGGAAAATGTGCCAGATGTAATATTAGAAGAACCAGCTCATGAGCCAGTACATATGATGTTACCAGTAGAAGAGCCAGATGTGGTGTTGGAGCCAGCTGTAGATATAGAAATTAAGCCAGAAGTTTTGCAGTCAGTGCCGGAAGTGTCTACACAACAAGAAGTAAAAATAATAATGGGTCATGTGGTGCCCGCAAACCTACCAGATCAAACGCCTGTACAAAATAATTCAATACAGAACACAACAACAGACGGACCTGCAAAATTTTAGATTGAAAGATTTTTTATAATCTCGCATTACCTTCTGCTCGTATCGTTTTGGCGTCTGTTTTTAGGATATCTTTATTATTTAAAATTTGAATATATCCAGCCATTGCTATCATCACAGCATTGTCTGTGGCTAGGGACATTTCTGGTACAAATACTTTAAAATCTTCAGACGAACTTTTTTCTAGTTTTAAAAATTCAGAACGGATTTGCTTGTTTGCTATTACGCCCCCTCCTATAATGAGTGATTTTACTCCATATTTTTCTATGGCTTTTTTTGTTTTGTCTAAAAGTACTTCTACTACAGCGTCTTCGAAAGCGAGCGCGATTTGCTGTTTTATCTTTTCAGTCAGCTCCGGTATCTCTTTTATTGTATAAAGCACGGATGTCTTTAGACCAGAAAAAGAAAAATCAAAATCATGTGAATGAATCATTGGTCTAGGAAAAACAAATGGGTTTATTGCATTTTTTTCGCCCGCTGTGGCTTCCCTGCGTTCTTTTTCTGCAAGTTTTGAAATCTCTGGTCCGCCAGGATACGGCAGAGAAAGCATTCTTGCTACTTTGTCAAAAGCTTCGCCGACGGCGTCATCGCGAGTTTCTCCTATGACTTTATATTTACCCCAGCCAGATATTTGCACTATTTCTGTGTGACCACCACTGATGAGTAAAGCGAGAGCGGGGAAATTGATTTCATTTTTTGTAGAAGTGAGCACAGATAGTATATGTCCTTCCATGTGATTTACTGGTATCACAGGAATACCCCAAATGTATCCAAGCGCTTTTGCAAAGCTGATACCCACCCACAGTGCTGGCTCAAGTCCCGGTCCAAATGTGACAGCGATAGCGTCTATATCAGGTCGCGCCACTTTTTCTATGTATTTTAGTAATGGCTCAAAAATCTCAACCTCTTTTTCTAGTATTTTTCTAAGATGTGATTTTTGTTCTTCGGAAAGGGGTGAGTCTTGTTTTTCCACGAAATGTATCTGATCAAAAAGGTTTTGCAAAAGTGGCACAAGGTTTTTCGCGTGTTCGCGTTTTGCCACAGCAGGAAATACACCGCCGTATTCTGCATGTATTTTTATTTGAGAAAAAAGGGAAGTGCTAAGTACGGAAAAATCAAACACATTTCCAGGTGTGTTTTTGCCCTCTATGATACTTAGCGCCGTCTCATCACAGCTTGTTTCTATACCTAGTATTTTCATGTTTTTTATCATCCCAACTTTATCATCTGATTCGTCTTTATACAAAAGGAAAACCTCGGCGCGCACCTGTGTGCGCACCGAGGTCATTGACCTTCGTGATCATCGCGACCAGCCCGACTCGTGCCCCCTAGCTGTACTTCTGAGAAAACAAGTTGGCCGCCAACTCGACGTAGAAGTCCTTCTCCTCCTCTATGAGCCCCGCTGTCAGGAGGGTGTGGTAGGTATCGTTGAACACCTGCTCAGCTTCAGCCAAGTCTCGCTCGTTGCGTTCGCGATTATTGGGTTCATGATTGAGCTTGGCACGATTTTCCTGGACATTCAACGCCAAGTAGACCAGTCGATCGTGTGCACGGCCTTCGAGTACGCTCATGTCACTTCTGACCACTTGTGATGGAGTGTACCTCTGTACGCATCCATCCGTGAAGTACAGGTTTTCTGCGACTTTTCTGGCCCACCTACAGAAGCCGGCAACCAAGCGCTTTTCCAGATCATTTCCGTTGCCGGAGACGACCTTTTGGGCGATCTCTGCTGGATCAGCACCGTGCGTTTCCTCCCAGTATCTCAGTACTTGCCAGTTGAACTGTTGGTGTCTTTGGTGTGATTTGTGCATGCTCGCAGCCCACACCGCATCGTCTTTTGCAAGACTTTTCGATTTACGCAGACTCATGTCGTGCTCCTTGAGTAGCGGTTTTTGGGTAGAGAGCGAATTCTTTATATAAGATTATTTATTAATCAAACTGTGTCAACCTCTTGAAAGAGTGTCTTTTGGTGAGCCTAATCGAGATGCGACCCAAGGATTCATTGCCCTGTAAGGCTCATTTTAGCTCTTCCTGACTTCTTAATCGACCCTTCTCGAGAGTAGCTTTCTTTGTATACAAATGAGGGTTTTGCTTCTTATCTTGATCTAGTAACCATTGGAATACTGCGACCACTCTGTCGCTTTCTTCTTTAGTCCAATTTTTAGGATTTCTTTTATCTTCTTGGTTCATAGAAAGTGACAAAAGTGACACAGAATCAAGTATAAAAGTTACACCTCAATGTAACTTAATTATCTATTTGGATTATCTTTGACCCGTTGTCTGGATCCTCAGTTCTTTGTTGTAGAGTAAGCTTTCTGTAGTGAGAACAAGAGAATTTTAAGAAGTCATCTATTTCATCAAGATCAATATTTCCTTTCATGAGATCAGAAGGATGAATCGAGATAATTAGATTTTCACATATGTTCAGATTCTTTGATGATTCGATGTAGCTTGTGATTATTTCTTTAATAGCACCTCTACGAGTCATATATGAGTCTCTTCCGTGTTGGGTATTTATTAGCGGGATAGTTAAATTTACATTCCTACCAGAATCCAAGGCAACATATTGCCAGAGCCCATTTAATGCCTGTATAAAGTCATCAATTTCTGACCGAACACGATTGTTGTCCTTTTTAACAGAATTCACTACTAGGTAAAACTTTTTACCGTTCTGCTCCACTTCAATAGTTTTACCTATCTCATGTTTTTGACCAATCGTAACTTTTGCGGAAATATCAGTATTTAAGTGATCAACTTTGTTTGCATAAAACTTCTGGATCACCTGATTTTGAATACTGTTAGCCTTAAGAGCATTACCGCCAAGAGACATATCAAATTCGTCATTCACAGGAACCACCAAGGCACCACTATTATTGAAAGCATCGCCAACCTTAACTTCAATATAACTGTCTTTATTTCGCAAATTGTATTTAAAAGACGTTCGGGGTCTATTTTTTACAAGCGAAAGAATGCAGACAAGAATAAAGACTCCACTGAATAGATAAACATTTTTGAAAATACTGTCTGTACTTTCATTCGTGCTGTAGCTAAACATCTCGACAAACAACCAAAATATACCCACCCAAGATACAATATCAATAAAAATATTCTTCAGGTTTCTCCACCATCTTTTTATTCTGAGTGAAATTTTCATAGCCCTAGAGCAGTATAAGCATCTTGGTTATACCGAAAAGGTCCTGTTTTACCGGCTCTTTTGTATTGGTTGTGCAATGACTCCCATTCACTCAATGCTTTACTAATAATTTTTTGATTAAAACTAACATGGACAGCAAGTTCGGTATCTAAGATTGACGGACATAGGTCATCATCGTGATATCTTTTACCATTCAGATTTACGGCAATAATAGGAAGTCCTTTTTTGATTGCTTGCTCAATTTCCCAACGAACAAACTTGTGATGAAATTTTGTTTTCTCGCCAATAAGGATGATGAAAACCTTTGTATTGTTCAGACGTTCCCTCAAACTTGCCTTAATGGATTCTTCGGTTGACCACGGCATTATATTTGTAAGGTCGTGGGCATCGTAGAAGTTAAAGTTTGTGTTATCGTTTTGTTTCCATGCTTGCATTAAGCGGTAGTAACGAATATCGTTATCCGCATCAAAGGCAACATAAGTTTTGTTTGTGTAAGCCATACAGTTTAGCCCCTTGGTGGGAATGGGTCATTTCCATAGCTGTTACGCTCTTGGATCTTTCCGTCTTTACCATGAATAAAGTGTTCAACCTTTGTTTTTTCAGCAACTTTTTCAGCTCTATCGAGAGCATTATTTTTTGTATGATGTGAAGAAATAGGAGTTGATGATCCCTCTTTTTTGTTTTCCCACATACTACGATCTGAATTGTATACAGTGTGTATATTTTTGTTAGCCATATATTTATAAATTAACTTTTAATAATTCCGACAACCTTTCCGCTTAACTGGAAATCATCACCCTCATGAATAAATATCGGGAGATATTTATCAGTTGATTCCGCCTCAAGAACGATACGATTGTTCGCTTTGTCATTTTTGTATCGTTTGATAGTTGCCATTCCGTCTATGACAGCAACAACGATGTCTCCGTTCTTGTAGCTTTTGTATCCACTATCCACCAAAACAAAATCTCCGCTTTCAATAGTATTTTTGTCATCTACTTTTGCGAGATTCATACTATTACCGTCTGCTATAACAGAATAGAGATCTTTCTTGTTGTATGGCAACATAGAAGATGAGACCTTGAGATACTGCTGAATATTTTGTTCGGCAAATATAGTCGCAGGACCACAGTTTGCAGATCCAACAACAGGGAGTGAGAACACAGTATTAACGGTTGATTTAACAAGACCTCGCTTTACAGGTTTTATAACCCCTTGTTCAAGGTTCATTTGAATCATTCCAGCCTTTTCAAGCTGTAATAAGTGATATTTCACTATCTGCGGTTTGTCAGGCACGCCAATTTTATCGGCTATTGTTCTAAGGCTGTATGATCCAATATTAGGATCACTATCTATGAGAGCTAAAAGCTGTTTCTGTTTGTTGTGCATACACCTATTATAGCATACTTTTCAACTTACAACAATATAAATTTGACACTTTTGACGGCAATCTGATATACTTTCCCTATGGAGCAAAGTTTGCAATTAAATCGAGTAACACAGCTTCCAAAGAAAGGTGAAAAAGTCATCGTTCTTGAGCTTACCGATATTCAATTGCACTCTAATGCAAGACCTACCCAATCGGTTGGTGGTGCAATACGACGCTCCATAGAAAATAATAAGCCTGGTCGTATCTTTTCTTCTCTTGAGAAGAAACAAGAATCAAGTGCTGATCAAAATTCAATAGAGTTCACCATGCCGTTTGCAATGAACGATCCTGTACTAAAGCAAACAATCCATGACTACCAACAACAAGGTTATCGTGTATTGATTCAAATGCCGAAATCAGGACTACCGATTCATCTTGGCAAGGATGCTGTCGAATTTATGAATAGTACTCGAGGAAAGCGAATCTTGAGAAAGATAAAGAAAGACAAAGGAAATTAAATAAAAACGCGTCGTAAAAGCGAATAGTGCAACGCCACAAGCCATGCCTATTCCGCGCAAGAAGTAGTTTGAGGTTTTTCGGACCTCTACTTATTTCGTGTGTGGAATAGGCTTTTTCTATATCCATACATTTTATTAAAGATTAATTAATAAAATGCTATGAAAAAACTTTCATGGACTACAGGAGTTCGAGAGGTCAAAGACCTACTCCCTTGGCAAGAAAACCCAAGAAAAATCTCAAAGCAAGCGTTAGATAAGTTGAAAGAAAAGATCACACAAAACGGCTTCCACAGCGTGATCGTGATTGATACCGACAATACGATTCTGTCAGGGAATCAAAGAAAGGTTGCACTCATGGAGCTTGGTATCAATACCGTAGACGTAATGATCCCTAGTCGTAAGCTAAGTGATGCAGAACGACGAAGAATCGGTATTGAAAGCAATATCAATGACGGTGAATGGAATTTCGAGAAATTGAAGTCATTTGATCTGGAACTACTCCAATTTGCAGGATTCGATGAAAAAGAATTAGTGAAGTTCTGGGACGAAGAAAAAGACACTAAAGACGACAAGTTCGATGTAGACAAGGAACTCAAGAAAATTAAGACGCCTCAAACAAAGTTGGGTGATCTTATTATCATGGGTAATCATAAGTTGCTTTGCTCAAGTTCTACTGATATCACTGCGGTTAAAAAACTATTCGGTGATGATAGAGCTACTGCTATCTACAGTGATCCACCTTTTAATATTGGGCTTTCATATGACAAAGGCGTTGGTAATAAATCAAACTATGGTGGTTCATTTGATGATAATCAATCACCAGAAGCATACAAGGAATTTATTCGCCAAGTTCTCACATCATCACTCGCCATATCCACCAAAGATACACATGTTGCATTTTGGTGTGATGAAGCGTGGGTGTGGGTTTTTCAAACCTTATATATGGAACTGGGCGTAAAGAATCGTAGGCTAAATATTTGGATCAAGAACAACTCCTCGCCTATACCCACCGTCGCATTTAACAAGTGTGCGGAGTATTGCGTGTACGGCACAAAAGGATCTCCGTATCTGTCTGATTTAGTCAAAAACCTTAACGAGATTCAAAACAAGAATTGCACAACTGGAAATCAACTTCTTGAAGATATCTCGAACATTTGGGCAACTAAACGACTGCCGTCAAACCAAATGGAGCACCCTACAAGCAAAAATCCTGAACTACACCACAAGTTCATCATGCGATGCACAAAGCCAGGAGACATAATCTTCGATGCCTTTTCTGGTTCTGCTAGCACCATGATCTGTGCGGAGCAACTTGATCGCAAAGTCTACTCACTTGAAATTGAACCCGTGTTCTGTGACTTGGCAATTCGCAGATACGAAAAATTGACTGGTCGGAAAGCAAAAGTAATCAAGAACTTCTATGAAAAAGAATAAATTTCAGGATCAGTTTCTTGATGAACTACGAAAAGTTCCGATCGTTCAAGTTGCTTGTGAGAAAACAGGATTGTCTCGCAATAGTGTTTATCGTTGGAGAAAAGATGATAAAGCATTTCTCAAGAAGATGGACGATGCACTTGCCGATGGTGTCGCATTGGTAAACGACATGAGTGAAAGCCAACTACTCACACTCATTAAAGAGAAAAATTATCCTGCAATCAGTTTCTGGCTTAAACATCGCAATGATAATTATAAAAACAAGCTAGAGATCACCACTAAAGAAGATTCTGAACAACTTACTCCTTCACAAGCAAAAATCGTGAAGCAGGCACTTAAGCTCGCCAATATAACAAAATCGAAATCGATTAAAAACATTAACTCTAAAAAGTAACATGACTAAAATAATTCCAAATGCATTGGTGAATACCATGCTAAAAGATCGTTCCGTGCGAACATCTATTACAAAAGACAGTTTCCTGTATTTCTTCCACTTCTACTACGCCCACTATGTAAAATACGAAACCGCTGACTTTCAGAAAGAGATTATTCATAATCTCGAAAAAAGCTCGATTGAGAATATGTACGTTGTCGCATTTCGTGGATCAGGAAAATCTACAATGGTGACGACCGCATATCCTATCTGGGCAATACTTGGAAAACAACAAAAGAAGTTTTGTATTATCTTTTGCCAAACTCGAGCACAAGCAAAACAGCATATGATGAACATTCGTACTGAGCTTGAGGGTAACGATGTTCTTAAAAAGGATCTCGGACCATTCCAAGAAGAAAGCGATGAGTGGGGTTCGTTCTCATTAGTATTCAAAAAGCACGGAGCAAGAATCACCGTAGCTTCTGCCGAGCAAAGTATCCGTGGCATTCGTCACAACGAACACCGCCCAGACTTAATAATCTGTGATGACGTTGAGGACGTGCAATCGACCAAAACCCGTGAGGGACGAGATAAAACATACCATTGGCTTCGAGGTGAAGTTATCCCTGCTGGCGATAGAAACACCCGACTAATTATTGTTGGAAACTTACTCCATGAAGATTCACTCTTGATGCGTATTAAAGACGAAATCGCCAAAGGTAAGGCAAAAGGAATATTCAAGGAGTACCCGCTTATAGATAATCATGGTGTGTGCTTATGGTCAGGTAAATACAAAAGCGAGAAAGATCTTGAGGATGAAAAGTTGAAAGTTTCTAGTGATATATCATGGCAACGAGAATATCTATTGCGTATTATTCCAGACGATGATCAGGTTATTTATCCTGAATGGATCAACTACTACGACGAATTGCCAGGCGAAAAGCACCGGGGATTCAGAGGCACTTATGCGGGTGTCGATCTTGCGATTTCAGCTTCAGAAACTGCTGATGACACTGCTGTTGTATTTGCTCATATATATTCACGCCGTGAGAAAATGCGAATATACATATTGCCTAATCCTATCGCAAAGAAACTTAATTTTCCTGCACAGGTAGATCTCATGAAAGATATTCGTAGTACGATGCTCATAAAAAGTACGGACGAGTTATTTGTAGAAAGCGTGGCGTACCAAGAAGCACTTCCGCAAATGCTCGAACACCAAGGTGTTAAAGCGACAGCAATCAAACCTAAAGGAGATAAAAGAACACGACTTGCTCTTACTTCGACCGCAATAAAATCATCAAAGATCTTATTTCCAAGACAAGGATGCGAGAGACTTATTGAGCAACTTGTAGGGTTTGGAGTAGAAAAGCATGACGACCTTGCCGATGCATTTTCGTTGCTTATAAACTCAACCATGGATAAGCATGCTAAAGATTCAACATGGCTTATGTACTGGATGGGAGATGAAGAACCTTTGTACTATAGAGATTACGTTGATATGGACATAAAAAAGTAGTCGCGAGTATGCGACGTATTTCTAGTTCTGCATAGTCTATGCACCACCGACTGGTCTGTCATTAATTAATATATGACAGAAGTCGAACAAAACCAGATGAAATATTGCTTGTACGCTCGTAAATCAACCGAAGCAGAAGAAAAACAAGCACTTTCTATTGATTCTCAAATCAAAGAAATGAAACAGATTGCCGAGCGTGAAAATCTAACCATAGTTGAGATCCGTAAAGAATCACATAGCGCAAAGGAATCTGGACAAAGACCTGTATTTGAAGAGATTGTAAAAGATATCGATACGGGAATATTCAATGGAATCATTACATGGGCACCAGATAGACTTTCTCGTAATGCAGGTGATCTTGGAAAGCTTGTAGACAGAATGGATCAAAGGAAACTGATTCAGATCAAAACTTTTGGTCAGACTTTTTCTAATTCACCAAGTGACAAGTTCCTGCTGATGATTCTTTGTAGTCAGGCAAAGCTTGAAAACGACAACAAAAGTATCAATGTAAAGCGTGGCATGAGAGCTAGGTGCGAAATGGGATTATGGCCAGTACAACCACCAACGGGATATAGAAAGCCTAATCAACGATTGGCTAAGTGTGAGGTAGAAATTGATCCAGAACGAGCCGATACTATACGACAAATATTTGAGAAGATTAGTTATGAAAAATGGAGTGTATCAAAAGTACATGCATGGTTACGATATGATCTTGATTTCAAAACTCACAGAGGTTTTCATTTAAGTCTTGGAAATGTATTCAAGATTATAAACAATACTTTCTACTACGGTCGCTTTGAGTTTCCTCAAGGATCAGGTATTTGGTATGAGGGAAAACATAAACCTATTATCACAAAAGAGTTGTTTGATGAGACAAGAAATTCTATCAAATCGCAGACGATAAAATCACAAGGCAAGGAATTTGCGTTTACAAGAATCATGAAATGCGGAGCTTGTGGATCTGGTATTACTGCCGATGAGAAGTTCAAGAAGTTACTGAATGGCGGAGTGAACCGACATGTATATTATCGATGCACAAAAGCAAAAGACAGGAATTGTAAAAATCCTGCCCTGAATGAAACTGAACTCATTGAATCACTACTCGATATGGTTGATACCTTGAACATAAATAAGGTAAAACTTACTGCAAAGCTTGATGTTGAAATTCAAAAGTTTAAGAAACTACAAGCAATGTTTTTGGGCAAAAAGAAGACTGAGAAAATAGAGCCTATTGATCTTAAGGACTATACAAAATTTGTACTAAAAGAAGGATCTCCGTTAGAGCAGAGATCTATCTTGGAATGTATCAGTAGTGAATTGGTCTTGAAGAATAAGAAAATAGTTGCTAGCAACTAAGAAATCAAGACTTTTTTCCAGCATGTTCAACAATGAATTTTGCTCGTTCATAAAGCTCATCATAAGTTAAAATCTCAATGTTTTTGGAGTCACGTCGAAACAATTCAAATGTTTTTGCTTTTATTTGGTTTTCTTTATCAGTACCATCAAATTGTTTTGTTGATCCGATAACTAAGATACTCTTGGGATCAAATGCTTTTTGCTTAATTAATTCTCCTTTATCATTATAGTTTCCATTTACATTTGTTTCTGCTGTAATTTGCCAACTAGCTTTTTGCTCTAGTATTTGAGACAAGCCTGAAACTAGATCATCCGAGAGTGTCCACGAATTTGAACGATTCTTATCTTTACCAAATAAAGGGGTATCGTGCTTTTTAAGTTCAACTAGTACTGTAAATTTACTACACCCTAAAAGGAAGTCGTTAATAACAGATTCTTTTCCTGATACGTCTGTACCTGATACGTGTGCTTCTTTTTGTAAAATTCCAAGGAATCGATAATCTAGTCCATATCCAAAAATCCAATCATTTATATTAAAGAAATGTTGCCAGACAGATTCATGTCTCGTATCTGTTATATTATTCTCGGAAATGTAGGTTGCAAAATAGCCCTCTTGATTTAAAAGATTATTAAAAATTTCTAGTTGCTTCTTACGGTATCCTATATTTACAATATCAGTTGAAGTTATAATACCACTAGCTAAAACCTCCTCGATAATCTCTTGACCGTCCTTTCTCAATAATAGTGTTTTAATTTTTTTCTTTGTTTCATCGTCTATATTGGGGAGATTATCATCAGCAAGCGTAATTCTTCTTTCATTCACGTCGCCAAGGTTTAATTCTGAAAGGAGTTGTAGATATCCAATGATCTGCTTGAAAAATGGAAAAGAGAAGACGATTTGTTCATCTTGTTCAACATAACCTTTGTTTTTGTAAAACTTAAATCGCTTAAAAGAAACATTGGTAATCTCATTATTTTGTTTAATAAATGTAAAAGTAGTTTTAATTTTATTCCTTATGACAGGATAAGGATGTTCTACTTCAATAGCATCTGGTACACCATTTTCATCTCTTGAGACAATGGTAAAATATTTCCCAGCTTCATTTTTGAATTTATGGGTATATAGTGTGTCGGTTTTGTAATTATCGACTATTTTTTCTTCTGAATTTTCAATTTCTAGTCCCATATAATTTATTCCTTAAACTTACCACCTGAAATATCAAAGAATCTTTCAAAGAAGTTTGTGAATTTAGTTAATACGCTCTCACGTTTTTTGGTTCGATCACCACTTGGAGAAAAGCGAGATACTGGGGGTAGTACTTTTGTTATTGCGGTTCCTGTTGTTGCGACACTTCCGTCACGGAAAGCATTTTGTATGAAAGTATATGTTGCGTCATGATCGAGATTCTCACTAGCAATAATCTTTTCTAATTCCTCAATTTTCTTCTCTTCAACAAACTTTTTCCAGTCATCATCAACAGCAGAGTGTACATCTAGAGAAGTAATGAATTGATTGATTAGATCTTTCTTATTTCTTAACTCAACACTAGAATCAATAGCTTTATTAATATCAATTAGTAGTTCTCGATTATTTATATGATCCTCGTGATATCTCCTGATTAGTCCCAACACATAATCAATATTGATTTCAATTTGTTTTATAAGCTCCATTTCAAAGACTACATCTTCATTGATGTTTTCTTTATCTTCTTCGATTGTCTTTCGGAACTCATTGTACAAATCAATGTACATACTGTGATAATCTTGAACATCTCGATCAGTCAAAATTTCATTACCTGCAAACTCGTCAAAAGTTGCAAGAATGTTACGAACACGCAATACCGCACCATACAGCTTAATAAATTCCTTTTGTTGTTGTTCACTAATGATTCGTTCACCTACAGGGAACTTCTCCAAAAGTTCATCTACTAAACTCCTATATCCTCTGATTTCTTTGTCGCCATCTTTGTAACCGTTGTAATAATCCGCATATGCTTTCAAAAGCACAACACCACAAGCCTCTTTGTCACCAAAGAGAGCAATTGATTCATTTGTGGCTTTTTCAAGATTTCGGAAACAAACAATATTTCCAAAAGTCTTTACGCTATTCAAAATACGGTTAGTTCTTGAATATGCTTGAAGCAAACCATGTAGACGGAGATTTTTATCTACCCAAAGAGTATTGAGGGTAGTCGCATCAAATCCAGTTAAGAACATGTTCACTACGATAAGAATATCGATTTCTCTGTCTTTTACACGCTGACTAACATCCTTATAATAGTTTTGAAATTTATCAGAAGAAGTGTCATAAGACGTGCCAAACATCGCATTGTAGTCCTTAATTGCATTATCTAGAAAATCCCTCGAACTAACATCAAGACCGCTCGTATCTTCAGAATTTTCATCGATCATTCCGTCAGCATCCTCGTCATTAACCCCAAAACTGAAAATGGTTGCGATTTTAAGTTGCTTATCACTTGGCACATCAGCTAATTGCTTCTTAAACTCCATGTAATACTTTTTAGCAACATCAATTGATGAAACTGCAAAGATAGAGTTAAATCCTGCCAACCGTCGATCCTTTAATTTGTAGAAACTATTACGCTTTGTCTTTTGATCAAAATGTTCACGTATGTAGCCAACAATGTTTTCCAAGCGTTCAGGAGAAGCAAGAACAGCCTCACGATCAATGTCGCTCACTTTCTTGTCCTCAATATTTTCAGCTTCTTTTACAGTTGAAACGTAATCAACCTTAAATGGTAGTACGTTTTTATCTGCAATCGCATCAACGATTGTATAAGTGTGTAATTTTTCACCAAAAGCTTGCTCAGTAGTTTTTAGATCGGGTCGTCCTCCAGAAGAAGCATTCATCGCAAAAATCGGTGTACCAGTAAAGCCAAAAAGATGATAGTTCTTAAATGTCTTTGTAATCGCAGCATGCATATCACCAAACTGTGATCGGTGACATTCATCGAATATCAAAACTACATGATCATCAAAAATTTCGTGATTACCATTCCGACCAATAAAACGATCTAGTTTTTGAATGGTCGTGATAATAATCCGTGCATTTGGGTTTTCAAGTTGTTTCTTCAGTAATGCTGTTGAGGTGTTACTATTCGCCGCACCTTTTTCAAACTTGTCATATTCACGCATTGTTTGATAATCCAAATCTTTACGATCCACAACAAAAACAACCTTATCTACATATGACAACTTACTTGCAAGCTGTGCTGTTTTAAAGCTAGTAAGTGTTTTTCCTGACCCTGTTGTATGCCAGATGTAACCACCAGCCTCTACAGTGCCGAGTTTTTTGTAGTTAGTACTAACCTCAATCCTGCTTAGAATTCTTTCTGTTGCAACAATCTGATATGGTCGCATTACCAAGAGTTGTTTATCAGTAGTGAAAACGCAGTACCGAGTGAGAATGTTTAAAAGCGTGTGTTTTGCAAAAAAAGTTTTTGTAAAATCCATCAAATCAGTAATGGGTCGGTTTGTAGCATCTGCCCACCAACTTGTGAATTCGAAACTGTTACTTGTACGTTTTCCTTTCTTTACAGTTCCTTCATTTGATTCTCTTATGTGTTGTCTTCGTACAGTGTTACCGTAATACTTTGTATGTGTACCGTTTGAAATTATAAATAGTTGTACATATTCAAAAAGACCAGAAGAAGCCCAGAAGCTTTCTCTTTGATAACGATTGATCTGATTAAAAGCTTCTTGAATGGCAACACCACGGCGTTTCAACTCAATATGAACAAGAGGTAGACCATTAACAAGAACAGTTATGTCATATCGGTTTGATCTTTTTCCGTCTTCAGTAGCGTACTGGTTAATAACTTGAAGACTGTTGTTATGAATATTTTTCTTGTCTATCAAATCAATATTCTTGAAAGTGCCGTCATCTCGCTTTAGTACTTTTGTATTGTCTTCTTGAATAGTTGTCGTTTTATCTTCAATACTTTGATTTGGATTTGCTAGTTCATTTACAAAAAATCTTTCCCATTCAAGGTCTGTAAATTCAAAATTATTTAGTTTTTCTAGCTGTTTACGTAAGTTAACAACCAAAGTTGCTTCAGATGTAATCGGGAGATATTCGTATGCCTGTGTTTCTAATTGCTTTACAAGTGCACGTTCAAGTTCCGCCTCACTTTGATAGTGAGCCACTCTCTTACCGTCAGAAACATATTCTGCAACTACAGTACTTTGCGAATTTTCCGCAACTAAATTGTATTTATTGTTAATTGACATATTCGTTGAAGGTTAAAAGTTTTCCTCGGTAATATTCATATTGTGATCGACGTGCCTTAAGTTCAGCAGGTAATCCGATTGAAATATTGTTTACCAAATCATCAAATTTATCGAGGATGCTCACTATTCTTTTTTGTTCTTCAAGCGGAGGTACGGGTATTTGTATTTTTAGAATATCGTCTTTGCGAAGATTTGTTTGATCAGCACCGTTATCGTATCTAAGCAGTTGTCTGTTTCTACTTAATATGTAAAAAAGATATTTTGAATATATTTCATCTTTATTTTTAACACTCAAAGCACAGATTCGTTGATTTAAAGTGTATTTGTCGTTCTCATCAACATAAAAACATTTTGCTAGTGCTTTTCCGTTTGGGAGATCGCTCATAACCATCAAAATATCATTTTCAAATACAGGAGAAATCTGACTGACAGAATATTTTTTAACTCTTCCATCTGTCGAAACAAATTTAGAATTAACAACAATATATTTGCCGTTTTCATCTATTAGTTTTTCGTGTCCTTTTCCATTCATAAAGTTAATAACCTGATCAAGTGGTAACCATTGTGTACTTCCCGCATTATCAAACGTCAATAATTGCGTACGGTAATGCTCATACTGCTTTTTTCTAGCTTCCAGCTCTGCTTCCAGCTCTGCTTCCAGCTCGGTAAAACTATTAAGTAGTTTGACAATCTCTTCTTGTATAGCAAGTGGTGGAATTGGTATTTTATACTCATCCCTAATTACTGATGGATGGGCTTTTTTGGTATAGTCAAAAACCTTTGTCATCCATGCGTCTGACAACACAAAATATAAATATTTTGTGTTCAATGCCTTTGTGTTGTTAACTTTTAACCACCCAGAAACATTTGTTACTGAATACTTATGGGTTGGTCGATAAAAAAAGCGACCACCTCCATCTATGGACCATGAAATACGCTCATCATCAAACATATATTTGCCATATCTACCAAATTCACCCGAACCAGTAGCGGAAGATGAGTATACGGGATAATCACCTGGTATTTTCGCTAAGTCATTTTTTGAGATAACTTCTCCTCGACCCAGCTTAATCATGTCTAAATCTTCAAGTTCTCCGAGTTTCTTAAACTCTACTCCGTTAGGAGATAGTTCAAGGATGAGTTTTTCAATTTTACTTTGAGTTTTAGTCATGTTTCCTTGTTTTTTCGATTTCTCTAACAATTTCATCAATCGACTTGCGGAGTTCGTTTTGTCGAATAACTATTTGATCAATCTCTGAGTTAAGTTCAGTAATATTTATAACTTCACGAGTATCTTCTGCAACAACATAACTTGAGACATCAAGCTTGTATGCATTATCAGAAATGTCCTTATTACTTACTAATTTAGCAAAGTGCTCTATATCCTTTCTCTCAATGAAAGCAGCCAGTATCTTTTTTCTATTTTCATCACTAAGTTTATTTTTATTTCCGCCACGAACAAATTCTGTTGAAGCATCTATGAAAAGTGTTCTGTTATCTTTTTTGCTCTTCTTAAGAACAACAATACAAGTTGCAATACCTGTACCGAAGAAGAGGTCTTGAGGTAATTGGATAACAGTGTCCACATAGTTATTATCAATCAAATATTTTCTGATTTTCTGCTCAGCACCACTACGATAGAGAACCCCTGGGAATTCAACAATCGCCGCAGTTCCACTTGTAGAAAGCCATGAGAGCATGTGCATTGTAAATGCAAGATCTGCTTTACTTTTAGGTGCTAGAACTCCAGCAGGAGAGAATCTTGGATCATTAATAAGTATAGGATTAGCATCACCCTCCCAATTAATTGAATATGGTGGATTTGAAACTATTGCATCAAATGGCTCATCGTCCCAGTGTTTAGGGTCGGTTAATGTATCTCCGTGAGCGATATCGAAATTATTGTAATTAACATCGTGCAAAAACATGTTAATACGACACAGGTTGTAAGTGGTTAGATTTATTTCTTGCCCATAAAAACCTTGTCTTACATTTTCCTTACCAAGTACCTTGGCAAATTTAAGAAGTAGAGATCCTGATCCACAACAAGGATCGTATACTTTATTAACTTCCTTTTTACCGACTGTTGTAATCTCAGCGAGAAGCTCACTAACTTCTTGAGGTGTGTAATATTCTCCACCAGATTTTCCTGCGTTTGAGGCATACATTGCCATGAGGTACTCATACGCATCACCAAAAGCATCGATTGTATTATCAGCATAATCACCTAGACGAAGATCACCAATTGCTTCTAGAAGTTTTGTGATTCTTTGATTTCTTTTTTCTACGGTACCACCCAACTTGTTTGAATTAACATCCAAATCATCAAATAGACCCTTGAGATCTTCTTCGCTACTTGAACCTTTCGCAGAACTTTCAATATTACTAAATACGTTAGAAAGGGTTTCGTTTAGATTTGCATTGTTTCGTGCATTTTTACGAACATTAACAAAAAGCTCGCTAGGTAAGATGTAAAATCCTTTTTCTTTTACAGTATCAGCACGACCGAATTCAGCTTCTTTATCAGAGAGTGAAGTATAGTCAAAATCTTTATTTCCTGAGCGTCGTTCATCAGCATTAATATAATTTGTTAGGTTTTCGCTGATGAATCTATAAAAAAGTATTCCAAGAACATATTGTTTAAAATCCCATCCATCCACACTACCTCGAAGATCATTGGCAATTTGCCAAATTGCACGATGGAGTTCAGCTCGTTCTTGTTCTTTTGTTGTATTTAAATTTGTTTTATCTTTACTCATAAAATTATTTTAATAATTCGTTAGTCGACACTCCCAATGTCTGGGCTAGATTAGTAATAGTTGAAAGAGTAGGGTTTGTCTTTCCATTCTCAATATTACTTACAAAAGATTTGTCTACACCGAGTGTTTTGGCAAGTTCGGTTTGCGTAATATTCTTCTTAGTTCTGATTTTCTTGAGATTCTCTCCTAATTTTTTGGCACCATCTTTCATAAAAAGATTATAACATAAATCGTTGTATTAAACTACAACAAAAGCAAGTCATAAATGACTTGCTTTTGTTTGCTAGTTTCGACCCTTGTCGAGTGCTCGAACTAGCTCTCTCTATTGTGACCCTACCGGGAATCGAACCCGGCTTTGCGCCTTGAAAGGGCACTGTCCTAACCGATAGACGATAGGGCCATATAACTGCTGAAATATATCATTTTTTGCAGAAAAAGCAAAAAGTGATAGGATGTTTTCAAGTATTAAAAGTTATGGGCGGTTAGCTCAGTTGGTAGAGCGCAACATTGACGTTGTTGATGCCAGAGGTTCGAGTCCTCTACCGCCCACAATTTCGTCTCAAAAAACCCTTTGATATCGAACGTGAGGACTGAAGATATTTCTGGGGTTGGTTTGTGTATATTATAGAAGCTTAGTTTTAATTGACTTTTTCGGGTTTTTGTGTAGATTTAAGTGTATATGAATAAAATACCAAAGAATCTGTTATTACCGGCGATTATTTTAACAGTTATTTTGCCTATAAATTTAATCGGAGTCCGTCTTGATTATAGTCGAGCTACTTTTGTGGGTGAGGTAAAAGATAGTGCAGAAGAGTCTAATTTATCAGTTTCAACAGAAAAAGTTGAGGACGTGGATTTGGTTGATTTGAAAACAGAGCCAAAAATTGAGGCAAACTTGTCTAATGTTGAAGAATCTTTAAATCAAGATGTTGTCGAACCTGAGTCTGTAGACAATGTCAGTGTGGAAAACGTTAATGATAGCCAAGCTACTGACAATGGTCCTAGTGTCCATGAGGTTGCTGTTGAAACAAACTCCACAGTTGATAGATCTAGGGTTTGTTTGGGTGATCTAAATAATGATGGTCAAGTAAACGGTGATGATGTGCGAATAGTATTGGATTCTTGGTCTCATGATGTAGATAATTCTGGGTCTTCAATAGCAGATTTAAACAATGACGGTATCGTAGACGGATCTGATCTCGGAACTGTGCTCGGTCATTGGGGAGATTGTTCCGCTTCTTTAAACAATTCAGATGACACACCTGGTCCAAATTTTATACAAAATTTTACAGGTTTAGAGTCAGCTCTAAATGGTGTACAAAAAATACACATATCAACTAATTCAGATTTGTCTCCAACAGGCATTGGTAATACAGCTGATGAGCCAATAGAAGATGAAGGTGGTGATAATGGTAATAACGGTAATGAGGGCAATAATGGCAATAATGGCAATAATGGCAATAACGGCGGTGGTGGTAATGACGGAGGCGGTAGTGGAAGCGGTAGTTCATCAAGTAATAAAAGAGGAGAGGTGCTTGGTGCAAGTGATATAAACAACGAGCTTGTTGTCGTTGCGTTTTCTCAATGCAATGAAGCTTATTTGAAAGACTATATTAAATATGGTGCAAATAATAATCCAGAAGAAGTAAAAAAATTACAAACTTTCTTAAATAATCGTGGCGCTGGATTGCCGGTGACTGGTTTTTATGGAGAAAAGACCTTAGAAGCAGTAAAAGATTTTCAGCGTAAGTTTAATAAACTTATATTAAAGCCTTGGTTTGATGCTGGTCTACTACCAGATGATACACAACCTACTGGATACGTATATGAAACGACTCGTTTTTGGATAAACGCAATGACTTGTGGTGGTGTAAAAAATCTAACTCTACCAAAAATAAGATAGAGAAAACACATATAAAATATGTGGTTAAATATGAGAAAAATAGTCAAAAAATATTTCATACCACAAGAAGAAAACAATCATAAACCGTATTTTTTGCGTCGCAAAGCGCTATGCGCTATTGCTGTCTTTGTATTTTTTGTAGAAATTGCTTTTTTTGCCAACGTATATTTTTTTTCTAGTCGAGTGGATTTTCTAGCATCAGTTTTGCCTAGTGTTTTGGTTTCTTTGACAAATGAAAATAGGGATCAAAAAAATCTTTCTCCACTTTCTACAAACCCCATGTTACAGCTAGCTGCGCAGATGAAGGCAAATGATATGGCTACAAAAGGTTATTTTTCGCACACTAGTCCAGACGGTCTAGAGCCTTGGTATTGGTTAAAGCAGGTAGGATATAGCTATTCATATGCTGGAGAAAATCTAGCTGTAGATTTTGTTGATTCTGATGATGTGACTGATGCTTGGATGAAATCTCCAACTCATAGGGCAAACATGATAAATCAAAACTATCGTGAAGTGGGTATTGCTGTTGCACCAGGAAAATACAAGGGTAGAGACACTCTTTTTGTTGTACAATTTTTTGGTACACCAAAAGACAAAGTGACTCTTGCTCAAAATCCAGTACCCCCTGTAGAATCGAAACACACCGATGCGGGAGTTCAGACAAAAACTCAGAAGACGCAAAAGATAGTGAGTATACCAAAAACACAAGATACTTTTTCTTCAGTTGAGAATGTCATTTTGGGTACAGAGACAAAGGCAAACATAGCAGATATAAAACCAATAACTTCTTCAAAAATCAATTCTTTTTTGAGACCTATTGAAAAAATAATCACCTCTCCAAGACAACTTTCTGATTATGTTTTTGGTATATTAATTATCTTTCTCGCATTTGTATTGGCACTCACTATATTTATTGCAATTAAAGCACAACATCTCAGTACTATAGCTGGAGCTATCGCTATGATTATTTTTGTAGCCGGAATGATATATTTCAACAACTTTATTTTCAATTCTGATGGTGTGGCGATTCCTTCTGATTTTACAGCAGCTACAATAGAGGCTTTTTAAATATTTAGGCTAATTTAGATTTTACCTGCGTGAATGTATAAATATATGTCTTCAAGTGCTTTTACTGCGTCTCCGGCGGCTATGTTGTTTTGATGATATAGACAATCTGTGCAATCTCCAGCTGCCCATATGCCATCGGTTGCTGTGCGTTGTGTCTTTGGATCTACAGGTATCTGACCGGTTTTATTTAATACAACTATATTTTTTGCAAAATCTGTAGAGGGGATTAGGCCTATTTCTACAAAGATGCCTTTTACAGCAAGCTCTACTTTTTCTTTTGTTGTAGCATCTTCGTATACGATGGCATTTACAAACTTATCTCCACGTACCTCTACTGGAATGGCATTTTTTATTGCACGCATATTTGGGTGAGATAAAACTTTTTCTACTGTGACTGGATCTGCTTTAAATGTTTCCCCTCTATTTAAAAGTGTGACACTTTTTGCATATGCTAGGAGTTGGGCGGATGTTTCGAAAGCTGCATTACCACCACCCACCACTACCACGTCTTGTCCTGAAAATATTGGTCCATCACAAGATGCGCAGTACGTTAGGCCTTTATTATCAAACACATCTGCGCCAGGAATATTTAATTTACGTCTATGACTGCCGGTAGCTATGAGTACTGTCTTTGCAAGGTAGCTATTTTTGTCTGTTGTAACTTTAAAATTTGCTTCTTCACGTGATATATCTTTTACCCACTCACCTTCGTATATAGAAACAACATCTCCAGAATACGCTTTGAGATGCGCTTTTAAATCATCAGCCAGTTTTTGCCCTGATATGGCTACTGTGCCAATCCAGTTTTGGATTTCTTCTGATACCACACTTTGGCTATTGAAATCAGCTGTTATAAAGGCAGTTTTCAACTTTTTTCTTGATGCGTATACTCCGGCGGCGACACCAGCTGGTCCGCCACCTATGATTATCAAATCATACATATTTTATTATTTTAGTTTTGAACGTCTTAGAAATGCCGGTACTGCGCCCCAATCGTCATCTTCTTCTGTAGCTGGTGCAGATTTTTTTTCTTCTGTTTGTGCTACTTGTGCTGGTACAGAATTAAATATTTTTCCCTTTGAAACTGGAGGGACATTTTCTTCTTTTTCTGCACCAGGAAACAAAGAAACTTTCTTATTTAAATGTTCTGGGAATCCAGATGCGATCACGGTGATCTTGATTTCGTTTTTCTTTAATTTTTCATCACGTACTGTACCGAAAATGATGCGAGCGTTTGGATCTGCTGACTCTGTAATGATTTTTGCTGCGTCTTGTATTTCAAACATTGTGAGGTCATCACCGCCAGCGATAGAGAAAAGCACGCCCTTTGCTCCTTGCATTGAGATCTCGAGAAGAGGGGAATTGATAGCCATTTTTGCGGCCTCTTCGGCACGTTTTTCACCTGTAGCTGTACCGATACCCATGAGGGCTGGACCAGCATTTTCCATGACAGCTTTGATGTCAGCAAAGTCTATATTGATCGTTCCAGGAGTGGTAATAAGGTCTGAGATACCTTCTACAGCCTGCTTTAATACGTCATCACACATTGCAAAAGCGTTCTTTGCTGGAGTGGTCCTGTCGATGCTGTTGAGTAGGCGATCGTTGGGTACGATGATGATAGCGTCTACAGATTTTTTTAATTCTTCTAGGCCTTGTTCAGCTAGTCGCATTCTTTGTAGTCCCTCAAAACCAAATGGCTTTGTAGCCACCCCCACTGTGAGTGCGCCCAGCTCTTTTGCTATTTGTGCTATGCGTGGAGATGCACCTGTGTAAGTACCACCACCCATACCACCAGCAATGAAGACCATGTCAGCGCCTTTTATCGCCTCTTGAATTTCTTCTTGTGTTTCTTCTACTGCTCGTCGTCCAAGTTCTGGATTCATGCCTGTGCCGAGTCCACGTGTAAGATTTTTTCCGATATGAATTTTCTTTTTTGCTTGTGTGTTGTGTAAGTCTTGTGCGTCTGTGTTTACAGCGATAAATTCAACACCTCTGACCTTGCTGTTGATCATGTGGTTGAGCGCGTTCTTTCCAGAACCTCCCACTCCGAGGACTTTTATTCTTGCGAATGCTTCTACTTCAGGTTTAATTTGTGGCATATTTTGTAAATGTTTTTTATCATCATAACAGATAAAGTGGAAAAGAAAACATATTGACAACAATATATTTCGCTGTTTAAGTTTTCTAAAAAAGCCCTCTGTTGTTGGCTTTTTTGGTGAAAAGAACTATGGTAAAAACTGCGTTAAAAATGAACGAACTTTTTTGAAAATATTTTTTATGAAACTTCTAAATAAATCTCCACTTATCATTCCGTCTTTATCAGCGTTTAGACCAAAGATACACAAACCAAACGCCACTGACCATGACGAATCTTTAATATTTGATTTTCCGTCTTCACCCAAATAAATAGACGCAACTCGTGAAGGGAGTCGCAGAGCGTGTTTTGCTAGATTTTCTATTCCTCCTATACCACCACTAAAATTTAAACTTCCACCTCCACCAGTGATGACTATTCCTGCAGGCAAAAGTCCGTCACGTCCTATTTTCTTGAGATGTGCTTCGATAAGCTCAAAAATATCTTGTAGTCTCGCACCTATAATCTCTTCAAGTTTTTTGCGTGGATAAGTGGTGGTGGTGACTGCTCCCAACTTAATATGCTCTGCTTCATCTAATGCAACTTTGAGACCGAGAGCAATATCGTTTGTAATATCAGTAGATCCAGTAGGGAAAACTTCTAGTGAAACGGGTAGGTTGTTTTCGTATACTATGATAGATACGGTTTCTGCACCGATATTTGCCAGCACACAGCCGGCTATTTTTTGTGTTTTTGTTAGGGTTACTAGACCAGCAGCTAGAGGGGAGGCCATAACATCTATGACTTCTACCCCCGCTTCTTCTATAGCTTGCATTAGATCGTTTAAATGTCTTTCTAAACAGGTAATAAAAAGGGTTTTTACTTCTAGCTTTGTACCCTTCATGCCTAGTGGCTGACCGAGCACCACTTTGCCGTCGAGTTTGTACTGTACTGGTACGGCGTGTACTATTTTTCTATTTAAAATCATTGGTGCCGGTATTTCTTTTTCAGATGCTTCCAAAGCTTTTGATAGATCTAGATCTGTAATCTCAGAATCACCACGAGAGATAATCACTGTGCCTGTAGATGTAATACTAGAAAGTCCGATACCTCCGATAGATAAAAAAGCCCGGCGAATTTTTTGGCCAGAAGTTTTTTCTGCTTGGGAGACGGCTTGGCGAATACTTTTTACTACATCAGAGGAGTTGATTATGTAGCCATGACGTAGACCGCGAGACTCTGAAATACCAGCACCAATAATTTTTGGCTCGTTGCCGTTTTCACCTTTTATTTGTTCAGCTACAGCTATTTTTACTTGGTATGTTCCTATATCTATGCCGACTGTTATGTTGCGCGCCATATGTCCACATTGTAGCATAGGCTATCTACCAAACGAGTATTTTATATGTTGAAAACTCTACGTGTTTTGGCTTCCGCCTTTTCCATGTCTTCTCCGTGGTCGAGTCCTTTTAGATGATAGAGTCCGTGTATAAAAAGAAAGGCGAGATAGTTGTCATATTTTCGTCCAAACTCTTTTGCTTTCGCACGTGCCTTATTAGGATTTATAAAAATTTCTCCTTCATTTTTTGATAAAGAAAAACTCAAGATATCTGTGGGTTTATTTATTTTTCGATATTGAAAATTTAATTTTTTTGCTGTTGTCTTTCCGATAAACACTAGACTGACAGTATATTTTTTACCGAGCACGGCGTCTTTCATTTGCGCAAAAGGCAAGCGGGGAAGCTTGCCTTTTGTTTTGTTAATTATTGAAAAGGTATTTTCTGTACTCACTTTTATTCGCACTTATCTTCGTCCGGCTACTTTTTCTACCATTTTACCCATCTTGATGAGCTCAGCCATTTTTTCTCGGCTCTGGATTGATTTTAGAGCTCGTTTCTTTTTTGTGTATTTTGAAGGCTGTCGCTCTGTATATCTGATAGATCGCACGCGAGGAAGGATACCAGAACCCTGGACACGACGAGTAAAGCGCTTTATGAGGTTTACGCTGTTTTCGTTAGCATTTTTCTCTACTTCTATATTGACTGCCATAGTGAAAGGAATAGTAACATATGGCCTAAATAGGTGCAAGTGGCCTTGTTTAAGCTAAAATTAGGCCCTATTTCAGCTTCTGCAAATACTGAGAAAGGTCGCACAAACTCACTGTATCCTGAGCGCGGGTTTCCATGTGGCGGATGACGACGGTGTCTTCTAGGGCCTCTTTTTGTCCCATGATGATTAGGTGAGAAAGCTTTAGATTTTCGGCTGTGCTGAGCTGGTTTACAAATTTATCTTTTGTAAGTGAGTGGTACACAGGAATTTTTGCTTTTCGTAGTGTGTCTATAATGATGAGGCTTTTGAGACGAGCGCGGAAGCCAAGCTGAATAAAATAAAACTTTGGGCGTACTATTTTTTTGATAGTTATTTTATAAAGATTTTCTGGGACTTTTTTAAAGCAAATTGTTGCGCTCATTATCGGAATATCTTTTTTGAAGCCGATTTTTTTTGAGAAATAATTGTGTCGACAGCCACTAGCCAGCAAAATATTTTCTTGATCTTTTCCTTTACCATTTCCGCGTATTTCAAAAATAGTCTGAGAGCAATATGTTTTATCTCCGATCAAGTTTTCGTTTATTTTATATGGAATATTTAGCGTCTCTAAATATTCAAGCACTTCTTTGAAATGTTGAATGCTTGCTTCTGATAGATAGCCCATTGGTTTTGGCGCTCGCTCGCGTAGCTCTGCACATCTTTCGTCCGTAGTGCGTAAAAGCTCCAATGGATCTTTTTTAAAGGCATTACGCAAATCTGATGGTATCTCTCCAAAATTTTTTCTTACATAAGAAGCCATTTCTCTATCAAAGCGGGCTATGGAATCTTTGTCGCCAGAAGTATTGATCTCTATGTACATAGAATCAAAGCCTTGCTCGGTCAAAATAGCGTAAATTGTTTTTATGATAAGTGCTTCAGCAACACTATTGGTCGTGCCAATGATGTCTAGTCCACACTGAAAAGCGTTTGACTTCTTTTTTTCTCCTTGTCGTGACAGAGGCTTTTTGTAATAAAGCATGAGTGGGTGTGGTAGGCTCGCCATGTTGTGCTCGAGATATGTGCGCAACAGTGCAACTTTTTCTTCTGGTTGAGGAATAATGTAGTCCTCGTCTTGTTTTCTTTTTATATCACCATTTCTAAAGATAGAAGCTTTTGAGATGTCTTCTTTTGTTATTTCTGGTGTACGTATCGGTAGGAAACCAAAGAAAGAAGCTGTGTTGGCTATTTTGTCGAGCTCTCGAAGGGCAAACGCAGATGTGGATTGTGCCCTTTCTTTTTTTTCGGGTATTTTTGAACCTGCTGTCATGTTGGGATATGCCATTTAATTTATATTAATTTTGCGCTTGCGCATTACCTGGAAAAAGACCGATTTTTTGAAGCGGTAGCAGTCTCACAAAGGGTCTGCCTGTGATTAGATTTTCATTTACAGGTCCCCACATGCGCGAGTCAGAGCTACCGCTTCTGTTGTCTCCCATTACGAAATATTCATTATTTTTTAATGTAACAGTCATGCTGTCTTGTTTCTCATGATTTATGGCAACATATGGCTCGTCTAAAATAATACCGTCTGGATGCTCATTATTTTTTATTTTTACTTTGGTGCCACTGATTTCTACGGTTTCTCCAGGTAGTCCAATGATTCTTTTAATAAAAAATTTAGTAGTATCTTTTGGATATTTAAAAATAACCACTGATCCGCGTTCTGGTGCTTCAAATTTATATGTAACTTGATCTACAATCAAATATTCTCCGGTATCAAAAGTTGGATCCATGGAGGCGCCATTGACGACAAATGGTTGGGCTATAAAGAGACGGAAAGGGACGACAATAATGACTGCGATAGTGGTGAATTTTACGATTTCCATAAAAAAACCACTTTGTTTTTTCTGTTTTGGAGTATCGTTTTGTGGATTTGTAGATAGTTGTTCTTCCATAGCTTTCGAAATTGTATTACAAATGAGTTTTGTGCACAAGAGATTTTTATTTTATTGATGTGTTACAATATTTTAATCATGTATATAGTAGTCGGACTTGGAAATCCTGGGGAAGAATATGAGAATACTCGTCACAACACTGGACGGGTGGTGCTTGAAAATGTGGCTCGAGCCCTGGGTTTTTCAGAATGGAAAAATGATTCAAAGACTCGCGCGCTTGTTTGTGATGGGAAAATTGGGAAAGAAAAGGTGCGTTTTGTGATGCCGGAAACTTTTATGAATAAATCAGGGGCAAGTGTGTCGCCACTCGTAACAAGTGCAAAAAAAGCAGAGCAACTCATCGTCGTGTATGATGATCTAGATTTGCCTGTGGGAAAAATGAAAATTTCTTTCAACAGAAGCTCTGGAGGACACAAGGGTGTAGAGTCTATTATTCGTGCATTAAAAACAGAAGCTTTTGTGCGTATTCGAGTAGGTATTTCTCCAAAAACTCCGACTGGGAAAATAAAAAAGCCGACAGGGGACGCTGTGGTGGGTGATTTTATTTTAGGAAAATTTAAAGACGTTGAAATGGCGGAGATAAAAAAGGTGGCAAAGACTGCGGGCTCGGCGCTCGAAGTCCTCGTCGCCGGCGGCTCCTCAGCAAAAGCCGTGCGCCTCGCCCGCGAAAAAGCCATGGGGGAGTTTAATGGATCATGAAAAGAAAAGTAGCTCCCTTACTAAAGCGCTTCGCTAACTCGTTCGGGAGCTACTTTTCTTTTCACTAACAGATTTAAAATTAACACAAAACAATGGCAAAATATTTAGTCACAGGCGGAGCAGGATTTATCGGATCAAATATTGTGCGCAAGCTTGTGGAGCTCGGCGAAAACGTGCGCATCATTGATAATTTTTCTACAGGCAAGAGAGAAAACCTCGCACCATTTTTAGATAAAATAGAATTGATAGAGGGAGATTTTAGTGATTTGGACACAGCAAAAAAAGCGACAGCTGGAATAGACTACGTCCTTCATCAGGGCGCAATACCATCTGTGCCTCGTTCTGTAGAAAATCCAATAGAAACCGATAGGGCAAATGTTCTCGGGACTCTCACAATGCTTATGGCTTCACGTGATGCTGGTGTAAAAAGATTTGTATACGCAGCATCTTCTTCTGCGTACGGTGACTCACCTGTCATGCCAAAAGAAGAGTCCATGCCGACAGCTCCAAAATCTCCATACGCAATACAAAAGCTTACTGGCGAGCAATACTGCCAAAATTTCCACACTCTTTTTGGACTAGAGACTGTCTGTTTGCGCTATTTTAATGTATTTGGTCCAAACCAAGATCCAGAGTCTGTTTACTCTGCTGTGATTCCCCTTTTTATAAAAAAAATGTTGAGAGGTGAGACGCCGACTATTTTTGGTGATGGAGAAACTTCTCGTGATTTTACATACGTCGACAACAACGTAGATGCTTGTTTGAAAGCGTGTGTTGCTACAAAAGAATGTGCTGGTCAGGTGATAAACGTGGCTTGTGGAAGTGAGATTTCTCTAAACCAGCTTGTAGAAAAAATAAATAAAATTATCGGCACAAATGTATCGCCTAAATATGAACCAGAAAGATTGGGGGATGTAAAACATTCCCTTGGCGATATTTCAAAAGCTAAAAAACTGTTGGGCTACGAAGGAGCGGTTGATTTTGATGAGGGGCTAAAGAGGACCGTGGAGTTTTATAGGAAAAGCTAAGTGTATGAAAAGTATCCTTCCGTTAGAAATATTTGCAATATATTTTTCTCCTTATAGCGCGCATGCGATTGAAATTGATGGTTTATTGTATCCAACTGTAGAACATGCGTATCAGTGTGCAAGATATACTGACAGAAATATTATTGAAGCGGTACGTAATGCAAAAAGTCCAGTTGAGGCTTGGCGTATTTCTGCACAATATAAATCAAACACAATACCAGAATTTTCAGAAAGAAAACTTTCTATCATGAAAGATCTTATGCGTAAAAAAGTAGAACAACACTCGGATGTTAGACAAGCACTTATTGATTCAAAAGATATGTTGATAGTAAAGCATATTACCACCGGTCCTCCCGCTGATGGTTTTTGGGATGATGGGGAAGATGGAAAAGGTCTAAATCATATTGGTAATATGTGGATGGAGATTCGTGATGATTTAAATAACTCAGGCAAATAAAAACAGCCAAAAAGGCTAGAGAAAAGCAAATATGTTAAAATGAGGTTATGAAAATAACCAAATTTGAGCAATCAGGTTTTATTATCGAATCCTCTGATGGTTATCGAATTGCCCTAGACATAGGAGCGTTTACGCCAATAGAAAAGCTAGATGGGATTTCTGTTGATGTAATGATTGTTTCTCATTTGCACGGCGACCATTTTTCTTTGGAACATATAAAAAAGTTGGCGCCAAAAAAACTTTATCTGAGCCAGGAGTGTGTAAATATGCTAGATGAAGAACCATCACCTTCGGAGATCATAAAAATAGCATCGGGTGAGATGATAGATATAAGTGTAATAAAAGTATCTATTTTTGACGTCGATCACGGCCCAAACACAAAGGTGCGACCAAAAGAAAACTTCGGTTTTCTTTTTGAAGTTGATGGTGAAAAAATATATTTTGCTGGAGATATGTTTTATCCATCTGGCATAGACGTATCGTCTCTGGAAGTAGACCAAGCTCTAATACCTATCGGTGGTTTTTACACTTTTGGTCCGCAAGAGGCCGTTGATTTCATAAAAAAATTCAAAAAAGTCGGAAAAATTGTACCAATGCATTATGAAAAAACTCCAGAGACGCTAGAGGAGTTTAAGAAAATTATTTAGATTATATGAAACTTTTACTTACATCAAATGGTCTATCAAATGATTCAATAGCAAAAGCACTTATTGAGCTTGTTTGTAAAAAAGCAGATGAAATATCTATCGCTTTCATTCCCACAGCAATGAATGTAAATGTAGGCGATAAGGAGTGGTTTATTGATGACTTGTATAATATAAAAAAGCAGGGATTCAAGATGATAGATATTGTAGACATCTCCGCCTTACCAAAAGATGTTTGGTTGCCCAGACTTCAAGAAGCAGATGTCTTATTTTTTTCTGGCGGAAATTCATTTCATTTGATGCGATGTATAAATGAATCTGGTCTTGCTGAGCTTCTTCCAGAATTACTCAAGACAAGGGTGTGGGCTGGTATCAGCGCTGGTAGTATGGTTACAAATCCGACACTTGCGCTAAGTTCTAAAGACAAAAAGATTTATTATGAAGAAAAATTTGGATACAAAATAGAAAAAGCTCTAGGTTTTGTCGATTTTTATACTCGACCACACTTTAATTCTCCTGATTTTCCTCAAGCTAATAAAGAATACTTGGAGGATATGGCAAAGGGTTTTACGGACACAATTTATGCCCTTGATGATGATTCAGCTTTGAAAATTATTGATGGAAATGTCGAAGTGATAACTGAAGGAAAGTATTTGGTGATAAATAAATAGTCTTTTCAAACAAACGAAAAGGCGCTGGTCAGGAGCCCTCGATTTCTTTTTTGACCATTTCGTTCTTCCTTAGAAGTGGATTGGAAATAGCGAGGAGGATTTTGGACAAATAAAAACAACCTTCGAGCGGGTTAGCGTAGCGCTTTAGCGAGAAGGCTGTTTTTATTTAGTCTAACTATTTCTCCCCAACAAAAGACAATGCCATCTTTTGCTCTTTTGAATCAAACAAAGTGATCTTGAATGTGTAGCTCTTTCCAAGAGATAGTTTTTCTCGGAGCTTTGCTTCACTACCAAACTCGGATACATGTACAAGTCCAGCAATACCTTCTTCGATACTTGCTAATGCACCGTGTTTGTTGAATTTTATGATAACGCCTTGTACGATATCATCTTTTTTGTATTTCTTTTCACCTTCTTTCCAAGGATTTGTTTTAAGAGCTTTGATAGATAGAGAAATTTTTCCTTCTTTAATCTCTATTATTCTAACTTTTAGTTTTTCACCCACCTTAAACATTGCTTTTGGATTTTCTACAAGTGTCCAGTCAATCTCAGAAATGTGTACTAGACCCTCTAGTCCTTCCTCAAGCTTCATAAATACTCCAAAATCTACGACACCAGTTACTTCTCCTACAACATCATCACCTACAGCGTATTTGCCGATGATTTTTTCTTTATTTTTTGTCTCAGGACTCTTTTCAGAGAAAATTAGTTTGCCTTCTTTTGGAATAGCTCCGATGATTGCAACTGAAATTTTTGTGCCGATAAGCTTTTTGAGCTCTTCTAGAATTTTATCTTTGTCTCCATCAGCTACGCGAGGATAGTGCTCAGTCTTGAGCTGTGAAGCAGGTAAAAATCCAGTGATACCTTGCCATGCGAGGATGAGTCCTCCCTTGTTGGCTTCCATGACAGGGATTTCGTAAATTGTTTTGTTTGCAATAGCTTCTTCTGCTTCGCTCCAGATGAGTGCCTGACGAGCCTCTTTTAGAGAGATCTCAATATATCCGTCTTTGTTGTCCAAAGTGACAACTTTTCCAGCAACATTGTCGCCAATATTTATTTTTTTGATAATGTCGCGAGCATTTATGTACTCTTTTCCATAAATGATACCAGTACCAAATGGTGGCACGTTTATATAAACAGCGTTTTTCTCTATCGCTATTACCAAACCTTCTATGAGATCACCAGCAGAAGGTGGGTTTTTTGTTTCGTTTAAAATTTTGCCCATGAGAGAATCCTTTTTTGCTTTGGATTCCTTCTCAGTGTTTTCTGCGTCGCCCGATATCTCTTCTACTACGGCTTTTGCCGCTTTTACTATCTTTTCTTTTATTGTCATATTTTTTCTATAGCTTCCTGTGATGGAGGGGAATTTTGTTCGCCTTCCGCCCGAGGGAGGTTATCTATAGTGATTAATAATGTGCTTGCGCGTGAGCCGCAAGCCTAATTTAATGCCTTTTCTCACTTAAAAATCTGGGCCGAGGCCTAGATTAGGCATGAAAAGCAGTATACACGGTTTGGCCCAAAAAACAAGAAAGACGTTTGAAAAGCCTCGCGCAGACGTGACGGCGATTTTTCTAGGTAGAGGTATTTGCATAGCAAAACAAAAACATCTAAAAAGGGGGTCGCGAGGCTGTCGAGCCGAGCGTTTCAGGACTTTTTAAGCTTCAAAAAGTCCGTACCCTTTTTAGATGTTTTTGTTTTGCTACGCTCTCCTATATGCTATAATCCTAAAATCATGATTATTTCATACCAAGGCCTAGAGTCTTTTAAAATACAGTTTGGCGACATTATTATTGCTTACAATCCTATTTCCAAAGAGTCATCTTTTAAGTCTGTAAAATATGGCGCGGATATTGCACTATCTAGCCTCAATCACAAAGATTTCAACGGCGTGGATCAGGCAGCTCGCGGAGATCGACTACCTTTTGTCATTTCTGGTCCAGGCGAGTATGAGATCAAAGAAGTTTTCATAAAAGGCTTTCAGTCATCAAGTGAGTACGGAGGCAAGCCACATTTAAATACTATATATAAGGTGACCCTCGAGGGCATCAATCTATGTTTCCTTGGCGCACTCGGCACAAATGAAATTTCAAACGAAACCCTCGAAGACTTAGACGAAATAGACATTCTTTTTGTGCCCATCGGTGGTGATGGTGTGTTAGATGCTACTAATGCCTACAAGCTCGCTGTATCCCTCGAGCCAAAGCTCATCATTCCTATGCACTACGGCGAAGTGGGTGATAAAAATGCTCTTAAAACTTTTCTAAAAGAAGGTGGCGAAGAATCAGTAACCACAACCGATAAACTCACGATAAAGAAAAAAGATTTGGAGGGAAAAGAAAGTGATATAATTGTGCTAAACCCTTCAGCTTAATTTTTAAATTTAAAATGTTTAATTTAATAAATAAATTGAGAGATAAATCAGAATCACAGCGTAGAAGTTTTTCTTTAGCTTTTTCTGCTATTGTTACAGTCTTTATTTTTATAGTTTGGATTTCTGTAAAATTCAATTCTTTTTCAAATGATGTAGTGGCAACAAAAAATTCTGCACAAGAAAATGTGATTTCTCCTATTACTTCTTTTGGCAAGATGACGGCATCTGCCTTAGAAAGTGTGAAAGAGTCTTTTGGTGAATTAAAAGACTCGGTAGACAACCTAGGTAATACAATAAAAACCTATACGAATGAGCAATAATTTGCTATAATACCCCTACTATATGGCCGAAAAAGACCCTAAAAAGCTTGTAAAAGAGGATGCTGCTGGAGGTATTGTAATGCCACGAGAGATTACTCTAGAAATGAAAGAGTCGTTTTTGGACTATGCGATGTCTGTGATCACAGACCGAGCACTACCTGATATACGTGATGGACTCAAGCCTGTGCATCGACGCATTCTTTACTCAATGAATGAAAAAGGCCTCACTGCTTCTGCTAAGACACGTAAGTCAGCGACAGTAGTGGGAGATGTGATCGGTAATTATCATCCGCACGGTGAAGTGGCTGTATATGATGCAATGGTAAAAATGGCTCAGGATTTTAGTTTCCGATACCCACTCATTATTGGTCAAGGAAATTTTGGTTCTATCGACGGCGATGGAGCGGCTGCATATCGATACACCGAGGCCAAGATGTCTCGTGTGGCAAGTGAAATGCTTCGTGATATAGAAAAAGATACCGTTGATTTTCGTCCCAACTATGACGGTACCAAAAAAGAACCAGAAGTCTTGCCTGCGGCTGTACCAAACCTACTTTTAAACGGAACACTTGGTATTGCTGTGGGTATGGCGACAAATATTCCTCCACACAATCTAAAAGAAGTGGTGGATGCGACCATACATCTCATAGAAAACAAAGAAGCAACTACAGAAGACTTGCTTGAGTTTATTCAAGGTCCTGATTTTCCTCTCGGCGGAATTATTTTTAATAAAAAAGACATCCACCATGCCTACGCGACTGGCCGTGGTGGCGTCGTGACTCGCGGAGTAGCTGAAATAGTAGAAACAAAAGCCGGATCTTTCCAAATCATCATCACATCTATACCTTATCGTGTTGTAAAAGCCGATCTCATTGTGCGCATAGCGGACTTGGTGCGTGATAAAAAAATAGAAGGTATAAAAGGTATTCGCGACGAATCCGCAAAAGACATTCGAGTCGTTATTGACCTAAAGGGTGGCACTCATCCACAAAAAATCCTCAATTCTTTGTACAAGCACACACAGCTAGAAGAGTCTTTCCATTTCAACCTAGTTGCATTAGTCGATGGTGTACCACAAACTCTTTCTCTAAAAACTTTTCTATCTGAGTTTATATCAAATCGCCAAAATGTAGTGCGCCGACGCACAGCTTTTGACCTACGAAAAGCAGAAGACAGAGAGCATATTTTGCTTGGTCTAAAGAAAGCGCTTGATCATATAGATAAAATTATAAAACTCATCCGCGCAGCAAAAGATGTAGAGACAGCGCACGCTGATTTGAAAAAAGAGTTTAAGTTTTCTGATTTACAGGCTTCAGCTATTTTGGAAATGAAGCTACAAAAGCTAGCAGGACTCGAAAGAAAGAAAATAGAAGACGAGCTAAAAGCTGTACAGGCGCTTATTGAGTCTCTCAAAGAAATTTTGGCAAAACCAAAAATGATTTTGGATATTATAAAAAAAGAGCTAAAAGAAATCGCAGATAAGTATGGAGATGACAGACGCACACAAGTGGTCAAGGGTGGGGCAAAAGTGATTTCTGTCGAGGATCTCATACCAGACGAAGAAAATGCTCTCGTGCTCACAGCGGGCGGATACGTCAAGCGCACCAGTCCAGATGAATTTCGCAAACAAAAACGTGGAGGTGTTGGCGTGGTGGATCTAGACACAAAAGAAGAAGATTTTGTTACAAAGCTTCTTACTGCAAGTACTCATAGCGATATGCTATTTTTCTCAGATCGCGGAAAAGCATATCAGATAAAAATGTATGATTTGCCAGAAGGTCGTCGTGCGACAAAAGGTAAGTCTCTGGTCAACTACGTGTCTCTCGCTGACGAAGAAAAAGTGACATCACTACTCGCAATGCCAAAGGAAGTAAAGGCTGCTGCCGAGCTTTCTCTGCTCATGGTGACAGAACAAGGTGTGGCTAAAAAAGTAAAAGCAGAAAATTTTCATGATGTGCGTCGTAGCGGACTCATTGCTATATCTCTAGCAGATGGTGACAAGCTCATCTCAGTATCTTTTGTCACAAAAGGCGACAGTGTCGTTATCGCTACTGCAAAAGGTCAGTCTATTCGTTTCAAAGAGTCAGACATACGAGAAATGGGACGTGGCGCTGCGGGTGTACGTGCTATGAAGCTAGGAAAAGGGGACAAAGTCATCACTGCACAGGTAGTAAAGAAAGAGGCAAAAAATGCTGAGCTCCTAGTCATTAGTGCAAATGGATATGGCAAAAAGACTTCTATTGAAGATTATAAAATACAAAAACGTGGTGGCTCAGGTATCAAGACTGCAAAAGTGACTCCAAAGACAGGAGACATTATTTGCTCACAAGTCGTGACCGAAGAGGAAGAAGAGGTGGTATCAATGTCACAAAAAAGCCAGGTGATCCGTGTAGATATCAAAGAAATCCCTAGTCTCGGCCGACAAACTCAAGGCGTGCGCATCATGAAGCTTCGAGACGGGGATAAAATCGCTTCTCTTATCTGTTTGTAAAATCGGGGTTTGGCCTTATATTGACTTTATCTAATAAATATGTTATCTTAGCATAGGAGTTTTCGATCGGCAGCGTGCCGTTCAAAAATATTCGCTCGTACGTTCAACAGGAGAACCTCATGGATTGGATCTTGCTAATGAACGGGATTCTTCCCTGGATCATCTTCGGAGTGATGAGCTTCTGGCTCCTTTCGATTGCGGCCGCCCGCGACTACTGGCCGTGGCGAAAGTGGAGCTTCAACAAGACTGCAGTACTCACGGCTTGCCTTGTTCTCGCTCCGATCGCCTTCCTCATGGTGGCAATCAGCTTCCGCCAGATTCGCGCTCAATCACAAAGTTGAGTTGTGCATGTCACCGGAAGTGGAAGAAAAGAAGCTCGTGCTTGCACGGGCTTCTTCCTTTTGAGTAATTTTTTTGTCTTTCTTTTCCCCATGGGTGTGTATGAAGCTTCGAGACGGGGATAAAATCGCTTCTCTTATCTGTTTGTAAAAAAGCACGAACATTGTTCGTGCTTTTGTGCGATAGTGTGTTTGGTGATCATTACCACACACCACGCTCCCTCTGTCTCCAGTACTCCTCCCTTTCTTTTTCATTCATTTTGTTGAAAGGATCACTTTCACACCTGAATGTTTGCTCCAGATTGCTGACGGCTCGCTTGTGATCCTCAAGTCGTTGCTCAAGTCGGTAAATGACCTTTACCAACTCGCTCTTTGAGAGAGAAAGGAGTACTATGTGTCTTTTTCTTTTCCTTATCTTTTCCTCCTCTTCTTTTCTAGATTTCTCTTCTTCCAGGCGGCGTATCCTACGTGCCTCTCTCTTTTTGTCACATTCACGCTCTTTTTGTGTGCGATTGTCGAGGAGGGAGCTAAAGATCATGGGATTAACAGACAACATGGTAGTCTCCTTTTGTTTGTGGTGAGGTTCCATAAAAAATATATTTACAAATGACGTGACGTTCAATATTTTTTGACCCAACCGTTTTGTGCCAATTTTATTGGTTTTTTTGTATAAAAAGTGACAATAAAGTTGTCACATGATAATATTGTCACATGCAGTTTCCGCGTTTTACAGACAAAGAGATAGCGCTAATGAAGGCTCTTAAAAACAAGCAGAGTGGCTGGCTAGTCACACATCTTTCGATGCATATAAATATTCCTCGTACCACTACGCACTTTTTATTAAAAAAATTAAAAGAAGCCGGTTTTGTTGAAGCTAAACTCAAGGGTAAAAGAAATTATTGGTACAGTGTCGACACTCCAAGTAAAAAAACAGTAAAATTTCTAAAAGATTTGGGCTTGTTTGATGTTGATTTAGATGGTGCGCGTGACTTTTCGCACCATATAAAGCATATAAAAGGTTTTTCAAATATAATCCAAGCAATAATACAAGAAATAAAAATTTTAACCGAAGGTTCTAGAATTTTTTCTATTCAAAATACAAAATCTGTACGACATGCATTTATTGAATTGCCAGAAAAAGATATTGTGATATTTCATAAACTTATAAAAAAGAAAAAGATTGTTCTTGAGGGTGTTTCTGAAAAATCTGCTGTCGATTTACTTTCTACTACTGACAAAGATAGCCTAGAATCCCATATGGGCCGAGCAACTATTGTGACTTTGGTCGAAGATGGTCTACTTTCAGACTTTCCAGAGGTTCATATTATCGGAAATATGATCGTGTGCATTGATTATCAAAGCAAGTCCGCTACCATTGTTCGCTCAAAGATTTTTTCTCAAGTCATAAAATCATGTATTAGGATTTTTACCAGCCAAGAAAGCAAAAAACTTGATTTAAATTCACTTATTAAATCTAATATTCATTAGAACAGCTATTCACACACGACGTACTATTTCAACCGTTTTTTCGATATAATAAGACCACATGTTTTCTGATCCTAAAAAAAACATTGAGGCTTTTTCTCTCATACCGGGTATGACGATAGCTGACCTTGGCGCTGGTTCTGGTGCATATTGTGAGCCAGTAGCTATTGCTGTGGGCGACAAAGGCAAAGTATACGCTGTAGATGTACAAAAAGATCTTTTGGCCAAGATAAAAAATGATGCCAACAAAAATCACATTTTAAATATAGAAGTGATTTGGGGTGATATAGAAAAAGTGGGTGGCACAAAGCTACGTGATGGCTGTGTCGACGGTGTCATAGCTAGCAACATACTTTTTCAGCTCACAAATAAAGAAGGTTTTCGTGCTGAAGTCAGGAGAATACTAAAGCCGGGCGGTAGACTTTTTGTGATTGATTGGACCGACTCTTTTGGAGGACTTGGTCCACAGGGGGCATCTGTTTTTTCAGCTTCTTCATGTAAGAATTTTTTTCAGACCGACTTTAATATTGAAAAAGAGTTTAATGCGGGTGCGCATCATTACGGGATAATTTTCAAAAAAAAATAATATGAAAGAAATGAGCAAATTTCAGTTGATATTTATGGGAATTTTTGCAATTTTTATATTTGTTGGCGTGGCCATTTTTGCTCTAGGTAAATTTGGTAATAATCAGACTACTTCTACTGTGGTTGTGTGGGGTTTTTTACCAATGAGTAAATGGAATGAGCTTGCCTCTGGACCAACACTAAGGGGAAATAAGCTTATTAAATTTGAGTATGTTCAAAAGACGGAAGCGGGTTTTGATCAGGATTTGATAGAAGCACTCGCTTCTGGAAAAGGTCCGGATATTTTCTTTTTGACTCAGGATTCTATTTTAAAACATAAGGACAAGATACTACCGATACCATACAAGACGCTTTCAGAGCGGGATTTTAAAGATGTTTTCGTGCAAGAGGGTGAGCTTTATTTATCAAAAGATGGTGTGCTTGGTTTGCCATTTACTATTGATCCAATGGTGATGTATTGGAATAGAACTATTTTTTCAAATGCAGGGCTTGCTGTGCCACCAAAATATTGGAGTGATTTTTACAATCTATCTCAGGTGCTTACTATTAAAGACGGTTCTTTAAACATAAATCAAAGTACTGTAGCTTTGGGTGAATATGCAAATGTGTCACACGCTACAGAGCTTATGGGTTTGCTTGTGATGCAAGCTGGTGGAGCAGTGTCTCAAAAAATAGATAATCAAGTAGAGAGCACTCTTTCAAATGATTTTAATGCGCCTATTGCACCAGCAGTTTCAGCCCTCTCTTTCTTTACTGAATTTGTAAATCCTCTTAAACCTTTTTATTCTTGGAATCGTTCTCTGCCAACATCTAAAAATCATTTTATCTTTGGAGATCTAGCCGTGTATTTTGGATATGCTTCTGAAGTAGAAGATATTCAAAATAAAAATCCAAATCTTAATTTTGATGTAGCAAAAATTCCTCAATCCAAAGATGCTAGTGAGATTATCACTTTTGGAAAAATAAATGGCTTGGCTGTATCAAAAGCTTCCAAAAATCCTAGCGCAGCCATACAAGCCGCATTACTTTTGGTAAGTAAATCAGTGCTAAGTGAGCTTGGCGTTCTCACAAATCTGCCACCAGTACGCAAAGACATGCTCGCTGTGCGCCCGAGTGATACTTATATGTCTATATTTTACGATGGCGCAATACAATCTCGTGGTTGGCTTTCTCCTGACAAAAAAGAAGCCGATAAAATTTTTAAAGAAATGATAGAGTCTGTGACTGGCAACAGACGCACAGTGTCTGATTCTGTAAATCGTGCAGACTCGGAGCTTCAGATTTTATTTAAAAAAATGAAATAAAATGAAATCATCAATTAAAGTTTTATTAGCGAGTTTTTGTATGGTGCTGATTTTTTCTGCTAGCTTTGCACCGGTTTTTGTGCAGGCAAAAATACTTAGAGGTATCATTCCTTGTGGCAATTCATCAAGTGGTGCCACCCCAGGTCAGATAAAAGCAGAAGAATGCAACTTTGGTGATCTACTTGCCCTGGGTCAAAATATTATAAAGACATTAGTTCTTTTATCTATACCTATTACGGCTATAGTTTTTTGCTGGGCAGGATTTTTGTATCTATCTTCGGGTGGTGATACAAGTAAAATAAAACAAGCTAAAGAGATTTTTTGGAAAGTAATGTGGGGATTTATATTCATTCTGACAGCTTGGCTCATAGTATATGCTGCCACATCGCTTTTGGCGCCCGGTTTTAGTTTCTTATTGAAATAATATATAATAAAAACATGAAATTTTTATTCACAGCACTTTTTACTCTAGCACTATCATCGTTTTTTGTTTTTACTGCGCACGCTCAAATGCTTCCAGAGCCGATGGATGCTGGTGGAGGTTATAGTGCTGGTGACACATCATTTCCTGGTCCAAATGGCCAGGGCACATCATTTCCTGGTCCAAATGGTCAAGGTTCCTCTTTTCCAAACCCATTTGGAAATACCAGTAACACAAACAGTCTTTCTGGTTTTGTACAGTTTGCTCTTGAAAAAATAGTTTTGCCTATCGGTGCAGTTGTTGTCGTGTTTTTTGTAATATACTCCGGATATCTTTTTGTGACGGCAAACGGTAGCGAAGACAAGCTTGAAAAAGCAAAGCACACATTTCTCGGTGTCGTGATTGGCGCAGCAATACTTTTAGGATCTTGGACTATAGCTAGTGCAATAAAAGGTACTCTGTGTGAGATTGCGCCAAGTATTCCGGGTTTGTGTGGTGGTAGCAATAATCTTTAATAAAAAAATTCATGTGTCCATCCACCCCCAAAACATTTAAAGACGTCATCTGCATCTTTTTGGATTTGTTTAGTTTGATTATCCCGCTTTTGGCCGGACTGGCTCTTTTGGCTTTCTTTTGGGGTTTAGCAAAATTTATTTACAACGCTGGTAGTGAGTCTGCTCGAGAAGATGCAAAAAATGTAATGTTCTGGGGAATTATTGGTCTATTTGTGATGTTTTCTATTTGGGGTATCGTCTCTTTCTTTACCCAAGACTTCTTTGGTGTAAGTTTTACTGGTCTACCAAGGTTGCCAGTTTTCCAAAATTAATGTCATGAAGTATTTTTTAGTAATCTTTTCTTTGCTCTTACCGATTTTTGCACACGCTGCTGTTTCAAATGCGCGTGATCTCATACTAGCCGTCACTTCTTTGATTACTTTGGGTACTCCGATAGTCGCCGGTATTGCCCTCGCTGTTTTCTTCTGGGGTCTTGCTAGATTTATGTATCATTCTGACAGCGAGGATTCAAAAGAAGAGGGGAAAAGAATAATGTTTTGGGGGATTATAGCTCTTTTTGTAATGTTTTCTGTGTGGGGTCTGGTCACTTTTGTGGCTTCGGGCTTGGGAGTAGACGCCCATCCTGCAAACATGCTTTACGAGTTTTAGAGCTATTCACAACAAGCATTGTTTTTGTCTAGCCTTGTAGTATGATTATTGTATAGTTTTTGGATAATTATTAGTTAAGTAATTTTAAGAAAGATGAAAAAAGTTATATTAGGAGGTGCAATGTTTTTTCTTCCCGCATTTGTGTTTGCTGCAGAAGCCCTAAACAATGTTTACGGTATTATTCAGTCTATAGGTCAGATAGTGAGTGCTGTGATTCCAATAGTTTTTGCTCTTATCTTGGTTTATTTCTTTTGGGGTCTTGCAAGATTTGTCCTCAACTCAGGTGATGAAGACGCTAGAAAAGCGGGCCGTGGAATGATGATCTGGGGTATCGTAGCTCTTTTCGTAGCTGCTTCTGTGTGGGGTCTTACTGAGTTTATCGGAAAAGCACTTGGTATAAATGATGTTCAGGGTGTTCAGGTTCCTGGTATCTACAACTAGTAGTTACAATAAGTGATGACTATCAATACGCTTCTCAATAAGATTATTTCTGTAATACTCCAACCCATTGTTGTTTTGATGTTTGTGGTGGCTTTGATGGTATTTTTCTGGGGAATTGTCCAGTTTATAAACACATCAAACACAGACGACGGTAGGGAAAAGGGGAAAAGAAATATCTTGTGGGGGGTTGTTGGAATGTTCATAATGTTTTCTGTGTACGGAATCATTCACATCATTTTACAGACGTTTGGCATTCCATCTCCATCGTATCTTTAAAAAATAGAAAATCGCCCTTCTGGGCGGTTTTTGTTTGTGTAAATAAGCGTGTCTTTTATAAAAGAAAGAAGCGGTAGACCACGTGGGTCCACCGCTCCGGATGAGATTGTTCAGCTCATCGCTGTTGTTCGGTCAGGTCACAGATTGCGGTGTACTGAAACACCTTGTTTCCGGACGTCGACGCTGGTCTTGACCGGAAAGCCATTACTGGCCCCGTCAGTTTCTCTCTTCCGAGATCAATCTGTCGCCCAGGCAGGTGTTTGGCTTTCACCACTCCACCATCGGCTTGCTGGAGCTCTAGGTCGAGCTCCTTGTCTGAAAGAATGGTTACTTTCTTGACGTTTGATGGCAGGTTTTGCCAATCCGACCACACCCCCGGCTCAGATGTGATCAGCAGGTTTGTCGAGCCAGCAACACTTGTTGCGATCACTTTCGGCGTTGAAGCCCTTACCACCAGACCGATCACACCAGAAATGGCCACAACAAAAGACGGTACCAAGATGATCAGGATCCACACGATCTTGAGGATCTTGCCCCAGGACCACTTGCGCGGGTCTGGACGAATCCAGAAGAGGGTGGCGATGAGCAGGATCACTCCACCAATCCATGCCAGGACCGGCCACATGGAAGACCAGATGGCATAGAAGTCCGGTGGAGTGACGCTCTTTGAGACGATGCCGACGATGATAAACGTCGCCAGCAGACTGATCATTGTCAAAGCATTCTTGGAGAATGCTTGAGTTTTGATCCACTTGGTAGCGACCTTCCTGTTTCGCCAACCAAGAACGACTCGATTGGTCACGTTTTTTCTCAGCCAATTCTTCATGGTTCACCTCCTTGGTGAATATGATTTTGTAGGTTTACCCGGAAGTTTACAAGGAACAATTCCTTATGTCCACTGCTTTAATACTAGCACAATTTTACTTAAAAGTCAAGCATCTCAAATATGAAAATAATCGTCTTTTTAAATGAAAGGGCCGCGCAGCTCTGAAGAATTGCGCGGCCCGTATTGATTCACACACATCACCTTGCGGTGATTACTTGCCGTCGTTGGAAAGAGGCAATGTCACCCCAGGTACTTGACCAAGGACCAGTGTTCCCTTGACTTGGGAGTACTTGTCTGCCATGTACATGGCAGCTCCAGCACCATTGCCGGCGGTAGCAATCGCACCATAGCCCTCAGCTTGCGCTTTGAGCATGGCTTCTTCACCCTTTGCCTTGGCGACCAGATTGGCCTCCTCAACATTGGCCTTGGCTTTACCCTCGGCTTCAATGCCGGGAGCAGCAGCCAACTTCATCTCAGCTTCTTGACGTGCCCGCTGGATTTCCAGCTGGCCTGCGATGTACTCAGGTGGGGCTTCGATGGCCACAAGTTTGATCTCGACGATCTCTTGTCCCACCGTTTCCATGATACCGGGGTATTCTTTGTCCCCGATCACCACCTTTTCGTTGACTGCCATGAGCGCTTGGATGAGTTCTGAGTTAGCCTCAATCCTTCCACCAGACGTTGTCAAACCCTTGATGATTGTCTCAAAGGTTCGTCCTTCCTTGCCTGCGTACTGAAGCAGACCAGAAAAGATTGCCACCTTGACCCTGTTGATCCAGTCGCCCGGATTTGATGAGGTGCCAAAGAGTGTCTTGTGGACGTTTCTCGTTCTCAGCTGTACTGAGAGACGAAACTTCAGCTTGTTCTGTTTGCTGTCTTCCACTCCATCGATCTCCATTCCGTACTGGTATGTACAAAAATGGAGTTGGATTTCCTCGGGTTCATGTGGGACGATCTTGTCGCCATCCACTTTTTCCCAAGCAAATTTCCACCTCAATGGCTTGAAAATCGGATACCATCCGATCCACTCATAACCGTAGAGGCGGTGGATGAAGCTTCTTTCAAAGTCTCCTGGGAGTACTTCTCCACTGCCACTTGGACAGAGATGCTCACCCTTTTTCCAGTGAAACATCTTGTGCACGGTGCCACCATGCATGACCACCGCGTCGCAGTTTTCCTGCGCTTTGATGAAGAATTTGGTGCCTCCATCAACCTTCGGATCGGCGAGCCGAGCGATGATGACACCGCACACCCACCAAGCCAGAAAGGTCAGACCACCCACCATGGCAATGATGCCGAGTGTGATGAACGCTGACACCGGTCCAAAGACCAGCCATGACAGGACGAATCCTGCCACGAGGGAGAACCAGAAAGACCAGCTCTTGAGAAAATTCATTGCGCACCCCTTTCAAAAGGTGTTAGTTGTTTATCTACCCAGAGGTCAATATCGTGAAAGTGGCAACGTGCCACTTGTGTGTGATTACAAAAAACTCCACCCTGATTAGTATAACAAAATACTACAAAAGTCAAGATTAGATAATCTCCACAAAAGTGGTGGGCGAGGGGAGAGTCGAACTCCCATGGATTACTCCACTAGTTCCTAAGACTAGCGCGGCTACCAATTACGCCACTCGCCCAAATTTTTAAAAAATACCTATTGTCGGTCACTGCTTTCTTCGCACAACCGAGTCCGCCCACCAGGATTCGAACCTGGGACCCACCGCTTAAGAGGCGGTTGCTCTACCAACTGAGCTATGGACGGTTATTAAACCTTGGTTTCAAACTACCAAAACAGCTATGGACGGTTATTAAACCTTGGTTTCAAACTACCAAAACAGCTATGGACGGTTATTAAAAGTACATTTTATTTAATACCGTATCCTACATAAAAGAATAGAGCCGGGCAAGAACAAGTCGTGCCACAGGCTCTGGGGTGGGGAGATGGCGACTGTGATGGTGGCTCATCCGTGAGCGGTCTGACGCATCAGAAACGCGTGGTGCTTCTTGGCCAGTATCTCTGACACAACCAGAATGTTCACCGCTGCAATCGTGACGGTCACCAACATGCAAAGCATCGCTGGGAAGATCGGCCAGTAGAGGAAGTCCTTGGTGGTCTGGTGCTGGTACATGAAGTACACAGCCATGACCGCAACCACCAGGCCGATCAAGTCCGTCAGTATGAGCCACCTGATCTGGCGGCGCAACTTTTTCATGCCATTGTTCCTTTTCAGCTAGTGTTTGTCGCATCTCCACGACCGGAACTGTCATTTTTTACGATTATGACAGCACCCACATTATCTAGTTTTTTTTGATAAAAGTCAATAAAAGTAATACACATATATCGGATTCTTGTATTGGTTGAAAAATAAAATCCGCCGGACACCACGAACGTGGGCCGGCGGATTGGCGGAGGTGCGAGTTGGTTTGCAGGGATCGGGTCAAACACAAATGACCAAAGTCCTGTTGACGTGAAGTCTGATGTCTGTGATGAGCTCGTGGTCATCACTGCCGACGAGCGCTTGGATGATCTGCGACAGCTTGTTGAGGATCAGCCCTCGAATCGAGCTTGGCACCTCGGAGATTGCCAAGGTGATCATCAAAGCCACCCCCTCCGGAGAGAATTCGTCCCCAGCCTTCTTGAGGAGAAGGTGATTGAATCCTTTCAGGTTTAGGTTGTCGATCGAAAACAGCCGATCACACAGCTGGTTGTGTGGTGGGAGGACGATCACCTTCGTCTCACGGCCACACCGATCATTGTTCTCACTTGTCCGCATCTGCTAGCCTCTCAATGTGCAAATTTACCACGATCCTTGTGGTAAAGGGTCGACGCTCACCTGAGCGCAGACAAGAAAGAAATATATCACGATAAATAGAGTGGGTCAAATAAGAGGGGTGTGAGTATCTTTTGTTCAAGTTATACTTTGTGTTTTTTTATCCACCACTTTTTTATAGCAGGTAGATATTGTATAGAAATAAAAAATCCTCTTGAGGTTTTTTAATTTTTTCTTCCATGTTTAAATCCTAAATGTGCCCAGGGCGGGAGTCGAACCCACAAGAGCTTTCGCCCACAACATTTTAAGTGTTGCGCGTATACCAATTCCGCCACCTAGGCATTTTTTCTATTTCTTCCACGATGAGTTGTTTTTAGACTATGGCAATTTGGACAAAGAATTCTTAGGTTTTCTAATCTGTTGTCGTTATGTTTACCATTAATATGATCCAACTCTAGAGGTAATCTACCATCTTCTGACCATTTTGCCCACCCGCATTCTTCACACATAGCTTTCATTAAACCATCTCTTAGTAACCTTTTTTTAAGTTTAAAACTCTGATAGGTGCTATTTTTAATAAGGATTTTTTCAATAGGGATTATTGGTTTGCCAATGCCAATCAGTCCTTTATTCCAGCTTTTTCCTTTAAAATGGTCAATGGGTATTTTGTATAACTCAATGAACTTCTTTATTTGAGAATAATTGCCACCCGCAGGAATAAGCTTAAGTTTTTTAATGACTTGTCGTGTACTCGTAGAAGAAAGACAGGCCTCTAATAGTTGGGCCTTTGTCCAAGATTTTTTTCTCTCCATATAAAAAAGTATACCTACCTGAGATAATGGAAATCTAAAGAAGTTATAGAGAAACACTAGAGGCGTAGGTCGGGGTTGAACCGACGTATAGCAGTTTTGCAGACTGCCGCGTTTACCAACTTCGCCACTACGCCTTCGTAGAGACACATCCATTTATACCATATTTATAGGTCTATGCCGAGAGAGTCTATGAGTTGGCGATTTTTCTCGCCTTTGTCTATTTCAAAGTCAAAAAAGGGTATGTCGCGAATACGCATTTTTTCTTTTACAAACTCACGAAACTCTTTTCGCTTTCTTTTAGCAAATTCTAGTGCTGTGTGCTCAAATTTTTCTGGAAATACAGTGAAATAAATAACAGCCATATTGTTTTGCTCGTTGAATATGCCGTTTGTCACGGTAAGCATGGATGATGGACTGGCCTCGTGTCGTAAAAACTCTGCAGCTAGATGCATTACTTGTTCTTTTACTTTTTCTTCACGTATGCTCATGTCTTTTATTTTGTTTTACTATATTTGTTTTTCTACGATACGCACAGACTCGATGCGATCTCCGGGAGCGAGCTCAATTTTTGATTCTATCATCGCACCAAATTCTGCACCTTCGGGTACTTCACTCACTTTTTCTTTTTGTTTTTGTAAACCGCGGATTTTACCTGTACCTATTTCTGCTTCACGGCGTAATATTTTTACTTGTGCTCCAACGGACACACTTCCGGATTCTACTTTTCCACCTACAACTTGTTTATCTTTTTCTATACTAAATATTTTCAATATTTTTGCTTTACCGGTAGATTCTTCGACAGAGACGTGCGGTTTGCGCTCCTCTAGGAGGAGCTCTAGTGACTCAAGTAGTTTGTAAATGATATCGAAAAGTTGAATTTTGATACCTGAGCGTTCGGCTAGGCTAACTGCGCGCGGATCTGCTTTGCAGTGGAAGCCAACAACAACAGAAGACGGATTGCCCAAAGCTAGCTTGATATCACTTTCTGATATTGCACCGATTCCATTTTGAATAACAGAAAATTCTACTTGATCATTTTTGAGCAACTCTATTTTATGCATTATTGCTTCTAGACTACCGCCCTTATCGGCTTTGAGTATGAGGGGAATAATGACTGGGCCGTTTTCGGAGTTTTTTCTGTTTTTGTTTGAGCTTTTTTGTGCTTTTTGAATAGCGTTTTTTTCTTTTAAATTTTGCACGTAGCTTTCTGCTTCTTTTCGTGTTCCAAAAGTTTTAAAAGAAGCACCGACAGGTGGAAGTGTATCCCAGCCGATAATACATATTGGACTAGAAAAAGTAGCTTCTCTTATATTTTTACCTAAAAAGTTTTCCATGATACGAACAGGGGATATACTTTCACCCGCAACCACAAACATACCTTGTGATACTGTGCCTGTGCGTATGATGAGTGTGGCAGCAATGCCTTTTTTTGCATCTAGGTGGCTCTCTAGTACGATACCTTCGCCCGTTACATCACTTTCTCCTGTGAGATCTGCTAGATCTGCGACCAATATCATCATATCGAGCAATTCATCGATACCTTCTCCTGTTTTTGCTGAAATGGGTACTGCTGGAATATCACCACCATATCCTTCTATGAAAATTTCATTTTCAGCGAGACTTTGTTTTGTGCGGTCTATGTTGGCGTCTGGTAAATCTATTTTATTTATAGCAACGATGTAAGGAATTTTTGCTTCAAGGATGCATTTTAGTGCATCGAGTGTTTGTGGCTTTACTCCATCGCCAGCTGATACCACAAGTATGGCAATGTCGGCTATCTGTACACCACGCATACGGAGTGCCTGAAAAGCTTCGTGACCAGGAGTATCTAGAAAAGTGATTTTGTGTTCTTTGCCGTCTGGGGCTTTGTGTACGACTTCGTATGCAGATACATGCTGTGTGATACCACCTGCTTCTCCAGCGATGACGTTTGTTTTTCGAATGTAGTCTAGTAGGCTAGATTTACCATGATCAATATGACCCATCACGGCAATGACGGGGGCTCTAGGTGTTTTAGAGTCGGTTTTTATGGGTTTTGTGGTGGTTTTGCTCAACATAAAGGCTTAATTTGACACTATAACACAAAAAATACAAGTATTTTGTACCGTACTTCTATTTTGTGTTTACTTCAGATTTAGATTTTGCCACCACTTCTTTTTCTTCGTCGGACATTTCGTATTCGGAGCTAAAGTTTTTCAAGGGTTTTGAAAACACGCTGATCCGCTCTCGGGAGTGTAAGCTAGACATTACCACACCATCGCCATTTTCATTTAAGAATGAAGTAGAAAAACTTTGATTGCCTCCAGCACCAGTACCCTTAAAAGGATTAAATCTTATAGTTTCTACGCTTTGTATACTTTTACGTAATCTTTTCTCTATATTTAAAAAGTGTGCGCTAGCTTTTTCAGAAAAATCCTGCATAGCTTTTATTTCTGTACGAATGATGTTCATGCCTTCTTCTATGTTTTTTGCATTTGTGCCACCTAGTATATTTTTTATTTTTATTTCTAGGCGAATGAGAAGTGCTATAAAGATCAATATAACAGCTAATACAATGTATAAAAAAATGTCTTCTGAAATGGGTATCATTTTTACTTAAATTAAGTGCTTGTAATTATATATAAAAATACTTAAAATGGGTATATGGAAGATCTTACAAAAACTCAAATTATTTTGCTATGTCTTTTGGTGAGTTTTGTTACATCTATTGGTACTGGTGTTATTACTTTTTCTTTGCTTTCCGAAGCACCACAAACAGTTACTCAAACTATAAATAGAGTTGTGGAAAGGACTATAGAAAAAGTTGTGCCTTCTGTGACAGACAATAAAACAACTACAAAAGAAATCACTACTGTAGTGGTCAAAGAAGAAGATCTATTTATTGATGCTATAAGTAAAAATACAAAAAGTTTGGTGCGTATAGTATCTGGTGAATCAAAAATTTTTTATGGTTTAGGTTTTATTTTGGATAAAGAGGGATATATTGTCACAGACTCGGGCGGTTTTAATCCTGAAGCTTCATACGAAGCAGTCCTAGCAGATGGAAAATCTTTCAAGGTCTCAAAAGTTGATGTAAAAGATTTGTCTGGAATATTGATTTTCAAAATAAAAAAGGATAAGGACGATAAAACAGAATTTATTCCCGCTACACTTGGCAATTCTGATGGACTTCAGCTGGGTCAGTCTGTGATAGCTATATCCGGGACTATGGAAGATTCAGCTGTAACCACAGGTAGAATTTCTCTATTAAAAAAATCTGGGGCAACAGCTACATCTACTGGATATGTTGATGTTATTGAGACTGATATGACTATAGCAGATGGTACCACAGGCGGTCCTCTTTTAAATTTATCTGGACAGGTGGTGGGTCTCAGTACTATGGCTGTGGGTAGTGTTCAGAATGGAAATTTTGTTCCAATTTCTCTTGCACAAAAAGCTATTTCTGTAATAAACGAAAAGTAATTTAAAATCTGGACACTGTAGGGGGCGTTATTGTATTATTGCGCTGTAATTAAAAACATATGCCACCATTTAATCATTTCACAACAAAAGCAAAAGAGGCGATACGTAAGGCTCATGAGCTTGCTATTGAGCGTGGGCAAAATCATGTAAACCCACTTCATCTACTTACCGCCCTCATTTTACAAGAAGAGAGTATGGTGTCTTCTATTTTGGACAAACTTGAAGTGGACACTATTTTGCTTACCGACTCTATATTGGAAGCTATCGAGTCTCCAGAAACAGCTTCTACTTTGGCACCTTCATATCAGATTTATCTGACTCCAGAGCTAGCTCATACCATAGAGAGTGGTGCAAAGACTGCTGCTAGCATGAGTGATGAATTTGTTTCTACTGAACATCTCTTTATTGCAATTACAGAAGTGCCTGGTGTAGCAAAAGAAATTTTGACAAAGTTTAAAATTGATAAAAACCGAGTTCTTAAAGTTATAGAGGAGCTCAAGATGACGAAAGCGAGTGATGTGCAACAGCCGAAAAAATTTAAATCTATAGCAAAATATACTCGTAGTTTGACTAAATTAGCTCATGAAAACAAGCTAGATCCAGTTGTTGGTCGTGACAACGAAATATCTCGTATCATTCAGATACTTTCACGTCGCAAGAAAAACAATCCTATTTTGATTGGTGAGGCCGGTGTGGGCAAGACAGCTATTGCCGAAGGACTCGCTATACGTATGGCTACAGGCAATGTGCCAGAATCATTGAAAGATAAAGAATTGGTTTCTTTGGACCTCGGACTTTTGATTGCTGGTACAAAATATCGTGGAGAATTTGAAGAAAGATTAAAAAATATTTTAAAAGAAATAGAGCGTGCTGATGGAAAAATAGTTTTGTTTATTGATGAGATACATACGATAGTTGGCGCTGGTGCTGCTGAGGGTTCTATTGATGCTTCAAATATGCTCAAACCACCTCTTGCACGTGGAGAGCTCCGTGCTATCGGTGCGACTACTTTAAAGGAATATCAAAAACATATTGAAAAAGATCCCGCCCTCACACGACGTTTTCAGCCTGTGTATATCAACGAGCCGAGTGTAGAAGACGCGATTACTATTTTGCGAGGACTAAAAGAAAAATATGAGCTTTATCACGGTGTGCGAATCACTGATGATGCAATAGTCGCAGCTGTAAATCTAAGTAGTAGATATATTACAGATAGATTTTTGCCGGATAAGGCTGTGGATCTCATAGATGAGTCTGCTTCTGTGTTAAAAATTTCTCTAGAAAATATGCCACCAGTGCTAGAGGAGGCGCATTCTCGCATAATGAAGCTTGAGATAGAAAAACAAGCTATTTCAAAAGAAAAAACACCAAAATCAAAAGCGCGTTTGAAAGAGATCGAAAAAGATATTGCCGATCTAAAAGAAAAGACTTCTGAAATAGAATTAAAATGGAAGAATGAAAAAGAAACAGCTGCTGGTATAAAAGCTGTGAAAAAAGAGCTTGAAAGTCTGCGTCTAGAAGCTGAAGCTGCCGAAGCGCGCATTGATTTGGCTAAAGCTGCTGAGATTCGTTATGGAAAAATCCCTGCTTTTGAAAAAGATTTGGAAACAAAAACAAAACGTCTGAAAAAACTCCAGAGTTCAAGAAGTATTATAAGAGAAGAAATAAAAGAGGCTGATATTGCTGAGGTTGTAGCGCGTTGGACAGGTATACCTATGGCAAGAATGCTTGAAGCAGAAGCAGAAAAACTTGGCAGAATGGAAGAGGTTTTGAAAAAGAGAATAGTCGGACAAGATGAAGCTGTAAAAAAGATCTCTGATACAGTAAAGAGGTCACGTGCTGGCATCGCAGACCCAAATCGTCCTATAGGCTCATTTATTTTCCTTGGTCCTACTGGAGTTGGAAAAACTGAGCTCACAAAAGCTTTGGCTGAATTTATGTTTGATGATGACAAAGCGCTTGTGCGTATAGATATGTCTGAGTTTATGGAAAAGCATTCTGTATCAAAGCTCATAGGCTCACCACCAGGATATGTTGGACATGAGGAAGGCGGTAGTTTTACTGAAACAATACGTCATAGACCTTACTCTGTAATACTTTTTGATGAAATTGAAAAAGCTCATCCTGAGGTGTTTAATATTTTGTTGCAGGTTTTGGACAACGGTCGTCTGACTGATGCAAAAGGCAGAACAGTCAATTTCAAAAATACTGTGATTATCCTTACTTCAAACGTCGGCGCTCAACACATCGATAAAATGCAAAAGCTTGGTTTTGCAGAAGCAGGAGAAAAAGAGAGTTACGAAAATGTTAAAGAAAAACTTACAAACAGTCTAAAAGATTATTTCAGACCTGAGTTTTTGAATAGACTAGATGATATTATCGTCTTTGATGTTTTGTCACGAGAATCAATAGAGCAGATAGTTAAAATACAAGTTGAGATGGTGCGTGAACGTCTTTTGGCTAAAGAAATAAAATTGGATGTATCTCCTGAGGTTTTGTCATATCTTGCAAGAGAAGGATACAATCCGCAATACGGCGCGAGACCTCTAAAGAGAATTATTCAAAATAAAATTTTGACTCCTGTAGCTTCTCTGATTATTTCAAAAGGTCTGATGAAGGGCGGTTCTGTATCTGTGGGAATGAAAGATGCAAACGAGTTTTCTTTTGAAGTTAAAAAGGGCAGAAGGGGAAGTTTGATTGGAGAAAATTTGATTCCTACCACACAATAATAAAATTAGTGGTGATGGTGAAAATGTTTTATAGCGTTTTCTTCTGTCTCTAGAGTTTTTTCGTCCACTCCTTTATTTTTTCTCATCAAAATAAGAACAGCTATCCATGTTGTTATTGGCACAGCTATCACTAGGCCTATACTTCCTATCATTGTACGTATTATTTCTGTCGCGAATATTTCTCTATTGATTGTTTGACCTATTGGACTGTTAGATGAATGAACATATAAAAGTAATAACGGTAAAGAAACACCGACGTAAGCTATCGCTAGTGTGTTTACTAATGCGCCGATATGTTCTCGCCCAATACGCACGGCTCTAGTAAATATTGTCTTTCTTGGTAGATGTGGGGCGACGTGATTTAATTCCTCTACAGATATGGCTTGTCCAATAGCAACGTCATACAAGACTCCCAAAAGTCCTATTAGCATTCCACCCAAAAGCAGACCAACAAAATCTATAGAACCTCTAGTGTCAAAGTTTAGATAGACTGCTTCTTCATCACTAAAACCGCTCAATCTAGACCAGTGGACTGCAAAATAAGCCAATGCACCTGTAAGTATTACTGTAAAAATCATTCCAATCACGGCAGAGGTGGTGGTTTTGTTAAAACCATGCGTCACATATGATCCTAAAATAATAATCAGAGATGACACAGCCAGACTGATGATAATAGGTGAGTATCCCTGGAGTATCCCTGGCAAGAGTACATAAAGTATTAAGACGAGACTACCTGAAAGACTTACTAATCCACGAATTCCTTGTATTCCGCCAAATATTAATACAAGTAAAACAAAAAGAATTATGAAAAATAAAATAGCGTTTATTCTGTATGGTTCACTTACAGAATACATTACCATTCCATCCTCTCCACGTTTGGTTATCTTTAGGTAAAATACCTCGTCTTTTTTTAAGCTTAAATAATCATTTTCAACAATGACTTGCTTTCCCGTATCTGTACCGCTGATTATCTCTACTTTTAGTGTTTGGTATTCACTTGTTATATCTGTACCAGGTACATTTTTTATTTTTTTATCTACTATATCTATTACTTTTGCTTTTACTGTTGTTATATCGTCCTGTATCAATTCTTGTGCATTTAGAATGCTTGGCAAGAAAGCAGAGAATAAAAATATAAATAAAAAGGGTAAAAGTGACAGTTTTTTCATAGATCAATTATTGCATTTTGAAACAGTTTTTGCATGTGCCAAATAGCTCAAGTGAGTGTTCTGTTATTGACCCAAATTTTTTTGATTCTGCGGTCACTTTTTTTGTAATCTTATCAATTTCACAGATATTGAATTCTTCTACCAGACCGCAATCTGTACATATTATGTGATGATGGTGGTGATTTGAAATCTCATAGTATTGAGAATTTTTTTGTAAGTTTACTTTTTTTAAAATGCCGGCGCGCTCAAAAGAGGAGAGTGTTCTGTAAATGGTAACCAAATCGAGCCTCGTTTTTTTAAAGATGTCTTCTGCACTTAGCGGTTTGCAGAAATCAGAAAACATTTCAATTATTAAAAGTCTAGCGGGTGTGACTTTTAATTTTGCTTCTTTAATTATTTTTTTTGCATCTTTTGCCATTGGAGATAATTATATACTAAATGCAAATAACTTGCAATTAAAATCTTTAAGTTATATACTGCTGTAATACTTAATTAAAAAACATTATGCAATTAATTTTTATCAGTATTGCGGCTTTTATTTTTACTTTTCTTGGTGGAGCTTTTGCTTTGCGTTTCAAAGATAAACTCCATTTGATTTTAGGTTTTAGTGCTGGAGCTGTGATCGGAGTTGCTTTCTTTGATTTAATTCCAGAAGCTATTGAGCTCGGAGGTATTTCTCATGAAATTTCTACTATTACAGCTATTGTGGCATTAGGGTTTATTTTTTACATGATTTTAGACAGATTTATAATAATGCACGGTCACAGTCATCATGATCATGTGGAATCTGAAAAAAATTGTGCACACAATAATCGCGGTCTACTTGGCGCTGGTAGCTTGTCTATCCATAGTTTTCTTGATGGAGTTGCTGTTGGATTAGCTTTTCAGGTTTCTTCAGCTGTTGGAATAATCGTCGCTGTGGCTGTTTTGGTGCATGATTTTTCTGATGGAATAAATACTGTAAATATGATTTTGAAAAATGGTGGTAATAGAAAAAAGGCTTTGAAGTGGCTTTTTGTAGATTCTATTGCACCAGTTCTTGGAGTCGTTTCAACTTTGTTTTTTGAATTACCAGAAAGCACCCTGGGCCTTGTCTTGGCTGTCTTTGCAGGATTTTTCTTGTATATAGGTGCTAGTGATTTATTGCCAGAAAGTCATCATAGTCATCCTACAAAATGGACAACAATAATGACGGTCTTGGGTCTTGTTGTTATGTTTTTGGCTATTAGAATTGCCGGACTTTAATTTATTTTTTCTCTGAGATTTCTGTAGTGATGCGTGTGAGCAAATCTTTTTCGTTTAGTGCGCCCAGATTTCCGAAATCACGACTTTCTAGTGTTACAGTATTTGATTCTACTTCTTTGTCACCAATGATTATCATGTAAGGAATTTTATCTACTTTTCCTGCGCGGATTTTTTTGCCGAGGTTTTCATCTTCATCTGCGAGCTCGGCGCGTATACCTGCGGTCTTTAGTGCTTCAAACACATTGCGAGCGTACTCATTGTGTGAGGGCATGATAGGAATCACTTTTGCTTGCACGGGTGAGAGCCAGAGAGGGAAAGCTCCAGCGTAGTGCTCAATGAGGAAACCAATCACACGCTCTATTGCTCCCACAGATGAACGATGTATGACCACAGCCTCTTTTTCTTTTCCATCACTATCTGTGTATGTGAGCTTAAACCTACCTGGCATTACAAAATCATATTGCACAGTAAAAGCGGTGTCTTCTTTGCCACGTACGTTTTTCATTTGCACGTCTATTTTTGGTCCATAAAAAGCAGCTTCACCTGGAGCTTCTACAAACTGTGAACCGCGCTTTTTTAATACTTCACGCAAGCGACCTTCTGCGTCATCCCAAGCAGCATCATTTTTAAAATATTTTTTATCATCACTTCTATCACCGAGAGATAGTCTATAAGAATAATTTTTACCCATTTCTAGGCCAAAGATTTTTGCAATATATTCAATAAGATCGAGCGCGTTGTTTACTTCGCTTGTGGCCTGATCTGCATCTTTGCAAACTATATGCGCATCAGCCAGACAAAAACTTCTTACACGCATGAGACCTGATAGCTCACCACTTTGCTCATATCGATATAGCTTGGCTAGCTCGGCAATGCGCATTGGCAACTCTTTGTAGCTACGTGGCTTGCTCAGATATAGCTCAAAATGATGCGGACAAGTCATTGGACGAAGCATGTATTCTTCATCATCTATCTTTATCGGCGCGTACATCGAGTCTTTGTAATATGGATAGTGTCCGGACTTTTTGTATAAATCTAGATTTGCAATGTCTGGAGTGTAGACGTGTTTGTAGTTCCTCTTTATTTCTTCATCAGTAATAAATCTTTCTAGCTCACGGCGAATAGTCGCGCCCTTTTCTGTCCAAAGAGGCAGGCCCTTACCCACCACATCTGAAAACACAAAAAGACCAAGCTCTTTCCCAAGCTTTCTGTGATCGCGTTTTTCTGCTTCTTCGCGCTGAGCTACATATGCTTCTAGCTCTTCTTTTGTATCAAAAGCTAGTCCGTAAATGCGTGTAAGCATTTTGTTTTTTTCATCACCGCGCCAGTACGCACCTGCTACACGATCTAGAGCAAAAGATCCCTCGGCGATTTCTTTTGCTGGATTTTCTGTGTGTCCACCACGGCAAAGGTCGGTAAAGTCACCGGAAGTGTAGAGAGTTATTTTTTCTCCTTTTTCTACGATCTCGTCTATGAGCTCGAGTTTGTATGGATTATTTGCAAATTTTGCCCGCGCCTCGTCCGCGCTGACTTCTTGTGATTCAAAATTTTTCCAGCTCTTGAGAGCTTTTTTCATTTCTTTCTCAATACGAGGGAAATCTTTTTCTGAAACAGGGGAGGAAAATTCAAAATCATAATAAAAACCGTTGTCTACCGCTGGACCGATAGCGTTTTTTGCATCTGGATAAAGTTTCAATACCGCTGAGGCAAGCAGGTGGGCGAGTGAGTGCCGTTTATGTTCTAAGTTGTTCATAGATGAAATAATAGCAATTTTAAGGCTATTTTCAAAGGGATTTTTGGAAAGTTTGTGTATTGACTTTTTGTATATAGTATGCTATTATTATATGGTAAACACAGTCACGGAAAGCTCATTCCCAACTTCAACTCAACAGAAAGGGGGGTCACATGACTCTTCAACAAATCTTTGCCATGTCCTCGGCGGTTCTCATGGTCATTGGTTCGGTGTGGCAGGTGTATGTGGCGATTCGTTATCCAAAGAAGGTCAGACCAACTCTCGCGAGCTGGATCATCTTCTCCACCACTTTGACGTTGTCGTTTGTCACGTACTGGACCACCAAGGAACGAAACCTGGTGTCCAACGCAGCAAACGCATCGGCAATGGTGGGTGCGCTCATTGTGTTTCTCGGAGCGCTGGCGATGCACATTCGAAGTGGTAACAAGTTGGCGTTCTCGCGCTTCCAGAAGGGAAGTCTGACATGCGCCAGCTTGATCGCTCTCGTGTGGGTCGTGATGGTTTGGGGTTTGGGATATAGCGGCCTTGTGCCAAACATCCTTACCCAAGTACTCATGATCATTGGTTATTGCGTCACGGCCGACAAGGTGTGGCGTGCGACGAGCACTTCGGAGTCCTTCTTCTTGTGGTGGTGCATTTTCGCCTCTAGTATGCTGGGACTTGTCCCAGCGTGCGCGAGACTCGACGCTCTTGCGATCTTGTATGCCACCAGAGCCACTGTCTGTACCGGTCTTCTCCTGATCCTTCTGTATCGGATCAAGAGTCGGTCGTCGCAGGCAAGTCTGGTCACCGTGGTTTGAGGGCTCCACTCATGAGTTGGATGTAAGGTAGCGAGGTGGGTACCATAACTCCACCCAAAAGCTGCGCAAAGACGAAAGTCAGTGCGCAGTTTTCTTTTTTATAGAGCCTTTGCTTTCTCTGCTATCACGCTCACTGTGCCATTACGCATAGATATTTTTCCTTTTATCGCAATACATTTTTCTGGTACAAAGAAATCTTTAAACTCCTGAAGCACGCGCGGAAAGACCACGCATTCTATGCTACCAGTGAGATCGCTGATTTTTAGGAAAAGCATTGAGTCACCCTTTTTAGTGACGATGTTTTTTGCTTCTTCGACGATACCACCAAAGACTACAGGCATTCCTTCTTTCGCTTCCTCACATATTTTTTTTATACTTGAGTCTTTGCCGGAAAGTTTTTCTGCAAATTTATCGAGTGGGTGACCAGAAATATACAAACCGAGTAATTCTTTTTCCCAGGTGAGTTTTTCGGCTGATGTGGCTGGAGACGCTGGCTCAAGTCGTAATGTCGGCACAGTAGATGTATCTGTCATGAGACCAAAAAGTGAACTTTGATTGTCACCATTTTTATTTTTTTCTTTGTTGTAAGTTAAAAGATTTTCAAGGTTTGATAGCATTAGGCCTCTTTCTCCAAATTCATCCATCGCTCCGGCTTTTATAAGAGCTTCAAGAGATTTTTTATTTAAATTTTTATCTTTTATTCTGTCGAGAAAATCTGCAAGGGATTTAAATTTTCCTCCACGTTTTCTCTCGTCGATAATGGAAGTAGCGATACCTTCACCAAAATTTTTTATTGTTGTAAGTCCAAAACGAATTTTGTCGCCACCTTCTGTAATGCCTTTTCCCACACCACCCCTGTTGCTCACCGTAGTAAATCCTTCAAAACTTTCGTTTATATTTGGTGCGAGCACAGGTATGTTCATACGTTTACACTCTGCAATGATTTCGGCTATTTTTTCTACATCTCCAGAATCTGCCGTAAGCACAGCTGTCATGTAGATAGCAGGGAAATTGGCTTTCATATATGCAGTTTGATATGCCACCTTGCCATAGCTGGCAGCGTGAGCTTTGTTGAATCCATACGCAGCAAAAGGCTCAATGAGTTTCCAGAGTTGATCTGCCTTTTCTTTTGAAAGACCGTTTTTTACTAGACCTTCGAGAAGCTTGCCTTTTTGTGCCTCCATTTCTGCTGGGATTTTTTTACCCATAGCTTTTCGGAGTTTGTCTGCTTCTAGCCAAGAGTATCCGCCCAGATGTATCGCCGTGAGCATGACGTCGTCTTGGTATGTGATGACTCCATATGATTGACTCAAAATATCTTTTAGTCGCGGATCTAGAAAAGTGACGAGTTGTGGATTGTGCTTGCGTTCTATGTATTGAGGAATGGATTCCATCGGACCTGGACGGTAGAGTGCCACCATCGCATTGATATCAAAAATAGAAGAAGGTTTGAGTTCTTTTAGAAAACGAGTCATGCCTGTGCCGTTGAGTTGAAAGAGACCAGTCGTCTCACCACGCGCAAGCATTTCAAAAGTTTTTTTGTCATCTATCGGTATATTTTCAATATCAATTTCTATTCCGTCTATTTTTTTTACTATAGATACAGCGTCGGCAAGAATAGAAAGATTTTTTATCCCAAGAAAGTCAAATTTGAGTAGACCGGCATCTTCTACCGCATGCATGTCGTACTGGGTGATGATTTTGTTTTCTCCTTTTGTATCGTATTGCAGTGGCACAAAATCAATAAGTGGATCTGGAGAAATCACAACACCAGCAGCGTGCACAGAAATGTGTCGGGCTGCTCCCTCAATCTTTTTTGCCATGTCTATGATCTGTGTCACCTCTTTTTCTTCTTTGTACATTTTTTTTAGTTCGGGTACTTCTTTGAGTGCTCGGTCTATGGTCATAGGAAAACCCTGTGCGCCCATAGGAATGAGTTTGGCTATGCGATCACCGAGGCCGTATCCGAGGCCGAGAGCGCGGGTGACGTCACGCACAGATCCGCGAGCCGCCATCGTACCGAACGTACCGATTTGAGCTACTTTGTCGGCACCGTATTTTTGTTTTGCGTATTCTATTACTTCGTCGCGACGGTTGTCAGCATAGTCCATGTCGATATCGGGCGCGGATGGACGCTCAGGATTGAGGAAGCGTTCAAAGGGGAGTTTGTAGGCAAGTGGATCTACGTTTGTGATGCGGGCGAGGTACGTAGTAAGCGAGCCCGCCACAGATCCTCTGATTGTTGTGAGTATTTTGTTTTCATGAGCAAAGCGAAGTAAGTCTCCCACCACGAGAAAGTAAGGAGCATATCCTTTGTCACGTATTACTTTAAGCTCATATTCAAGTCGGTCGATGGCTTCGGGACTTTTTTCCATTTTTCGTATAGCAAAACCCTCATATGCAATGCGTCGTAGCTCATCATCATATGACAGACCACTTTCTACTATAAATTTTGGAAACACCCATTTACCTAGCTCAAGCCCCAGATTGCACATATCGGCTACTTTCTGTGTATTTTCTATTGCGTCCGGCAAATTTTTAAAATATTTCAGCGCTTTTTTTTCATCAATAAAAGAAAAATCTTCTTCTGAATCCTCGAGAGCGCGATCACTCCAATCACTGTTGGTCTGTATAGACATGAGAGTCTTGCGTGCGAGCCGATCTTTTTCACTGAGATAATAAACGTCGTGGGCAGCAACTATTTGTGTGTTGGTTTCGCGGGCCAGAGAGACGAGTGCGTCCATTTTTTCTTGATGATTTGGAATTTCTGGATGATGACTGATTTCTATAAAAAAATTTTCTGCATCGTATATTTTTTTATACCAAGAAATAAGTTCGCGAGCCTGATCTAGGTTACGATTTTTTACAGCCATAGCTATGTCTCCAGAAAAAGAAGGAGAAATACACACCAGTCCTTCACGATGTAGTTCAAGAAGCTCTTTGTCTACGCGTGGTTTGTAATAAAAGCCTTCTAGGTGAGCTGAGGTGACGAGCTTTATAAGATTTTTATAACCAGTTTCATTTTTTGCTAATAGAATGAGTCGAAAGCGAGAATTGTCGATACCACTTTGTTTATCATGCCGAGTACGCACAGCTAAATATGCATCTATGCCGATGATGGGTTTGATGCCTGCTTTTTTACATTCTTTATAAAACTCAATCGCACCGTAAAGATTGCAATTGTCGGTGAGGGCTAGCGCCGTCATGCCTGCTTCTTTTGCTACTTCTACAAGCTCGTCTATTTTAGGTAGAGCGTTGAGCAAACTATAGTGGCTATGTGTGTGAAGGTGTATAAATTTGCTCATAATCTATTGTGATAGAATTATAACAAAATGAAGAGTAAGTATCGATATATTGTCGGAGTGGATGAGGTGGGGCGTGGACCTGTTGCTGGACCAGTGACGGTGGGTGCAGTGTGTGTTTCTGTGGATTTTGACATGAGTTTTTTGAAAGGTATAAAAGATTCTAAAAAACTGTCTGCGCAAAAGAGGCGAGAGTGGAAAGAAAAAGTAAAAGAATTTCAAGAAAACGGTAATCTGGTGTGTGTAGTATCTTCTGTCGGTCCATTTACTATAGATCGTATTGGCATTAGTCGAGCGATAGCGCGTGCGATAAAACAATCCTTGTCACGCATCGGTGTGCGTCCCGATGAATGCATGGTACTTCTCGATGGAGGACTAAAGGCTCCTTGGGAATATTTTTTTCAAAAGACGATTATAAAAGGGGACGAAAAAGAGCCGGTAATAGCACTAGCTTCTATTTTTGCAAAAATTCACCGCGATACAAAAATGGAAAGACTTGCACAGCAGTATAAAAAATACGGTTTTGAAGAGCATAAAGGATATGGTACAGCAGATCATATGAAGCAGATTAGAAAACATGGGTTGTCCAAGATTCACCGCAGAAGTTTTTTGAAGAATATAAAATAAAAAAAAGAAAAAGGGGCCGCGTCGCATGACGCGGCCCCTTAGAGCTTACCCCACTCACACCCGACCGATCACTACTCACTTGGCGATAGCCAGGGTCAGATCTGGGTGCGGCTCATAGCCCAAAGGCGTTGGAGCATCATCACGTAGTCCGCAGACCACGGATATGAGCTGTACGGCATTGTCCCGGCCCACCTTGACTGTGCTACTTGGTGCCGGCGTGTACCCCTCCCCGAGCTCAAAGCCGACCGCTTTGATGAGCTCGATGTACGGCACCCCAAGCGTGTCATCTTCAGCACCACAGTTGGGCGAGAAGTCTTCGATCAACTGTGGAAACACCAGAGTGTCTAGGATTTGCTCCATTTTGGCAAAGAACGCAAGGCTGAGCAGGCCAATCCTCGATCCACAGCAACTTGGCTTGTGCGAGAACATGTCATCGACTCGTCGACTGTATCCATCGATGAGTGCTGCATAGTGGCGATCGAAGATGCCGTTGCCACCAGATATATTCCAATAGCCAAGGAGATGATCAATGCTTTTTGTGTGTCCTGTTCGGTCAATGTACCGTTGCATGATCTCACGCGCTTCTGGATGGCGTAGGTGCTTTGCCGTCTTATCCATCCAGACCTGATGCTTGCCTCTCATGAACAGGGCTCGGTGGATACCGGCCACCCTTTTGAGACCCAGAACCTTCTCTTCTCCGTAGCAACGAAGTGCAGACTCGATCGCCCGGCTGAACTTGGGGCTCATTTCTCCCAGTAGTGCTCGTGCCTCCACTTGCCCAGCTTCTTCTTGCGTCATCATTGTCTTTGCCTTTCTACCGTGCTTGCACGGTGTGAAGTGATTGTCTCAACGAACAGTCAGGATAGTAGCTAGTCACACGACTGGCCACTTCATATTTATTTCTGTCCAAAATAATGACATACAAAACGCATTTAAGCAAGTCTAAATGGGCGCGTATCAATACCGTTGCCTTTTTTCTATAATTGTATATAATCTTTTTCATATGGTTGTAAGAATGCGAAGCACACGATCCCATACGGGCAATCGCCGATCTCATCATGCGCTAAAGATGAAGTCTCTTTCAAAATGCGCAAAGTGCGGTACTCCTACTATGGGACACCGAGCTTGTATCAACTGTGGTTCATACAAGGGACGGACAGTGATAGACAGACTTGCAAAAGTTACTAAAACAGCAAAAAAGAAAGAAAAAAAATAAATGGGCGAGTGCGGTGCGGGGCGAAGAAAGTTCTTAAAACAAAAAAATAATGGCAAATAGGCATCTATCGAGATCAATAGTCACACAATCACTCTTTGAATGGGACTTCAATAAAAAGAGCGATAAAGAAGCTATGGAAATCTTTTCTCGTAATGCCAAGGAATTCGCTCCTGGCATGGGCGATTTTTCTTTTATGGAAAATTTGATGAAAAATGTCGTTGATAAAAGAAAAGACCTAGATGTGATCATTGAAAAAGCAGCACCTGATTGGCCGATAGACAAGATCTCTATTATCGACCGAAATATTTTGCGCATCGGCCTATACGAGTTACTTTTTTCAGACAGAAAGGAAGTGCCTCCAAAGGTGGCAATAAACGAAGCGATAGAGCTAGCAAAAACATTTGGTGGCGAGACTAGTGGTAAATTTGTAAACGGAGTACTTGGTGCTGTCTACAAAGAAATGGGTGAGCCTGGTAAAGAAGAGACATCAAAGCGCAAGCGACATCCAGATATTCCAGATGATCAGGCTCCGATAGAAAAACTCGGTGGCGCTGTGGTATATGCAAAAGATGGCGAAGATATTTATCTAGCATTGGTACACGATGTGTTCGGTCATTGGACTCTATCAAAGGGGCATCTTGAAGAGGGTGAAGAAGACGATGCTGGTATAAAGAGGGTAATAAAAGATGAGCTTGGTTTAAAAATAAAAGTAGGACAGGAGCTGGGACATAATGGCTATATTGCTTTTGATCCAGAAAAGGGAAAGATAAAAAAGCAGGTACATTATTATTTGGCTGAATCAAAATACGAAGATATCAAACTAAAAGAAAGTGGTGGACTAGATGACGTGCGTTGGTTTAAACTCGCTGATATCCTTGACCTTAATTTTTATAATGATATTCTGCCGATTGTAACCAAGGCAATAAACATCCTCCTAGAAAAGGCAAAATAATGCTTTGATACGTAAATATGGCTATAGACTTCTCAAAATTTGAAGAAAAAGCTGGAGTAAAATTTAACGATAAAAACCTGCTAAAACAGGCTTTTGTTCATCGTTCATATATAAATGAAAACAAAGAATCAGGATTAGAGCACAATGAGCGACTCGAGTTTCTTGGAGACGCTGTGCTAGAGCTAGTGATCACTGATTATTTATACAAACAATATCCTGACAAAAATGAGGGTCAAATGACGAGCTACCGCTCTGCGCTAGTAAATGCTACGACTTGTGCGGAGGTAGCAACTGCTTTAGATATAAATGATTTTTTGCTTTTATCAAAAGGCGAAATGAAAGATACTGGCCGTGCTCGACAATATATTTTGGCTAACACACTAGAGGCCATCATCGGTGCTATTTATTTAGATCAAGGATATGAAATTGCAAAAGAATTTATTTATAAAAACATTTCTCCACTTATTGATGGAATTATTTTAAAGGGAAGTTGGATAGATTCAAAAAGTTTATTTCAAGAAAAAGCACAAGAAATGGAAAGTGTTACTCCCGCGTATAAAACAATAAAAGAAACCGGACCAGATCATGATAAGAGATTTATGGTCGGTGTCTATTTAGGAAAAGAGCTTGTCGCTTCTGGAGAGGGGGAATCAAAACAAGATGCTGAGCAAGAAGCTGCTCGAAAAGGTCTTGAAAAGAGGGGATGGTAATATTTTAAAACCCTGCGCGCTTGGTAGCACGCAGGGTTCAGGTTGTTTTTTGCTGTCTAGGTCATGCGATCTTCTTCGCCTTCTCTGGAGAAATGGAGATCGCTGGGAATCATGCCCCTTCTGATCACGTCCACCCAGTCAATGAACTCCTCTGTTCCGGCATACTTGCCGTTGACGTGCCTTTTCACGATGATGCCATTTCTTTCTGATCTGACGAAGCACCAGTTGGTGGGAAACGGAGCATCTCTTCGTGGTTCGACGATCACAGAGTCTCTTGTCGCGGTCTCAAAGAGACGCACGACCGCCTCTATGTCTCGATCATGCTTGTGGTCCGGAAGATTCGGGGGCTGGTCATCTGTGACCTTTGCCCGCTTTTCCCTTTTCTGCACAAAAAAGGTGATGAGTACCACGATTGCAGTCATCAGTGTGCCTGCACTCACGATGACGATTTGTTCCTTGTGCATATGCTTCTCCTGATGAGTTGGTGTTGTGTACTTGTTTTTAGAGCACAATGCTCTTCCTAAACTATTTTTATAATAGATTTATATATAAGTCAAGTATTTTATACGCATTCAAATAATGCTAATCTTAGAAATACATGTATCTAAAAGGTCTGGAAATTTCAGGTTTTAAATCTTTTGCTAAAAAGAGCAATTTGGAATTTACTACACCTATTTCTGCTATTGTTGGACCCAACGGTTCTGGTAAATCAAATATTGCTGAAGCTTTTAGATTTGTTCTTGGTGAACAATCTATAAAATCTTTGCGTGGAAAAAAAGGTGAAGATTTGATTTTTAATGGAAGTACAGAGGTTGGTCGATCAAATCGCGCTTCTGTAAAAGTTGTTTTTGATAATGCGCGTAGATTTTTGAATATTGATTTTGATGAGGTTTCTATAGAGCGCGTCGTTCATCGTGATGGTGTAAACGAATATTTTATAAACGGTAGTCAGGTGAGGCTCAAAGATATTATCGAGCTCCTTGCTGGTGCGCACATTGGCTCATCTGGGCACCATATTATTTCTCAGGGTGAGGCGGATAAAATTTTGAATGCAAATTTGCGAGAGAGGCGTTCAATGATAGAAGATGCTCTCGGATTAAAGATATATCAATACAAAAGACAAGAAAGCGAGAGAAAATTAGAGAAGACAGAAGAAAATATTAAATCTGTAGAATCTTTGAGAAAAGAGGTCGCTCCGCATCTGAGATTTTTGAAAAAGCAGGTAGAGAAGGTTGAAAAAACTATGCAGATGAAAGAGGAGCTAAAGACTCTTTATTTGGAATATTTCAAAAGAGAAGACGATTATATAAAAAGAGCGAAAGAACAAAATGAGAAGGAGCGCGCGCCACTACAGAGCGAGCTCGAAGCGCTCGAGGCGGACTTGGCGCGCGCGAAAAAAACCCTCGAAGACTCTACCGGAAAGGATAAAAAAAGTTTGGAGGTTATTGGTATTGAGGAAAACATCAGAAAAGTCAGAAATGCAAAAGACGCTTTGTTTAGAGACTTGGGCAGAATAGAAGGAGAGATATCTTCAGAGGAAAGAATAATCAAAAAGCAAAAAGAGATCGCTCATTCTGAAGAGGGTAAAATGGTTAGCTTGAAAGACGTAGAAGGTTTTGCTAATGAAGTCGTAAAAAATGTTGAAAGCGCAGAAACCCTAAATGATTTAAATCAAATAAAGAAACTTTTCCAAAACATAAAAGAAATAGTTGTTAGTTTTATTTCAAAAAACAGGACACAAGTAAATGATTCTCTCGTAAAAGAATCAGAGGAGCACATTGCTTCACTTCGTGCACAGAAAAAAGATTTAGAAAAACAAGCTTCTGATTTTGAAAAAGAAGAAAAGGATCTGCAGGATAAATACAGTTTACTTCGTGCAGAAATAGAAAAAGAAAAAGACACAAACAGAGAGGCTGAAAGGCAAATGTTTGCTTTGATGAATAAGCAAAATGAGATCATTTCAAAAATGAACATCATTAAAGGTTCTCTGGAAAAATTGCGACTAGAAGAGGATGATTTTAGAAGAGAGCTCGGTGAGGCCGGTGTCTTGATAGGTAGAGCTGTCCTCGACTTTTCTTCTTTTACACTTCCACCCGTATCTATAGATATGTACGGAAAAGATGAGCCAAGGAGCGCCCAAGAGGATCGACGTCGCGCTATTGAAAAAATAAAGATTCGCATAGAAGACGCTGGCGGTGGATCGAGCGATGAAATAATGAAGGAGTATAGAGAGGTAAGTGAGCGTGATACTTTTTTGGAAAGAGAGTTGGAGGATTTGCAAAAATCTGCGATTTCACTCAAGGCGCTTATTGTAGAACTCGATGAAAAACTTACAACAGAGTTTAAAAATGGAGTAGAAAAAATAAACGTTCAATTTCAGGAATTCTTTTCTTTGATGTTTGGTGGTGGCAACGCAGAGCTTGTTGTGGTGAAAGAAAAAAAGAAAAAACGCGCAGAAAACGACGCTGATATTTTTAGTGTATTGGAGATGGATGAAAATCAAATACCAGAAGAAGAGGATGGAGAGGAAGGTTTGGATATAAGCGTAAGTTTACCTCGCAAAAAAATAAAAGGCCTCGTGATGCTTTCTGGAGGCGAGAGAGCACTTACATCTATTGCTCTACTTTTTGCTGTTTCTCAGGTAAATCCTCCTCCATTTATTATTTTGGATGAAACAGATGCCGCTTTGGATGAAGCAAATTCAAAAAAGTATGGAGATATGATAGAAAATCTTTCAAAGTATTCTCAACTTATTTTAATTACACACAATCGTGAGACTATGTCTCGAGCAGGAATATTGTATGGAGTGACAATGACATCTGGAGGTGTATCAAAGTTACTTTCTATTGAGTTTGAAGAGGCTGTGGCGGTGGCAAAATAATCTATTGACAAATTTTTGTGAGTGTTGTTTACTATTTAAGGGTTCTTTGTGAAAGAATCATCATTTGAGATCGTATGCTCAAATCCAGTCGCCTTCGAGATAATTTCAAAAAGGCTAACAGAAAAAGGAGCACATCATGAAAGCATGGACTCAAGTCCCCGCTGGCGACATCAATGCCGCCAATCAACGTCTGTGGGGAGCGATCGGCGACAACGCCGAAGAGGTCGCAGCCCGCATCAACACCGACCCTGCGTTCGTGGCGAACATCGCACGACTCATGGTCAATGGCGGTTACGAGCCGTCAACGTCACAGAAGCTCGCCCGCGAGATCATGGGCAAGAACTTCTTCGGTATCGAGGAGGCGATCAAACACTTCGGGGTTAATCCCACGAAGCAACAGCTCGCTTGCTTGGCTGAAGTTCCGTGGAGCGAGGAAGTGCTGAAGTCATGCAAGGACACGCACGTTCTCGTCGCCGTCTTTCCGCTGTCGATCCTCGACATCCGTGGACACGCCCGAAAGCAGTCCGACCGGACCCTGTTTTACTCACAGGACTGGTATGACAAGCAGGCCTTCGCCAAGGACAAGGGCGAAGTCGGCTGGCAGTTGGTCCGCAAGGAACCGATCGCCAACTCGACCTCGAAGATGTGGAACGATCAACAGGCACTCCTCTCGAAAGACGAGGAAACTCCGACTGCTCGGATCGTGGTTTACACCATGGTCGGCCACCTCCTCGCTACTGGAGAGCGTCTGTTCGAGAAGATCTACGTTCGTTGCGTCGATCTCGACTCGGACGGTGACCGCGTCAGCGTCCGCGGCTTCGATGCCGGGGGTCTCGTCGTCTACGGCTGGTGCGGCGGCGACCGCGATTTCAGCATCGGCTTGTCGGCTGCCAGGAAGCAGTGATTCTTGATCCCTTGAGGGCTTGTCCTTCTTGAACACTTGAGCCTCCGCGAAGTTTTTTTGCGGAGGCTCTTTCTTTTTAAATCAAAATAAAATCAAGAGTCTTTCTATCTAAATCTGCATTTGTTACCTTAAATTTCACCTTATCTCCGAGAGAGTATTTTTTACCAGTTTTTGTTCCTATTAGTGAGTAATTTTTTTCATCGAGTTCGTATGTATCGTCTTTCATATCACGAATCTTTGCCATTCCTTCACATTTTGTTTCTGTCTCTTCAATATAAATACCCCATTCACTAATACCAGAAATAGTACCTTCAAACTCTTGTCCGATTCGACTACTCATGTACTCTACTTGTTTGTATTTTATAGAAGCTCTCTCTGCTTCTGCAGCAGAAATTTCTTGCTCTGATGCTTCCATAGAAATTTTTTCATATTTCTCAAATTCGTTTTGCTCAACTTTTCCTTTTGTCAGTTGTCTCTGAAGCAATCTGTGCACTATTAGATCTGGATATCTACGAATAGGGGAAGTGAAATGTGTATAGTATTCAAAGCCTAGACCAAAGTGACCAATGTTGCGAGTAGAGTAAATAGCTTTTGCCATTGATCGTAGAGTTGCTGTTTTTATTAGGGATTCAGATGATGAACCCTCTACTTTTTTTAGCATAGCGCTTATATCTTTTGCTGAAACATTTCCGTCTTTTTGTTTAAGTTCAAAACCAAGTGCCTTTAAAAAGATTGCTAGATTAGCGATTTTTTCTGAGTTTGGTTCTGGGTGAATTCGATAAACAAAAGCTTCACCTTTTTTACTTTTTTCATTTACCTCAAAAACAACCTGCGCCACTTCGCGGTTTGCAAGGAGCATATACTCTTCTACGAGCTTGTGCGTATCGAGGCGTGCCTTTTTGTATACGCGTATAGGAACACCCTTTTCATCTAGCTCAAATCGCACTTCTTCTGTTTCAAAATCGATTGCTCCATTTTGTTTTCTCTCTTCTTGCATTATTTTTGCAATCTTGTTGAGTGTGTCCAACTCTTTCCACCACTCCATACTTCCACCACTGTTTATGGTTTCCTGAGCATTTTCATATGCAAATCTTTTATTGGAGTTTATTATTGTTTTTCCAAACCATCTTTCTTTTATTTTTGCGTCTTTTGTCATTACAAAGACAGAAGAGAAAGCAAATTTGTCTTCGTGAGGATTTAGACTACACATATCGTTTGAGAGAATTTCTGGGAGCATCGGTATTGTCCTGTCTACCAAATATACTGAAAAACCTCTTTTGCGAGCTTCTTTGTCTAAAACACTTCCTTCGGTGACAAAGTGAGATACGTCAGCTATATGCACTCCTATTTCATAATCACCGTTTGGTAATTCTTTAAAAGAGATTGCATCATCAAAATCTTTTGCATCTACAGGATCAATGGTGAAAGTCGCTGTATCACGAAAATCTTTTCTCTTTTTAACTTCTTCTGCAAAGTTTGCGCGGGCAATTTCTGATGCTCTTTTTGCTTCTTCTTCTACTTCTGGTGGAAAATCAGTATCAAAACCTTTTTCTAAAACGATAGATTGCATCTCTACATCATGCACACCTTTCTTTCCTAGCACACGTAGTACTTCGCCGACAGGGCTACTTTTTACATCTTTCCATTCTGCGATTCGTACAAATATTTTGTCTCCATGCTGTGCGCCGTTTGTTTTTGTTGGATCAATGAGAATGTCTTTGTACAATCTTTTATCGTCGGCTATTAGGTATAGCCCCTTTTCGTCTTTATCAGCTACTCCGACAAAGGACATTTTGTTGCGCTTTATTATTTTTACTACTTGACCTTGTTGACGTACGCCTTTTACAGGGGGAAGAAGCTCGACTTCTACTTCGTCGTCGTTTAAGGCTGTTTTTAGGAGATGTGTTTGTATCTCGATGTCTTCTTCTACTCCTTCTACCGGCAGGTATCCTATGGCTTTTGAAGTGATCTTTATGTGTCCGGAAACTTTGTTATTCATTTATAGAACTATAGCAGATTGGGCATAAAACGGAAATATTGGGTTTGACCAAATACAGCCTTTCTGTTAAGATAACCGCCATGTTAAAAATCAGATTACAGAGAGTAGGAAGAAAGCACGAACCGACTTTTCGGCTCGTTTTGTCTGACTCAAAAAATAGTCCAAAGAGTGGAAAGACTCTAGAAACTTTGGGTGCATATGATTCTCGTCGAGGTGAAAAAGCAGAGTTTAAAAATGATCGCATTAAGCACTGGATTTCTAAGGGCGCACAGCTTTCTGGTACAGTTCACAATCTTTTGGTGTCAAAAAAGGTAATCGAAGGAAAGAAAATAAACGTTCTTCCAAAAAAGAAACCTATTGCAAAAGAAGGGGGTGAAACTCCTGCAGCTCCGGTAGCACCAGCGGCTCCAGCCGAAGCACCTGTAGCAGAAGTAGCACCTGCTCCTGAAGCGCCAACTGAAACTCCAGCACCAGAATCTACACAAGCTTAAACAAAAAATAAAAACAGTCTCTAGTGAAGAGGCTGTTTTTATTTTGTTGTAACTTATCCGTTGACTCTATATTTGCGTATTATAAAATTATACTAGCAGTATAAAAGTCGCACACTGCACGCAAGAATTCTTATTAGTTAGTACCTTTAGAAAATTTTATGCAAGAACAAGACGCACAGTTTTTAGAATATGTAGTAAAGGCTTTGGTAGACAATCCAAACGATGTGAAAATCAAGAGAACAGTAGATGAAATGGGTGTTTTAATGAATCTAGATGTAAATCCTGCAGATATGGGAAAGATAATCGGACGAGAGGGAAACACAGCAAAGGCTATCCGCACACTATTGCGAGTAGTGGGAATGAAAAATAACGCTAGAGTAAATCTAAAGATCAATGAGCCAGAAGGGGGAATGAGAACAGAAATGAAGGCTTCAAAGACTGTGGATGAGGCGATGGAGGATTTGAAGATTTAAGTAAAAGTGGATAAAAACAAAAAGGGTGTTGAGAAAAGACTCGCGCAGGCGCGACGGCGCCGAGCGGAGCAGCAATCCCAGCAGGGATTGACGCGTGCTTTTCGAGACACTCTTTTTGTTTTTATACTTGTTTTTTCTTGAATTTTGTGGTTTAATCACCGCATGAATTTTCACATCATTACGTTGTTTCCAGACGCTTTCAGCTCGTATCTAGGCGAGTCTATTATTAAACGTGCAATAGAAGACAAAAAAATTCGCATTAAATTTTACAATCCTCGCGACTTTAGTGACGACAAATGGAAACGTGTGGATCAAAAGCCGTACGGCGGTGGCCCTGGTATGGTGATACAAGCTTTGCCCGTTGCAAAAGCTATAGCTAAAGCGAAAGGCAAAAAACCGGCAAAAATAATTTTCCTTTCTCCAAGCGGAAAGCAATTTACAAATGAATATGCAAAAACGACAGCAAAAAAATACAAAGACATCATAATAGTCTCTGGTCGTTATGAAGGTATCGATGCCCGAGTGAAAAAGATGTTTAAAATGGAAGATGTTTCTGTCGGACCGTTTGTGCTCACGGGCGGAGAGTTGCCGGCGATGCTCATGATTGACTGTATTGCTCGACAGGTGAAAGGCGTGCTCGGCTCTATCGACTCATTAGAAGAATCACGTGTAGCTAGTCCAGATGTGTATACACGTCCAGAAGTTGTGTCTTTCAAAAAGAAAAATTATCGTGTGCCCAAAATTCTCCTTTCCGGTAATCATGCAAAAATCGACGAGTGGCGAGAGGGTAGAAAAAATAGGCTGTAATATGAAGTTATTGAGCACGTCTCAATAAGCGTGATATCAATAAATAACAATATTTTAATGAAAAAACTTTTAATACCGGTGTTTCTGGGAACTTTTCTTTTTATGGGTTTTATCTCAGTGGCAAAAGCTGAGATCATCATGAATCTAGCTCAGACTCAGGAGGCTATTAGGACGGTTCAAGCTGATTCATCAATGAGTCCAGAAATTAAGCAGTCAATCATTGCTTCTTTGCAGGACAAAGTAAAGATGTTTATGTTATCAAACACTTTTAAAAATGATCTTACCCTGGGCAGTACCGGTCCAGAAGTTGTTGCTTTACAAACACGTCTTGAGGGCGATGGTTTTTTGAAAATGCCAGCTGGTGTTTCTAAGGGTTATTTCGGTATGGCCACTAAAGCCGCATTAGAGAATTATCAGAATAAATATGAAGTAAATAAACATTTACCTGAAAATGAAAAAGAAATTGGTATCGTTGGTCGAAATACACGAATGAATCTCAATCAAACAATGCCAGTAACAATCGATAATCAAATAATTGTTTCGGGTAATGATTATGAAGTTTGGGTTAAAGATGTTGATCAGGCGATTCTCTGGAGAGGTGGTCGTACAGACAAAAAAGTAAATGTTTACCTTATAAGTGAGTCTGGAAATGAGACATACAAAATAGGAAAGGATTTAACGGTTAGAGCTTCAGGTGGTCTGACCCAAGGTTATTTTATTTTTAAATCGGAAGAAAATCCAGAAGTAAAAAAAGAGCAAAAGTATTTTGTTAAAGTTTGTCAGGGTTCAAACTGTGATATGGGCGATAGACCAATTTTCTACACCGAAACTTCACCAATAAAAATTATTTCACCAGTAGAAGGAGAGACCTGGAAAACGGGAAAAACAAAAAACATGAACATAAAATGGGAGACGACGGGTTCTGCTGATGTTGATTATGTAAATGTTGCTATTGATGGATACGATAGTTGGGTTGGGGGTTTTAATTTTTGTGCACAATGGCCTTACTGCATTGGATTGGTGTCAGCTGTGGATCCTGGCCAATCAACTTTATTTAAAGAAAAGATGCCAGCCAATGGTACATATAAATTTAAGTTTCCCAAACAAAATCAGCCAGATACGCATACTATAAAAATAACTGCTTATAAAAACGGGGAAGACGGAAGGTCTTTTGTGGTTGGATATGACATTCGTACGGTTAATGTTGTGAAGTAGGTCACTATTTGACAAAAAACGGCCTATAGTCTATACTTTTCGCAATTGCAAAGATTGAGTTACGGTTAGCAATACATTAGCAAAATTGTATTTAGCAAATCTTGCCAGCATACAATAATTAAATTATCAGCCAAATTATTAGAACACCTCTAAAAAGGTGGTTTTTGTGTTTTTGTTAGTAATTTTTTAATAAAAAGATATGTCACCACACATGCATACTGATTCGAAAGCGACACGAGAGAAAAAGTATTTCAGCAGATTTAAGAAGCCACTTGCACCAATGCCAAATTTGGTGGAGTCTCAGATGACTTCTTTTAATTGGCTGATTGAAAAGGGTCTAAAAGAAATTTTTGATGAGTTTTCTTCAATAAAAGATTATTCTGAGAAAAAATTTCAGTTAGATTTTACTGGTTTTGAGCTAAGTGCTCCAAAATACGATGAGTTTTATGCAAAGGACAATAAAATGTCTTATGAAGCTCCTCTTAAAGTAAAAGTACGTCTAACAAATAACATTTTAAAGACTGCAAAAGAGCAGGAAATTTTCCTAGCGGATTTTCCACTCATGACAGCTCACGGAACCTTCATCATAAGTGGTATTGAGCGTGTTATCGTGCCTCAGCTTGCTCGATCTTTTGGAGTTTTCTTTACTTCTCAAGAAATAAAAGGACGAACTCTCTTTGGTGCAAAAATCATTCCATCTCGTGGTGCATGGATTGAGATTGAAACTGATGCAGACGGAGTTATTTATGTTCGTGTAGATAAAAAACGAAAATTCCCAGTAACATCTCTACTTAGAGTGCTTGGTGCTCATACAGACAAAGATATTTTGGCTTTGTGCAAAGACAATGAGTTGGCAAAATCATACCTAGAAAAGTCTCTTGCAAAAGATCATGCAAAGACTCTAGATGAAGCTTATGTAGAAATTTATAAAAAGCTAAGAGACGGTGATCTAGCTGCTGTAGAAAATGCAAAAGAGTTTGTTCACTCTATATTTAGTGAAGAAAGATACGATCTATCAAGAGTTGGACGATTTAGATTTAACCAAAGATTTGAAAAAGGTCTTGATGAAAAAAGTCTATCAAAAAAGACAATCAATCTAGATGATATGAACACTATCATCTCAAACATTGTGACTCTAAATAATACAGAGGGTGCACATGAGGATGATATTGATCACCTAGGATCACGACGCGTGAGATATGTTGGTGAGCTTTTCCAGCAAAAAATCAGAATGGGTATGGCGCAGATAAAGCGAAATATCCAAAACAGAATGTCTACAGTAGATACTGATGTTACTTTGCCTGTACAATTTATCAGTCCAAAGCCACTACAAGCTCGTATTAAAGAATTCTTTACAACAAATCAGTTGTCACAGTTTATGCAACAGACAAATGCACTAGAAGAGCTAGAGCATTTGCGAACACTTTCTGCTCTCGGTCCTGGAGGTCTCAATAGATCTCGCGCAGGATTTGAAGTGCGTGACGTGCACACATCTCATTACGGTAGACTTTGTCCTATCCATACTCCCGAAGGTCCAAACATCGGTCTTATCTTGAGACTTGGACTTTATGCGCGTATCAATGAGTTTGGAATGATCGAGACTCCATACGCAAAAGTAAAAAATGGAAAGGTGACTGATGAAATTGTTTACATGAATGCTTTGGAAGAAGAGCTTTATAAAATAGCTCACGCAGCTACAGCTACAGATGAAAACGGAAAGATTTTGGTTGATAACGTAGAAGTGCGTATCAAAGGAAAGCCAGGATTAATTTCAAAAGACCAAGTGGACTTTATAGATATTTCTACAAGTCAGGCTTTCTCTGTGGCTACTTCTATGATTCCTTTCTTGAATCACGATGATGCAAACCGCGCACTCATGGGATCAAACATGCAAAAACAAGCTACTCCTTGTCTAATACCAGAAGCTCCTTTGGTTGCTACAGGTATAGAAGACAGAGCCGTGCTTGATACAGGAAGACTACTTTTAGCAGAAGAGGCTGGTACTGTGACACATTCTGATGCAAAGAAAATCGTCATCAAAAATGAAAAAGGAAAGGAAAAAGAATACAAGCTAGTTAATTTTTCTCGAACAAACGGATTTACGGCTTTTCATCAGCGCCCAAGTGTGAATGTTGGAGATAAAGTAAAGAAGGGACAAATGATCGTGGACAGCTCATCTAGTGATAGAGGGCAAATGGCTTTGGGCCAAAATATTTTGGTTGCTTTCATGTCATGGTCTGGATCAAACTACGAAGACGCTATTATCGTTTCAGAAAGGCTTGTAAAAGAAAGTAAGTTTTCATCTATTCATATAGAAGAGTTTGTAGTAAACGTACGCGATACAAAACTAGGACCTGAAGTAACTACTTGTGATATTCCAAACGTTGGTGAATCAAAACTAAAAAATCTTGCAGAAGACGGTATCATTCGAGTCGGAGCAGAGGTGCGATCTGGAGATATTCTTGTCGGAAAGATTACTCCAAAGGGCGAAACACAACTTACTCCAGAAGAAAGATTGCTTCGATCACTTTTCGGTGAAAAAGCTCGTGATGTAAAAGATACATCAAAGAGAATGGAAGGAGGAAAGCGCGGACGTGTTATAAACGTACAAGTATTTTCTCGAGAAAAAGGTGACAAACTAGAGTCAGGAATTATAAAAAGAATTCATATTGAAGTAGCACAGCTTAGAACAGTGTCTGTTGGAGACAAACTAGCTGGACGTCACGGAAACAAGGGAGTTATTTCTAGAATCCTTCCTGAAGAAGATATGCCATACATGGCTGACGGTACTCCTATAGATATCATTTTGACACCACTAGGTGTGCCTTCACGTATGAATCTCGGACAGATACTCGAGCTTCATTTGGGACTTGCTGCTCATACATTAAACTATCAAGCAATAGTTCCTCCTTTTACTGGTGCGACTGATAAAGAAATAAAAGAAGAATTAAAGAAGGCTGGATTTGCAGAAAATGGAAAGATGCAACTCTTTGATGGACGCACAGGTGTGCCTTTTGATCAGGAAATTGCTGTCGGATACATGTACATCATGAAGCTTCATCACATGGTAGAGGACAAGATCCACATGCGTTCTATCGGACCATACTCTCTTATCACACAACAGCCACTTGGAGGAAAAGCTCAAGGTGGAGGACAGAGATTTGGAGAAATGGAAGTGTGGGCACTTCTCGGACACGGTTCTGCGCACACTTTGCGTGAAATGCTTACAGTAAAATCAGACGATATCTTGGGAAGATCTGCAGCCTTTGATTCTATCGTGAAGGGTGAAAAAGTTGGTGAACCAAATACCCCAGCATCTTTCAACGTTCTCTTGAACAATCTACGAGGTATAGGACTTGATATAGATTTGAGACAAACAAAAAGGTCGGAGCAAGAAGAGGGAGAAAACGAATAACTTAATCAATCAAAATCAAAAAAAATATGAATACAAAATATACAACAAAATCAAAAGGACAAGGAACACAAGGTGATTTTGACATGATTACACTAAAGCTTGCTTCGCCTGAAAAAATTAAAGAATGGTCTTTTGGTGAAGTTACAAAGCCAGAAACTATAAATTATCGAACACAAAGAAGTGAGAGAAACGGTCTTTTCGATGAAAAGATTTTCGGTCCAGATAAAGATTATGAATGTTACTGTGGAAAGTATCGAGGTATCAGATATAAGGGTGTAGTCTGTGAAAAGTGTGGAGTCGAAATCACACGATCTATCGTGCGACGAGAAAGAATGGGTCACATAGAATTGGCTACTCCAGTCTCTCACATTTGGTTTTTGAGAAGTATGCCTTCTCGAATCAGTATGCTTTTGGGTATTCCTACTTCTGATTTGGAGAAAGTAATTTACTTTGCTGGATACATTGTTACAAGTGTTTCAGAGCCAGAAAGATTGAGAATTCTAAAAGATCTGGATTCAGAATTTAAGGCAAAAATAAAGTCTGTAAATGATGAAAAGACAAAAGAGGCGATAAAAGAGATGCTCGTAAACGCAAAGAGAGACATCGAAGGTATTCAAGCTGGACGTGTTCTTGATGAAGTCGAGTATCACAATTTCTCAGTAAAATACGGAACTCTTTTTGAGGCTGGAATAGGCGCAGAAGCTATTTACAAAATTTTCAAAGATTTAAATCTTGAGAATCTAGAGAAAACTCTCGTAGCTGATTTGGAAAAAGCTGGAGCAATAGAAGTAGACAAAATAAATAAGAGACTTTCTCTTATTCGTTCAATGATTAAGACTGGCGTACGACCAGAGTGGATGTTTTTGACACGTATTCCTGTGATTCCACCAGCTCTTCGACCAATGGTTCCGCTTGATGGGGGACGATACGCTACTTCAGATGTAAACGATTTGTACCGACGTGTTATAAACAGAAACAATCGTCTAAAAAAGCTAAAAGAAATTTTTGCGCCAGAAGTTATCTTAAGAAACGAAAAAAGAATTTTACAAGAAGCGGTAGACTCACTCATCGACAATTCTATTCGTCATGGAAATTCTCCTTCTTCTGCTGTAAATCAATCTCAACGTCGCCCACTAAAATCTCTTTCTGACAACTTAAAAGGTAAAAGAGGTTTGTTCCGTGCAAATCTTCTTGGAAAACGTGTTGATTATTCAGGACGTTCTGTGATCGTTGTGGGTCCTGAACTTAAGCTCAATCAGTGTGGACTACCAAAACATATGGCTCTTGAGTTGTTTAAGCCGTTTGTGATTTCTCAACTTATTAAGCGCGAACTTGCATACAATATCCGTGGAGCAAGCCGACTTATCGAAGACGGTATACCTGAAGTATGGGCTATCCTAGAAGAAGTAATCAAAGATAAATACGTGCTTCTAAATCGTGCTCCTACTTTGCATCGTCTTGGTATACAAGCTTTCAAGCCTATCCTTATCGAAGGAAATGCTATTCAGGTTCATCCTCTAGTATGTACAGCTTTCAACGCTGATTTCGACGGAGACCAAATGGCTGTTCACGTTCCTCTATCCAAAGAAGCTCAAGCGGAAGCAAGAGAAATAATGGCTTCTGACAAAAATATTTTGAAGCCAGGAAGTGGAGATCCTATTATTTCAGGAAAGATGCTTGATATCGTACTTGGTTGTTATTGGATGACTAAGGTTGTAGATGGTAAAAAGGGTGAAGGAAAATATTTTGAAGATCCAGCAAGCGCTATCAGAGCTTTTGATTATGGAGAAGTAGATTTCCGAGCAAAAATAAAGGTTCTTCCTACCGAAGAAGTAAAATACAAAGTTTTTGAAGGAAAAGTTTTTGAAACTTCTGTTGGACGTTTGCTTTTCAACAGTGTTTTGCCAAGCGATTATCACTACATGAACGGTGAAATAAATCGAAAGAAAATGTCTGAGATAGTGGACGATTTGATTGAGAAATACGGAATCGAAAATGTTCCTTCTATCATGGACAACATTAAAGCTTTCGGATTTAAGTATGCTACTTATTCTGGAGTAACTTGGGGTATTGATGATGTCCTTGTTCCATCAGCAAAAGATAACGTAATAAAAGTTGCGAAAGAAAAGTCTGATCAAATAATGGATCAATATAACTCAGGATTTATTTCAGAAGAAGAAAGACTTAGAAAAAATATTGAAATTTGGCACGGCGCAAAGAATGAAGTTGAAAAACTTATTCCAGAGGCTTTGCAAAAGCACGGCTCTGTATATGACATGGTAAATTCAGGAGCCCGAGGTTCTATCGGAAACATTACTCAGATGGTGGGTATGAAAGGTCTTATCCAAAATACTGCTGGAGAGACTATCGAATTCCCAATTCTTTCATGTTCAAAAGAAGGTCTTTCACCTCTTGAATATTTCATTACGACTCACGGTTCTAGAAAAGGTCTTACTGATACAGCTCTTAACACAGCGAAAGCGGGATACCTTACACGCCGACTCTTTGATGTGGCTCAAGACGCTATTATTACAGAAGAAGATTGTGGAACAAAAGAAGGAATCAAACTTAGAAAAGAAAATGCTTCTGGAATCGAAATTCCTCTTTCACGAAATTGTAAAGGACGTTTCCTTGCTGAAGATGTTGTAAACTCAAAAGGTGAAGTTTTGTTTAAGAAAGGTGATTTCTTAACAAAAGAAAATGCTTTGATTATAGACAAAGAAGGTATACAGGAAGTTGTTGTAAGATCTCCTTTGGTTTGTAAAACTCACACTGGTGTATGCGTGAAGTGTTATGGTGCTGATCTAGGAAAGCACAAGATTATTGATCTTGGTGAAGCTGTAGGTACTGTTGCTGCTCAAGCTATCGGTGAGCCTGGAACACAGCTTACAATGCGTACATTCCATGCCGGAGGTACAGCGTCTGTCGGTGGAGACATTACTCAGGGTCTACCTCGTGTTGAAGAAGTGTTTGAAAAACGAAAGCCAAAAAATCCAGCTGTCGTAAGTCATGTAGAAGGAGTCATTACTGCTGTAGAAAATTCTGGCGCGGACAAAAAGATTGTTGTTCTTCCAGAAATCTCAGATAAATCAAAGATAAAGACAAAGGGTGAAGTAGAATATCCAGTAAGTCCACAGCGTATGATATTGGTAAAAGTGGGAGATAAGGTACAAAAGGGTGATCTTCTTACTGATGGTTCTGCTGATATTGATGAGTTGTTTAAGTATGCTGGAAAAGAAAAAGCAGAAAACTACATCATTCGAGAAATTAGCAAGCTATACGAGCTACAAGGAGAAGCTGTGTCTCGAAAGCATATTGAAGTCATCGTGCGACAAATGTTTGCTCGTCGAAAGATAAAAGATAAGGGAGATACAGGTCTATCAGTTGGAGATGTGGTAGAAATGTCAGAACTTTCAGCTGAAAATAGAAAAGCACGTGAAGCTGGAAAAGAAGAAGCAAAATCAGAACCAGTAGTAATGGGTATCACAGAAGTATCTCTTTCAAGAAAGAGTTTCCTTTCAGCTGCGTCATTCCAGCATACGACTCGAGTGCTTATCAATGGTTCAATCAGAGGAAACACAGACAAGCTTATAGGACTCAAGGAGAATGTCATTATTGGAAGATTGATTCCTGCAGGTACTGGCTTTGAAGGAAGTCCAAAGAATCAGTTGATAAAAGAAATAAAGCAGGATTAATTTTAAGGTTTGGATGGGTTTAGTGCGTTCACTAAAATAAAATGTCATCCTCAGTAGACCTTATAAAAGAAAAGCTCGATATTGCCGACATTGTTGGATCGTATATTAAGCTTGAAAAAGCTGGCTCAAATTTTAAAGGGAAATGTCCTTTTCACAACGAAAAGACTCCTTCCTTTTTCATCTCGCCTGATAGGGGTACTTACTATTGTTTTGGTTGTGGAGCAAAAGGAGATATTTTTACTTTTGTGCAAGAGTTTGAAGGACTCGATTTTCGGGGCGCTCTAAAAAATCTAGCACTACGCGCTGGCATAGAGCTAGAACAAGAAAATCCTACGGTGCGTAGCGAAAAAGATAGGCTGTACTCCGCTCTCGAGCAAGCCTCATTCTTTTTCCAAAAAAATCTGGCTGATAATACGGAAGCAAAAAAATATTTGCTCGGTCGCGGTCTATCAGAAGAGACAATAAAAGAATGGAGTATAGGATACGCACCACTTGCTTGGCAGGAGTTACATGATTTTTTGGTTGCTAAAGGTTTTACAAAAAGTGAACTTGAAAAAGTGGGTCTCATTAAAAAAAGTGAAAAACGAGCGGGTGAGTATTATGATGTGTTTCGTGGTCGTATAGTTTTTCCTATTTTTGATGTGGGTGGTAGAGTCATTGCTTTTTCCGGCAGAATACTGGTTGATGACGGCAAATCTCCAAAATACCTAAACACACCAGAAACGATTCTCTTTAACAAATCAGAGACTCTGTATGGCCTGCACAAAGCAAAAGTAGACATTCGTCGCAAGGACTATTCTATACTTGTTGAGGGACAAATGGATCTCGTGATGTCGCATCAAGCTGGCTTTGGCAATACTATAGCCTCTTCTGGTACCGCTTTTACTTCTGAGCATTTGGGTAAGCTCAAGCGTCTGTCCAATCGTATCGTGATGGCTTTTGATGCCGATGGTGCTGGTTTTACCGCTGCCAACAAAAGTGCACAATTAGCGCTTTCTCTTGGTATGGAGGTAAAGGTGGCTCTTTTGCCAAAAGGTAGCGATCCAGCGGAGCTTATAAAAAAAGATATTGATGCCTGGAAAGATGTTTTAAAAAACACCATGCATATTATTGATTTTTATATGCAATCTTTACTAAGTCAAAATCTCGATGCGCGAAAATTAACAAAAGAAATACAAACAAAAGTGTTGCCGTATATTAACATGCTTGAAAGTAGCATGGAGCGAGCACATTTTGTTTCAAAGATTGCTGAACGTGTCGGTATAAAAGAAGATGCATTGTGGGAGGATTTAAAAAAACTTCCTGTGAATGCAAACGTTGTCTCAAGTATGAATAGTGTTTCGACACCAACACAAGAGACACACCGACAGTCCAGTCCGTCTTTTAGGAAAAATTCGATTGAAAAAAAGATTTTAGGAATAAAAATGTGGCAAGAGAGTCTGTCAGAGCCAAAAATAAAATTAGACGAGCTCATGACTAGACTTGAGGCCACAGTGGGCAAGGATACAGTCGCTTCATTGCTTTCAGAGCTTGAGCCAAATAAAAACGAGCTAATCTTTGAGGTAGAGGCGTATTATGATAATAGAGACGGCATTGAAGATGAGATTAGTGAACTTTTTAACAATCTCGAAGAAGAACGTCTTAAAGAAGAATTTGTGCGGACGATGTCGGAGCTAGGCAAAGCAGAGAGAGAAAAAGATTTGAGCAAAGTAGAAACACTTCTCGCAAAATGTACTGAAATATCAAAAAAGATCGCCCTGCTTCCAAAGAAAAAATAATTTTAATACAAAAATAAAAAAAATAATCGCGAAAACATATGAAAAAAAATAAAAAAACAATTTCAAAAAAGAAGTCTAAAAAAATTACAAAAAAATCTGTAAAGAAAGCAAAGCCAGTTAAAGCAAAAAAGGCTAAAAAAGAAAAAGCTGTAAAGAAATCTACAAAAAAAGTCGAATCAAAAGTATCTACATCCAAGAAAAATCAGAAACTAGAAAATGGTGTGAAAACACTTATTTCAAAGGGAAAGGAGCGTGGATTTATTACCTACGACGAAATCCTAAAAGAATTCCCAACTATCGAGGACGATATACTTTTCCTCGAGGATCTATACCAGCAACTCATGGTGGCTGGCATCGACATACTAGAAGGAGGAGGATTGCTTGATTCGAAAGATCCAGCAGATGATCCAGCTATAAAAAAATATACATACAACAAGGGCGAGGGCTCACCATATGATTCTATTCAAATGTATTTGAAAGAAATCGGCCAGTATCCACTCATTTCTGGGGGTCAGGAAAAAGATTTGGCAAAGCGCATTGAAAAAGGGGATCAAGAAGCAAAAAATTTGCTCGCTCGTTCCAATCTCCGCCTCGTGGTGTCTATTGCAAAAAAATATGTAGGACGAAGTCCGGATCTCACACTTCTTGATTTGATTCAGGAGGGCAATCTCGGTCTCTTTAAAGCTGTAGATAAATTTGATTGGACAAAGGGATATAAGTTTTCTACATATGCTACATGGTGGATCAGACAGGCCATCACTCGTGCTCTAGCAGACCAATCTCGTACTATTCGTGTACCGGTGCACATGGTGGAAACTATTGCAAAATACAAGCAGGTGGTGCGCCGACTTTCTCAAGATCTTGGCCGTGATCCTTTACCAGAAGAAGTGGCAATGGAAATGAATCTAGATGTAGATAAAGTTTATAATATTGAAAAAATAGATCAGAGCACCGTGTCTCTTGAAAGTCCGGTGGGGGATGATGGTGACGATGGCAAATCAACTCTGGGTGACTTTATCGCTGACGACAAAATCCTTTCTCCAGATCAGGATTCTTCACGACGTATTATTTCAGATCAAGTAAAAGAAATTCTAAACGACCTTCCACCAAAAGAGCGAAAAATTCTAGAAATGCGTCACGGGCTCGTGGACGGCATTACTCATACACTTGAGGAAGTAGGTAAAGAGTTTGGTGTGACTCGTGAGCGTATTCGACAGATTGAAGCAAAGGCGCATGAAAAAATCCGTCAGCATGAAAATATCAATCGATTGAGGAATTATTAACTAGCAACAAAAAAAGCTTTCTCAGGGTACGGACTTTTTGAAGCTTAAAAAGTCCTGAAACGCTCGGCTCGACAGCCTCGCGACCCCCTTCGAAAGCTTTTTTGTTGCTTACACGAGTCTTTTCTCAATATGGTTTTTGCTTTGATATTTTCAAAAGAAAACGCCGCACCGAGAGTGTGCCCGACGGGCGTCCTCTCTAGTGCGGCGTGTATGCCGACATGGTTTTTGTGCCAGCTTCCCTTATCTGAGAACCAGCACTGTCATCGTGGTGTTCAGGACGAAGCATCCGCATGGGATGAGACGCTCCTCGATTGTCCACTTCTTTGCTCCATAGCAGGAAAGGACGCAAGAGAAAGCGACACCAGCCCATAGCCACCAACTCTCTGAGTTCGGTTTCAGCCACGCATCATACATGGCTGGAAACGCAGCGATCGTCATGGCGGTCATGCAAGCGACGATTGCCAACTTGGGGCCAGATCTCCACCAGCAGATCACCGCGACTGCCATCCCGATGGCAGAGATCATTTCCACCAGACCCCAATGCCACGTTCCTTTCCCGAGAAGGATGATCGTGACGAGGAGAGCTCCGAGTGTGAACCCAGCAGGAAGCCAGGGTCGCTTGTTGCCGGCTGCAACGCAGCCAACAAGGATCAGGGCATCAAGCACTGTCCACATGATCCAGCTCGCTGTATTCTGGGGTAAGTCGTGTACCATCAGATAGACAGCGAAGGCGACGATCACGATCGTCGAGATCAATCCTCCAATCAGACCGATTCTCTTTTTCAAGAGTTCGTTTTGCATCGTTAGCCTTTCGGTTTGTTGTGATTCTTAGACTGCTGCCCACGATATTGGCCGCATTTTTCAAGACCCGGAAGATCCTAAAAGATGCGGCCAACGAAAACCATATCAAGGAACTATTACGCGAAATAATAGCATACAAAAATAAAAAAGTCAATAAAAAAGAAGGCCACCCCCAAAAGGGTGGCGCTGAGGGTTGTTATTGACTTGTCGAATGGTGTTTCGCCCGGCGAGTCAATGCTGAGAGACATGCTGTACGCGAACTCGCTCTGTCAGAGAGGTTGGTGAAGTTGACTTTTTTCTACAATGTCTTAGTCTGTTTGAGGACATCACCACATACAAAAGAAAGGAGGTGATAAATGATCCGTAAAAATGGAAGAGGTGGTGGCACTCAGAGCGATACGTCCGAACTGCTTCGATTTTTTTCGGGCAAGATTGAGCAATACCCCATTCTTACAAGAGAGGAGGAGGTGGAGCTTTTCAAGCGTATCGAAGCTGGTGACGTACAGGCAAGAGAAGACCTGGTGTATTCAAACGTACGCATCGTCATTAAGACGGCCTTCGTGTACTGGAATATATCTAGAAAACGTTATGGGCCAATCCATTTCGCTCTAGATGATCTGGTCCAGGTGGGGTTCACCGGTCTCTATAGGGCCGTTGAGAAGTTTGACTGGCGACGCGGGAACAAGTTTTCCACATACGTCAGTTGGTGGATTCGTCAGGCGATTTCGAGGCTGATATGCAATACGGGTAACACAATCAGGTTGCCTGTGAATTTGCAGGCACGTATCTCGAAATATCGGAAGACTGTCATCCGCCTTACCAAGGAACTAGGCCGTACTCCTCATCTAGTAGAGATAGCTGGGAGGATGAAGCTGAGGGTGGATTGTGTCGAAGAACTGATAGCGATTACTCAGATTCAACCCATGTCACTCGACGAGCCGTCTTCACCAGAATCTCCAGACAGCACGCTTTTATCTGTTATACCGACCAAGGGTGTTCAGCCATGGAGAGATGTTCATAGGCAGAATATTCTGGCGTTTAAACAGGAGAAGATCGAGAGGGTGTTGAAATCTCTCACTTCTCAAGAACGTGATGTCATCACATTGCGCTTTGGTCTTGATGGGCAGGGTGAGCGCACTCTTGGGGAGGTTGGTAAGTTGTACGGTGTTACTCGAGAGCGGATTAGACAGATAGAGGGCAAGGCACTTCTCAAACTTCGCGAACGCCACGAAGAAGATCTCGCCGAACTTCTTTTCGAAATGGGCGACAAATGATGAACCATGCGTGAGATTTTTGCGCGTGGTTCTTTCTTTTCTAAAATAATCACATGATATAATTGCCTCAATGACCTCAAAAAAATTTCAAGAATTATATAAAAGCCTCAACCCCCGCCAAAGAGAGGCTGTAGATACTATAGAAGGCCCTGTGATGGTCATTGCCGGCCCTGGAACGGGCAAAACGTCTATTCTAACGCTCCGTATTGCAAATATCTTAAAGGAGACTCAAACACCCGCTTCGGGCATTTTGGCTATTACTTATACAGAAGCTGGAGTGAAGGCGATGAGAAAAAAACTGCGTGAGATTATTGGTAGCCGATCTGATGATATTCGCATCCATACTTTTCATAGCTTTGCTGTGTCTGTCATTCGTGATTTTCCAGATCATTTTCCACATCTTTTTGAAACAGAGCCTGCGACTGATATAGAAGCAAGAAATTTTATAGAAAAAATTTTACAGAAAAAAGAATTTGCAGATTTACGACCTTTTGGAAAACCTGATATGTATATTGATCCCATCCTTCGTACTATCAGTGAAGCCAAAAAAGAAGCGTATACGCCAGAGATGATAAAATCATTTGCCGTAGAAATGATTGCGCAGATACAAAACGATGAAACTCAGATTTCCAGTCGAGGAAAAACAAAAGGTGAATTGAAGGCTGACGCCAAGAAAAAAATCGAAAAATGTGAAAAAACAATTCTTTTGGCGGATGTGTATGATTTTTATGAACAGGCAAAAAAAGAAGCTGAGAAAATTGATTTTGACGATATGATTTTTGAGCTTCAGACAGCGCTCAAGCGTGACGAGCTTCTTTTGCGACTACTTCAAGAGCAATATTTATATCTGCTCATTGACGAACATCAGGATACTAATGATTCTCAAAATGATCTGATATTGATGATTGCTGACTTTTTTGACACGCCAAACGTTTTTATCGTTGGTGATGAAAAACAAGCTATTTATCGTTTTCAAGGTGCGTCTGTAGAAAATTTTCTTAAATTTAAAAATATTTGGCGTGACGTCAAACTCATTCAGCTTGATACAAATTATCGCTCACAACAAAAAATTCTTGATGCCGGATTTCGTCTTATAGAAAATAATTACGAAGAAGGAGAGCACGCCGAGCTTCGTCTAGAGCTTGCCTCTGGTAAAAAAGATGCTCAGGAGCGCCCTGTAACTATTGTGAAAACTGATAGTATTACCGACTCAGAGGGATATATGGCAAAAAAGATACAGGAAATACTCACAGATGATTCTTCTGAGATTGCTCTCATTGTGCGTACAAATGCGGCGGTTGGTCGCCTAAAAAGGCTTTGTGAGGGTTATGGTATTAGAGCGGCAAGTGTGAGAAATGTTGGAATATTTGAACATCCTGCTGGTGGATTATTTTTTGATCTTTTATCTGCGATAAAAAATCCACTCGACAATGAGGCGCTTTCTAGGACTGTTGTAGCCGGGTTGTGGGGTGTTTCTTTTGAAGAGCAATTATCTCTTTTAAAAGAAATCCGATCATCTGGAGGTGTAAAAAAAGGAGCGTTGGCAGAGAAATTAAAAACACTGCGAGATAGTATGCTATCCGGTGATCCTCTCGGTTTTCTATTTGAAGTTGCAGAAACATCTGGATATATTGAAAAAATTTCTGTTGAGCCGGAGCGAATAGAGATTTGGCGTGGAATTATTGATTTTGCAGAAACTATTTTAAGAAGTAGGGATAATTTTTCTGACACAGTCATCCTTATTGATGAGCTTATTTCATACAGAAACCTGTCGGAGCAAAAGCAGGTAAAAGTCTCCTCGGGTGATTCGGATGCGCGCGTAAAAATCATGACTGCGCACGGTAGCAAGGGTCTTGAATTTGATTATGTTTTTATTCCTTACGCCACAGAGTCATTTTGGATGAAAAAATCACATTCTTCTTTTTTTGCACTTCCGTTTGATAAGCCTTCAAAAGATGATGATGTAAAAGATTCTCGAAGACTTTTTTATGTAGCTTTGACGCGCGCCAAAAAACACGTAGAAATTTTAACTCACAATGAGTTGGAAAACGGTGAAATGGAATTAACACTTCGTTTTATAGATGAGCTTGGAGAAGAAAATATCGAGATAGAAAATATTGGAAAAATGGAGTTTGTGCCGTATCAGCCACGAAAAACCGGAGAAGAAAAGTTTAGAGCGAGCTATCTTGAGGCAACAAAAAGAGTACTTACAGAAAACGGACTATCTGTGACAGCTCTAAATCATTTTTTGACATGTCCCAATAGCTTTTTGTATAAAAGTGTTCTAAAAATCCCAGAGCTTCCGACAGTGGGTTCTGAAAAAGGTAATGCTATGCACAAGGCTCTAGCATATGTATTTAGATCTGGGCCGGAATTTAGAAAAGGTCCGCTAGAACAGATTGAAAAGACGATCAAAGAAAAAGCGTTTGAATATTTAGATGATTCTTTTTTGAGAAAGTTTGAAATAGAGGCTTTGAAGCAAACGCTCGAGAATGAGATTCCAAATATAGTTGCGGGACTAAAAGACCTTTTTACCACTGGTGGAAAGATTAATGTTGAAAAATCTGTAGCGGGGGAAATCGAGGTTGAGATTTCGGGTGGTGCAAAAATCAAGATATTGATACATGGAAATCTTGATTTAGTAATATTTGGCGAAAATACATTAGAGGTGTTTGATTTCAAGACAAAAAAGGGTATGACCCAAGCTGAAATAAAGGGGGAGACTAAAAATTCAGATGGCGGATATTTTAGACAGCTCGTATTTTACACCTTACTTCTTTCTCAAAATCCTGACTCACAAGGAAAGGCAATCAATTCTTCTCTCATATTTTTGACACCAGACGATCAAGGAAGAATACGTCGAGAATCACTGCCGGTCTCAGCAGAGGATTTGGTCAGTATTAAAGAAAATATAGCCACACTCACAGAAAGTGTTTTTTCTGGTGCAATTTTGGATAAGGTTTGTGAAGAAGAAAAGTGCCAGTGGTGTGCTTTGAGAAAGATTTCTAGTTAGAGTTTTGTTCTCTTTACTTCAAAATCAAATCAATAATAGATTTCATCATTTCATAAGGCATAGCGCCACTTACAAATATTTTTCTCTCATCTTTTGATAGGCCCATAATGTCGGAGCTACCAGGTTGTTGCATTTTTAGTATTTCAGCGTTGTTGAAAGCAATGAATTCTTTTAGCTCTTTACTAGGTGCTTTGTTTAAAATAAATATACTATAAGGAGTGCCTCTTCCACCAATTTTCACAGCTTCTTTATAGTCATTGTCTACTTCTCCTGCAAATTTACCGCTATTTAAACATGTTTCAAAAGCTGTTTTGTCTAGACCTACTTGTACTGCAATTTTTGGTAATTCTGCTGGATCTAAACCGTCGTTTGATGTTGTTTTTGCATAGAGGGCATTTATATACTCCCAAAATTTTGCATTGCCACCTAGATCAGCTGCACATTCTGTAGCTTCTGCTTCTTTTCTCGCTTTTTTATGTAGTCCATCCAAAGGAAAATGTCTATATACCCAGGTAAATTTACCGTCTTTTCCGTATTCATCCACAAAACGATTTAGAGTATCATGAAATCTTTTACAGAAAGGACATTCTGTATCTGAGTATTCTACTAGCATTACTTCAGCATTTGGGTTGCCTACGATATGGTCTGAAGAGTCTATTGGTTTTATGTTTATTTCTATAGCCTGTTTTTCTTTTACTAAAGGGTTTTCTACTACACTAGTGCTATTTTTGTTACTTAAAATAACTGCTCCACCAATGAGAACGCCAGCCAATATGATAGCTATCGGAATTGTAAGTGTATTTTTCTCCATGATTTAACTCTTATTATTAATTTCACTTATTGTATCACAGATGTTATTCTGATGTGTATATGGACATTTTTTCTGCCATTTTGCTTGGTGTGGTACAGGGTGTGACCGAGTTTTTACCCATCTCTTCTTCTGGGCATTTGATTGTAATGCGTGATTTGCTTGGTTTGAAGATTGGAGGATCGCTTGCTTTTGATGCTGTGCTTCAGCTCGCTACGTCACTCGCTGTGTTGCTTTATTTTTGGAAAGATCTTGTGGCTCTTGTGCGAGTCAGAGATGTGAAAAACAAAACTCTAGTGTGGGCAATATTGGTCGGTACTATACCGGCCGTGCTGGTGGGTTTTCTATTTGAAGATAAAATAGATGTACTTTTTAGAAACTCACACACTGTAGCGTGGGCCCTTATTGTTGGTAGTATTTTATTTTTTATTGCGGAAAGATATTCAAAATCTTGTGAGCGAAAAAGTGCGGATATGAAAGACATTGATGCTACATGCGCACCGCATGGGATTTCGGTGAAAAGGGGATTTATCGTGGGTTGTTTTCAGGTGTTAGCACTAATACCTGGTATGTCACGTTCAGGCTCTACTATTTCTGGGGGGTTACTTTTAAATATAAAAAGAGAAGATGCTGTGAGATTTAGTTTCCTACTTTCTTTACCAATTTTGCTTGGGTCGGGTTTAAAAAAGTTATTGGATTTGGGTGGCAATGGGGGAATAGATATACCACTCGTAGTTGGTTCTGTCGTCGCTTTTGTGGTTGGCCTTGCTTCAATTCATTTTTTAATTATTTATTTGCGTAGACACACCCTCAATGCTTTTATTATTTATCGTATTCTGCTCGCGTTGGCGATTTTTATATTTTTTTAATTAATGTTGACATTGGGCTGTATAGTGTGTATAAATTGTTTTGGAAGTACCGATTGTGTCGGTATTTAGGGGTACAAACTTAACGGAGATTTAGTCCATGACGAAGACGTCATTAAAGTTTCGTGTCCGAACTCACGGGATTGTGGTTGATGTTCGACAAGACAGCAAGTGGGTCAATGCAATTTCTGTGATGGCCGTCATGCGTCCCGGCTCTTTTGATGTGAGCCGGGTAGGCGGACTCTATCCTCCCGTTGGTAATGGGATGATCAAGAAGAGCCTCACTCTGCTGAATTTCCCAGAAGGTGACGGTGGTTTGGACAGTGCTGTTGTTTGGGCCAAGGATAATGGCCTGAAAACAGTCGAACCACGTTCACTTTTTGCCATCAAGACGGCACACCCCGGACTTCACAAGAAGATCGGTCAGGGTGGGGTAGTTCTCGTGGAGACTGTCGGATGTACGCTGAATCATACTGGCTTCCCTGACAAACGCCATCTGTGTTGCGTTGTCTTGGGGGACGGTGTGCCCGCTGTCGGACTGTTTCCGGTCAACCAATTCAACGGCTTTGGTAGCCACGACACCTGGTTTGTGTTTAGTGACTAGTGTGTTGGCACCAGAAACCAGACTTCAGTCTCACTTCCGCGCGAGCGCCTCATGGCCCTCGCGCGGTTTCTATTTTCTATATTTTTTGTCAGAAATTAAAAAGGCAGGGTAAAAGTCATTCCTGCACCAGAATCTTCAGATTTTTTATCCCAATGTTTTGTATCAAGTTTTATTTCCATTACTACACCACCCTCCTTAAACTTTAAACCATTGTTTTTTATTGCGTATTCAAAGACATCTTTCGTAATTTTCACATCATCAAGGCAGTATTTTTTCACTTTTTCTTTTTCACCTTTTCGCCACCATTCTACAGCTTCAAGCCCGTGCCCAGATTTTTTTATACCCAAAGTTGCCTCGGCTATTTGGTCGAGTTTCATTCTGCGTCCGAAAGAGTTTTTTATTTCTTTGAGTATGTCTAGATGTTGTATTTTTGCTAAATCACCAGCGTAGTATTTGTTTAAAAGGGGTAAGTCAAAGTGTTCAGAATTGAAACCAATGAGTAGATCAGCTTTTTCTAAAATAGGCCAAAGTTGCCCAAACTCCTCTTTCTCAAAAGTGGAGTAGGTGTCGGATTCATAATCGTATATTCCAACAATAGAAATATCTAAAAGAGAGGGATCGTTTTTACCAACATCAGAAAAAATATTGCTTGTTTCAATATCAAATACTACTTTTTTCATATTATCTGATTATAAAATCTGCTATTTTTTCTGATTCTTCTAATCCAAAATCTGTCTCTTCGCGAGTTGTGAGATTTTTAATTTTGATTTTTTTATCTTGAGATTCTTTGTTTCCTATGATTACCAAAAAAGGAATTTTGTCATTTAGAGCTTTTTTTATTTGGTCACCAACATTTTTGCCTGTGTAGTCTATAGCTGTATTTAAACCCTGTGCACGTAGAGAATCAGCAAAATTTTGTGCCACTCCAAAGGCATCGTCAATGACGCCAATGTATAGGTCTGTTGCAGATTTGAATTCAGGCAAAAGGCCGTGAGTTTCTAGAAAATCTCTCACGGTCACATCACCAGCGCCAAATCCTACAGCTGGCACTTTGTCATTACCAAAAAGTGAAAGTAAATCGTCGTATCTTCCGCCACCAAAGAGTGATCGTCGATTTTCAGGGTTGGTATCAAATATTTCAAATACAATGCCGGTATAATAGTCTAATCCGCGCACTACAGTAGCATCAAAGACCACGTTTTGAATTCCCAAAGATGCAAGTCCGTCTATTAAATTGACTAAATTTTTGACCAAAGGGTTGTCTTCTCCGAGAACCTCAATCAATTTTTTGTTTGATTCTATTACATTCAAAAATTCTTCTACATGAGAATCTTTTTTAAATATACCTCCAAGCATTTCCTTGAAAACTTCTACCGTGCTTTTTGCCTTTTTATCTATAGCTTTTGAAACTTTGTATATTTCTTCTTCGCTTAGTTCAAATTTTTCATAAAGGGCGTTCATGATGCGACGATCATTGATGCGGATTTCAAAATCGCTGTCTTTTGCGCCAAAATTTTTCATTAGTCTGTGAGCGACGACAAGTATTTCTTTTTCTGCTTCATTATTTTCTACGCCAAAAATATCTACGTTGAGTTGCCAGTGTTCACGTAGTCGTCCGCGCTGAGGTTGTTCGTATCTGAAAAGATTTGGAATAGAATACCAGCGCAAAGGATAGGAGAGTTCGCGCTTTTTTGCTGCTACCATGCGTGCGACTGTTGGCGTCATTTCTGGACGCAAAGTCACATCTCTATCACCTCTGTCTTTAAAAGAATATGTTTGGTTGTTTACTATTTCTTCACCCGATTTTGCTTGATAGAGCTCTGATGGTTCTAATACAGAGGCGCTGTATTCGCTATAACCAAAGCTTTCTACTGTCTCTCGCATTTTCTCAAATATGTAGTTTTGCACGTACATGTCCTCTGGATAGAAGTCGCGGACACCTTTGTATGAATCGGTCGAAATTTTCTTCATGGGTTAAATTGTAGCTAAAATCGTGATATTCTACAAGAATGTCTATTTTCCCAATAAACAAAAATCTGGGCGAAACGCCCCTAGAAGCACTCAATCATCTGCGTATAGAGCGACCAGAATACAAAGATAGTCCGATGACATATGCTGGCAGGCTCGACCCAATGGCCGAAGGCGTGCTTTTAGTGCTGACGGATGAAGACAATACTCGTCGTGAGGAATTTTTAGGCTTGGAAAAAGAATATGAATTTGATGTCCTTTGGGGTGTCGAGACTGACACATATGATGTACTTGGCAAAATTGTCGCAGAGAAAATCCCTGCGGTTTTTGATAAAAAAGAATTCACAAAGATGATTGAAAAATATACAGGAATATACAATCAGCCGTATCCGCCGTATTCATCTCAGCCGGTAAATGGCAAACCACTTTTTGCATGGGCTCGCGAAGGGCGACTCGGTGAAATAGAAATTCCAAGTAAAGAAATAGATATTAAAAAACTCGAACACGTGGGCGACAGACGCATCATCACTGCAGATTTAAAAGAAAAAATACTTGGCAATATTGCGCTAGTGAAGGGGGATTTTCGACAAAAAGAAATCGTGGATCTGTGGCAGAAATTTTTCTCCAAGCATCCAAGCGCTATTTTTACTTTTTCTACATTCCGCGCGACTGTGACTAGCGGGGCATATATGCGTGGGCTGGCGCATACTTTTGGGCGCGAGCTTGGATGTGGTGGTTTGGCTTTAAAAATCATCCGCACAAGAGTGGGGAAATATCAGAAAGACTAATTTCGAAGCGGATGTTTTTCGGGGTGGGGTTGACATTATTTTTTTTGTATGTTAGTATCTGTCTCAGAACATTCTGATGCTGTCTTTGGTACTATACGGCTGATCCCCGTATAGACCGGTGGTAGTCAACCCACCCGATAGATAATGGTAAGATAGCAAGCTAGTATTGGGCATCACGTTGCAAAAGAAAACTTCGTGAGCCGGTGGTAGTCAACCCACCTAGTGAGAAAAAGTATGGCAGTGCTTTATCTCATCGACTTGTCTCAAAAACAAGTCAACAACAAGTCTGCCAACACAAACACCACGCACATGTGGTGTTTTTCTTTTTCTACATTCCGCGCGACTGTGACTAGCGGGGCATATATGCGTGGCTGGCTTTTAGAATATTAAGAAAAAGAGTAGGGAATTATATTTCGGAATAATTTGACTTTTTTAAATATTACTGATTAAATGTTGGAGACGTTCTTAATGTTCGACCAATGTCCATCAACTCAGGAGGTGTCATGTCCACGACGACAGAACCAACTATCGCCTGTCTGGAGGACAGGAAGAGTCTCATCGAGGCGGCCGTGAAGAGACTCATCGAAGACTGCGAAGGTCAGCTGCTGGTGAAGAAGGGAGAACGGGCGAATATCACCATCACGCTCGGGGTCGGACTATCCGATGAACGACCCCACCATTCGTTCAAGGTGGATCTCAAGGTGCAAAGCAAGTCTGACAGGATGCGCACCCTGGGTCCTGTCACGACTGTAGAGGAGTGGTCGCGACTGAGCAATCTCAGCTTCCGGTCTCCAGCCATCGCCGAGTTCATCCAAGCTCTCAAGCCAGTTGCTGGCAAGTCAAGATCTGCTCGCGCCGGAGATTTCTTCCGGTATGGCAACGAGATTCACAGCATCAATCAGAAGCTTCGTGACAGCGACATTCGAATGAGGGTGAGAGGAACATATGGGGGCATGTTCCAAGATCGCCACTTCACTCTCGTGAGAGTGGGGCATTGATGGATCGACGAATTTCGGGAAGCAATGGCCCGAGGTGTGTGCTTCAGTGCACATGCCTCGGGCTGTTTCATTTGTAGAAAATATTTATCCCATGTTATTGTTATATCGGATTGTGGGGTGATGCGTTTATTCATTACTGATTCCTTTCCTCCTAACCTGAGGAGATCTAATGCTCTAACGAATGAACACAAAGAGGAAAAAGCACCACGTGGACTTGATCACCTACGTGGGCGAGGTGGGTAGCAAATCCCCCCAGTTGTTTCTGGGCAAGAAGGGTGTTGTGATGCATGCACATGGCACTTGGTGGTCCGCGGTCGCCGCTACGCCCTTCCCAAGCCGGTAGCTCTCGTCTGACTGCTTTCCAGTGGCAGATGATCTACTCAGTATGGACATTCATTAGTTCGATCGTGTGTCCGTATGAACCCCTAGAGGAACAGGGGTTAGCAGAATGGAATCGAACACGCTACCGCGTTAATGCTTTCGCGGTGAGGCGAGATAAGAGCATCCGGTTGCCTCGTAGGCATCCGGCGTCACCACCGAACTGCGCGCACGCGTACTCGGTGGTATTTTAATTATATTGTTTCTATTTCTTAAGACTTTTCTTTCTCAGTCTCACACTCTCAGGGGTGATTTCTATAAAGTCATCTTCGGCCATGATTTCCATCGCGCGTTCGATTGAAAGCTTGAATGCTGGTACCAAAAAGATTCCTTCGTCAGATCCAGACGCACGCATGTTGGTGAGCTGTTTTCCTTTTGTGGGATTCACATACATTGTGTCGCCTTTTGTAACATTTCCTACGATCATTCCTTCGTATACTTCTGTTGTAGGCTCGATGTATAGGACTCCTCGTTCTTGCAAGTTAGCCAAAGAGAAAGCTAAAGCTTTTCCTCCTGCCATAGAAACCATTGAGCCATATGACTGCTTTTTTATTTCTCCTACGTGTGGTTTGAATTCTGTAAATCGGCTTGAAATAATTCCTTCGCCTTTTGTGTCGATGACAAATTGTCCTCGATATCCGAGTAGGCCACGAGTTGGGATTTCAAAAATAATTCTTTGATGACCCTGCTCTTGCTTCATGTTTGTAAGGATTCCTTTTCTTTCGCCGAGTCGAGCAATGACGGCACCAGCACTTTCATCCGGCACATCTACTATAACTTCTTCAAAAGGTTCATAAGTGACTCCGTCTATTTCTTTTAATATAACGTTTGGCTGTGATACTTGTAGTTCAAAACCTTCGCGTCGCATATTTTCTAGCAAGATAGCAATGTGTAACTCTCCACGACCATAAACTGTAAAATGCTCTCCTTCATTAAAATTTACTTTCAAACCGACATTTATCTCAAGCTCTTTTTCTAGTCGATCACGAATCTGTCTTCCTGTGACATATTTTCCTTCGCGTCCAGCAAAAGGCGAGTCGTTTACTAGAAAATTTAGGGAAATTGTTGGCTCATCTATTTTAATAGCAGGTAGCGCTTCTTGATCTACATTTTGGCAAATAGTTTCTCCGATATATATCTGAGGAAGTCCGGCTATCATCACTATGTCTCCAGCTGTTGCTTCGTTTATTTCCTTTTTTTGTATTCCTTCAAATGTGAAAATTTTAATTAATTTTCCTGAGTAGTTTGTTCCATCAACTTTTTTTACTACCACAGGCTCACCAACCTTTATTTTTCCTTCATACACACGGCAGACAGCTAGACGTCCGAGGAAGTTGTCGTAGCCAAGGTTGAAAGTTTGCATGCGAAGTGGTGCTGATGTGTCGCTCGGCGCTGGTGGTACTTGTTTTAAGATAGTTTCTAAAAGGGGAGTCAAATCTTTTGCTTCGTCTTCTAAGTTCATTTTTGCAGTACCATCTCGTCCTACAGCGTAGACAGTTGTGAAATTCATTTGTTCATCGCTAGCACCTAGGTCAAAAAATAGCTCGAGCACTTCGTCTACTACTTCTTTTGGTCGAGCAGCTGGTTTGTCTATTTTATTTACGATAACGATAGGTTTGAGGCCGAGCTCTAGAGATTTTTTTAATACAAAGCGAGTCTGTGGCATAGGACCCTCCTGGGCGTCTACCACGAGAAGCACTGTATCTATAGAACGAAGCACGCGCTCCACCTCTGAGCCGAAGTCGCTGTGGCCTGGAGTGTCCACTATGTTTATTTTCGTGCCTTTATATGAAATAGAGGTATTTTTTGCGTATATAGTGATACCACGCTCTCTTTCAAGGGCGTTTGAGTCCATAGTAGCGCCTTCTTCTGCGGCACCTGTTTGCTTCATTATTGCGTCAGTAAGAGTAGTCTTACCATGATCCACGTGGGCTATGATTGCTATGTTTCTTATTTCCATTTTTTTGTTTTGTAACGAATGTCTATTAAAGCAGTAAAAAATAAAAGTGTCAATCTGCTCGGTGTGGACGCTCGTTGTTTGCCTTTATTTTACTTGGTATAATATTTTCAATGAAAGATCCACTGGCTATTTTGTCTAATTTTCATATACACATTACTCGTGATATCGTCTGGCTTGTTTTCGTGGTCGCTTGTGCGATAGCTGGTCTTTTTAGTGCGGTTTTATTTTTTCACTGGAGAATGTATGGAATGAAAAATTATCGTATCGTGTTGGCAGAGATGGTTTTTTTGGTAGGTATTATTTTAATTTTTATGTTTGCTTTTTCTTCTGCTTTTCAATTTACACAATAATATGCTTAACCTAGAGAACGATGAAAAAATAATCTTAGAAGTGCGCAAACATTGGTTTGTGTTTTTAGGTAATGTTATCGGTTTTTTTGTTGGTGGAGTTTTGCCGATCGTCTTTTATTTTTTGATAGTTACTTTTTCTTCTTTTGATATTTTAAAAATAATTTATGAGTATAAATCTCTTTATTTTTTTATTTACTCATTGTGGCTTCTTTTGCTTTGGGTTTTATTTTTTATACAATGGACCAACTATTATCTAGATGTGTGGTATGTGACGGAAAAAAGAATCATAGATGTAAATCAAAAGGGTATTTTCCATCGCGAAATCTCTAATCTCAGATTTGATAAAATTCAGGATATTAGTATTGAGGTGCGCGGTTTTATTGCCACCATGTTAAATTATGGTGATATTAGTGTACAGACTGCAGCGGAAGACAGTAGTGATTTTGTTATGAAAAATGCAAGAGATCCTCAACGTATTCGCAGAATAGTTTTTAGTCAGCACAATATAGAGGCAGAAAAACTGAGAAAGGTAAAAATAGAGAGCTAGACACAAAGATATATTTTAAATAAATTAAGACCGGCCCGAGGAATGTCCCCGGGCCGGATTTGTTGAATTGCGCGCGCACTTGTTGTGTTGCGCTAGCCGATCTGCAGGATTTTGTTCCTGCTGATAGAGCCGAGCTTGGTGCAGACGCCGTCCACCTTCTTTTTCAGTCTGGTGGATCGAATGTCGTACGGCACGGGCATCAGGAGCGCCGCCTTCAGAAAGGCAAAGACGTTCTCGTACCACGATTCCGCATCACAGATGGCTGTGGCATCATTGAACAACGCGGTGTTGCTCGTCGATGGTGGGTTGTGTTGCACAGATGTGCAGATGGTCTTCGAGTCACCGGTCTCAGCGGAGCTGTGGGGTGTCGAAGTCAAGCACATGATTGCGCACAGAAGGGCGAGAATGCCCACGATATTCCGCATGGTCTGTACCTCCATCACTAGGGGTTGGAAAGAGCACGACTCGACGCTGGAACTTCTTCTACCCGGAACTACCTTGGGATATTATATGCTAGTATTTAAATAATTCAATATGAAAGAGGTTGATAAAAAAACAGGTAAAAAATCACATGAAAAATTGGGCGCTTTTGAGTTTAAATCAAAGACACTTTCATATGATCCCAACAAGCCCCGCAATAGAGCCGACTATCTCAAATGGCTCACTGACGATGAGGTAAAAAAATATCTTGCAGAGCGCAAGCTCAACTATGGTGTGCTCATTGTCAATCTTTTGTATGACAACAATGCTGGCAACATAGTACGCAGTGCCAACGCTTTTGGTGCTGGTGAAATCGTTTTGTATGGACATAAAACCTTTGATAGACGAGCCAGTGTCGGCTCTGAGTTTTACGAATATTTTAGGCATATTAAATTTACAGAAGACATAGACACACTCTTTTCTGAGTATGAGTTGGTGGTGGCTGTAGAAAATGGCACCGAGGCTATAGATCTAGCAGATTTTAAATGGGATAAAAATAAAAAGACGCTTATTGTTTTTGGTCAGGAAAGTGGGGGAATACCAAAAGAAATTTTAGATAAGTGTCATCATGTGGTGGAAATAAAACAAATGGGTAGTGTGCGATCACTCAATGTGGCTGTAGCTGCTGGTATTGTGATGAATGATTATTGTACAAAGACTCGATAGTAGTATGGTGGCGGTAAATAAATTTTTTATAAGTTTTTGATAAATTTTTTATATAAATTTTTTGTGACAGTTTGCTTTTGCGCGGTATAATTTTATTACTGTACTGCTTCATGACGCTTTTTGTACGTCATTATGCTCGCTCAAAAGACTATTGATGAGATCAATCGTAGTCCCCACCTTGCTGTTGTTGGCTTTGTTAGTTGTCTTGTAGAAGATGCTTTCGGATCACACGTATCTGATGTTCATTTGCAACCCACGGAAACACAAATACGCATTAGATTTAGAGTGGATGGAATTTTACAAGACATTGCTTTTTTGCCGAGGAAATTTTTTCCTGAAGTAGTCTCTCGTATAAAAATAATTTCAAATCTCAGAACAGACGAACACAAAAATCCTCAGGATGGTCGTTTTCGACATACAGTAGACGGATCTTCTTTTGATGTGCGTGTTTCTTGTGTGCCCACTCATCATGGAGAAAGTATTGTGTTGCGTTTACTTACAAGCACATTTTCCTTGAGTTCACTTTCACATCTCGGTTTTTTACCAGATGATGAGGAAAAAATATTAAATTGTCTTAGAAAACAATCTGGCATGATTTTGATCACGGGCCCCACTGGTTCAGGTAAAACCACTACACTTTACACTCTTATAAAGCTACTTAATAAATCAGAAAGTTCTATTGTGACAATAGAAGATCCTGTAGAGTATTCTGTTGCTGGCATAAAGCAGATACAGACTAATGCGCGTGTAGGTCTGACTTTTGCAAATGGTTTACGTTCTATTCTCCGCCAAGACCCAGACATTATTATGGTTGGAGAAATACGAGATATAGAGACTGCTCAGATAGCTGTAAACACAGCTCTGACTGGTCATTTACTTCTTTCTACTTTGCATACCATTGACTCTGCTTCGGCGATACCGCGATTGGTAGATATGAAAGTAGAGTCTTTTCTGATCGCATCTACTTTACGTCTCGTTATTGCTCAGCGTTTGGTAAGAAAAATTTGTCAAAATTGTAAAAAATTGCGCGATATTACTTTTATAGAGAAAAATATTTTTTTCCATACATATAAACACAACCTGCAAAATGCGTGGATTGGTCAAGGATGTGAAAAATGTAAATTAACAGGATATTTTGGTCGCGTAGTGGTATGTGAGATTTTGTGTATTAACGAAAAAATTTGTGATGCAATCGTTGCGTGTGCTGGAACAGCAAAAATAAAAAATATTGCTACTGAGTCTGGTATGACTCTACTCATAAAAGACGGCATAAGAAAAATAGAGTCTGGTATCACCACGATAGAAGAGGTTTTTCGTTGTTTAAATGAATAAATTTAATGAATAGTGTCAAAAATATATTTACCAGAAAGATTTCACTTCGTGAGCAAGCATATTTTGCGTCGCGTTTGGCTTTTTTAGTGGGTGCTGAGATTTCTCTTTTAGATAGTTTACTTATGCTTCGCGATCAATCAAAAAAGAATAAAGAAAAAAAATTGATAAATAAAATAATAGACGATGTTTCTCAGGGTAGTTTTCTTTCAAATAGTCTAGAAAAAATAAAGCCCAGATTTAGTCCTCTGGCCATACAGATTATTCGTACTGGAGAAATGACGGGTACACTAAGTACAAATCTGAAGTATGTTTCTGAGGAGCTTAAAAAGAGACAGATTTTATTTCAAAAAATTATTAGCGCACTTTTTTATCCATTTTGTATCGGCCTTTCGACTATAGGAGTGACAAGTATGGTTACTTTGTATATTTTACCAAAAATAATACCAATTTTTTCTAGTCTAAAAGCTAAATTGCCCACAAGCACCAGAATTCTTATTTCTTTTCATTCTATTGTTACAAGTCATTGGATTTTTATTTTAAGCATCATTTTTATTTTTTCTTTCACTTTTATTATTTTATGGAAAAAATATAAAAATTTTAGGATTCGTTGTGAGTACGTGTGTCTAAATGTGCCAATCTTTGGTCAGATGTTTAGATTTTATGAAATTACTCAAGCTTTTCGTACACTTGGTCTTTTATTAAAAAGTGGCGTGACACTAAAAGATGCTATAAAAAATATTAGTAATGGAAGCGCTTCTGATATTTATAAAAAAGAGTATTTACTGCTTTCGAAAAGTGTATCTAATGGCTTGCCTACATCACACTTTCTGGCTTATAAAGAAATACTTTTTCCGACAATGGTTAGTCAAATGCTTTCGGTGGGTGAATCATCTGGTAATTTGATAGAAGTATCTCTTTACATCTCTGAATATTACGAAAGGGAACTTGATGAAATTATAAAAAAGTTAAGCTCAATGCTTGAGCCGGTGTTGATGATTATTATGGGGGTGGTTGTGGGTTTTGTGGCTATATCTGTGATTACTCCCATATATCAGATTACGCAAAATATTAAAAGATAGATTCAAAAAATAAAAATATTTTATGATTTTACAAAATCGTCACGGATTTACTTTGATAGAGATTTTATTGGTACTTGGGCTCATGTCTATAGTATTGATAATGATTCCTATATTTGATTTGAGTTCATTTAAAAAAGATTCAAAACAAGATGAAATAAATATCTTTATACAAGATTTGCAAAAAGTTAGGAGTGCTGCGATGAACAATATAAGTGGACAAGATCACGGCGTTTTTGAAAGTCTTACCGGAAATGTGTCACAAGAGAGGGAGATTGTCTTTAAGGATGAGACGAATACTCTTTATAATGCAACCGTTACAATAAACCATGAAGGGGGAATTGATTGGTAAATTTTTCGGTGAGCGACTTTTTAGTCAACGAGGTTTTTCTACTATCGAAGTTCTCATTGCTTTTGTTGTAATTATCGTATCTTTATCTGCGGCCGCTAGTATTTCTTTTGGTGCCCAATCACTTTTAATAGATAGTGAGTTTAATTTATCAGCCATTTCTCGTATTGAAGAGGTTTTAGAAAAAAGCCGTTCCCTTTTTTCAGAAGACTTTGAAAGTTTTATTTTGGCAACATCCACTGTAGATGGTTTTTATCAAGAAAAAGTGGATATTTTAAATATTACCCCTTGTGTAAAAAAAATTTCTGTGATGGAAGCGTGGAAACAAGAGGGTGTAAGTAAGGAACTGTCTTTTTCACAGATTTTCACCTCCCCACCATTTTTTGAAAAAATACGAGAGCCGTGTAGTGGTGATGAAACTTTAATACAAGATTGGCAAAAATATGATGAGCAAATTTTTCCTACTGATATAGAGGGTGTGACTGATGTGGATGTGGTAGGTGATTTATTTTTTATATCATCAAACGCTGGCACTACTGCTGATTCAGATTTATTTATATTTGATTCAAAAAAATCTTATGAAAAAATCGCAGAGCTTGATATCGGTAAAGGTATTTTTGCTATAGATGCTACGAGTGAGTATGTATATGTAGTAACAGATGCCACCTCGAGCCAGTTTATGATAATAGATGTAAGTGACCCATATGTGCCTGTAGTAGTATCAGAGCGCAATCTTTTTGGTGTAGACCCCTTTGGATCATATCCGCAAGGGCGGAGTATAAAATATTTTGATGGAAGGGTGTATATAGGTACAAAAGAAACAGCCGGTCCAGAATTTCATATTTTTAATGTGGAAAATCCAGTCAATCCGTATCAGATTGGATACATAGAAGTAACTCATAATATAAATGATATAGATGTGCGCGACGGCATTGCTTATTTGGCCACTTCTGCTGATACAAAAGAATTAATAGTTATGGATGTAAACATTCCTTCGGCTATGCAAGAGGTTGGATATTTCAATGCTGGTACTAGTGCTGTAAATGATCGTGATGCCACAGCTATATATCTACTAGGTAAGATGGTTTATTTGGGGAGAAAGAGAGGGGCGGTACTAAATCCAGAATTTTATATGATTGATATTTCCAACCCACTTTTACCAAAAAAATATAGTGATTTTAATTTAGCACTTTCAGGTATTACATCGTATGTGAGTGGTATAGTCGCTAGTAGTAATTTGGTTTTTATTTCTACCACTGATTCTACCCAAGGTTTTTTCATCTTAAACGTGTCAGATCCAGAAAATATTGAAAAAGTTTCTAGTCAATATTTTAGCCACCCACTTTCTTCTATAGATATGGCTAGTGGATATGGCGAAGGCGAAGCCAATATTTTTTCTGTTGATTTATCTAATGGTGATATCTATGAAATACAAAAATAAAAGCGGTTTTACTTTGATAGAGGTACTCATATACATTACTTTGTCGTCACTTTTACTGACCGGAGTGATTGTTTCCACATATAGTTTGATAGATGGTAATAAATGGTTGCTAAAGCGCACCGTTGCTTTTCAAGAAGGGCATTTTGTTTTACAAAAAATAAATTGGCTAATGCGTAATCAAATTTCAAATAAAAATCCAGAGGCTTTTGAAATATATTTAGATGAAGGGCAAATATGGTTGCAATACAGTAGTCAGGAAAAAACGGCGCTCACCTCTGATTATGTGACCGTAGACAGTTTTATTTTTGAGGACGGGGACTTGGAATTTTCTATTGAAGGAATAGCTTTTAAGAAAAAATATGAATAAAAATGGGGGAAGAAAGAGCGGATATATCACACTCATATCCGCGATAATCATTTCAGCGATACTCATGATGATAATGCTCGACCAAAGCATTTCTGGTTTTTATGCACGTTTATCTGTGTTGGATCATGAAAAGAAAACAGCGAGTTTTTATTTAGCGATGTCTTGTGTTCAAAAAGTCTGGCTACTTTTGGTTGAAGATGAAAATTATACGGGAGGGAGAATCATAAAAACCGCAGATGGCAAATGTGAATTGGGTGAAATATTAAAAGAAAATGGCGATTTTGTGTTTGGTGTGAATGCTGGTATTGGCAATACGCATACAGCTAGTACTCATTTAGACGCAAAAGTAGATTTACAAACACACCTTCTTTTTATTTCAGAAAATCTGATACAATAAAATGTATATAAAATTGTAAACATGAACAAAAAGAGAATAGTCATTTTGGGTGCTGGTTTTGCTGGAATCTATACATATCTTTCGCTTATAAAAAAAATAGCAAAAGAAGATGTTGAGATTTTGATTATAAATAAAACCAATTATTTCTTATTTACACCGATGCTTCATGAGGTTGCTACTGGCGGGCTTGGATCTCGTCACGTAGTAGAGTCTGTCAGAAGCATTATATACAAATCATGTGCGGATCTAATAGTAGCTGAAGTAGAAAAGGTAGATTTAGAAAAGAAAATTGTTTTTACAGATCGCGGACGAGTAGAGTTTGATTATCTTGTCATAGCTCTTGGTGCGACTACCAATTTTTATGGCATTCCTGGCGCAGAAGAAAATTGTCTTGTATTAAAAAATCTTGCAGAAGCTATAGATTTGCGCAACACCTTCATCTCCAATTTTGAAGATGCTTCTAGTGTGGCAAATAAAGAAGAGAGAAAGAAAATGCTTAGTTTTGCTGTGGTTGGAGGTGGTCCTACGGGTGTAGAGCTCGTAGCAGAAATGGCAGATTTGTTTTTTGATACATTTAAAAAATATTATAAGGGGCATATTTGTCGGGACGACATTTCTCTTTATCTCATAAACAAAGGCCCAGAACTTGCGTCAATGTTTGATCCTAGCTTACGTACAAAATCTCTAAAGGTTTTGACACAAAAGGGTGTGACAGTACTTTTAAATAAAGATGTAAAAGAGGTTACAGCTGATGCTATTATTTTTGCAGATGGATCTAGTATAGAAGCTACTCACAAAATATGGACTGCTGGTGTGCGACCAAATACTCTTGAGTTTATGCAAGATGTAGAAAGAGATAAGGGTGGACGAATAGTTGCTGATGAATATTTGAGGGTGAAAAATTTTCCAAATGTTTTTGTTCTTGGAGACATTGCATCTGTAGTAGGAAAAGATGAAAGACCAATGCAAATGCTTGCACAGGTAGCTGTAAGACAGGGTATTTTAGCTGGGAAAAATATTATAGCGACCCTAAGTGGCGGTAATCTAAAAAAATTTGTATATCATTCCCGCGGAAGTCTCATGTCTCTTGGTCAATGGCAAGCTATCGGCCGAGTGCTCGGTATCAACTGGTCTGGACCATTTGCTTGGTGGTTGTGGCGCACCACTTATCTTTTCAATTTTGCATATTGGCCAAATAGAATAAAAATTGCTGTAGATTGGACAATAAACATTTTCTCTCCACGGGACGTTACAAAAGCTTAAGATCTGTGTTTGATTGGATGCAAATTTGCTGCTATGCCTATGGCTGTAGCGATAATAACTAAATTTTTAATAATATATTGACCTTCGAGTGTTGGAACAAAAGCTTGTGTCCATGTAACAGATGGTAGATAAACTAATGGCATAAAAGTTGTGACCATGTGGAAGGCTAGTAGTGGTATGACTTCGCGTTCCAGTCCTTTGATTAAAAACATTACTCCAATAAGCATTTCAAATAGACCAAACAGAACGACAAAAGTCGCCGGTTCCATAAAAGGAATTGTGTTGAGTAATAAATCTTTTACCAAACCTTCTGCTGGACTAAATCCGAGTACTTTTAAGATTCCAAACCAAAAGAAAATAACAAATATAGCAATTCGACTCATTGGCACCTGAATTTTTCTAAAAAAATGTAAGAACATTAAATCTATTTGATATAACATACGTGTATTATATCAGAACAATCTTTATATCTAAATAGCTTCTGTTGGCATATTTTTATATATGTGTTACTATTTTCGATTGGTAGTTCTGGGTTGTGTTTTCATTTAGAAATACCTTCGCTCAAGTGTTTGGGCGACTGTATAACCTGACAGTATTCAGGAAAACGGTGTTCATCGAAGATGGGGATCCTATGTCAGACATTGTTGTCGTCGGTGGAAAGGAAGTCACGCACGCTCAGCGGATGTGCGGAAGCATGTACAGGGATGAGGTCAAGAGGTACCACGACGCACAGGAGCGTTACAAGAAGAGGGTGGAGGAGTACCCTCAGCTCCTGAAGAGGTTCAACAGGGCCAAGGACCGGTGTCGCAAGAGCGGCCAGATTCTGATCCAGAAGATGCCCGTCATGCCGCCTGAGCCCGTGCTCCCGGAACCAGAGTTCATCTGTCACTCTCTGCGCCTCTCTCTCACTGACACGTCGGAGGGTGAACGGTGGGTCTCAGAGTGTGGTCGGTTCATCGTCAACTACTGCTCACACTACATCGTCAATCACCACAACTGCAAGGAGTTGGTGTTTGATGTCCGTGTGCGCACCGATCCAACTCCCGCAACGAAGAAAGACCCGATCTTCGTCTACATCGTCGGGAGTGAGCATTCTTCGAAGGTGGAGACTCGCGGTGTTCCTGCTTTTTGGACACCAGCAAGCAAGATCAGCGTCGATGGGTCGAAGGCGGGGGTTAAGGTCTTGGTTGGATCAACGATGTAGTGATCTGGCCATCCTGAAAGCACACAAACGTCCCTAGGTGGGGGTCACAAAAACGCACAACGGGCCGGAAGCGCATGCGCTTCCGGCCCTCACTTATATATTTTATCTCATTAGTTCATCAATTTTTGACGCTAAAATAAAATCATTCTCTGAAAGTCCACCGATAGAATGTGTGGAAAGTGTTAGAGTGACTTTATTCCAATTATGTATTTTTATATCAGGATGATGTCCTTCTGTCTCTGCTATTACACCTATTTTATTTACAAAGGCTAGTGCCTCTTTAAAATCTTTAAATTTCAAAGTTTTTTCTATATGGGTATCTTCTATGAGAGACCATTCATCTATCTTTTCTTTTAAATTTTCTGATTGAGCATGAGAAAGAGCCCCTGTTTTTTCTTCGCAAGGTTTACAATTTTTCTTTGATAGTTCTTCGTTATTGTTCATTTCGGATTGGGGCATTTTTTATTATCTCCAGTATCTCATCTTCGTCATCAGAGATTATGTAAAGGTTTAGATCAGAATTGTCTATTGTTCCTATATCTACAAGATTTTTAATCAAAAAATCTTCGAGTCCTTTCCAAAATTCTAATCCAACCAATATGATAGGGACATCACGTACTTTCTTTGTTTGCACCAAAGTAATGATTTCAAAAAATTCATCCATCGTACCAAAACCTCCAGGGAAAAATATGAAAGCTTCAGCTGAAAAAGACAAACACACTTTGCGAGTGAAAAAGTAATAAAAATTTATATGATCAGTGAGAAAGAGATTAGTTTTTTGCTCATGTGGTAATCGTATTGTCATGCCAAGGGATGAGCCACCAGCTTCAAATGCACCTTGATTTGCTGCACCCATAATACCCGGACCGCCACCCGTAAGCACTGAATATCCAAGTTCTTTTGATATTCTGCCAGCTAGAGACCGAGCTTTTTCGTAGTATGGATGACCTTCTGGAAAACGTGCCGATCCAAAAAATGTCACAGATCTATCGTATTTTGTAATAAAGTCAAAGCCTACACCAAGCTCTTTTGCAATACGCCCAACCCTTTCTTCACTCAGTTCATGGAGTTCTCTTAACGTTACTGGAGATTTTATTGGTGTTTTTTTGGAGAAATTAGATTTATCTTTCATGTTTACATGTAATATACTAAATACTATAATAATTGTATTAACATTTAGTATATCATAATGAAGAAACTATCTTTTAATCAATGGATAGCAGTAGCGTTTGGTCTCGTTGTTGTATTTTGGTTTTTTTCTTCCAGTAGTTTGATGTCTTCTCTAATTGGTGGAAAAGTTGCAAACTCTATAAATACTAATGAAATAAACATGCAAAATTCAAATCAAGTAATGGATGGTTTGGTAGTTCAGGATATTTTGGTGGGTGACGGTGCTTTTGCTTTAAATGGAAAAATGGTTACGACACACTACACAGGTATGCTTCAGGATGGAAAAATTTTTGATACTTCTATAGGTAGAGAACCCTTTTCTTTTCCGCTTGGTCAAGGTATGGTGATCCAGGGTTGGGAGAAAGGTATAGAGGGTATGAAGGTTGGTGGCAAACGACGATTAATTATTTCTCCTCAACTCGGATATGGTTCAGCTGATATGAAAGACAGAGCTGGCAATATCATAATTCCTGCAAACTCAACTCTAATATTTGATGTTGAGCTTCTGGACGTAAAATAGTTTTGGCAAAACCGCTAATTTTTAAAATTGAAAAAAAGCTAGCTGGCCACATGGGTCGCGCTGGGCTTGTACAAACACCGCATGGCTCTATAGAGACACCGGCGTTTGTTTCTGTTGGGACAAAAGCTACAGTAAAAGGACTTACTCCAGAAATGATACGTGATATTGGAGCACAGGTGGTGCTAGCCAATACTTATCATTTATATTTACAGCCCGGTGATGAAATAGTAAAAAGTGCGGGTGGTTTGCACAATTTTATGAACTGGCACGGGCCGACAATGACTGACTCTGGAGGATTCCAAGTGTTTTCTCTTGGATCTGCATATGGAAAGGGAATTAGTAAAGTTACAAAAGAAATAGATCCACAACTTTTACTTTCAGAAGCACAAGATGATCCAGACAAACCAAGGATAGCGACAATAGACCCAGATGGTGTGACTTTCAAATCTCATTTGGATGGAAGCAGTCATTACATTACTCCAGAAAAATCTATAGAAATACAACACAATCTTGGCGCAGATATTATTTTTGCTTTTGATGAATGTACTTCGCCGATAGAGCCGGTACATTATCAGAGGGAGGCAATGGACAGAACACATCGTTGGGCAAAAAGAAGTCTCGCTTATCACAAATCAAAAGAAAACAGTGAGCGACAAGCGCTTTTTGGTATCGTGCAAGGTGGGCGATATGAAAATTTACGAAAAGAAAGTGCGGAGGTGCTCAAAGAGATGGGCTTTGATGGATATGGAATAGGTGGATCTTTTGCAAAAGAAGATATGACGACTGCTGTGCAATGGGTAAATGAGATACTACCAGAGGAAAAACCACGTCATTTGCTCGGCATCGGTGAACCAGAAGATCTTTTTTCTGGAGTAGAAAACGGTGTGGATCTATTTGATTGTGTTGCTCCGACTCGAGCTGGACGCAATGGCACTATATATACAAAAGATGGAAAAATAAATATGATGAATGCAAAATTTGTAGCTGATATGTCACCGATCGATGCTGATTGCCAGTGTTATACTTGTAAAAATTATACGCGAGCATATCTAGCACATCTTTTTCGGGCAAAAGAAATGCTTGCTGGCACACTTTCCACAATTCACAATTTACATTTTATCGTGACTCTTGTAAGCGATATGCGTAAAGCTATTTTGGAAGAAAGATTTTTTGAATTTAAATCAGAATTTTTAGCAAGATACAATACGGTGAAGAATGAAAAGTAATTTAAAAAGATAATGAAAAAACCACTTTTTAAACTAAATAACGAATTTGCGCCTGCGGGAGATCAACCAAAAGCCATTGCCGAGCTCGTAGATGGTGTAAAAAAAGGTCTGGACCATCAGACTCTTTTAGGTGTGACTGGTTCTGGCAAGACTTTTACCATGGCCAATGTGATAGCTCAGATAGATAAGCCAACACTAGTGATAGCCCACAACAAGACCCTTGCTGCACAGCTCGCTCAGGAGTATAGAGAATTTTTTCCCGACAATGCCGTGCACTACTTTGTGTCTTACTATGATTACTATCAGCCAGAGGCATATATGCCTGCGTCTGATACATATATAGAAAAGGAAGCACAGATAAATGAAGAAATAGATCGTTTACGTCATGCATCTACGCAGGCTCTACTCACGCGCAAAGATGTAATCATCGTTGCATCAGTGTCTTGTATTTATAATCTTGGTAGTCCGATAGAATATGAAAAAGTAAATATGAAAGTGGCGCTAGGTAGCAAAATATCTCGCGCTGACTTTATGCGCCGGCTTATAGAAATACATTTTGAACGCACGATGGCGGATTTGTCACCAGCACAGTTTCGCGCTATTGGAAATTCTATAGAGATAATGCCGGTCTCAGAAAAAATTATTTATAAGGTTGATTTTGAAAATGGTGTCGTTTCTTTGATTCAAAAAATAGACGCTATATCTCGCACAATCATAGATACTGTAGACAGTTTTTTTCTTTTTCCTGCGAAGCATTTCATTACAGAAGGTCCACAAATAGAGCGTGCGTTTAAAGCTATAAAAAAAGAGGCAGATGCACGTGTAGCTGAGCTAAAAAAGCAGGGAAAAATATTAGAAGCAGATCGTCTCAAGCGTCGCACTTCATATGACCTCGCGCTCATTCGTGAAATAGGATATTGCAATGGTATAGAAAATTATTCTAGACATTTTGCTGGTAAGTCTGAGGGCGAGCCACCAGAGACACTGCTTTCGTATTTTCCACACAAAGCGGACGGTACACCGGATTTTCTTACAATAATAGATGAGTCGCATGTGACCGTGCCTCAGATAGGAGGAATGTATGCTGGTGATCGTTCACGCAAAGAGACTTTGGTTGAGCATGGTTTTCGTTTGCCATCCGCAAAAGATAATCGACCGCTAAAATTTGAAGAGTTTGAAGAGAGGGTGGGACAAGTGATATATACTTCTGCTACTCCAGGTGCTTATGAAAAAGAACATAGTCAAAAAGTAGTAGAGCAAGTGATACGCCCGACAGGACTCATAGATCCAGAGGTGGTGGTGCGTCCAGTAGTTGAAAAAGGAAAATACAAAGGACAAATTTTTGATTTTATTGAAGAAGCAGAGAAAGTAATAAAAAATGGTCAGCGTGCTATAGCGACTACTTTGACTAAAAAAATGGCCGAGGATTTGAGTGAGTATTTGAAAGAGAAGGGTATAAAGTCAGAATATTTGCATAGCGATATAAAAACTATTGAACGAATAGAGATTCTAACCAACTTTAGACGAGGAAAATTTGATGTGCTTGTGGGGGTAAATTTACTTCGAGAAGGACTCGATTTGCCGGAGGTTTCTTTTATTGGAATTCTTGATGCGGATAAGGCTGGTTTTTTGCGCTCTGAAACTTCTCTTATACAGATTATTGGGCGCGCGGCGCGAAACGTCGATGGTCGCGTGATACTCTACGCCGACCACATGACTCCCGCTATGGATTATGCGATCAGTGAGACCTCTCGTCGCCGCGCTATCCAAATAGCTTACAATACCAAGCACGACATTACTCCAAAGACTATTATCAAAAAAATCCAGGACATTACAGATCAGCTTCAAAGCGAACATCAAAAAACTGTTGCATCTTTACTAGCTCTTGATCAAAAATCTTTTGAAAAAGATCCGCGTAAGCTTATAAAACAAAAAGAAAAGCAGATGTCAGATGCTGTAAAAGTTTTAGATTTTGAAACAGCTGCTATTTTGCGTGATGAGATAGCAGAACTAACAACTCGTCTTGAAGCAAAAAGTAAATAAGTGATATAATAAAGTCAAAATAAGTATTTCTTATCGTGGCTCTAAGATTAATTCACAATAATAAATTTGAAGCCAACAAGTGGCTGATTACTGCTCGTTGGTTTTATGCTCCTGCTATTTTTGTTATCGGACTTTTACTAAAACTCGATCCACTTGGTAACAACTATTTCCCAATTTGGACGATGATGTTTTTGTTTTTCTCTTTTGTGTTGGTCAATCTATGGTTTTGGAAAACCGTTCGCAAGATAGAGCTAAAAAATGATAACAGATCTATTGCAAACCTTGCTTCCGGTCAGATTTTTTCTGAACTCGCATTCTTTTTGGTGATTTTACATCTTTCTGGTGGAGATCAAAGTGTGTCACCAATATTCTTTTTCATTCCAATAGTATCTTCTATCGTTCTTTTTGATGTTATCGGTTCATTAGTGATTGCTTTTGTTGCCTCATTTTTCGTAAACGGCATTTTACTCGCTGATTACTTGGGGTATTTGAGACATTTTTGGGGGTATACAGGCGTTTGGCCTTTTGGTTACGAAGAATTTATCATCAGATTAATGTCTACTGTGACATACACAGCTGTGTATTTTATAGTGGGAGCACTTGCAGGATATTTGTCTTCTGTTATCAAACGTCGCGAGGGTCAGCTTGTCGAGGACAAGCGTCGTTCTCAGTTACAATCCGAACGTCTTCGTCTTTTAAATAATGAATACAATGGTTATGCTCGTATGCTTGTACGACGTGATCTTGAATTACGAAAAGAAAACCAAAAAATTACTGCGCTTGATAAAGAAAAGTCAGAGTTTGTTTCTACAGTGGCCCACCAACTACGTACACCACTTTCTGCTATTAAATGGACGCTTGATATTTTACTCAAAGAAGATGCTGGCACACTTACCGGTGAACAAAAAGCCCTTGTAATGAAAGCATATGAGAGTAATGAGCGTATCATTAACCTCATAAAAGATATGCTTGGTGTAGATCGTATTGAGTCTGGTAGCGCAGATTTTTCATTTTTTGAAATCAATTTATTGGATTTGGTCAATAACATTGTCGCAGAGTTTCAGTCTCAGATAGAAAGAAAAGGTATTGCTGTAAAAATTAATTCTGCAAAGGATATGCCAAAGGTGCCTGTAGATCCACAAAAAATGCGCGCTGTTTTACAAAATCTTATTGAAAATGCATTAAAATACACAACAAAGACTATATCTGTGGATATAAGTGTTGATGGTGAGTTTGCAAAGGTGGTGGTATCTGACGATGGTATAGGTATTCCAGAGGCTCAGCATGGGGATATTTTTAAACGTTTCTTTAGAGCTGAAAATGCAATGAAGCGCGATCCAGAAGGCTCCGGACTTGGTTTGTTTATTGTGCGTTCTATTATTACAAGACACGGTGGAGATATTGTTTTTCAAAGTGAAGAGGGAAAGGGGACTACCTTTACATTTAAGGTTCCTTTACACCGATAATGTATCCATTATATAATTTATGAAAATACTATGTCTAAAATTTTAATTATTGAACAAGACGTTTTTTTTGGAGACGTTTTAAATCAGAGAATAAAAAAAGATGGTTATCAGACGCTCGTAATAAACAACGGTGCTGTGGCTGTAGAGCAAATGGGTTTGTATAAACCAGATCTTGTTTTGCTTGATATGGAAATAAGTACCGCTGATGGATATAAGATTTTGGAAAATAAAAGCAAGAGTCCTGCTACTGCAAACATTCCTTTGATTATGATTTCTCCTTCTGGTGATTTGGGTGAGATACGAAAGGCTGTAGATTTGGGTGTAAAAGATTATATGGTAAAAGCACAACTCAATCTCGAAGATTTGATGGTGAAAGTAAAAGCTCACCTCTCGATGTCCACCGATAACACTGGTTCTGTGGATGGCAAAGGTCCTTTGGTTGGCAAAAAGGTAATGTGGGTAGAGGACGATCAGTTTTTAAGTGATCTGATTTCTCGCAAGCTTTCCAAACAGGGTTGTAAGTTGCTTTACGCTGGCACAGGTGAGGATGCTCTTAAGGTTTTAGAAACAGAAGTACCAGATATTATTCTTTTGGATATCTTGTTGCCAGGTATAAATGGATTTGATGTTTTTGAACAGATGAAAAACAATCCACGTGTAAAAGATGTACCTGTGATAGTCCTTTCCAATTTTTCTCAGCAAAGCCAGATAGATAGAGCAAAGCAACTCGGCGCTGCACGTTTCCTCATAAAAGCGACTATTGTGCTTGATGATCTTGTAAAAGAGATTGTGGCGGTGCTTGCAGAGAAGAGGTAATAAATTAAAAAAATAAAAGAATGTTTTTGGAGGGGGTCGCGAGGCTGTCGAGCCGAGCGCTTCAGGCTTTTTTAAGCTTCAAAAAAGCCGTACCCGGAAAAAGCATTCTTTTGTTTTTTTTAAATTCTGATATCATCTGTCTATCACCCCATGGCTAGTCCGTGGGGCTAAAACCTATGTATGCCAAAAGAGGATAAAAACAAAAAAGAAGATCTCATCATCGTGCGAGGCGCACGTACCCACAACCTTAAAGACATTACGGTAGAAATTCCGCGCAATACTATGGCTGTGTTTACTGGTCTTTCTGGCTCAGGAAAATCATCTCTCGCTTTTGACACTATTTTTGCCGAGGGACAGCGACGATATGTCGAGTCTCTTTCTTCATATGCTAGGCAGTTTTTGCGACAGATGCAAAAGCCAGATGTAGACGAAATAGTCGGTCTTTCTCCAGCTATTTCTATTGATCAAAAATCTCGCTCTTCAAATCCACGCTCGACAGTGGCGACTATTACAGAGATATATGATTATTTGCGAATACTGTATTCACGCATTGGCCATCCACACTGTCTCGTCTGTGGAAATGAAATAAAGCGCCTTTCAAATGAAGAAATAAAAAATTTTATTTTAGAGCGTATAGAAACAAAGCAAAAAGAAATTGCAGGAAAAAAACTCGGTTTACCTGTTTACGCAGAAATATTTTCTCCACTTGTGCGTGGACGTAAAGGCGAATACTACCAGCTTTTGTATGATTTGCTCGGCAAAGGATATGCAGAGGTGCTAGTAGACGGCGAGCGCAGAAAGCTTCGTGAGCAGATTATTCTTTCAAAGACAAAGAAGCACAACATAGATGTGATGGTAGATCAGATCAATGTGGCTGATTTTAAAAATAATACAAAAGACGCACTGGAAAGACTTAGTGAATCATTGGAAAAAGCTCTTGAAGAGTCTGATGGCCTGGTAAAGATAGTATTTCGTGATATGTCAAAACCAGAAGATCCTACTTCACGTGAAGAATTTCTAATGTCTTCAAAATTTTCTTGCCCACGTGATGGATACTCATATCCAGAAATAGAGCCTAGACTTTTTTCTTTTAATTCTCCATATGGCGCTTGTCCTGAGTGTAATGGTCTGGGTACTCGACATTTTTTTGGTGAGGAGCCTTGCCCAAAATGTAATGGTGCACGTCTACGCGAAGAAGCTTTGCATGTGCTTGTTGGGGGTAAAAACATCGTTGAGTTTACGGCTTTGTCTATAAAAGACGCAAACGATTTTTTAAAAAAGCTCAAGCTGACTTCTCGCGAAAAAAGTATTTCAAAAGTAGTGACAAAAGAAATAGAGGCGCGTTTACAATTTATGCTAAACGTGGGTATAGAGTATCTCTCGCTCAATCGTCGTGCTCACACTCTATCGGGTGGAGAGGCACAACGCATTAGACTTGCTTCACAGCTTGGTTCTGGTCTGGTTGGCGCTCTGTATGTGCTCGATGAGCCGACTATCGGCTTGCATTCTCGTGACAACGATAGACTTATCGCCACACTTCTCCATTTGCGTGATCTGGGCAACACAATACTAGTGGTGGAGCATGATGAAGATACTATTTATTCTTCTGATTACATAGTGGATATCGGTCCAGGTGCTGGAGTGCATGGAGGAAATGTTGTTGTATCTGGATATTTAGACGATTTACTTACAGCAAAGAAAAATACTTCTGGATCTGTGACGCTGGATTATCTGCGTGGGGAAAAAGAAATAGAATTACCTGAAGAGCGTCGTGATTCTCCAAAAGGCGAGCTTAAAATCCGTGGTGGAAAAATATTTAATATAAAAAATCTAAACATAGATATACCACTAGGGCGACTGGTGGCTGTGACGGGTGTGTCTGGCTCAGGCAAATCTACTTTTATGTACGAAATTGTACACAAAAATCTGCAAGCGCGTTTTGATCGCAGATATCGTAGCGCTGATGTGTACAACTGCGGATCTTTTACTGGCACAGAATATCTTGGTCGCTCTATACTCATAGATCAAAGTCCGATAGGTCGTACTCCGCGCTCCAATCCGGCTACATACACCGGAGCTTTTACATTTATTCGTGAGCTTTTTGCTGAGACTGCTGAAGCGCGTGTGCGTGGCTGGAAAGCGAATCGTTTTTCTTTCAACGTAAAAGGTGGTCGCTGTGAGACATGTCAGGGAAATGGAATGATAGAGGTGGAAATGCATTTCTTGCCGACCGTATATGTACCTTGTGATGTGTGTAGCGGAAAAAGATTTACAAAAGAGACTCTGGAAGTCAAATACAAAAAGAAAAGTATATATGATGTTTTGCGTATGACAGTCGAAGAAGCTCTGGATTTTTTTGAGGATATTCCTGCTATATACGATCGTCTAAAAACGATGTCTGAAGTGGGTCTGGGATATCTAGAGCTTGGTCAGTCAGCGACGACGCTCTCTGGCGGTGAGGCTCAGCGTGTAAAAATATCTTCTGAGCTCTATCGACCACATGTGCAAAAAACTATTTATTTGCTCGACGAGCCGACTATCGGTCTGCACTATGAAGATGTAAAAAAGCTAATAGAGATTTTGCAAAAGCTTGTGGATAAGGGTAATACTGTAATGGTAATTGAGCATAATATTGATCTGATAAAAAGTGCTGACTTTGTCATAGACATCGGGCCAGAGGGTGGCGAGGGTGGCGGACAGATAGTGGCAAAAGGTACCCCAGAAGAAGTAGCCAATAATCCAAAATCTCATACAGGCGCGTATTTAAAGAAAGCTATAAAAAAGGCGACAGGGAAATAGGGAGGGTAAATCACGCAGGCGCAAAATTATGAAAAAAATTGCCAAAATTTTATCAAAACTCCCAGATGCTCCAGGAGTCTACTTTTTCAAAGGACCAGCAGGCAAGATTTTGTATGTGGGAAAAGCTACGTCACTACGCGACCGTGTGCGAAGCTATTTTTCTGCGGACATTGCACAGACTCGCGGGCCACTTATCGTAAAAATGATCACTGATTTTGTATCGGTAGATTTTACACAAACAGATTCTGTGTTAGAAGCTCTCATACTCGAAGCTAGTCTAATAAAAAAACACCAACCTCCATACAATACAAAAGAGAAAGATAACAAAAGCTTCAATTATGTAGTTTTTACCAAAGAAGATTTTCCAAGGATTGTCGTAGTGCGCGGACGTAGCATTGCCTCTGTTTTTCCTAAAGAAAAAATAAAGTATATTTTTGGTCCATTTCCACATGGCACACAATTAAAAGAAGCAATGAAGATTATCCGCAAGATTTTTCCTTTCTCTGATAAAAAATGTGTGCCAGCTGAGGAGCAGATGAAAAAAGGCAAGTTACCACGACCATGTTTCAACAGACAAATAGGTCTTTGTCCTGGAGTGTGTACGGGCGAGGTCGGTAAAAAAGAATATGCAGAGACTATAAAAAATCTCCGCCTGTTTTTTGAAGCAAAAAAGAAAAAGATTCTCTCAAACCTTGAGAAGCAAATGAAATCATTGGCTTCCTCACATCAATTTGAAAAAGCTGGCGCTGTCAAAAAAACGGTTTTCGCGCTCAATCACATCCAAGACATTGCGCTTTTAAAAAACATGCCAACTGGCGATTTTTCTTCAGAAAATTTGACCGGAAGTTTCCGCATAGAAGCATACGACGTGGCTCACATGGCTGGTACAAATGTCGTCGGTGTAATGACTGTGGTGGAGGACGGACAGGTAGCACAATCAGAATATAGAAAATTTAAAATAAAAATAAACCCTGGCGTAGACGATACTGGAGCATTACGAGAAATCCTCATGCGTCGACTCAATCATCCAGAATGGCCTATGCCTAGCCTCATAGTAGTAGATGGTGCTCAAGCCCAGATAAATGTCGCAAATCAAGTCTTAAAAGAACGAGGTCTTAGTATAGATGTGGTGTCTGTAGTAAAAGACGATCGTCATAAAGCCCGGGAAATTTTGGGCGATAAAGCTTTAGCTGAAAAACATAGCCAAGCAATATTACTCGCCAACAGTGAAGCTCATCGTTTTGCTATAGCTTTCCACAGAAAATCTAGACGCAAGGTTTTTTAAATCTTCTGCTATAATATTTTTATGACAGATTCTAAATCAAAAATCAGAGTGGGGGTACTGCGCGGAGGACCATCTGGCGAGTATGAAGTTTCTCTAAAGACCGGAAGCAATGTGCTAAATGGTATGCCAGAAAAATATCACGCCAAAGATATTTTTATTGATAAAAACGGAGTGTGGCATATGGACGGCATAGCCAAGCCAGCTGATAAAATCATCAGACACTTTGATGTGATCTTCAACGCGCTTCACGGAGATTTTGGCGAAGATGGAAAAGTGCAAAAAATTTTAGATAGTTTTTCTATACCGTACACTGGCTCTGGCGCACTTGCTTCAGCTCTGGCTATGAACAAATATCTTTCAAAGAAAGTTTTTAAAAGTCGCGGATTAAAAACTCCTCATTACGAAATGATTCGTCGCGACGACGCATCATCGTCTAGACTTTTTGGTGTATATGCAAATTTACAAAAGCCTCTCGTCGTAAAACCAAATGCTTCTGGTTCATCACTCGGTGTCTCTATCGTAAAAGAGTGGGAGGATTTTGTGGTCGCTGTAGAAAAGGCCTTTGAGTTTTCAGATGCTGTGCTTGTCGAGGAGTTTATTGGAGGCAGGGAAGCGACTTGCGGTGTGCTCGACAGCGCAAAAACTCGAGGCGAAGTATATGCTTTGGCTCCTATAGAAATATTAAAGCCACAAGAAAATGAATTTTTTGATTATGATGCAAAATACAGTGGTAAATCACAAGAGATATGTCCGGGTGATTTTACTCCTGAGCAGACCAAGAAAATCCAAAACTTGGCTGTTGAGGCACACAAAGCTTTGGGTTTGAAACACTATTCGAGATCAGATTTTATAGTGACACCAGATGAGGTTTATATTTTGGAAACTAATACTTTGCCTGGCCTCACTTCTGAATCTCTTTTACCAAAAGCATTAAAGCACGGCGGTTGCGAATTTCACGAATTTTTGGATCATGTACTCACTCTTGCGCTACGAGGGTAGTAAATTTATTTTTTATGAAAGAAGATACTTTGTTTTATGTCGGTCAAAAAGCTTTTATCAAAAAAGGCGATGAGGTGCTTGTACTTGGCGATCCAAAAGAGGGTCTAGACTTTCCTGGTGGGAAAATTCAAGAGGGCGAAGATGATTTGATAGAATCTTTAAAAAGAGAGGTAAGAGAGGAGACTCAACTTGAAATTTTAGTAGGAGAACCATTTACCACATGGATCAATGTTTTTCCTCCCAATCACCGTCTAGCTGGAAAAAAGGTTTATTTGGTCGCTTACAAGTGTGAGTACGTTTCTGGTGAGGTATGTTTGAGTAATGAGCATGATAAGTTTACTTGGGTAAATAAAGAAAATTTTGAAAAAGTGAATGATGGAACAACTTTTTTCGAGGTATTAAAAAAATATTTTAGTTAGTTTATTTCCTTGATTTTCTGACGTGTTGTGCCTATAATAAATCACTGTTAAGTTTTAGTCATTTAAAGGGCCCTTAGCTTAGTTGGTAGAGCGCCTCATTTGCAATGAGGAGGTCATCGGTTCGAATCCGATAGGGTCCACCACAACTTTTCTTGCTTACTGGTAGTGGTGCATTACCCATTATCAAAAATTTTAATAAGATAGTATTATATATACATGAACTACGAAGACTATGATGTATCTAAATATAAGTCTGAAAAACCAACCGTTTTAAAAAAGGTAATACGGTATTTTGGTAATCAGGTTAGTAAACTTTTGCTTGTAGCTGGATTACTTATCATAATCACTCATCCATTTTTCAAGAGCTCGCTTTCTTCTACCTTTTTACCTATTACGCTTTTATCCGTTGTGGTGATTGTTTTTCTTGCTGGATTTACCAGCTCTAAATACAAATGGATAATGTTTGTGGATGTGGTAGCGTCTGCCGTTGGTTTTATTGTTTTTAGCTATCAAGCAATCATCACTTACAATGATAGCTCTACTTATTACGCTTTTTTCTTAATAAATTTAATTATTTCGCTACTTTTCCTTTTTGCTTTCTATTTTGGAGTAAAGACTATCAAGGGCTGGGTAACAAACGACCTCAAAAACGGAGACGACGAGTAGTGTTTTATGGTGTATTATACCCTGTAATAGACGCTTGTTTTTAGCGTCATATATATGGATTCACAACGAGAAGCACAATTTTTAGACTCATACAGAGAGCATACAGACGCCCTTTTCAGATATTGCTATTTCAAGACTTTAAATAGGGATGAGGCAAAAGACATGCTTCAAGAAACTTTTGTAAAGACTTGGGAATATATCCGAAATGGCGGTGAGGTCATAAATATGAAGGCGTTTTTGTATCGAACAGCCCACAATATCGTGGTGGATCATTATAGAAAAAAGAAAGCTGTGTCACTCGACAATCTCTTTGAAGAAGGTTTCGACGTGAGTAATGAAAATGATACAGTGCAAGATCTAGAAAACAAAATAGATGGTGCGGAAGCGATCAAGCTTTTAAATCAGATTCCGAAAGCATATCGTGATGTTGTATATATGCAATATGTTGATGGACTTGGAGTAAAAGAAATCGCAGACATCTTGGGTGAATCACCAAATAATATTTCAGTAAAAATTCATCGAGGATTAGAGAAAATAAAAAAGTTATATCACAAAGATGAGTAAAGATTTTAACAAAATTATAGATGGCATAAAGTCTATACACCTTTCTGCAGAGGAAAAGGGGCGTATTTGGCACAACGTAGACGCTTATGTAGTAAACAATCCGGTAGATGAAACACCGGTCATTCGTCGTACTCAGCATGGTAGACTTTCTCCATTTTTCTTTCATACACAACGTGTGGCTGTGTTTTCTCTAGTGGCTGTACTCATTCTCGGTGGAGGTACTTCTATAGCAGCTCAGAGTGCACTACCAAATGACGCTTTGTACAACATAAAAGTAAACGTAAACGAAGAGGTACGATCTTGGTTTCATTTTGGTTCAGAATCTAAAGCTTATTACGAAACCAAACGTGCAGGAGAGAGACTAGAAGAAGCCCAAAAGCTTGCTGTCATGGGTAAGTTAGACACAGAAGCAAAAGATAAAATTCAGACTAATCTAAAAAAGCATGTTGAAAGTGTAAAAAAAGAAATCGCTACTATAGAAGCTAGTAATGATTTAAACACCGCTATAAATGTTAGTGAAAATTTTGAAAATTCATTAAAAGAGCATTCAAAGCCACTTATAGAAATAGAAAGTAAAAGAAAAGCAGAGAAAGCGGAAAAGGTAGAGGTGGCAAAAGCAAAAGTAGTAGAAGATACTTCTAATAAAATTGAAGACACCGCTAAGGATGTAGAATCTACAGAGGTTGTGACTAGTCTTGCTAGTGTAGCACCAACAAGTGTTACTGAGGATGCCACTGTAGATGTTTCTGCTGTTGTAGATGTTTCTGCTGTAACTACAGCTGAAATCGCAGAGGATGTGACTGTTTCGGCTGAAATTGAACCGCTTAGTGAAATAGGTGAAATCGTAAATACTGTACAGGAAAACATAGACGTATCCGCACACACTAGAGAGGAGGTGGAGGCAAAGATTCCTACTTTAAGTGATATTGAAGTCAAGAAAGAAGCGGCAGAGGAAAAAAGAGTAGATGCTGTAACACAGATCACAAAAGTAAAAGAAACTCTAAATAGCGATCAGGTTGTAAAAGTCCCTGTTCAAAAAATAAGACTAGCGTCTACCACTTTAGATAAAGCTGTAGATTTTGTATCAGAAGGAGATAAGACTTTTGAAGCTCAGGAATATGGTGGTGCTTTTACAATGTTTAAAAATGGATTTGAAACCGCAGTAAGTGCGGAGGAGATACTTTCTTCAACTACAATTATTTCAAACATAAAGAGGTAATACAAAGGTATTGCCTTTTTTGTTGTGCAGTAGTATATTTTTACGTTGGAACTGGGTTTGACTCGGAGTGTTTCCGTGTCTGTCGTTCTATCGTGAAACCTGCTTGGAGTGAGAATGACTCGCAACCACCGCAACGGTCGTCACATGATGCCTCGCGCCCGCAACTGTCTGCGGCACCACCACCACAAGGGTGACAAGGGTCGGGAGCCGATCCTGGTGCCTCGCAGGCCCAAGGACGAGTGACGACTGAGCTGGTCGTGGGGAACGACTAGCCAAACAAGCGCCGGGGGCCCGTTACGGGCCCCCGGCGACTTCTTTTTTATAAGATTTTGTATAAGACTTTAGATATAGGATATAATTATCAAATGAGTAAAAAAATAAATCCATTTGAAAATGCGATAGCACAACTAGAGAAAGCACAGAAGATAGCAAAACTCTCACCGGATTTTGTAAAACAAATGAAGAGTCCCGATAGATATATAGAAGTGAGTATTCCTGTAATGATGGACAGTGGAGAGATAAAAATTTTTGAAGGATTTCGTAGTCAGCACAATAATGCGCGTGGACCATATAAAGGAGGAATTCGTTTTCATCCAATGGTGGATCTCGACGAAGTAAAAGCTCTTAGTTTTTGGATGACTTTTAAAACAGCAGTAGTCAATGTGCCCTTTGGTGGAGGAAAGGGTGGGGTAATAATCGACCCAAAAACTCTAAGTGAAAATGAGATAGAAAAAGTATCGCGTGGATACGTGCAAAAAATGTATCCAATTTTTGGTCCTGAGATGGATGTGCCAGCGCCAGACGTAAATACAGGAGAAAAAATAATGGGTTACATGCTAGATGAGTATGAAAAAATAATTGGTAAAAAGGCGCCAGCTACTTTTACCGGCAAGTCTGTGCAGAATGGCGGAAGCGAGGGACGTACAGAAGCGACAGGATTTGGTGGCGGTGTGATATTACGCGAGGCTATGAATGCTGGACTGGTTAATTTATCAGAAAAAACAGTTGCCATACAAGGATTTGGAAATGTGGCTACGTATTTTGCGGAAAGCGCAGTGAGTCAGGGACTAAAAGTCGTAGCACTTTCAGATAGTCGTGGTGGAATTTTTAATAAAGATGGAATAGATTTGGCTCAAGCGCAGGCTCATAAAAAAATGACAGGAGCATTGTCTGGTCTTGCTAACACAAAAGATATTTCAAATGAAGAGCTTCTAGAATTACAGGTAGATATACTCGTACCTTCTGCTCTAGAAAATGTACTTACGGCGCAAAATGCTGGTCGAGTGAAAGCAAAACTCATAGTAGAGATGGCAAATGGTCCTACCGCTCCAGAGGCAGATGAAATTTTTGAAAAAAATGGTGTTATTGTGATTCCTGATATTTTAGCCAATAGTGGAGGAGTGGCTACGAGCTATTTTGAATGGTATCAAAATATGCACGGTGAAAAATGGTCTCGTGAGGATGTACTCAAAAAGCTAGATGATCTCATGGTCTCTGCTTTTAAAGATGTGATGGTAGCGAAAAATAAATATAGCTCTTCTTTTAGAAACGCTGCCTATGTGGTCGCCGCTGAAAGGATACAGAAAGCCGTTAGAAACTAATTTTAATTGGGGTATAATAAAGCCATATGGAAGAAGCAATAAAAAAGTTTGCGACACAGTTCAATTTTGATCCGGAAATACAAAATGCAGAGCATTTCAAGCCCGCACAAAGCTTTGTGCTTGCTGGTATGGGTGGCTCGCATCTGTCTGCGGGTTTACTAAAAATGGCCAATCCGGATTTGGATTTATATATCCATCGTGACTATGGTCTACCAGCCCTTTCTCATAAAAAATTTGCAAATAGCCTTTTTATAGCTAGCTCATACTCTGGTAATACAGAAGAAGTGCTTGATTTTGCACAAAAAGCTCATGATAAAAAATATGCTGTGGCTGTCGTAGCGCTCGGCGGTTCACTCATAGATTTTGCAAAGAAAAATAATCTGCCATACATACAGCTTCCCGACGTCGGTCTAGAGCCTAGAAGCGCACTTGGTTTTTCTTTGGTTGCTTTAGCAAAGCTTACAAATGATTCAAAACTTTTGTCAGATCTTCGAGCCCTTAGTTTTCATATCAATCCTTTAAAAACAGAAGAAAGAGGTATGGCTCTTGCAAAAAATCTAGCTGGCAAGACTCCCATCATTTATTCTTCTCGCACAAACATTTCTCTGGCATACAACTGGAAAATAAAATTTAACGAAACCGGCAAGATTCCTGCTTTTTACAATATTTTTCCTGAGCTCAATCACAACGAAATGACTAGTTTTGATGTCATAGACTCAACGCGTGATTTGAGTAAAAATTTCCATTTTATTTTTCTAAAAGACGGACACGATCATCCAAAGATAATAAAACGAATGGAAATTACAAAAAAACTTTTGGAACAAAGAGGATTTTCAGTATCTGTGATAGATATAGTTGAGACTGATTCTTTTTGGGAAAATGTATTCAATCTACTTCTTTTGGCGGATTGGACAGCTCTGTATATCTCACGTGCATATGGTACAGAGGCTGAAGCGGTGCCAATGATTGAAGAATTTAAAAAACTTATTGCCTAATCATGTATTTACTGTTTGATATTGGAGGAACAAATACTAGAGTAGCTTTTTCTAAAGATGGAAAAGACATCGGTGAGCCGGTGGTTTTTCCTACCCCACAAGACTTTGAAGAAGCAATGAAGGCTATGAAAAAAGCATTAGTTGATTTGGGTGTTGCGGTGGGTAGTTTTAAAATAGCTTGTGGTGGTGTGCCTGGTGTATTTGATAAAGTTGCCGGCTCTCTTACTTTTTCTCCCAATCTTCCAGACTGGGTCGGAAAGGCCCTCCGAGAAAAACTCTTTCAGTCTTTTGGAGTACCTGTACATATAGAAAATGACGCTTCATTGGTGGGTCTGGGTGAAGCTCATTATGGCGCCGGCAAGGGCTTTTCGATAGTGGAATATATTACTGTAAGTACTGGTGTGGGGGGTGCGCGTATTGTAGATGGAAAAATAGATGAAAAATCTGTGGGGTTTGAGCCGGGGCAGGAAGTGATGACTTTTGGCGCTGAAAATGTCGGTACAAGCAGTGGCGAAAAAACGACCTTTGAAAATGCAGTCTCTGGCACTGCACTGGAAAAACGTTTTGGCAAAAAACCAAAAGAGGTGACCGACCCGCAAGTGTGGGAGGAGCTTGCTGAAAAGCTGGCTTTCGGTTTGCACAACACTATCGTGCTCTGGTCTCCGGATGTACTCGTGCTCGGTGGATCTATGATAGTGGGTGACCCAGCTATATCCGTAGAACGCACAGATTTTTATTTACAAAAAATGCTTAAAATTTTCCCCAAGCCGCCCATTTTAAAAAAGGCGGAGCTGGGAGCACTTGGCGGTCTGTGGGGCGCTCTTGAATTTGCAAAAAGTAAAAGTTAAAATATCGCCATGTCTATAAAAGATTATTTAATGAAAAAAATGCTCAAGTCAAAGATGAAGGGTGTGCCTGAGGCTGAGCAAGAAAAAATGATTGAGTTGATACAAAAACACCCAGATCTGTTTCAAAAAATTGGGTATGAAGTACAAGAGCTTATGAAGCACGGACGCGATCAAATGTCTGCAAGCATGGAAGTGATGAAAAAGTATGAAAAGGAGTTGCGGGGCATACTTTAGACTATTTACTTTTGTTTCAAAACGCTGTATTCTTTTGTTAGATTATGCACTGTGCATATATCCACCCACCACGCACACCATTTAAAAAAGAAAGGAGGTGAAGCATGGTTCAAGAAAAGAAGGGTTTTTCAGAGCTAGTGAAGCTGTCGTTTGAGCTTTGCGAGTATTGCGCCGAAGTCGCGCGTACTCACAAGCAATCCAATGGCGCGTACGCTGGTCTCAGTAGTTGGTCAAAAGAAGAGTTGAAGGCAAGACAAGAAATCCGAAACAAGATTGATTTCTGTCTTCAAGCTCACGATCTGACCGACGCTGATACACAGCGAGCTTTGGATATTGCTGTGGAAATGCAAACAAGGGCAAACTCTGAACAGGAAACCTCAACCAATGGCAACGGAAACCAGTAAATTCGTGGAGGGTGTGTTTCCCATCAAGGTTTAGCATCGGTTCGTCTAAGAGCGGCCGGTGCTTTACTTTCTCAAAATTTATTAATATTTATGTCACTCTCAATAGGTATCGTAGGTCTACCAAACGTCGGCAAGTCGACGCTTTTTAATGCGCTTACAAAAAAGAGTGTGCTTGCTGCTAATTATCCTTTTGCAACAATAGATCCCTCTGTGGGCGTGGTGGAGGTGCCTGATGAACGTCTTTGGAAGCTTAGTGCTTTTTCTAATACTCAAAAGACAGTGCCCGCAGCGGTGGAGTTTGTGGACATCGCGGGCTTGGTAAAAGGTGCTTCAGAGGGTGAGGGTTTGGGCAATCAATTTCTTACAAACATTCGCGAGACAGATGCTATCGCGCAGGTGGTGCGCATTTTTGATGATGAAAATATAATTCACGTAGATGGAAAAATAAATCCAGTTTCAGATATTGAAGTAATAAATCTAGAACTCATTTTGGCAGACATGCAAACTGTCTCTAAGCGTTTGGGTAATGTTGCGCGTGATGTAAAAAGAGGGGATAAAAATGCGGTGATCGAACACGATGCTTTGACTCGTATTGATAAAGCTCTGACAGACGGAAAGCTTGCCTCAACAGTATCTCTGAATGATTTTGAAAAGCCGATTATTAAACAGCTCCATCTACTTACATCAAAACCAATGATGTACGTACTTAATAAAAAAGCGGGAAGTAAAAATTTGGACGAAATAAAAGATGAGCGATGGACTGCTCTTATAAATTTCTTGAATAATTCTGGCGCAAAATGGGTGATAGTAGATGCTCGTATTGAGGAAGAGCTAAAAGATATGACCGGCGAAGAAAAGACGATGTTTCGCGGAGAGCTTGGCGCGCATGACGATGGTATAAATAATCTTATACGTACAGGATATGACCTGCTCAATCTGATTACATATTTTACAACTGGTGAAAAGGAGACTCGCGCGTGGACGATAGTGCGTGGCTGGAATGCTCCAATGGCAGGTACTGCGATACATACGGATTTTAAAGATAAATTTGTGCGTGCGGAAGTGGTGGAATGGGACAAGCTTTTAGAGGCTGGATCATATGGTGTAGCGCGCGAAAAAGGTTTGGTACGCACTGAAGGAAAAGAATACATTGTAAAAGACGGCGATGTGTTGGAGTTTAAGATTTAGGAATTTTCTGAAGCTTTCGTTATACAATATAATGCAAATGAAACGGGAAATTATTACATTATGCGGTAGCACTAGATTCCGAGATCAATTCAGAGAAATTGAGAGAAAGCTGACAATGGAGGGAAAGATACCTCTTCCGCCAGCTTTCTACGGAAAAGCAGAGGAGGTGGAATATTCACCTGAGATGGCGAAACATCTTTGGGAGTTACATCTAAATAAAATAAACATCTCTGATGGAATTTACGTAATAAACCCTGGAGGATACATGGGCGAGTCTACTAAAAAAGAAATAGACTTTGCCAGAAGCCACGGGAAAAATATAAGGTTCTATTCAGAAGAAGTTGAAAAATAGCATTTCCAGAAGACGGTGGTGTCATAGAGTTTAAGATATAGAAAGAGAGCCCCCGAGTGTGACCTCGGGGGCTCGTGTTGCTGATCATGCTGCAGGCTCATTCGATCACGACTTCTTCGTTGCGGTAGGGATGAAACGACAGCAGACGAATGTTGTGCCGTTTCAGTGCACCATCATGCTCTTGGCGGTGGAAACACCACGGGTTTGTGATGGTCTGGATGATCTCTCCCACACTGTTTCTTTCGATGACGAGCGGGCACAAGCACAGCCTACGTGGCTCAGCTCGAGCCACTTGCAGAGCCGTGACGATTTGTGTGAAGTCACCATTCTCATCAGCCAACCACACGTAGTCGACACGTGATGCAGTCTGCAGGAATCTCGTGACTGAGTTGTGTTGAAGGTTGTGATACTTCCACTCGAACGCAGGGAACTGCCGGGTGAGGACACTCAGTGGGTTGATTCCGAAGTCGTGACTCGCCCAAATGAGGGATTGGATGTCGTTCATGACATGACCCAGAGTGTTCTCGTTACCGTTGTAATCACACACCCAGAATGGATTGTCGTGCATCAAGATCTGTCGGCGTGTCTCTTGGGTCAGCCTGTCGAATTGACTTGGTTTGCGAATAGCCATATAGCCTTTCAAAGTCTCGCGGACTAGTTCACACTTGAGTTATTCTCTTGGAAGCCTTGGTGACAGGCTTATGGAAATGAACGCTATTTGTATTAAATATCAATTTATCTAATGTGTCAAATCTTTTTTAAAAGAAAGAGGCCGGCCGCCCCTTTCAAGGAGCAGGCCGGCCAGACGGTTGCTTCAGATGGTCTTCCGACGAGGAAGCCAGCTTGCGCAAACGCAGATGGTGATTGCGAAGGCACTGACGCCGAGAAACTCACCAAGCGTCGGTGGGGAAACGGCAGGACAGCATGCCGCTACCCAACTCTGATGCATCGCATGGAGAAGCGTTGATCCCATTTTATCACCTCCTTCCACACAAATTAATATCATCAAAATCTCATTCAGTCAAATAAAATTCTTCTTTATTAAGACACTCTAAATAAGCCGGAGGAAGTGAATCACCGCAAGATCTAAAACCCACCATCTCAAACACGGAAAATCCATGCCGAGAGGTGGGTTTTCTGTTGTGAGAAGACGGCGGTGTCATAGAGTTTAAGATATAAGAGTATTGACAACGCTACAATTTTAATATATAAATCAAGGTGGAAAGGAACCCTCTTCTATATCGGAGTCGTGAAAAACGCATGTCGATAACATGCACGATAAACCAGACAGCAGTCTGGTTTGGGGGGTTCGGAAACAATGAAGTTCGATTTCATGTTGCGCATGGAGTTCCACTTGCAGGTGGGAAGTGTTGGTCCGGGTCGGACGTGCATCGTAACAATCCGGGGAGATATGTCGATGCTTACTTTGCCTCGGATTGGAGAAACTGTCTACTTCGAGAATGTGCATTGCTCAAGCCTTCTCTCTGATCTTGGTCGTCACAAAGTGACCGGGGTGACTCACTGTGCTGTCGACATTGATCATCAGGGAAAGAAGATCATGTGGAGACCCGACTTGATGTTGGAGTCAAATCCCGTGCTCAAGTGTGCGGCCCCCACAGATCGACACATGTCTTGGGAGGAATGTGATAATGCCGTCGACTCTCTGAGCAAGGAGATCGCCGCCGTCATCCAGATCTTTGTGGGTATGGGTATGCGTCTCCATGATCTGGAGGAATCCAAGGGTGCTGATGTGGATAAGAGGAGCAGTGGGTTGGTTCTTTCGTCGGTGAGACAAGAGCTCAAGAGATTGGCGGTTCAATACCAAGGATGATCGAAGTTCTCAGGCCCCGCGCGCAAACGAATGCGCGCGGGGCCTTCCTCATTTTTTACGATGATATTTTAATGCTATAATCTACCCATATGAACCAAAAACAATCAGTTTTTATAAAATGGTCTCTTATTATTGGTATCGTCATTGTGCTAAATCTTTTTTTCAACTACGCTTCTTCACTCATCTTTGCAGAACCACAATACGATCAGTTTTGCCGACAAGAGCAAGTAGTGGAGCAACCTCGTGATCAGGTCGCATGTCTAAATACTGGAGGACAGTGGACTTCATATGCCACTCCTGTCACCGAAAAAACGCCAACTGGTGAAACACTCAGTGTAAAAGGATATTGTGATCCGCAGTTTACTTGTCGACAGGATTATGAAAATGCACGCAAATCATATGACAGAAGTATTTTTGTAACACTCGTGATACTTGGTGTACTTTGTATCGGTCTATCAATGTTTTTGAAAGGAAATAATGTGCTGGGCACCGCACTTTCTTTTGGTGGTGTACTTTCTCTCATCATTGCATCTATTAGGTACTGGTCATATGCTGACAATGTATTAAAAGTAATCATTCTTGGCTTGGCGCTTGTGTTACTCATCATTATTGCGATGAGAAAATTTAAAGACAGAGATGAAACAGTACGATCATAAAAAAGTAGAAAAAAAGTGGCAAAAATATTGGGAGAAAAATGATTCGCATAAAGCAGAGGATTTTTCTGACAAACCAAAATACTACGCTCTTATAGAATTCCCGTATCCATCTGGAGATGGTTTGCATGTGGGTCATATCAGAAGTAATACGGCTTTAGATGTAATAGCTCGTAAAAGGCGAGCTGAGGGCTACAATGTTCTCTATCCTATAGGATGGGACGCTTTTGGCTTGCCAACAGAAAATTTTGCCATAAAAACAGGCACAGCCCCTCAGATAGTGACAAAGAAAAATACAGACACTTTTCGCAAGCAATTAAAGTCGCTCGGCTTTTCTTTTGACTGGTCTAGAGAAATAAACACAACTGATCCAGAGTACTATCGCTGGACACAATGGCTCTTTTTGCAGTTTTTCAAGCATGGCCTTGCTTACAAAAAGAAAATGGCTATCAACTGGTGTCCAAAAGACAAGATTGGTCTCGCAAATGAAGAGGTGATAGACGGCAAATGTGAGCGTTGTGGCACTGCTGTAGAGCAAAAAGACAAAGAGCAATGGATGCTCGCTATTACAAAATATGCAGATAGACTAGATCGCGACTTGGCCGATCTTGATTTTGTAGAGCAGATCAAGCTCGCGCAGAAAAACTGGATTGGTAAAAAAGAGGATATGGTAGATGGAAAAAAAGTCACCACTTTCAACATTCACGACTGGGTTTTTTCTCGACAGCGATATTGGGGTGAGCCTATACCTCTAGTACATTGCGCAAAATGTGGCATCGTACCTGTGCCAGAAAAAGATTTGCCACTTATGCTACCAAAAGTAAAAAACTATGTACCCACTGACACGGGTGAGTCGCCACTAGCAAGTATAGATAAATGGGTAAACACAAAGTGCCCACAATGTGGTGGAGATGCCAAGCGCGAGACAGACACCATGCCCAACTGGGCCGGATCTAGCTGGTACTTTTTGCGTTATGCCGACGCACAAAATAGCTCGGCTTTTGCTGACATGGAAAAAATGAAATATTGGATGCCTGTCGACTGGTACAACGGAGGTATGGAGCACGCTACTTTGCACCTTCTATATTCTCGTTTTTGGAATGAATTTCTTTTTGACATAGGACTAGTGCCGACGAGTGAGCCTTACAAAAAACGCACAGCGCACGGCATGATTCTCGCAGAGAATGGTGAGAAAATGTCTAAATCAAAAGGTAATGTAGTAAATCCAGACAGTATTATAGAAATGTTTGGTGCTGACACTCTGCGTGTGTATGAAATGTTTATGGGTCCATTTGATCAGGCTATTGCTTGGAATACAGATGCCATAGTGGGTCCACGTCGTTTTCTAGAAAAAGTCTGGAAGTTTTTTGAAAAAGTAGATTTAAAAAACGACTCAAAAAATTTCGAAGACAAAAATTTTCTTTCTGCTCTTCATCAAACAATACAAAAAGTTTCAGACCATATAGAAAAAATGGAATTTAATACAGCAATATCATCAATGATGATTTTGGCAAATGAATTTGAAAAGCAGGAAAAAATTTCTCGCGACTCTTATGAAAAATTTCTTCAGTTGCTCGCGCCATTTGCACCGCATATTTCAGAAGAGCTTTGGAGCATGCTAAAACACAAAAATTCTATCCAAAATGAGCCTTGGCCAAAGGCAGACTCCTCTTTGCTCGAGACAAATACTATGACAATCGTAGTGCAGATAAATGGCAAAATGCGAGCCTCTTTTGAAGCCAAAAAGACTCAGGCGGAAGAGGAAATAAAGGCTATGGCGCTAGCTATTTCAGAGATAAAAAAGTGGATAGAGGGTCAAGAAGTAAAGAAAATAATCTACGTAAAAAACAGACTCGTCAACATTGTTATTTAACAATTTGTGTGTTTTTGCTTGCTTTATTGACTTAATTTGATTATAGTGATAAAACAAACATATGAAAGACAAAGCGCAAGCAATAAAATTTAATCCAAAACAAGTCACCAAGAGACTTCTCGGTGTACTTACTGATCGCGCAAAAGATGTGGTAGTGAGTCGTTATGGTCTCGGTGCAAATACTAGCAAGATGACTCTAGAAGCTATTGGAAAAAAGTACGGTATTACTCGTGAACGAGTACGACAGATAGAAAATTATTCTATAGGCAACATAAGAAAATCAAAAGAATACGCAAAAGAAAAAAATGCTTTTGATGAAATGAAGGGTTATATTAAAAGTCTTGGTAGTGTGGTTTCTGAGCATGATTTGCTAAATCATATTTCTAAAGATAAAAGTATTCAAAATCACGCTCACTTTTTGCTAGTAATAGGTGAGGATTTTCGAAAAGATAAAGAAGATGATGAGTTTAATCATCGTTGGCACATAGATCCAAAACTTTCTGAGAAAGTGCATGATTCTTTAAGAAAGCTTTATTCAAATCTTTCAGACAACGACATTATTCCAGAGGCAGATATGGTATCAGCTTTTCTTGATCACGTTAAAGATGTGTCAGAAGAATACAAAAATGAAGAGGTGATAAAGCGATGGCTATCTCTATCAAAAAAACTTGGTAAAAATTCTTTGGGTGAATGGGGTAAGTCAGATTCTTCAAATATCAATGCAAAAGGTATGAGAGACTACGCTTTTCTTGTTATCAGAAAACACGGATCACCAATACACTTCCGTGAAGTAGCTCACTCTATAGAAAAGATTTTTAAGAAAAAGGCCCATGTAGCAACAACACACAACGAGCTCATAAAAGATCCACGTTTTGTCCTTGTTGGAAGAGGTCTATATGCTTTGGCAGAGTGGGGTTATATGAGTGGGGTTGTAAAAGATGTTATAAAAAAGATTATCGATAAAAATGGTCCGCTTACAAAAGATGAAATCATAGACAAGGTACTAAAGGAGCGATACGTAAAAGAAAACACTATTTTGGTCAATCTCCAAAACCCAAAATTCTTTAAAAAAGATAAACAAGGTAAATACAGCGTCGCGTAAGATAATACAAACAAGAGTCCCCATAGATGGGGATTTTTGTTTGTGGTAAAATAATTGCATGATAGATAAGTTTTTTTCATCTTTTACATCAGATATTTTTGGGAAAGTAATAGGCATTATCTATGATTTTCTTCCGCTCTGGATGCCTATTTTACTTTTTGTCATATTTTTTGAAATTTGGCTTAGATATATACAGTCAAAATTTATTGAAAAAGAGGGTTCTGTACTTTTAGAAATAAAACTTCCTAGGGAAATTACAAAATCTCCGGTTGCAATGGAAATAGTTTTGACGTCTTTGTATATTTTAGGACAAAATACTTTTCTAGATGCTTATGTGTCGGGTAAAACTAGGCCGTGGTTTTCTCTAGAATTAGTATCTATAAATGGTCAAGTAAAATTTTTCTTTTGGACTCGTCCCAAACTCAGGCGCCTTATAGAGACACAGATATATGCTCAATATCCAGATGTAGAAATACATGAAGCAGAAGATTATACTAAAAATTATTTCTATCCAGAAAATCCGCCACGCAATGGTCCACCACCTATATGGGGCACACATTTTAAGCTTACGAAGGCTGATGTGTATCCTATAAAAACATACGTTGATTATGGTCTGGATAAAGACCCTAAAGAAGAATTTAAGATTGATCCTATGACGGCAGTGTTGGAGTTTTTGGGATCAATGAAAAAGGGTGAGCAGGTTTGGATGCAAATTTTAATTCGTGCTCACAGAAAAGAGGGTCTAACCGATTCGCGCTTTACAAAAAAGGGTGATTGGACTGGTGGTGGTAAAGACGAGATAAAAGAATTATTAGATAAATTGAAATCAGAAACAGAAGACGGCGGTACTAGATATCGTCAGCCTACTGATGGTGAAAAAGAAATCATTAGCGCGCTGGAGCGCAGTATGACCAAGTTTCCTTTTGAGGCGTGTGTTAGAGCATTGTATATATCAGAACCAGAAGCATTTAATCCAGTAAACATTACGGGACTTATTGGTAGCTTTAGACAGTATAGCTCACCACATCTTAATGGTTTTAAGCTTGGCAAATGTACAAGTTTTGATTATCCTTGGCAGGATTTTCGTGGTACTCGTACAACTCATTTTCAGAAGAAGTTTCTTAGTGCATATAAACAGCGCTCATATTTTCAAGCGCCATATAAACACTTGGGTTGTGATCCTTATATTCTAAATACAGAAGAGCTCGCAACGATATATCATTTCCCTGGAAGCGTCGCAACCACACCTACTATTCAAAAGACAATGTCAAAGAAGGGCGAAGCGCCACCAAATCTTCCTATTTAATTTTTACAGTCTTAGATTATGAATCAAAATCGCTTTTTTACTTTTTTGGAAAATAATAGGATTTTTAGTAGCATTTTGCTTTCTGTTGTTGTAATAGGAACATTGTGTACGCATCTTTTTTTCTGGACCGCCCCATTTTCTTTTTCATCTCAGTCTGTCTTCATTATAGAAAAGGGAACTTCTATCTCTGTTGTAGCAAAAGACCTTGCGGAAAAAAATATTATTCGTTCACCACTGTTTTTTAAGATCATGGTGGTACTCATTGGGCGTGGAAATGGTGTAAAAGCGGGTGATTATTTTTTTACAAAACCTCAGAATATATATGAAGTCGCTAGCCGTCTCATAAAAGCTGAGTATGGTTTTGAGCCAGTAAAGGTTACTATCCCCGAAGGTTCAAACATTTTTCAAATATCGTCTATCTTAGAAAAAAAATTAATAAATTTTGATTCCAGTATTTTTTTAAGTAAAGCAAAAGAAGGATATGTTTTTCCAGATACTTATTCGCTTTTGCCAAATATGAATGCAGAAGAGGTGCTCGCTGTTATGGAGAAAAATTTTTTTGATAAGACCAAAGATTTAAAAGAAGAAATAAAAAATTCTGGTAAGACTCTTGATGAAATAATAACGATGGCATCTATTTTAGAAGAAGAAGCGCGTGTGACTGAGACCCGTGAGATACTTTCCGGAATTTTGTGGAAAAGAATAGAAATGGGTATGCCTTTACAGGTAGATGTAACATTTCAATACGTCAATGGAAAAAACACTTATCAACTATCAAAAGATGATTTAGATATTGATTCACCATACAATACCTATAAATACGCAGGACTTCCGCCTACACCTATATCAAATCCTGGTTTGGATTCTATAAAATCAGCTTTAAATCCAAAAGAAACACCGTATCTATATTTTCTTTCTGATCGCAACGGTGTGATGTATTATGGAAAGAACTTTGAAGAGCATAAGAGAAACAGAGCTTTGTATTTAAATTAATCAGATAATCAGAACAAAATGAAATCAGTCACAATCAAAAAATCAAATGGTAGCATGGAAGTTTTTGAAAGAGCAAAACTAGAGAATTCTTTATTAAAATCTGGCGCTACAACACACAACACTGATTTGATTGTGCGCCATATAGAGGAGGAGTTGCATGATGGTATGAGTACTACTCAGATATATACACACGCTTTTAATTTACTTAAAAAATTTGAGAAACCTACCGCTATCAGATATTCGCTTAAAAGAGCGATAATGGATTTGGGTCCAAGCGGTTTTCCTTTCGAAGATTTTATAGCAGAAATTTTTAAAAGTAAGGGATATACAGCACTCACTGGTCAGCACGTGCAAGGTAATTGTGTAGAGCATGAAGTAGACGTGGTCGCTTACAATGAAAACAAGCTCATCATGTGTGAAGCTAAATTTCACAATGAGCTTGGTATGCGTTCTGATTTAAAAGTGGCTCTCTATGTAAAGGCTCGTTTTGATGATCTGTCTGGGAAAGAGTATACAGAATACGGCATGCCAAGAAAGCTAGATGAAGGTTGGCTCATTACAAATACAAAATTTACGGCTACAGCTCTAGATTATGGTATGTGTAATGGTCTACGTATGGTGAGTTGGAATTTTCCTGCAAAAGGCAATTTGCAAGATATGATAGAGGATGGTGATTTACACCCGATCACATGTTTGCGTAGTTTAAAACAAAATCAGATAAAAGAGCTTATTTCTCAAAATGTGGTTTTGTGCAAAACTCTTTTGGAAAAAAAGGATTTGTTGAAAAATATGGGATTGAATGACGAGCAAATATTAGAAGTGGAAGAAGAAATTAACCTTTTATAAAAATGTCAGATTATTATCCAGTAAAGAAAAAAAGAAATTCTGCTTGGAATTATGGCGGAGAAAAATGGAAACTAAGTCGTTCCAAGATAGATTTGTTTTCTGAATGCCCACGTTGTTTTTATTTGGACAACAAGCTCGGTATTATTCGTCCAAAATTTCCAGCTTTTACCCTAAACGTTGCGGTGGATGGATTGTTAAAAAAAGAGTTTGATATCCATCGAGCAAAAAAGACATCTCATCCTCTCATGGATACATATGGTATAGACGCTGTGCCTTTTTCTCATAAAGACGTAGACACTTGGCGAGAAAACTTTGAGGGTGTGCAATTTTTGCATAAACCCACAGGACTTTTGGTATCTGGCGCAATAGACGACGTGTGGGTAAATAAAGAAGGCGAACTTTTAGTAGTTGATTATAAAGCTACAGCCAAAGACGGGGCCATAGATGATCTCGATGATACAAAATGGCATGATCAATATCGTAGGCAGATGGAAGTGTATCAATGGTTGCTTCGACAAAACGGATTTAAAGTATCAAATACTGGATATTTTGTTTATGTAAATGGAAAAAAAGACAAAGAATCTTTTGATGGCAAGCTAGAATTTGATGTAACAATCATACCTTATACCGGTTCAGACAATTGGATTGAAAAGAAGCTTGAAGATATTAAAAAATGCCTAGAATCAAAAAATATTCCAAAGTCAGGTGAGGGTTGTGAGTATTGCGCTTATATAGATTTGATAGAAAAAGAGACAAAGGATACAAAAGATACAAAAGGAACATTGTTTTAGTTGTCATGCTAGAATTGGCTAATGAAATTTAAAGACAGGGTTCTTTTGGTTGTAGCAAAAATACCAAAGGGGAAAGTGCTCACGTATAAAGAAGTAGCACAAAAAGCTGGCAATACAAAAGCTAGTCGTGCTGTGGGCAATATTTTAAATAAAAATTATAATCCCAAGATACCATGTCATAGGGTCGTGCGCTCCGATGGAAAAATAGGTGGCTACAATAGGGGTCGCGCAGAAAAAATCAGAAAATTAAAGTCAGAAGGAGTAAAAATTTAATCTTGTCATGTCTAAAAAGATATCAGAAAAAGAAATAAATGATAGAAAAGAAAAGCTGAAAGAAATTCGTGATGAAGTGATCAATTTTACAGTGTCTGATCTCTGTAAAGAAAGAATAAAAAATAAAACTTTCCCAGTACTTGGAGAGGGTAGTCATTTTGCTGATATTGTGTTTATCGGAGAAGCTCCAGGGAAAAATGAATCAATGACAGGTAGGCCTTTTGTAGGTGCTTCGGGAAAAGTCTTGGATGAACTTTTACTTTCTGCTGGTATTCCTCGCGAAGACGTATATATTACAAATATAGTAAAAGACAGACCGCCACAAAATCGCGATCCTCTGCCAGAAGAAATAGAAATGTATGCACCCTTTTTAGATAGGCAGATAGAAATAATTCAGCCAAAAGTTATAGCCACTCTCGGACGTTTTGCAATGATGTATATTATGAAAAGATATGGGTTGGAATCTAAATTAGATCTAATTTCTAATATTCATGGCAAGATATTTGAAGCAAAAACCCCTTATGGTAAAGTGAAAATGGTTCCTTTGTATCATCCGGCCGTGGCGGTATACAACAACAAGACAAAGGATTCCTTAAAAGAAGATTTTCAGACACTAAAACAATTTATATGACAAACCAATACAAGACAGAGTGGAATTTGAAGCAATTTTATTCATCTATAGATGATCCTAAAATAGAGAAAGATATAAAAAAGCTAGAGAAAAAATACAGTGATTTTGAAAAGAAATATAAAGACAAAACTGACTATTTAAAGAATCCAAAGAAACTTTTAGTTGCTCTGAAGGAGTTTGAGGGGTTAAATTCTGAGCCTTTTTATCCTTCTCTTTATACTTTTTTGTCTTCTGATTTAAATAGCGCTGACGAAAAAGTGCAGGCTTTTTCAAACGCTCTGTCTATGCGTTTGGCTAAAGTTGATAACAAGGTTTTATTTTTCCCTCTGGCTGTAAGTAAAATACCAAAGCCTTTTCAAAAAAAGATTTTGGCAGATAAAAGATTTTCTTATTTTAAATATAATTTGAAGCTGTCTTTTGATAGTGCAAAATACGACCTTACTTTGCCGGAAGAAAAAATATTAAATCTAAAATCACTACCAGCTCACAGTCTGTGGGTTCAAGGTGTTGAAAAAAGTCTAAATGACAAGACTGTTGAATTTAATGGAAAGACGATTCCTCTTTCAGAAGCGTCCGTAAAAGTGCATACATTAAAGACTCAAGAAAGATATGAGTTGCATAAAAAAATACTAGAAAAGATAAAAGAAGTCGCTGATTTTAGTACTTCTGAGATCAATTCTGTTTATATAAATAAAAAAATAAATGATGAGCTCAGGGGGTATAGTAAGCCATATTCAGCGACCCTACTTTCTCATCAAATATCAGAAAAGACACTCTCCCAGCTAAGAGAATCTGTAAAAAAATGGCAAAAAGTAAGTCATGATTTTTTTGGTATCAAAGCAAAGCTTTTAAAGCTTGATTTTCTTCAATATCCAGATAGGGCTATAAGCATAGAAGAAAATAAAAAGAAAATTTCTTTTGATGAGGCTTTAAATATACTTCTTACTTCCTTTGAAAAATTTGGTCCTTGGTATAAAGAAAAATTAGTTTCTTTTCTTGAAAATGGACAGGTAGATGTTTTTCCTAAATTTGGCAAAACAAGTGGTGCTTATTGTTTGGGTGGCAACAATCAACCGACTTTTATCTTGCTAAATCATATAGATAATTTTGAATCAGTAATGACTTTTGGTCATGAAATGGGACACGCTTTTCATACTGAGTTAAGCAAGAAACAAGGCCCATCTTATCAAGGTTATTCTACAGCTGTGGCAGAAGTGGCGAGTACTTTTTTTGAAAATATAGTTTTTGAGGAAAGTCTTAAAAACTTAACAAAAAAAGAACAGATTTTCGCTTTGCATGACAAGATAAGTGACGATATCCAAACAATCTTTAGGCAAATGGCTTGCTTTGAGTTTGAGCTGGAGCTTCACGATACTATTCGTGCAAAAGGTGCCGTAAGCAAAGAAGAAATATCTGCAATGATGAACAAGCATATGCGATCATATCTTGGACCGGTATTTAAGCTTACTCCAGATGATGGATATTTCTTTATTATTTGGTCTCATATCAGAAGATTTTTCTATGTTTATTCTTATGCATATGGACAAATAGTGAGTAAGGCTCTATACAAAAAATATTGCGAAGACAAAAATTTTTCAAAAAAGATAGAGCAGTTTTTGAGCGCTGGATCAAGCAAAAGTCCAGAGCAAATATTTAAAGATATAGGTATAGATACCACAAAAAGTGATTTCTTTGAGGTTGGTTTGAAAAGTATAGGAGAAGATATAAAGAGACTTGAAACATTAGCGAAGGAAGAAAAATTGATATAATATTGCTTATATGAATTCACAGGAAATAAGGCAGAAATTTCTAGAGTTTTTTAAAAGTTTGCCCGGAAAAGAGCATGTTGTTTTGCCGTCTGCTTCTCTCGTGACGTCTGATGAAAAGGGCACCACAGACAACACCCTTTTCAATACTGCTGGCATGCAGCCACTTATCCCTTATCTTCTCGGCGAAAAGCATCCGGACGGCACTCGCTTGGCAAGTGTGCAAAAATGCCTACGTACTACAGACATGGATGATATTGGTGACAACACCCACGCTACTTTTTTTGAAATGCTCGGCAACTGGTCACTCGGAGATTATTGGAAAAAAGAGGCGATAGAGTGGAGCTATAAATTTTTGACTTCTAAAGAAAATGGGCTCGGCCTTGATCCTGAGCGTCTATACGTAACGGTCTTTGCTGGTAACGAGAATTCTCCTCAAGATACAGAATCAGCAGAAATATGGAAAAAAGTAGGTGTGCCTGAGCATAGGATATTTTACAAAGATGCTGCTTCAAATTGGTGGCCTGCTGTAAAACCTGAAAAAAAGGATGGTTGGACTGGTCCGACTGGTCCATGCTCTGAGATGTTTTATGACATTACAAAAGATGGTGTCGGTGAAATAAAAAATGTTGAAGAGTTTCAGAAAGCAGAAGATCAGCAAAAACTTGTAGAGATCTGGAATGACGTTTTCATGGAGTTTGAGAAAAAAGACGGGGAGATAGTCGGAAATCTTGTACAAAAAAATGTGGATACTGGCGCGGGTCTAGAGAGACTTTGTATGGTTATACAAGGTATAAACAATATTTTTGAAACAGATCTATTTAAAGATTTGATAAGTTTGACCTCAGAGCTGACTACTGACGTAAAAGCGCAGAGAATAATAGCAGATCATATACGTACGTCTGTCTTTTTGATTGCTGATGGTGTAGTACCATCAAACACAGACAGAGGATATATACTACGCCGACTTCTTCGTCGCGCCATTTTTTATGCAAACAAAAAGGATTTATCTCCAGAAGAAGTGCGTGTCTTGGTGCAAAGTGTCGCTCACAAATACAGAGAAAATTATCCCGATGTGCATCACAAAGTTGGCATTATAGAGCAAGTGATAAATGATGAGGTGGTGAAATTTAAAAAAACCCTTGCGGATGGAGTGAAGCAATTTGGAAAGATAGCTGCCGGTACACACATTATTTCTGGCAAAGATGCTTTCATACTATTTTCTACATACGGTTTCCCTATAGACATGACTGTAGAGCTTGCTAAAGAAAGTGGTGTAGGAGTAGATAGGACTGCATTTGAAGAAGAATTTAAAAACCACCAAGCCCTATCTCGTGCAGGTGCAGAGCAAAAGTTTAAAGGAGGACTAGCTGATACGAGTGAGGTGTCTTTGCGATATCATACAGCCACACATTTACTACATCAGGCACTTCATGATGTGCTAGGAGATCATGTAGAGCAAAAGGGCTCAAATATTACTTCTGAGCGACTGCGTTTTGATTTTGCGCATCCACAAAAAATGACAGACGAAGAAAAAAAGCGTGTCGAAGATATAGTAAATGAAAAAATCAGCGCGGGACTACCAATGCAGTCAGTCATACTTCCAAAAGAAAAAGCACTTGCCACTGGTGCACGACATTTTTTCAATGAAAAATACGGCGATGAGGTGAGTATTTATTTTATCGGCGAATCACTCGACACAGCATATTCAAAAGAATTTTGTGGTGGACCCCATGTAAAAAATACTAGCGAGCTGGGTCACTTTAAAATCGCAAAAGAAGAAGCAGTGTCTGCAGGTGTGCGTAGAATAAAAGCTATTTTAGAATAAAACAAAGTAGAGTATAATAAATGCACGATGGAAGAGATCAATTTGATTCTTGATGTGGGTAACGGTAGTGTTGCCGGCGCTCTGGTACTATTTAAAGAAGGCCTTGCCCCAAAAATAATTTACTCAAAGCGTCTACCGCTTTCACTTGAAAAAAAGAAAGAAACAGAAAATCTTTTCGGCTCAGTTACACGTATCTTAGAAGAAGTGGTGTCTCTGATAGCTAAAGATGGTGTGACAGAGATGCATAAGGCGGGTATATCACAAAAAAAAGTTAAGCACACCTTTTGTGTACTTTCTTCTCCTTGGTATATTTCAAAAACTAAGATTCTTAAAATAGAAAATCGCGAGCCTATTTCTATAAATAAAAATTTTGTAGATGAACTATTACAAAAAGAACAAGAAATATTTGAAAATGAAGTTTCAGAAAAAAAATACGGTAATCTCTCAAAAAACGATATAGAAGTAATAGAGAAAAAAATAATCCAGACAAAGCTCAATGGATATCAGACTATAGATCCATTTAAAAAGCGTGCACGGCAGATAGAGCTAGCTATATTTATGAGCGTTGCTTCAAAAAAGATTGTAAACTCTATAGAAAATATAGTCGGAAAATATTTCTACTCAAAACATATGGGCCTTTTCTCCTACTCTTTTGTGGAGTACAACGTAGTTAGTGATATATTTTCTAATGAATCAGATTTTGTGTTTATGGACATATCTGCTGAGGTGACCGACATTTCTTCTGTGGAAAAACACGTGCTTATGGAAACAATTTCTTTTCCCGCGGGTAGGAATAATCTAATAGCAAAAGTGGCCGAAGACTTTGGTGTGCTACCAGAAATAGCTCTGTCTTTTATAAAAATGAATGCTAGTGGTCACGCAGAGCAAGAATCTTCAGAAAAAATCCATATGGCTTGTGAAAAAGCAAAAAAAGAATGGAATGACTATTTCTTTAAATGTTTATCTGATATCGCAAAAGGGTGTACACCATCAAAAATATTCCTAACAGTAGATTCTGATGTTGCGCCACTCTTCACTTCTTTTATAAAAGAAAATCTTTCTCTTGCGCAAAAAAATACAACCGATTTTCAGCCGATACCTGTAGTGCTTTTAGATGAAGAAAAACTTTCTCAGTTTGTAGAGTTTGGTGTGGCGACAACAAGAGATCCGTTTCTAGCAATAGAGAGTGTGTTTTTCAACAAATTATTTACAACATTGTAAAAATTATTTATAATTTAGAATTATGGCAAAGAAAATAGTACAAGACGTATTACCTCCAGAAAATAAAACAATCAGAAATATTCCAATATCAAGAAGACAGTCTACAATCACTCGATCAGTGCCACCCTCATCTTCTGCACGTCGAGACACTGTATCTCAAGATATTTTTGAGTCTAAACAGCTTGATAGTAGGCGACCAGAAAGAAAAAGAGAGCAACCTCAGACATATTCTAATGATTTTATTTCTCCACCAAAATTTACACAAAAAAGGAGTTTCTTTTCAAGAAAGGGTATTTGGGCCTCTTCATTTATATTTCTGATTTTATTAGCGTTTGCTACTTCATTTTTGTTTGTTAGTGCGAGCATCGAGGTGAGACCAAAAATAGAAAAAGCAAATCTAAGCATAGCTCTTTTGGCAAAAAAATCTCCACAAGCAGGTGAGCTTGGTTTTGATATTGTTACTATATCTAGGGAACTAGGTAAAAATGTAGAAGCTTCGGGTGAAGAAAAAATAGAAAAAAAAGCCTCCGGCAGAATAGTTATTTTTAATAAGTACAGCAAGTCATCTCAAAAGCTAGTAGCAAACACTCGTTTTGAAAACACAAAAGGTCAAATATATAGAATAGCTGAAGCTGTCACTATTCCTGGATATACTGTAAGTGGCGGTGAGACAGTACCTGGTAGTGTTACTGTTACTGTGTATGCAGATCAACCAGGAGATTCATATAATTCTGGTTTGACAGATTTTACTATCCCAGGATTTAAGGGTGATCCTAGATTTAATACTATTTTCGCTAGATCTGATACTCCTATGCAGGGTGGTTTTTCCGGAATGATGAAAAAAGTCACTCCAGAACTACTTAAAAGTGCGGAAGCAGATCTAGAAACAAAACTAAAGGACCAACTTACGATAGAAGTAAAATCCCAGATCCCGGATGACTATATATTGTTTCCTGGAGCGGTTTCCTTTTCTTTTGAATCGTCTCCTCAAACAGAAGTATCAGATAATTCAGTAAAGGTGAATAGAAAGGGTACTATCGTCGGTATGATTTTTAATAAAGACCTACTCAACTCTCAGCTTGCAAAAAACACCCTTACACCAGCAGGATCGGGGGAAGTATATGTAGAAAATCTTGAAGAGCTTACCCTGGTTTTGCCAGAAGATGTAAAAATAGGTGGCAATATGGATAAAGACGTTTCCTTTACCCTAAAGGGTCCTGTAAAGTTTATTTGGACTTTTGACCAAAATAAGCTTAAGCAGGATTTAGCTGGAAAACCCAAGAAAAACCTAGGTTCTGTGCTTGCTTTATACCCAGCTATAGAAAAAGCAAAGGTAACCCTGAGACCTTTTTGGAAGTTTTCATTTCCAAAAAATATTGATAAAATAACGGTAAATATAAATACAAAATAATGAAGGTGGTTGACTAAATTCTATATTTTGTTAGTATATTTCGCATTGCCTATATTGTAATGGATAAAATCAAAGAAAAGAGCCAGATTGTAGGAATTGTCACAGAAGCCTTGCCAAATACTTTTTTTAAAGTTAAATTGGAGGGCCAGGAAGAAGAGATACTTACATACCTCGCCGGTAAGATGCGACTTCATAGAATTCGCGTACTTATCGGAGATAAAGTGGCTGTGGAGCTTGACCAATACGGTGGTAAAGGTAGGATAGTAAAACGTTTATAAAAAGGGTTAAAGGTAGGTAAATATTTACATAATGCGAGTTAGAGCTTCAGTTAAAAAAATTTGTGCAAAATGTCAAACCGTTCGAAGGAAGGGTTATGTATACGTTGTGTGCAAAAGCAATCCTCGCCATAAGCAGAGACAAGGATAATTTAAATAAAATATGAGAATTTTAGGTATTACAATTCCAGAAGGAAAGAGATTGGAGATAGGACTTACAACACTATATGGTATTGGACGTCCTTTGGCTCACAAGATTTTAGAAGAGGCAAAAATCGATTTTGGAAAAAAACCAAAGGATCTATCAGTAGATGATGAAAATACTATCAGAAGTATTATTGAAAAATTTAAAATCGAAGGAGATCTAAAACGCGAAGTTGCTGGTAATATAAAGCGCCTAAAAGATATCAAGGCATATAGAGGTACTCGTCACGCTCGAGGTCTACCTTCTCGGGGTCAGCGTACAAAGACCAATTCTCGTACTCGTCGAGGAAACGTACGAAAGACGATGGGAAGTGGTAAGCGTGCGGTAGAAAAGAAGTAATAAAAATAAAAATGGGAAAGAAAAGAATCGTAAAAAAGGGTGAGACTGAGACAGTAGATTCTGGAGAAAAAGCTCCAGTGGTTTCTTCTAAAAAGAAGATTGATACAGGAATTTTATTTGTTCAGTCTACATACAACAACACAAAAGTTGTTCTTACAGATGTTAAAGGTAACACTCTTTGTTGGTCTTCTAGCGGTTCTCTAGGATTTAGAGGTGCAAAGAAAGGCACACCTTTTGCTGCTGCAAAAATAGGCGAGCTTATTGGTACAAAAGCTGCGACTATGGGAGTAAAAGAAGTGGCTGTTGTGGTAAAAGGAGTGGGTTCTGGTCGAGAATCATCTATCAGAGGTTTTATTGCAAAAGGAATTAACATTTTATCAATAAAAGATGTGACTCCGGTGCCTCACAACGGCCCGAAGCCACCTAAGCCACGTCGAGTTTAAATAAATATTGATTTAATTTTTATGATCATAGGACCAAGATACAAAATAGCGCGCAGACTAGGAGCTCCTGTATTTGAGAAAACTCAAACACAGAAGTATGTCTTGTCTCAAACACGAAAATCAAAAAATGGTGCTCGTGGACCAAAACAGAAAACAGATTTTGGTATGCAGATGAATGAAAAGCAAAAAGCGAGATTTACATATTTGCTTAGTGAAAAACAATTTTCGAATTATGTTAAAAAAGCTATGTCTGCACAAGGTACAGACAATGTCGGCGCGCTTTTTGAACTACTTGAGCGACGCTTAGACAACGTAGTGCTTCGTGGTGGTTTTGGACACACACGTTTACTTGCTCGACAAATGGTTTCTCATAATCATATAAAAGTAAACGGACATATTGTAAATATTCCATCATTTAAAGTTTCAGTAGGGGATGTAATCACTATACGAGATGGAAGTGCAAAAAAACCTCTCTTCGCAGGTCTAGAAGAAAAACTTCAAGCAAAAACAGCTCCTTCTTGGCTCAAAGTAGATTCAGTAAAGAAACAGATAGAAGTACAGGGTATACCAAAGATGGATCAGGGAGAGCTTCTGTTTGATTTAAATTCCGTTATCGAATTTTACAGCCGATAGTAGATAGGGTTGCCAGATTCTAAAATTAATGTATAATTTACGAGTTAAATAATTTAAATCATTATGGTCCATCACAGCATTGTATTGCCTTCAAAGCCAAAGATCGTATCAGAAGATAAGTTTTCTGCTGTCTATGAAATAGACGGACTTTATCCAGGGTATGGTCACACTTTAGGCAACTCTCTACGTCGCATCATTCTTTCTTCTCTACCAGGTGCGGCTATCACTTCTGTAAAAATAAATGGCGTAAGTCATGAGTTTTCTGTATTAGAAGGAGTGAAGGAAGATGTTATAAACATCCTTTTAAATCTAAAAAAGGTGCGTATTGCTATGCACTCTGAAGAGCCTCAAACTCTTACTCTAAAAGTAAAGGGTGTACAGGAAGTAACAGCAAAAGATATAGAAGCTAGTGGTCAGGTGTCTATACTAAATCCTGATTTGGTTATCGCTCACATTACAGACAAAAATACTGAGCTTTCAATGGAGATAACTGTAGAAAAAGGACTTGGATATGTTTCAAAAGAAGTGATTCAAAAAAATCGTGTTGATATAGGCACTATCACTCTTGATGCAGTATTTTCTCCGATCAAAAAAGTAAGTTATGAAGTAGAAAATATGCGTGTTGGTGATCGTACAGATTTCAACAGACTTCGCATTTCTATAGAAACAGACGGAACAATGACTCCTCATGAAGCTCTAGAAAAGTCTATTGAAATAAGTATCAACCAATTGAAAGCTATCATTGGCTTCAAAGAAGAAGAGATGCCAGAATCTCCAAAGTCTGCTTCTGAAGAGTCAGAAGAAAAGAAAGAGATTGATCCAGAATTTTTGAAAACTCGTATTGAGTCTCTAAACCTTTCAGCGCGCACAATGAATGCTTTGACTTCTGCAAATATTCGCACTGCAGGTGGTCTCGTGAGAAAGAAAGAAAAAGATATTGCAGAAATAGAAGGTCTTGGTACAAAGGGTGTACTTGAGATCAAGAAAGTATTGAAAGAATACGGCGTAACATTAAAGTAAGATTTAAATAATCCCATGCGACATCACAGCTCAAAAAAGAAATTCGGTCTAAAAAGAAATCAGAGAAACGCTCTTGTTGCATCTCTCGCACTTTCTCTTATCCTTAATGAAAAAATAAAAACAACAGAAGTAAAAGCAAAGGCTTTGCGACCAGTTGTAGAAAAGTTAGTTTCAAAAGGAAAGACAAACTCTGTAGCTTCAAGAAGACTTCTTTCAGCTAGAGTTGGTGATGAGGGCGCAAAAAAGCTTGTAGATGTATTGGGTCCAAAGTATAAAGATAGAAAAGGTGGATACACAAGAATAGTAAAGCTAGGTACTCGTCCAAGTGACCGAGCATCTATGGCCGTTATCGAATTTGTATAATATTTATGAAACACACAATAGACGCAACTGACAAAAGATTGGGAAGAGTAGCTAGTGAAGCTGCAAAGATTTTATCTGGAAAACAAACTACTCACTACGTACGTAACGCTGTAGAGGGGGTGACTGTAAACATCATAAATGCTTCAAAGGTAAAAATTGATGTTAAGAAACTAAAAGAAAAAGAATATATTACTTATACTGGTTTTCCAGGAGGATTGAAAAATAAGACAGCCCTACAGCTTATGGCTAAAAAAGGTTACTCAGGTCTTTTTGTAGAAGCTGTATATGGTATGCTTCCGATCAACAAGCTTCGAGCAAAAATAATAAAGAATCTAATCGTTACTGAATAATATGAATACAGAAAAATACATAGAAACAATTGGTAGACGAAAAACTTCTGTAGCTCGAGTCAGAATGACAGAAGCTTCAAAAAATACTATTGTCATAAACGACAAAGAGTACGATGTTTATTTCCCAACTACAGCATTGAGAATCGTAGGGAAAGAAGCTCTAGCGACATCAAAAACTCCAATAAAATTTAAAATTACTGCTGTTATAAAAGGCGGAGGTATTAGTTCTCAAGCTCAAGCTCTAAGACATGGTATTTCTCGTGGTCTTGTAGAGTTTGATGCTGAGCTACGAAAGAGTCTAAAATCTTCTGGTTTGCTAAAGCGAGATGCTCGTGCAAAAGAACGACGCAAATTCGGTCTCAAGAAAGCTCGAAAGGCTCCTCAGTGGTCAAAGCGCTAGTTTTATAAAAAAATAGGACGGTCCGTGTGGACCGCCCTTGGTTGTGGCTTCTTCCGACTTGTCAGCTCACAGCCAGATCGGCTGCGGGAGCTTGGGGCTGGAGATGATGCGACCCAAGTAGACCTTGACGTGAAGCGTCTTGGACGACTTGCGTCCCTTGTCATCGAAGTGGTGGACGACCACTTCCGCCTTCGTTCTCGTCTTGTTCTTGCTGATGATCTTGACCATTTCGGACCCCTTTCAGAAGTGTACGAATGACATGTGACTGAACACCAGTCACAATACAAGTATAACATGTATATATATTTTGTCAAGTAGAACGAATAACTCAATTTTGCCTATAATATTGAAACCATGGTCGTGTTTTGATAACATACTGTTGTTATGAAGGATAAAAATCTATCTAAAAACGAAAACGAAGAGCAAATGGACGAAGAAATCGTTTTTGAAAATGATGCTGAATTTGCAGAAAAAGATCCAAAGCAATCTCTCGACAAACTCCGTAAAAAATTAAAAGAAACAGAAGCAGAAAAACAAGAATACCTAGACGGATGGCAGAGAGCCAAAGCTGATTTCATAAATTCACGCAAAAGAGACGCAGATCTCCAAGCTGATATAATAAAATTCGCAAACGAAAATTTAATTTCAGATATCATTCCAGTCCTCGACAGCTTTGATATGGCGATGCAAAACAAAGAAGCTTGGGAAAAGGCACCAAAAGATTGGAGAGTCGGAGTCGAGTATATTTACAATCAACTTTTAGGAGTACTCACTCAAAATGGATTAAAACAATTCAACCCAATAGGGCAAAATTTTGATCCAAAACTCCATGAAGCCGTCGACACAATAGAAACGAATGATTCAGGTGAAGATGGGAAAATTTTGGAGGTTTTGCAAAAAGGTTATAGTCTTAATGAAAAGCAAATACGTTCGGCAAAAGTAAAAACCGGTAAATTTGTAGGATAAATTAATAACTAATACAAATAAAATTATGGCAAAAGTAATAGGAATTGATTTGGGAACAACAAACTCTGCTGTGGCTGTAATGGAAGTCGGTGGACCAAAAATACTTGAGAACGCTGAGGGTGCACGTACTACACCTTCTATTGTTGCTATATCAAAAAGCGGTGAGCGCACAGTCGGTCTACTTGCAAAGCGCCAAGCTGTAACAAATCCAAAGAATACAATTTTCGGAATCAAGCGCTTTATCGGTCACACATTTGAAGATCCAGCAGTACAAAAAGACAAAGCGACAGTGCCGTATGACATTAGCGCTTCGGGAGACGGCGGTGTGCTCGTAAAAATGGGCGACAAAGACTACAGACCAGAAGAAATATCTGCAATGATTTTGTCTAAACTAAAAGCAGATGCAGAAGCTCGTCTCGGCGAAAAAGTTACAGAAGCTATCATCACTGTGCCTGCGTATTTCAATGATGCACAAAGAAAAGCAACAAAAGATGCGGGAAAAATCGCTGGCTTGGATGTAAAAAGAATCATCAATGAGCCTACAGCTGCGGCTCTCGCATACGGATTTAATAAAAAGAAAGACGAAAAGATTGTTGTCTTTGATTTTGGAGGAGGAACATTTGATATTTCTGTACTCGAAGTGGGTGGTGACGTGGTAGAAGTAAAATCAACAGACGGCGACAGTCATCTCGGAGGAAAAGATATTGATCAAAAGATTATTCATTTCCTTGCTGATGAATTTAAAAAAGAAAACGGCATTGATCTCACAAAAGATGCTTTTGCTCTACAGCGTCTAGATGAAGCTGCAGAAAAAGCAAAAATCGAGCTATCTACTGCCGTAGAAACAGAAATAAATATTCCTTTCATTACATCTGATGCTTCCGGCCCAAAACATTTTGTCATGAAAATGACTCGCACAAAGCTAGAGGAGCTCTGCGCTGAGTTTATCGACCGCGCTATCATGATCACAAAGCGCGCAATGGAAGCTTCTCCTTTCAAGATGGCTGAAATAAACGAAGTTGTGCTCGTAGGAGGACAGACTCGTATGCCAAAAATTCAACAAGCTGTAAAAGAGCTTTTTGGAAAAGAGCCAAATCTATCTATCAATCCTGACGAAGTGGTAGCGCTCGGTGCTGCACTACAAGGAGGTATCATTACAGGAGATGTAAAAGATGTTTTGCTTCTCGACGTTATTCCTCTTTCTCTTGGTATTGAAACAATGGGTGGCGTAGCTACGCATCTCATTTCAAAAAACACTACTATCCCTGCTTCAAAGTCACAAACTTTTTCTACTGCCGCTGACAGTCAAACATCTGTGGAGATTCACATCGTGCAAGGTGAGCGACCAATGGCGAGCGACAACAAAAGCCTCGGTAAATTTATTCTCGACGGCATTCCACCAGCGCCTCGCGGTGTGCCTCAGGTAGAAGTGACTTTTGATATTGATGCCAACGGTATTTTGAGCGTAAAAGCAAAAGACAAAACTACTGGCAAGGAGCAGTCTATCCGCATCGAAGCAAGCTCTGGTCTTTCAAAAGAAGAGATTGATAGAATGCAAAAAGAAGCAGAAATGCATGCCACAGAAGATGCAAAGAAAAAAGAAATCATTGAAGCAAAAAATATTGCTGAGCAAATGATTTATACTGCAGAAAAATCTCTAAAAGATAATGAGGGAAAAATCAGTGATGAAATAAAAGCAGGTGTAAACGAAAAGGTTACCGCTCTAAAAGCTGTAAAAGATGGTACTGACAAGGAAGCTATCATGAAAGCAACGACTGAACTTTCTACAGAAATGCAGAAAATAGGCGAATATATGGCCAAAAATGCCCCTCAGAGTGCTCCAAATGCTGGCAACGACTCAACTACCGAAGGCCCTGTTAGAGACGCTAATTTTGAGGAAAAGAAGGATGGCGAAGCACCTAAGGCTTAAATAAAATATGGCAAAAGATTTTTACGAAACACTTGGCGTAAAAAAAGACGCTTCAAAAGACGAGATAAAAAAAGCGTTTCGTAAGCTCGCGCATCAATATCATCCAGACAAACAAGGTGGTGATGAAAAAAAGTTTAAAGAAGTAAACGAAGCATATAGCGTGCTTTCTGATGACAAAAAAAGATCAGAGTACGATACATACGGACAAACTTTTGGCGGAGGTGGCCCGGGCGCTGGTGGTTTCGGTGGAGGTTTCAGTGGCCAAGGTTTTGGTGACTTCGATTTCTCTCAATTTACAGGCGGACAAGGTTTTGATTTTGGAGATATTTTTGGTGACATCTTTGGTGGCGGACAGCGAGCACGTACAAAACGCGGACGCGATATTTCTATCGACATAGAGCTCACATTTTCTGAGTCTGTTTTCGGCGTAAACAGAAAAATTCTTTTAAACAAAACATCTAGCTGTGAAAGATGTAAAGGTGAAGGCGGTGAGCCAGGTACAGAGATGCACACTTGCAAGACTTGCAATGGCAAAGGAAAAATTCGCGATGTAAAACGCACTATCCTTGGATCTATTGCGACCGAGCGTATTTGTGAAGATTGTCGCGGAAAAGGCAAGACTCCAAAAGAAAAATGTAAAGAGTGTAAAGGTCTTGGCGTAGTGAAAAAAGAGCAAGAGATCGACCTAAAAATCCCTGCGGGAATAGATGATGGAGAAATGATGCGCATGACTGGCGCAGGTGAAGCTGTCGCTGGTGGCGTGCCTGGAGATTTGTATATAAAAATTCATGTAAAAAAGCATCCAATTTTCCGCAAAGAAGGCAACAATCTAGTGATGGACATGAATATCAAGCTCTCTGACGCGCTTTTGGGAGGTGTGCGTACCGTGAGTACTTTAGATGGAGATATAAAAGTGACTATTCCAGAAAATATTACTTTCGGTGAGATACTTCGTGTAAAAGGAAAAGGTGTACCTACAGACAAAAGTCATCGCGGAGATATTTTGATAAAAATAAATATAGAGCTACCACGCCGACTTTCAAAAGAAGCCAAAAAGCTCGTCGAGCAACTCAAAAAAGAGGGGGTGTAGGAAATCTTTATCATTTGACCCCTGCACCTCGACCATATATTATTCCGTCAGGTTAAGGTCTTTTACCCCCAAACTCCGAAAGGAAAGAAGCATCATGCCGAAAAAAGAAAAACGCAAAGTTTCCGGTGTGCTTGGAAGGCGAGCGCTTCGCCTCCCACTTCAGCTCGAAAGGCTCAAACACCCGGATTCCTGGCTTGAGCGAATGGTGGCACGTATGTGGCATAAAGAGAATGCTGTTCTTCCTGCACCGTTCCCGTTTGTGCTCGGTGCTCAACCACCAGCTTTCTCGGGCAGGGTCAGAGCCATTCTGAATGAGGGCAACCCCAGCCGTCGTGACGTTGAAATCGTCAACTCGACTATCCAGTGGCTTGGTACCGGGGTCGGTATCTGTTTCTGTAGGGAGGTCGTAGAGACCTACAATCGAGAACTGGTGAAGCGCAGGCAAGCACGACGACGCAAGATGCAGAAAGCATCTGGCACGAAGACCTCCTAACGGGGGTTTTCTTTTTTATAAAAAACTTTCAAAACCCGCGCCATTCTGCTATTATTTCCAATATGAAATCAGGAAAAAAGATACTCGTGTCTGGTGTAAAACCAACCGGTCGACCGCATATTGGCAACTATTTCGGCGCGATGAAACAAATGGTTGATTTGCAAGATGAGCACGACTGTCATCTTTTTATTGCCGACCTACATGCACTCACATCAGTAAATGACGCGATAGAGCTTTCACAAAGCACTCTTGATCTAGCCATCGACTACCTCGCTATCGGCCTCGACCCTAAAAAAGTCACAATATACAAACAATCAGACATACCTCAGACGGCTGAGCTGGCTTGGATTTTCAACTGCATCACCACAATGCCATACCTCATGCGCGCGCATGCTTTCAAAGACGCCGAAGCAAAAAATCATGAAATAAATGTTGGAGTTTTTGATTATCCTCTACTAATGTCAGCAGATATTTTACTTCCAGAAGCAGACGTAGTACCTGTAGGCGCCGACCAAAAACAGCATATAGAAATAGCTCGCGACACAGCAGAAAAATTCAACCGACTTTTTGGCGAGACTTTCAAAATGCCCGAAGCTTTGATTGTAAAAGACGTCATGACTGTCCCAGGCACAGACGGACAAAAGATGAGTAAAAGCTATGGCAACACTATTTGCCTTTTTGCTAGCGACGACGAGATCATGAAGGCTGTAATGAAAATACCGACAGATTCAAAGGGTGTAGATGAGCCAAAAAATCCTGATGAATGCAAAGTTTTTGCACTGCACAAACTTTTTGCCAGCGCAGATGAGCTAGCTGACATTCGTGCAAGATATGAAAAGGGTGGACTCGGATACAAAGAATCAAAAGAAATTCTCGCGCGTAACATTTCAGCATTTATCACGCCACTTCGCACAAAACGCGAGAAGATAGCGCAAGACACAGAATTTATCATGGACATTTTGAAAGATGGAGGAAAAAAGATGCACATGCACGCAGAAAAGAAAATGAATGAAATCCGCACAAAGGTGGGATTGGCTTTTAAGCAGTAATCAAGATATTTAAAAATTAGGCAAACAAAAACCCCGCAACAACGCAGACTCGGGGTCTTTGTTGATGCGGAGTGTCTCTCATCACCACGTGTAGTAGAACCTGGGATCCGTGGCAGGCGAGTATCGATCCCCTGGGTACTTGTCTTCATTCCGGATAATTGCACCGCTTTTGCTGAGTTCAAACTGCATGTGACTCGCATTGGCGGTATATCCGTGATCGGTCGGAGTGATCTCGTTGAATGCGTACGAGATGTGCCGACCCGCTTCGTCCAAGACATACATAGCCACGTCGCGCTTGCCGAGAAGAGCCCCGTCAGAAAGAAGCCCAATCTGGTCGTAGCCCTCAAGCGAAGCAGGCATGTCCTTTTCGTTGAGGACAAACCAGAACTGACCCATTCGGCCGATCTTGGTGCCGTCTCCCAGTGTCTGGTACTCCTGCAAGATCGGCTTAATGCCAATCTGCTGGTTCACCTGGATAGCGTTGGCTTCCAGGTAGTTGATTCGCATCCTCAAATTGTGCGAATTGCAGATCGAATCAACCGCAAACAGAAAGAGGACGAAAATCAGAGCATTCTTCATTGGTACTTCTCCTTGTTGGTGAGGTATTTCAAACTACGTGTCAGAATTGAAACGTAGGAACAGTCTTGCCACTACTTTAGCACCTTTTTGGCTATATGTCAAGCTAGTAAGAAGTTCTATTTTGCCCATATTTCTGTTATTATTCCTCATATATTTAATAAAACAGCCCGGCGAAACCGGTGCGACGAAAAAACAAAACCATGGAAAGAACTTTAGTGAGAGAACTCAAAAATCATATCGGCAAAGAAGTGCTACTCAAGGGCTGGGTGGATATTCGTCGTGATCACGGCAAGCTCATTTTCATAGACATGCGCGACGCGTCTGGAAAAGTGCAAATGGTTGCGCTTCCAAATCACACAGAAGCACACGCTCTCGCAAACACAGTGCGCACAGAATGGGTCATTGAAGTCAAAGGAAAAGTAAATCCTCGCCCAGAAAAAATGGTAAAAGCGGGTGAGCTCAACGGAGAGCTTGAAATAGAAATCCTCGACATGAAAGTGCTCAACGAAGCACAGACACCTCCTTTTGACGTGGGCTCTGACGGTCGCGACATCAACGAAGAGACTCGTCTCAAGTATCGCTACCTTGATTTGCGCCGACCGAGAATGCAAGCAAACATTCGCAACCGCCACAAAGCGATACAGTTTGTGCGCGAGTTTTACACGCGCGAAGGTTTTACAGAAGTCGAGACACCATATCTGACCAAGTCTACACCTGAGGGCTCTCGCGACTACATTGTGCCTTCTCGCCTAGATCAAGGTAAATTTTACGCCCTCCCACAATCTCCTCAGCAATACAAACAGCTCCTCATGTCCGCTGGCTTTGAAAGATATTTTCAGATTGCTCGATGTTTCCGCGACGAAGACACACGAGGCGACAGACAGCCTGAGTTTACACAAATAGATATTGAAATGAGTTTTGCTGTACAAGAAGACGTGATGGCAATGAATGAAAAAATGATCACAGAGCTTGTGCAAAAGCTTTATCCAGAGAAAAAAATCACAGCGCTTCCTTTTCCACGACTTTCATACAAAGAAGCTATGGAAAAGTACGGCAATGACAAGCCTGATTTGCGCGTAGACAAGAATGATCCAAATGAGCTCGCATTTTGCTGGGTTATAGACTTCCCATTTTTTGAAAAGACAGATGAGGGCGGTTGGACATTTACTCACAATCCTTTTTCTGCGCCAAAGCCTGAGTACGTGCCAGATTTACTCGCAAAGAAAAATATAGAAGGCATCGTCGCTGCACAGTATGACATGGTGCTCAATGGCTTTGAAATAGGTGGCGGAGGAATACGCAACCACACTCCTGCAATGCTTCGCGCTGTGTTTGAAATAATGGGATATGAGGCGGAGAGGATAGAGAAAAACTTTGGTCATATGTTAGAAGCTTTCGCTTCTGGTACACCTCCACATGGAGGTCTAGCTTTTGGCTTTGATAGATTGATTATGCTCCTACAAAACGAGCCGAATATTCGCGAGGTCATAGCTTTTGCCAAAACAGGCGAAGGCCGTGATCCAATGATGCAGTCACCAGCCGAGGTTGCGGGTGCGCAGTTGAAAGAGTTGGGGATTAAGGTGGTCATGGACTAAAAATTACAGGAATCAAAGTTTAATTGGTTAATTTCAAATTAAAGGTTTTGGTCTTAACTTTTAATTTGCATTATTTGTATTATATGCTATACTCGACCTATGGCAGACAAATACAAGTCAGGAACGCATAAGCAACATGAGGGCTACAAGAGCTTTCAGCCATCTTTGGTTAATAAGAGTTTTGAGTGGACAGACAAGCGTATTGATGTCCTTCTTGCTGATGCCATGAGATATCTCGGCGAGCTCAACGCTTTTTCAAAGTTGGTCCCTGACGTGGATTTTTTCATAAAAATGCACATCGCAAAAGAAGCTACTACCTCAAGCAAAATTGAGGGTACACAGACAAAACTCGATGAGGCACTTCTCCCTGAACTTGAAATTGATCCAGAAAAAAGAAACGACTGGGAAGAAGTTCAGAACTATGTAAAAGCCATCAACTACTCAATTGCAGAACTTGAAAGGCTACCCCTATCAATACGGCTTGCAAGAGATACGCATAAAGTTTTACTTTCTAGTGTTCGTGGATATACAAAACTTCCAGGAGAAGTTCGCCGAAGCCAGAACTGGATCGGTGGTGCAACCCTCAAAGATGCGGTATTTATTCCACCTCACCATGAAGAAGTTGGTGAACTCTTGAGTGATCTTGAAAGGTTTTGGCACAACAAAGAGGTTGATATTCCAGATCTTATAAAGATCGCCATCTCGCACTATCAATTCGAAACCATCCACCCATTCCTCGATGGTAATGGTCGTATTGGTCGACTGCTCATTACTCTTCACTTGGTGAGCCTTGGTATTCTTCAGAAGCCAACACTCTACATCTCAGATTTCTTCGAAAAGCATCGTCCGCAATATTACGATGGTCTTTCGCGTGTTCGCGAAACGAACGACATTGAGCACTGGTTGAGATTCTTTCTTACTGGTGTGCTTGAGACCGCAAAGAATTCAAGACAGACACTCGAGAAGATTATTGACCTTAGAAAGAAGTACGAAACAACAATCGAAAAAGGCATGGGCATCAAACGCCAAAAGCTTGGTAAGGAACTTTTGCGTTGCTTGTTCTCACAGCCAGTTGTAACGATTCGAGACATCGAGTCAATGCTCTCGGTGACATTCCCGACAGCGTCTGCAATAACAAAAGATTTTGTTAAGCTGGGTTTGTTCTCAGAGAAGACTGGGCTTAAGAAGGATCGAATCTTCTACCTTACCGAATACATTAATCTCTTTAATAAATAATAAACATCATGGAAAATTTCAACCAAAAAACATCAATGATCTGGAGTATAGCCGACATCTTACGTGGTGGCTGGAAACAGCATGAATACCAGGATGTGATATTGCCTTTGGTGGTTTTGAAGCGCCTCGATTCTATCCTTGCCGACACTAAAGCTTCGGTCCTCGAGAAATACAATGAGTATAAAGGCAAAGTGAATGACCTTGATCCTATCCTCAAGAAAACTTCAGGGACAGCCTTCTACAATATCTCTGATTACGATTTCAAAACTATTCTTGGAGAGCCAAAGCATCTCGCAAAGAACTTCAAGCAGTACATTAACGGGTACAGCAAGAATATCCAGGACATCTTTGAGAAGTTTGATTTCAGCAAACAGCTCGAGCGTCTCGAAGGTGGTGATCTCTTGTTTTACGTGATTCAGGAATTGAATAAAGTTGATTTGCACCCTTCAAAGGTAGACAACTATCAAATGGGACACATCTTTGAAGAACTTCTCCGAAAGTTTTCTGAAATGTCCAACGAAACCGCTGGAGAGCACTACACCCCACGAGACGTGATCGGACTTATGACCGAGATGCTCTTCTCGCCTGATAAGAAGGACCTCAAGAAACCTCACGTTATAAAAAAGATTTATGACCCTGCCTGTGGTACAGGTGGCATGCTTTCTGTTGCTAAGGATTACATTCTCGAAAACATAAATAAAGAAGCTGACATTTTCCTTTACGGCCAAGAACTTAACTCGGTGACGTATGCAATGGCTAAGTCAGACATGCTTATCAAGGGTGATAATCCTGATCTAATTCGAGGTGGTGAAAAGGACCATTCAAAAGCAAGTACACTCGCCAACGATCAATTCTTTGCAGAAGTATTTGACTACGGACTAAGTAATCCACCCTACGGAGTTGATTGGAAGAAGGATAAGGATGCTGTAGAGCGTGAAGCATCTCGTGGATACGCTGGTAGGTTTGGTGCAGGAACTCCTCGCATTTCTGATGGACAACTTTTGTTCCTACAGCATCTCATTTCAAAGATGAAACCTGAAAAAGATGGCGGCTCACGTATTGCGATCGTTCACAACGGGTCCCCACTATTTACCGGTGATGCTGGTAGCGGAGAAAGTGAAATCCGCCGATGGATTCTTGAAAAGGATCTGCTCGAAGCAATCGTCGCATTGCCTGATCAGCTTTTCTATAACACAGGAATTAATACATACCTTTGGTTTATCACCAACAGAAAATCAAAAGAAAGAAAAAGTAAGGTTCAGCTTATTGATGCTCGCACCCTCTTCAAGAAAACTCGCAAGAGTCTTGGTAGTAAGCGACATGAGATTGACACTGAACACAAAAAACAAATTTTGGATCTGTACGAGAAATTTGAAGAAAATGAATACTCAAAGATTTTCAAGACAACAGACTTTGCATACAGACAGATCACCATTGAGCGCCCTCTCCGCCTCAAGCTTGATTTCACTCCAGAGAAAATAAAGGAGATTACCGAAACTCTTGATCCAAGCGCTATTAAAGCTGGCGTAAAGACACTCATAGAATCTTTTGAGAATCAGATATATATGAGCAAGAAGGTATTCGAAGAAGCTTTTGATAAAAGGGTTGAACAGTATGTATCAGGCAAGCTTACCGCCGCACTCTACAAAAAAATTATTTCTACCTTTAGCGAAAGTGATCCAGAGGCGGACATTGTACTTGATAAGAATGGCGACCCAGAGGCCGACACGTCTTTGCGTGATTTTGAGAATGTTCCGTATGAGATGGATATCAAAGAATATTTTGATAAAGAGGTAAAGCCATACGTGCCTGATGCTTGGATCAATGAATCAGTCCGAGATCACAAAGACGGTAAGGTTGGTATCGTGGGCTACGAGATTCCATTCACTCGCCACTTCTACAAGTACGAAGCCCACGAAGCTTAGAGGAAATAGAGATTGATATAGAAAAGAGTCGAGAATGAATTGCTCACTCTCCTAAAGCAACTATAAACATATGGCTGACATTAAACTGCCACAATTAAATAACAAAGAAGAAGTTCTTACTTTCCTAAAGGAAGCGCCTGTCCAACTTGCAGAAGTTGTTACTGGAATTCTCGGATCTGAATCTACCGAATGGAAGATGTCTGCTGGCCGCATTATCCAAAGTGCGTTAAAAGGTAATCTTCTAACATGCCTTGGCAATGAACTAAAAAAGTATAAAGACAAAGGTGAAATTAAAGATGATTTCCTTGCAACAGATGCGACCAGAATGGCTTTAAATGAGATCTTAAAGATGATCGATGGTAATGATATTCGGATGAGATTAAATTTCGTGCAATAAAATCAATTTTTATAAGTGGTATCAATACTAATTCAACAAACGAAGATGAGTTTTGGCATACGAATTTTTACGCACTGCTGTAGGTGTTTCTGGTACTGAAGTTTTGATACTTAAAGCAAATTTCGCAATAGCAAACAAGCAATATGTAAATGATGTTGGAATATTGATTGAAAAAAATGCTTCTCCACACTCTAGACAAGGATGGGCAAATATAGTTTCAAAACAAATGGGCCTACAAGGGTTTAATACTCTTGTGAGTAAGTATGAAGAAAATCTTGAAAAGCTTGGACTCATTTCTCCAAGAAATTATGACAACCGATTTTCAAGTGAATTTATTCCAACAAATAAGTTTCGTCTAAGTGAGATGGGTTATAAATTCTGCCAGTTCATGACTAAATATGAGAAATAATATGCAAACACTCAAACTTACAAAGAAATATGAAAAGTACCCTGAATATAAAGATTCAGGGGTTGAGTGGTTTGGAAAAGTTCCGAAAGACTGGCAAGTTGGACCGCTTAGATCTGTATTAGTTGAGAGAGTAGAGAAAAACAAAAAACTCGTAACTGACAATATTCTTTCAGTAATGAAAGATGTTGGTGTAATTAGGTACGCGGATAAGGGTGATGTTGGCAATAAGAGTTCTGATCGGCCTGAGAATTATAAGATAGTTCACGCTGGAGACATTGTCTTAAACAGTATGAATCTTGTAATTGGTTCTGTGGGACAATCAAAAGAGCTTGGTGTTACAAGTTCTGTATATATTATTTACTATCCAAGAAACAAAGAAATATTTGCTGATTATTACCATTACTTATTTAGAAATAAATCGTGGCAAAAAACCTTAGGGAGACTTGGTAAAGGAATAATGGAATTGAGAGAATCCATAAATTCAGATCTCCTAAAGATAGAGCCGGTTCCTATACCTCCCTTTAATCAACAGAAAGCAATAGTAGCCTTTCTTGATAAAAAAACTTCTTATATTGATCGAATCATCGAGAACAAACAAAAATTAATTGAGCTTTTGCGTGAGAAACGCACATCGGTTATTAATAATGCCGTTACAATAGGTCTTACTCAGAAAGTTGAGCTTGTTGAAAGTGGTATTGCTTGGATTGGGAAGATGCCAAAGGGATGGAGATTAGACAAGATCAAGAGAGTTGCTCTTATAAATAAAAAGACTCTATCAGAAAATACTAACCCTAATTTTTCCTTCAAATATTTTGATATTGGATCGGTTGATGAAGAAGAAGTGTCTAATGTTGAAAGTGAAATAACTTTTGAAAAAGCACCGAGCCGAGCAAGAAGAATTGTTAGTGTTGGAGACTCAATAATTGCCACCGTCAGAACATATCTCAAAGCAATCGCTTACTTCGATAAGTTAGATACTGATACAGTAGCTTCTACTGGTTTTGCTGTCTTAACCCCCAAAAAAGAATTGATTCCAAAATATCTTTTTTATTATCTACAATCAGATAGATTCATTAACCAAGTAATCATTAAGTCAAAAGGTATAGGCTATCCGGCAATTACACCTTTTGATCTTGGTTCTTTAGAAATAATCTACCCTGATAAAAACATCCAACAATCAATTGTTACCTATCTTGATGAAAGTGTAAATAAATATAATTCAATTATTGAAAAAGCCGAAAAATCAATAAATCTTTTAAGCGAGTTTAAGTCTTCACTGATATCAAGTGTGGTAACAGGAAAAATTAAAGTATAAATATATGTTCGGACCAACTTTTGACGATTATTATAGAAAAGCTATCGAGATGTTCAATCAAGACATCTTGAGGGAGTCTGATGAGCAAATTTTAGGATCAGAAATAGATGATCTTGCAAATTTCTATTGTCAGAAATATGCCCTGGTCCCATTAGTATTCGATCCAGCAGATTTATCGTATGAAATGAAAAAAGAGGTTCGTCGAGTACCCGCTCATCAGCGTGATGAATTTTATCGATACCAGGGTGATACAGAATTTGAATATGAATCCGCAGTGCTTTCTTTTCCTATTCAAGCTAATCCAAATTTAGACTGGTTGAAAAAGTTATCGGGGCCAGTGCATCATATGGATGGATTTGACCAAAGAGTAGTATACGGTCCCAGTGAGATTTCTTATTCCTTTGATGTTAAGTGGTATGGTGGCCATTCAAGCGAAGATAGTATTGCGAACGAAATTAATACAAAATCACAAAGAATCATTGAGAGTCTAAACCAAAAGAACTCTAGTATTGAATCTGGCAATGCAGCACTTCTGAGAACAATCAAAGATGGAATCACTAAACGCAAAGAAAAATTATTAAGTGATAAGGAGAAATTGAGCACGCTTACTCAGAAAATAAAAATACCTCTAAAACAAAAAACTAATCCCTCTGCTACGAAGATTCAAGTAGATGTTAAAAAGTTTGTCCATGTTGTAAAGCCAACACCTAAATTACCAGCAGAATATACGCTTGAGGAATCGATCCTGAAAGATATTTTGGGATTTGTTGATAATCAATGCAGAACATTTGAGAGAACTCCTGGTGCTTATAAGCAATTAGGAGAAGAGCAACTTCGTGATGTAATCCTTTCTGCGCTAAATGGTATTTTTGAAGGCAATGCTACTGGAGAAACTTTCGTCAAAAAAGGAAAAACTGATATACATCTTAAAATTGAGAAAGGAGAAATTTTGATTTTTGAATGTAAAAACTGGGATGGAGAAAAGATATATCTAGAGACCATAGACCAATTGATGGGATACGTTACCTGGAGACAAAACTATGGCGTTGTGATCATGTTTTCGAAAAATAAAGATTTTTCAAAAATACTAGCTCAAATACCAGACATTATTCAAAAGCATACGCAATATAAATCAGGATTCAAACAGTTAAACAGCAACCATTTTGTATCCGACCACACTCTTCCCGAGGATTCTGGTAAGACAATAAAGGTACATCACTTGATATATAACATTTACAGCGAATAATATGACAACAAAAACAAACACAAAAGAATCAGGATTTGAAGAATTTATTGAGCAAGAGCTCAAGTGTCTTCATTCATACCGAACCCGATCAACCTCTTCATATAACAAAGAGCTTTGTATGGATACCGAGTTGGTCCTCGAGTTTATTCATACAACACAGAAAGATAGTTGGGATAAATTAGTTGAACAATATGGTGGCGATGTTGCCAATCGATTCTTGGCTAGACTAGATGAAGAGCTTCTTTCTCGTGGTCTTTTGAGCGTACTTCGTGAGGGTGTGAGAGATCGTGGTGTTACGATTAAGCTCGCATATTTCAAACCTGAAAACGATAGAAACCCCGAGACACTTGCCGACTACGCAGGGAATATCTTGAGCGTAATGCGCCAGGTCAAATATAGTGCCAAGAACGAGAACTCTATCGACATGGTTATCTTTGTAAATGGTCTTCCTCTCTTTACCGCTGAACTCAAGAATCAATTCACTGGACAGAATGTTATCAATGCAATTTCACAATACAGAACTGATCGTGATCAGAAAGAAAAGTTGCTTGGATTTAAGAGATGCCTCACACACTTTGCGGTGGATACCGAACAGGCATACATGACCACTCGCCTCACAGGGCTTACTACCTACTTCCTACCATTCAACAAAGGTAACAATGGATCATCAGGTAATCCCGATGCACCAAAAGGAAAATATAAAACTCATTATCTCTGGGAAGAAATCTGGGCAAAGTATAGTATCTTTGATTTGATCGGAAATTTTATACAGGATGTGACCGAAGAGAAAGAGGATAAGAACGGTAAAAAGCAAAAGGTGGAGAAAGTTATCTTCCCTCGATACCACCAGCTTGAGACAGTAAAGAGAATCGTAGAAGATGCCAAAGCCAATGGTGCAGGTAAAAACTATTTGATTCAGCACAGTGCAGGGTCCGGAAAGAGTAATACTATCGCATGGACAGCGCACAGACTTGCCGAACTTCATGCTGTTGAAGGAAAGAATGTATTTGACGGAGTAATTGTTGTAACTGATCGACGAGTGCTTGATAGACAGCTTTCAGATACCGTTAAAAGCTTTAGCCAGGTAACTGGTCTAGTTAAGCATGTAGAAAATGGTGGTAAAGAGCTTAAAGAATCACTCGAATCAGGAGTGAAAATCATTACAACAACCTTGCAGAAGTTTCCAGTTATCGTTGATGCCATAGAAAAAGTTGAGGGTAGAAAGTTTGCCGTAATCATTGATGAGGCGCACTCATCACAATCAGGAGAATCGGCGGCCGATTTGCGACAGGTCCTCACACTTGATGAAGCTGAAAAAGAAAGTCAGGAAGAAGAGAAAGCATTTAAGACAATTGAAGATCAGATCGTTGAGCGTATGAAGGCGCGAAAAGTTGCGTCTCCAAATTTGTCATTCTTTGCCTTTACAGCTACTCCAAAGCAAAAGACTCTTGAATTATTCGGTACGGAAGACGTGGTGACTGGTAAATTCGGTCCTTTTTCACTGTACTCGATGAAGCAAGCCATTGAAGAAAAATTCATTCTTGATGTGCTTAAGAATTACACAACCTACGAAACCTACTTCGGACTTTTGAAGAAAGTAGAAGATGACCCTGAGTTCGACAAGAAAAAGGCTCAGCGACTTATGGTTGGATATGTTGAGCGACATGAGCATGCTATTGATAAAAAGGTGGCTATTATGGTTGAACACTTCGAGGAAAAGATCGCCTCGCTTATTAATGGCAAGGCAAAAGCTATGGTGGTGACCAAGTCTCGACTCCATGCGGTCCGTTATAAGATTGCATTTGATAAGTATCTTAAAGAAAAAGGATACACACACAAAGCGTTGGTAGCTTTCTCTGGAACAGTTAAGGATGTTGATACCAAACTTGAATACACCGAAGGTCAGATGAATAAGGTTCCTGAAAGTCAGACTGCCGAGGAATTCAAAAATGATGATTACAAGTTTCTGATCGTAGCCGAGAAGTTCCAGACTGGATTCGACCAGCCACTATTGTCGGTAATGTATGTAGATAAGAAACTTGGTGGTGTTGGTGCGGTCCAGACTTTGTCTCGACTTAATCGAACCACATACAACAAAGAAGAAACCTTTGTTCTTGATTTCGTAAACCAGACTGATGATATCAAGGATGCCTTCCAACCTTACTACACAACTACTGTTCTCTCAGAAGCGACAGATCCAAACATCCTGCATGATCTTGAGCGAGATGTGCGTGGGTTTAAGTTCTTCACTGATTTTGAGGTTAATGGCTTTATCGATGAACTCTATTCAAGAGCAACTCCTGACAAGCTCAATTATATTATCGACGGCGTAGTCTCTCGCATCAACGAAGAAAACCTTACTGAAGAAGAAATGGAGAGTTTCAAGTCTACGGTATTTGATTATCTCAAGAAGTACGCATTCATCTCACAGATTGTAACCTTCGAAGATCCTCAGCTGGAAAAGTTGTTCATATTCTTGAAGTATTTGATTAGAAAGCTTCCTAAGCGTGAAAACCCACTACCATATGAGGTCCTTCAGGCAATAGATATGGAAACATACCGAGTGGAAAAGAAAGGTGAAATGCATCTTCAACTCGAAAATGCTGAAGGCCTTATTGAGCCTATGGGCGGTGGCGATTCAAAGAGTCAAACCGAAGAAGAGAAAGATGCACTGTCTCGAATTATTAAGGAAGTAAATGAAAGATATGGAACCAACTTCAATGATGGTGACCGAGTGATCCTTAATGATTTGAGTAAGCGACTACTTGAAAGCGAGATCCTTCAGGGTTCAGTGATGAACAACAGCAAAGATGCCGCTAAGTTGAAATTTGATCAACTCTTCCAGGACGAGCTCGTGAGCGTGCTTGATAAGCACTTTAGCTTGTATCAAAAGTTGGACCAGAGTCCAGAGCTCAAGAAGTTCGTGCAAGAACGAGTGTTCGAATTTGTGGTTAAGAAAATGAAAAAATAATCTTATTTATGAAAAAACTGACAGAAGAATTTGTTCAGAAACAAGTAGAAAAATATCTGCATGATAAGGGTTGGAATCACAACCTTAAATCAAAGGGCTTGCGTGAACATGGCTGCGATATTGTGGTATCAGATGGTAATAATAAATACAAAGCGCGCCGATTTTTCATAGAATGTAAGGGTCGATCTTACTCAAAACACGCTCGTTCAATTGCAGATACAAATATGCTGTATGGTTTAGGTCAATTGGTAACTAGAATGAAGGTGATAGCTAAACATGCTTACAAATATGGTTTGGCTCTTCCGAAGGAAAGTGCAGACATTGCACTCCGTAGGATACCGTGGCAAGTTGCACGTCAACTCTGTTTAAGTATTTTTTCAATAGACGATTCTGGTATAGTTACAGAATATTCACCAAAAGATTTTAAAAAATTTAATAAAAAACAACCCTCAAGCACGCGTAATCACAAATACCGGTGTAGGTAAAAAGCTAGATGAGATAGGTCTGCCGTACGAGATTGTAGAGGGTCGAGCAAATACTGATATAAATGGTGTGACTATAGAAGCGTTTGATGGAAAACATGAAGAGATTTTCCTCGAGATTGGTCAGGTGCAAAATACTGGATATTTTATAGACAACACACTCTTCTATCCCGGTGACTCTTTTCACAATCCAGAAAAGCCAGTGGATATACTCGCTCTTCCTGTAGCTGGCCCGTGGTGTAAAATCTCTGATGCAATCAGATATGCTCTCGCAGTAAAGCCAAAGAAAGCTTTTCCTGTGCATGATGGAATATTGCAAAAAGATCGCATAGGTAGCTCTCACAAAGTACCTGAAAAAGTACTTGCCGAAAACGGCATTGAGTTTGTGATTATGAATGAGGGGGATGAGATGATACTGTAGACTTATTCTTATTTTAGTGGTACAATCTTCCAAGTTACATTTGTACCTTATCAACAAACTTCAGTTCGCCATAGCCTACAGTGGCTTTAAATAGGCCTTTGTCGGCTATGGCGACACAGTGTTGCCCGCTAGCACTTCACAATGCCATCCGTTTTACACGGACTGGCTCTACAGGAGACTGCCTAATGGGCACCTCAAATCCATCCTTTCAGACCAGCCAGATGCGTAAGGTTGAGGATACGCTACATGAACAAGGGGTTACCCCAGAGATTCTGCAGAGAAACCTACTCGAGGGGGGTTATCTGTCGGACATTGCAGAAGCTGCGGCGTTTGGAGTACTTCCTTCTCGTAAGGAACTGCGCAATCTCTATGGTTTGAATGCGAAGACAAATCCACATCACAGCATCGTGATCAACTACGGCACGAAGAAGAATCCGAGAACACTCGGGGAGATGATCAGTTCGATAGAAGAGCTCCTTTGTGATCGTGATTCGAGTGGCTCCACGAAGACCTTTCGGGAACAGGGTCGCGTTGAGTATTTCACTCTTGTTGCAAACTTCCCCAATAAACTTCCTGATCCGAAAGCACTTCATCGCTTTCTGTCAGCGGAACCCGGCGGGAAACTCTGGATGTACGGAGGAATCGAACACCTCGTGCATATCGACTGGAGTCAAACTTCGATTTTGGGGCCAAAGGCCCAGCTCTATGCACCAGGAGGAGCAATCCACTTCGGAAGAAATGATGAGGACGTGCTCGTACCATACCTCACAATTAATCAGCATGGTAAGAAGTGGCTACGGTGGGAACTCAACCCATTTAGGAATGGTGTTGTTGAACTCAAGATCCTGCTTGTACGCAAGGTCAGCAACTGAAGAAAGAACACGAGCCCGATCGCAATTGTGCGGTCGGGCTTTTCAATATATGTTAGTATTATTTTTATGCTCACCGTAAAAACCCCAGTATTTGAAGGCCCGCTAGACCTGCTACTATCGCTCATCGAAAAGCGCAAGCTTTTTATAAACGACATCTCGCTTTCAAAAGTAACAGATGATTATATTTCATACATAAACTCACCGGAAGGCAATCAAAATATTTCTCTCGGCGCCCGCGCTCACTTTATACTCGTCGCTTCGACACTTCTCCTCATCAAATCAAAATCTCTTTTGCCGACACTTAGTCTGACAGAAGAAGAGCAAGTAAGTATCGAGGATCTCGAGGCGCGACTAAAAGAATACAAAAGAATAAAAGAGCTCAGTGTGCACGTGCGCGAAAGATTTGGCCGACACATTCTTTTTACAAAAATTCCACGCAAAAATGTGGCACCTGTTTTTTCTCCTGAAAAAAGTATCACTGTCAGTGGACTTTTGATGGCTATAAAAGACGTCATAAAAAATATTCCGAAAATAGAGGCAATACCGAAAGCTGTTGTAAAAAAAGTTATTAGCCTAGAAGAAATGATAGAGCGACTGACAGACAGAGTAAAAGCTGGTCTCAAAATGAGTTTTAGAGAATTTGCCGGAGCTCATGGAAAAGGTGCGGGCAAAGTAATCCCGCGTGAAGAGCGTGTCAATATCATCGTGAGCTTTCTCGCTATGCTAGAACTCGTAAAACAGGGTATTATAAACGTACATCAGGAAGACAGACACAATGACATACACATGGAAACACAAGACGTGTCATTGCCTTCATATGGTTCACAAAATTAACATCGCAAAATAATGACCACAGATTTACTCATAGAAGCATTACTTTTTTTCAAAAATGAGCCGATAACGGTGAAAAAAATCGCGCAAGCGATAGAAAAAACGGAAAAAGAAGTAGAGACAGCGCTCGCGCAAATAGAAACATCTTTTTCTGGTCGTGGCATACGACTCATGCGAAATGGTGATGAAGTCATGCTCGCTACAGCGCCAGAAGCAAGCGATCTCATCGCAAAAATAACAAAAGAAGAGCTGACTCGCGATCTCGGTAAAGCCGGCCTCGAAGTCCTCTCAATCATTTTATACAAAGGGCCAATATCTCGCCGAGAAATAGACTACATTCGCGGAGTAAATTCTAATTTTATTTTACGCAACCTGCTCGTGCGCGGTCTCGTAGAAAAAACTGAAAGCAAAGAAGGCGAGCGAAGCTTTACATACAAGCCGACCTTCGAACTTCTTTCATATATGGGGATAAATAAAATCGAAGATATGCCAGAATATACAGATATGAAAAAAGAGCTAGAAGTTTTTGACGAAAATCTAAACAAGGAAAGTGATGTGGAACAATAAAGAGATCTCAGACAAAATAGTGGTGCCAATGGTCTCACTAGCGATTATACTCGTGCTCTTTTTGCTGTACTGGGGATCAATGAAAAGTGTAAAAACTGATTCTATAATCCAATCAATAGCACAAAAAGAAAAATATAATGAGGAGGCTTTTGATGATATAAAAATTTCTGCAAAATCAGCGATGGTCTGGGATATAAAAAACCATAAAGCTATTTATTCATATAACCCAGATTTGGTTTTGCCTTTAGCTTCTCTTACAAAAGTGATGATGGCGATCACAGCAAGTGACCTAGTGCCAGCATACACAGTGGTACCTATTAAAAAAGAATTTTTGGCAGAGGAGGGCGACTCTGGTTTTAAGGTAGATGAAAATTGGCGACTAAAAGATTTGCTTGATTTTAGCTTGATTACTTCATCAAACGACGGCGCACGAGCGATAGCTTCTGTAGCTGGCGCTATTAGTGGTGGCGCTTCTACATATGACATAGGACGAAAAGAGTTTGTAGACAGAATGAATGAGAAAGCAAAAAAAATAGGCCTCGACTCAATGTATTTTTCAAATGAAAATGGTCTAGATGCAAATGCTTCTTTAGGTGGTGCTTATGGAAATGTAAAAGATGTGGTCAAACTTTTTGAATATGCTTTAAAGACAACTCCACATATTATTGAACCAACAAAAAAGAGTAGTGCCGTAATAAAATCAATAGACAATGTAGATCACGTCGCCAACAACACCAATTATGAAGTAAATTTAATACCTGGAATCATCGCCTCAAAGACTGGATACACAGCGCTCGCTGGTGGCAATTTGGCAATAGTTTTTGATGCTGAGCTTGGCCGACCAATGATCATTTCTGTGCTCGGATCGACCCTAGAAGGCCGATTTACTGATGTAGATAAGCTTATAAAAGCTAGCAGGACATATTTAGCGCAGTAGGATATAATGGTCTAAATCAAGCCCAAATCATATGATAATACTAGACGTAGTAAAAGTTTTCTTACCTTCTGTTGTGGCCTTTATCGTAGGTATAGGCATCACTCCTTTTGTGACAAATATTTTGTACAAAAAGGAAATGTGGAAAAAGCAGAGCGTACAAAAAACTATTGATGGCAGAGAAGCGGTCATATCTGCTTCACTTCACAAGGACGAAGTAAAAAAGACTCCGCGCATGGGTGGTATCGTCGTCTGGGCTTCTGTTTTTTTTACAGCATCAATTTTTTGGATATTAGGAAATGGGCTCGGTGTGGGCGCTTTTGAAAAACTTGATTTTTTGAGTCGAAATCAGACTTGGATTCCACTTTTTACACTTATTTTTGGAGGACTTGTGGGTTTTATAGATGATTTTCTTGGAACACAGGGCGGGGCAGGCAAGGGAGGATACATCGGTGGAGGACTTTCTTTGAAAAAAAGACTGCTTGTGGTGGGCGGTATCAGTCTCGTATTTGCTTTATGGTTTTATTTCAAGCTAGACATACATTCTATCGGTATTCCTTTTATCGGTGATGTATTTATCGGTCTATTTTTTATTCCGCTTTTTGTATGTGTGGTCATAGGTATTTATTCTGGCGGAGTGATAGACGGTCTAGATGGACTATCTGGTGGAATACTCGCTTCATGTTTTGCTGCATATGCCGGTATCGCTTTTTATCAAAATCAAATCAATCTCGCTGCTCTCTGTGCTGTGATAGTGGGTGCGATACTCGCTTTTCTGTGGTTCAACATACCTCCGGCAAGATTTTATATGTCAGAGACTGGTATGATGGGTCTCACGATGACTCTCGGTGTCGTCGCTTTTATGACGGACTCGCTTGGTCTAGGACACGGTGTCATCGTGCTTCCTATCATTGCTTTGCCACTAGTGGTGACTTCGCTTTCAAATATCATCCAGCTGACGTCTAAGAAGCTACGCAATGGCAAGAAAGTATTTTTGGTCGCGCCTATCCATCATCATTTCCAAGCTATTGGCTGGCCTGCAACAAAAGTAACGATGCGATTTTGGATTATTGGAATAATTTCTGCGATTTTAGGAATGATCATTGGACTTATTGGTTAGGGGTCACAAAAGTGCGGTGAGTTTTTTGAAAATATATTGACATGAAAAAAACAGTAGACAAACCACTCCTCATATCCATCATTATACTCGTTGTCGCCGGTTTTTTTATTTTTAGTTCTGCTTCGCTCGGCTTACTTGCGCGTGAAGGCGCAAAATTTTCAAACGTCGCTTTTTCTCAGGCTTTTTATGGGCTCTTTCTCGGCACTATTTTACTCATTGTCACTTTGCGCATACCAGTTACTTTTTGGCGCAAAAATGCACTCTGGCTTTTTATAGCTTCTCTAGCATTGACGTCTCTTGTTTTTATCCCTGGTATTGGTTTTGAACATGGAGGAGCAAAAAGATGGATTGCGCTCGGATCTTTTTCTTTTCAACCGTCTGAATTTTTGAAAATAGGATTTATTATTTATATTGCAGCTTGGCTTTCTAGCATCAAACAAAATGTAAAAACATTTCAGTATGGTTTTATCCCTTTTGTAGTTGTCACAGGCATACTCGGCGCTGTTTTGCTCAATCAGCCAGATACTGACACTTTTTTTGTAACATTTTTAGCGGGACTTTCTATGTTTTTTGTTGGTGGTGCACGCATTAAACACATTGTATTCATTTTTCTCATTGCCATGATCGGTTTTGTAATAATAGCTACGATGCGACCGTATCTTATGAATAGACTTGTCACTTTTTTCAACCCTAGTCATGATTCACTTGGCTCCAGCTACCAGATACAACAATCTCTCATCGCTATCGGCTCAGGTGGTCTCACTGGTAAAGGATTTGGGCAAAGTGTGCAAAAATTTAGCTTTTTACCTGAGCCTATTGGAGATTCTATATTTGCGGTAGCGGGAGAAGAATTTGGATTTATAGGTAGCACGCTTATTGTCATTATGTTTGCTTTTTTTGCTTTTCGAGGGCTAAAAATAGCAGGGCATACGACCGATACTTTTGGTGGACTTATGGCTGTAGGAATTGTTATACTGATCGTGTCGCAAGCATTTATCAATATCGCTTCGATGCTCAACGTTTTCCCTCTGTCGGGCATACCTTTGCCTTTTGTTAGTCACGGTGGTACGGCTCTGATGATGACGCTCGCTGAGGTGGGGATATTGCTCAACATTTCAAAGAAAAAATGAAAATACTTTTTACCGGTGGTGGATCGGGAGGCCACTTTTATCCAATCATTTCTATAGCTCAGGAGATAAACAGGCTAAGTAAAGAAAATCGTCTTCTTGCCCCTGAACTTTATTTTATGTCGCCACAGCCATATGATGCTGGCGTGCTTTTTGATAACAATATAATTTACAAAAAAAATTCTGCGGGAAAGGTGAGACGATATTTTTCTATACTCAACTTTTTTGATGTTTTCAAAACTATTTGGGGCGTGTTGCAATCTATTTTAGATATTTACTTTATTTATCCTGACGTCGTGTTTGGAAAAGGTGGATACGCTAGCTTTCCTGCGCTTTTTGCAGCACGATTTTTACGTATACCGGTAGTGATACATGAGTCTGATACTGTACCGGGTAAGGTAAATAAATGGGCGGGCAAGTTTGCACAGCGCATAGCGGTGTCGTATCCAGAGGCAGCAGAGTTTTTCCCAAAAGATAAAGTGGCATATACTGGCAATCCAATACGCCAAGAGCTTGCTATGCCACTCAAAGAGGGTGCTTTTGATTTTCTAAAACTCGAGTCAGGTGTACCTGTCATTTTGGTTCTCGGTGGATCTCTAGGGTCTCAAATCATCAACGATACTATTATTGATGCCATACCAACACTTGTAAAAAATTACCAGATCATACATCAGACTGGAAAAAGAAATCTGCGAGATGTGATCGGTCGCACAAGCGCAATGCTTTTAAATAATCCTCACAAAAGTCGATACAAAGCATATGATTATCTCGATGTGCTAGCTATGCGCATGGCCGCTGGTGCTGCAAATGTGATAGTATCTCGAGCTGGATCTGCAATATTTGAAATAGCGTCTTGGGGTGTGCCATCCGTGCTTATACCGATCACGGATTCCAATGGAGATCATCAGCGCAAAAACGCTTTTGCATATGCTCGAAGCGGTGCATGTTTGGTAATAGAAGAGCTCAATCTCACACCAAATATTTTAGTATCAGAAGTACAAAGAATACTCGACAATCCTGAAGTAAGTGAAAAAATGCGTAATAGTGCAAATGCTTTTATAAAAAGAGACGCTTCTGAGCTTATTGCAAAAGAAATACTCGGCATAGCACTCAAGCATGAAAAATAAAATGGCCGAAAAAATGTCAGAAAATAATTCACAAAAAACAGTCACTCGCTTTGCGCCGTCACCGACAGGCTTTTTGCATATTGGTGGAGTGCGCACAGCTCTTTTTGCATACCTTTGGGCACGCAAAAACAACGGCACTTTTATCCTGCGCATTGAAGATACTGATAAAGAGCGGGAAGTAGCTGGATCTATCAAACACATCACTGAGTCTTTAGAGTGGCTTGGCCTAGAGTGGGACTACGGCCCAGACAAACCAGGCCCTTTTGGATCTTGTATACAGTCAGAGCGCACCAATACTCACAAAGAGTTTGCACAAAAGCTCATAGACAAAGGTCTGGCATATCCAGATCCGTATACACAAGAAGAGGTGGCTGCTTTTCGTACAAAAGCACAAGAAGAAAAGCGACCATTTCTTTTTCGCGATCATAGACCAGAAACTTTTGAAAAATGGGACGGCACAAAACCCCTTCGCTTTAAAGTACCTGAAATAAAAAGATACAAATGGCATGACGAAGTGCGTGGTGATCTAGAAGCGGGCGAAGAAGCGCTTGATGATTTTGTGCTTATAAAAGCAGATGGATATCCTACATACAATTTTGCACACATTGTAGATGATTTTTTGATGGGTGTGACCCATATCATGCGTGCAGACGAATACATTTCTAGTATGCCTAGATTTTTGAGCCTGTATGATGCGCTAGAAATACCATATCCAAAGTTTGTGACACTACCACCGATCCTGCGTGATGATCGTACAAAAAAGCTAGGCAAACGCGATGGTGCAAAAGATATTTTTGATTACAAATCAGAGGGATATTTGCCTGAAGCGATGGTCAACTTTCTTGCGCTCACTGGCTGGAATCCAGGCACAGAAAAAGAAATGTTTGATCGCACAGAGCTCATGGATGCTTTTGAGCTAAATAAAATACAAAAAGCTGGTGCGGTCTTTAATGAAACAAAACTCCTCTGGCTCAATCATGAATGGATAAAAAAGACGCCGGTAGAAAAACTCCACACGACTATCAACAACACGATTGTGGCCTTTAATCCAAAATTTGTCATATCTCAAAATGTTTTAGAAAAAATCACACCGATCATAGTGGAGCGTGTGCAAAAATGGAGTGATCTGACGGAAATGCTTAAATTAGGCGAATTAGACTATGTCTTTACACGACCGGCCATAGATAAAGAAAAACTAAAATGGAAAGACGAGGCGGATTTTGAAAACACAAAAGCTCATTTAGAAAAAGCCATCGAACAATTTAGCGCTCTCTCTGATGCCGACTGGGAAAATGTCGACGCTCTAAAAAATTCTGTTTGGGATTATGCCACAGAAAAGGGTCGCGGTGCCGTCCTTTGGCCTATTCGTTTTGCTCTCACAGGAAAAGAAAAGTCTCCGGATTCTTTTATCGTTGCTAGCATCATAGGTAAAACAGAAACCCTCGCTCGCCTCAAAAGCGCTATAGATTTGATATAATAAACACATATGAAAAAAGTGTTTATTAGCCTTTTGCTTTTTGCTATGCTTTTTTTGCATCCATTTGGTGCAAAAAGCGCAACTGTAGAAGAATTACAGCAAAGCATAGAAGAAAAAAGTAAACAAATAGAAACACTAAATAAAGAGATCGAGCTAATTGATAAAAAAATACAAACAACAGCGAGTACAGGTCAAACTTTACAAAGTGCAATTAAAATACTCGATACTTCTGCCAGCAAATTAAATACAGAAGTAAAAGTAACAGAAAGTAAGATAACAAAAACCGATCTAAATATAGAACAAATCGGACTAGAGATTGGTGCCAAAGAACAAAAAATAGAGCGAAATAAGCAAACCATTGCGAAAACATTACGAGAAATAAATAGCTCCGAAGACAACTCTATTTTAGAGATTGTACTTTCTGGTACAGATCTGGCTGATATGTGGGACAACGTAGCAAAGGTGGAGAGATTTCAAAATAGTATGAAGGAGCAGATATATGAGCTCACTGGATACAAGACCGAGCTAGAAAAAAAGAAAGCTGAAACAGAGGATTTAAAAAAAGATTTACAGAGTCTAAAAAATCAGCTAGTTGATAAAAAAACTGTCATTGATATAAACAAAAAAGAAAAATCTACCCTTCTTTCGCAAACAAAAAACGAAGAAGCCAACTATCGTAAAATTTTAACAGAAAAAAAAGCTCTTGCTGATTCATTTCAAAATGAAATTTTCAATATTGAGTCAAAGATAAAGACAATCATTGATCCAAACAGTATTCCTGCTGTTGGTAAAGGTGTATTATCCTGGCCAACTGACAATGTGTTTATTACTCAATACTTTGGAGATACAGCTTTTTCTCGCACAGGTGTTTACAATGGAAAAGGTCACAATGGTATAGATTTTCGAGCACCGGTAGGTACACCTATAAAAGCTGTACTTTCGGGTGTAGTAGAAGAAGTCGGAAATACTGATGTTTTGCCAAAATGCCTATCATACGGTAAATGGGTATTTATCCGTCATAACAACGGCCTATCGAGCGTATACGGCCATTTAAGCCTTATAAAAGCCAAAGCTGGAGATGTGGTAAAGACGGGGGATATTATAGGCTATGCTGGTCAAACCGGCTATGCTTTTGGGCCTCATTTACATCTAAGCCTATTTGCTAGTCAGGGTGTAAGCGTACAGCCCCTGGTCAACAGTGTAAATTGTAAAAATGCTCGCATTCCTATTGCTAGTCAAAATGCTTACTTAAATCCTTTACCGTATTTCTAGTGAAATCTCTTGTATAAACAATAAACGAAATACCAAAAAGGGCTTATCACAACATCATAAAGTTTATCGTGTTGTACTACATTTCCACCAAATCTTTTTTTAAACTTTGTCAGTCCACCCCAGCTGTCGCTCCCATCATCAACATGGCTCACACCACCAAAATTGTACCAATGATACCCCTTTTCTTTTAAATATTTTATCGTCGCCATCTGTGCTCCATATGCTGGCATGACTTTTCTGTTTTCATTACTAGTACCACCAAAAATATACATAGCCGTGTCGCCATACAAAATTACCAGATTTGCAGAAAGTATTTTTCCAGAATGAGACGAGAGTACGAGTATTGCATTTTTATCTTTATCACAATGATTAAAAATATTTTTGTAATATTCCTGTGAATGTAAATGAAAACCGTCACGATCCGCCGTCTCTTTTAAAATAGAATAGAAAGTGCTGAAATGAGAGGAAAAATTTTCCTCTATTATCTGATTGCTCACTTCATTTTTTTCTGAAAGACGCACACAGTAACGTGTGTTTTTGTGCATATCGCGCAAGATGTCTTGCTCAGATTGATGTAAATCTAAATACCATTCTAAACGAGGTTGAAATTGCGCCGAATGATATGTGTAGCTTGGCGCAAGATGAAATACCTTATCAAATTGTTCTTTTTGGTATTTTTTTGAAACAGTAAAATCTGCTCTAACAAAAATAGCATCTTCTTTTTTTGCCAAATCAATCAAAAATTTTCTTATCTCATTAAGCAGGGAAGTAGTAACATCACAAAAAAGCACCGGGCCATATGGTATATAAAGAAAACTTTTTTTAAAAGCTGTGGGAAATTTTATCACCTGAAAACTACCGATAGTGGATTGTGTAACATCATCTGTAATTAAAAACCTCCACACCTTTCTACCGGTACTTTTCTGCCATTCTCCATAGAAAAAAGCCTGCGTAAAAGGGGTTGATGGGTAAAATCGTGACGGATCAAACTCACTTTCTTTTGTGGATTCTTTTATTGTCATTGATGAAAAATTGTATGATACTATAATATAGACATTATTATTACAATACAATGCAAAAAGACAATCAAAATAAAGGCTTTATAATGACGATTATTTTAATAATCGTTGCGATAGTTATATTAAAATTCGTTTTCCATATTGATATTACTGACATCTTCAACTACGTCAGCCATGTCGTTACTTTTCTTTGGGGCAAAATATCTGGCATTTTTAATTAAATTCGTTTAGTATTCTGGTTTCATGAAGGCTTTAAAAATTGCGCTATTCATATTGCTGGTGCCTATTTATGGTCCACTATACGTTTTTTTACATTACACCTTTTCTTGGTGGGAAGGTCTTTTAGATTAAAAAACAAGACCTGTGTTAAAATATATCTGTGAAAAAACAAACAATCATAATACTGTTTGTGGTGTTGATACTGTCGATTTTTACATTTTTGTATATAAAATCAGACCTCATTTCAACACCAATAGAAAATCGTCTTAAAAACGCCGAATCTTTTGTGCGAGAAAAGATCTTTCAAATATCAAAAGAAATTTCAAATCCCGGACCGCTTTTTGGTAATAGAAAATCTTCAAACGTAATACTCACAAAAGCGGGCGTGCTCATGTGGACCAACATTGAGCGTAAGCAAAACTCTGAATACGGGGCTCTAAAAGAAAACGTTGATTTAAATAAAATCGCACAACTACGCCTAGAAGATATGTTTGCAAAACAATATTTTGAACACGTCTCACCCACAGGCGAAAGCGCTTCTGACGTTGCTGATGAAGTAGGATATGAATATATCGCTGTGGGAGAAAATATTGCTTTAGGAAATTTTGATAACGATGAAGCTCTTGTTCAGGCATGGATGAATAGTCCCGGACATCGCGCCAATATTTTAAATAAAAAATATCGAGAAATAGGTATCGCTACTAAAAAAGGCATGTATGATGGTGATGAGGTGTGGATTGCTGTACAGATTTTTGGTCGCCCACTTTCTGACTGTACTGAGCCTTCAGCTATATTAAAAAACAATATAGAAAAAAACCAAAATGAAATAGAAGAATTAAAAAAAGAAGCTTCAGATATGTATGCTGTGCTTCAGTCATTAAAAAATCACAGTTCTCAAGAATACAATTCAAAAGTAGATGAATATAATGCTATTGTTAATAAGGTAAATGATAAAGTGGCAAAGACAAAAGATCTCATCGCACAATACAACGAACAAGCAAAAATATTTAATACCTGTTTAGAAAATTAAAATGAAAAAATTTCCAGAAAAATTTTTGTGGGGAAGCTCAACCGCGTCTTATCAAGTAGAAGGCGGTATAGAAAACAATGATTGGGCGCAAGCTGCCCGAGAGGGGAAAGTGCCTGTGTGTGGTCGCGCTTGTGATCATTACAATCTATATGAACAAGATTTCGACATTATTCAAAAACTTGGTCACAATACTCACAAAATATCGATAGAATGGTCTAGGATCGAGCCAGAAGAGGGGATTTTTAATGAAGAAGAAATCGACCACTACCGTCGTGTTATAGACTCTCTACATCGTAGAAATATAAAGCCGATAATAAATCTTTGGCATTTCACTATTCCTATTTGGTTTTCAAAAATGGGAAGTTTCCAAAATAATAAATCGACTTTTTATTTTGCACGATACTGCAAATATGTTACAGAAAAACTTGGTGACAAATCCGACACTTGGGTCACCATAAACGAGCCAATGGTCTGGTCTTCTGGATCATACTTACGTGGTCAATGGCCTCCATTTAAAAAAAGTATTTTTTCTTACCTAAAGGTAATAAAAAATCTAGCGAAAGCACACAATACGGCTTATATAGAAATGAAAAAGGTTAAACCAAAAATACAAATTGGTATTTCTAAAAACAATATGTATTTTCATTCAAATCTAAACCCAATCAATATATTTAAAGCACATTTCATGAGATGGTTTTGGAATCGTCGTTTTCTCAATAAAATAAATGATTATCAAGATTTTATCGGAGTAAATCATTATTTTCATAAAAAATTTGGTGATAAAGAAAGTTATCCAAAATCAGATATGGGTTGGGATATATATCCTCCGGCTTTGTATCATGTACTCATAGAATTAAGACGCTACAAAAAACCAATAATAGTCACCGAAAATGGTATCGCAGATGAATCAGATACAAAAAGGGGAGCTTTTATAAGAGATTATGTTGGGTCAGTACATAAGGCCATAGAACACGGTGTAGATGTGCGCGGATATTTACATTGGTCACTTTTAGACAATTATGAATGGGCTTTTGGATTTGAAAAAAGATTTGGTCTAGTAGAGGTAAATTACAACACATTAAAAAGAACGGTTCGTCAATCTGCATTTGAATATAAGAAAATCTGTGATGCAAATGCGCTGTAAATATGTTTTAATAAAGTATATATGATGGGTTTTTCATTATTGTTCGTTGTCATAGCTCAATTCTTAAATGCAATAGTCGCTGTATTAGACAAACACATAATTAAAAATTCCAAGCCGGTCGTTTACGCATTTTATGTCAGCATACTCTCTGGTATTGCTATTATTATGGTGCCTTTCGGCATAGTCTCGATACCTGATCCTATTATTATCTATCTTTCTTTAGCTGCCGGTATATGCTACCTTGCATCTATTTTATTTTTATATGATTCACTTAGAATTTCTCTGCCGTCTGAAGTCATACCTGTAGTCGGTGCAGTATCTGCGGTATCTACATTTGGTTTTAGTTATTGGATACTTGGTGTACTACTTCCAGATGACTTTTTGCTTGCATTTACACTCCTTATATTAGGAATGCTTTTTATTTCTCACTTTGAATTTACAAAAAAATCTTTCGTCTATGTGGTGCTTTCTGGAGTCTTTTTTGGAGCGTCTACTGTTATTATAAAAAAGATATTTACTCTGGATGATTCTTTTGCCAACGGATTTTTCTGGTCACGTATGGCAAACGTTGTCGTAGCAATGCTTTTATTGCTCTGGCCAAACAATCTAAAAGCTATAAAAAAGGATTTGCACCGCTCACCAGCAAAAGGGAAGTTTGTGATCCTAAACAACAAGCTTTTGGCCGGACTAGCTTTTATTTGCATCCTTTTCGCTATAAAACTAGGTGATGTATCTCTAGTAAACGCACTTTCAAGCCTTCAATATGTATTTTTGCTTATCTTGTCGCTAATATTTTATAAAAAAATACCCGGCCATTTCTCAAAGATGAAATATAAGGATGAAATGATTCATAAAATATTTTCTACAGCCCTTATCATTCTTGGCTTTATTGTTTTGTTTACAAAATTCTAACCATGCAAAAGTTTAGAAAATTTATTTTTTGGAGCGGGGTAGTGCTGACGATTATTTTTGCAATTCTTTTTTCTCTTTCTTTTACAAAAATTCCTTCAAAAATCACCTATGGTGTAACATTTAGCAAACTGCATTCAGAAGAGTTGAAACTCGATTGGAAAAAGGTCTTTCTCGCTTCTTTGGACGATTTAAAGATCAGACAGTACAGACTTTCTGCGCATTGGGATAAGACCGAAATCCAAAAAGACAGCTACAACTTCGCCGATTTAGATTTTCAAATGAATGAAGCAAAAAAAAGAGATGCGAAGGTTATTTTGGCTGTCGGTAGACGCCTTCCAGGATGGCCAGAATGCCATGATCCAGAATGGACTAAAAATATTTCAAAAGAAGAAAAACAGAAAGAACTGCTTACTTATATCGAAGACGTTGTAAATCGATACAAAGATTATCCAAATCTCATGTATTGGCAGGTAGAAAACGAACCTTTTTTAGTGTTGTACGCTCGACATAGTTGCGGAGATTTTTTTGACGCAGATTTTTATGATAAAGAAACTGCATTGGTGCGACAACTTGATCCTAATACCCCAATTTTTATTACTGACAGCGGGGAACTGAGTTTGTGGTATCAGGCTTACACTCGGGCCGATGCTTTTGGCACAAGTATATATTTATATGTCTGGAATCATACTTTAGGCCAAATCAGATACCCTATCGTCCCAGCTTTTTTTAGAATCAAGCACAATATCATTAAAATGCTTTTTAAAGACAAACCTGCCATCATAAGCGAGCTTTCTACCGAGCCATGGCTCTTAAAACCGATTATAGAGACTCCTATAAATGAACAACTAGAGCAAATGAACTTAGACAGGTTTAGTAGTATGATTTCGTTTGCATCAAAAACAGGATTTGATACGCAATATTTGTGGGGCGTAGAGTGGTGGTATTACATGAGAGAAAATGGTCATCCAGAGTTTTGGAACCTGGCCAGAGAGCTCTATAAAAAATAAATAAACCCAAGGGAAGTGGTCCTTAATTTAAAGGGCTTTTTTCCTAGGCCTACGTGTCGTAAAAGATATATTGTGCGACGTATATATAAAAGTTATCCACAGGTCCCCCCTAAAGAAAAAGCCGGGCAAACCCGGACCTCATCTTTTAAAAATATTCTGATTATTTTATTCTCCGTACATTTCTGTGCGAATATTTTTTAGCTTCGCAATAATTTCTGGATCTTTAATCAGACTGAATCTAGGGAAAGTATGACCTTCTTTTGTTACATCCCCCATCCACATATCTAAAGGTCTTAAATCAAAAAGTTTACCTGCTTTAAAAACAGATGCTTCGTAAAGCGGTCGGTACACGACCATGTTGGCATCTTCTGGTCGACAATCATCCTCAGTATGTACACCCACACCCACAACCTCATATGCGTAATCATTAAAAGCCTTGGCAGAGTCGTGTTTGTAATGATAGTAAAAACCTTTTTCGGGAACTTTATCTGGTATTTTCATATCTTTTATTATAACACAACAAAAAAGACCCCCGTTAGGAGATCTTTTTTGTAGAATATTATTCTATTGTAATACCGTCATCAGCTCTCATGGCAAGATTTTGTGTTTTTGCCCAACAAGGAGATGAAGGCAACCAATCACGAGTACCGTTTTTACTATACAAGTGACGAGCGTAGGCTAGATTGTCTTCCATCTTATGTAGATCTAGACCCATCTTTTTTGCCTTATCAGCGTGATAAAATTCATTAATCTGCATCACGCCCACGTCTTTGTTGTTTTTCTTTCCACGAAGAACCTGTCCATTCGTATCTGTTTGTCTAAACTGAGACTCGCATCGAGCGACTTCAGCCAAAATAGGAATGTCTGAGAAATAGTTTCTTACGTAAGCTTCAGTTGATACTGGTTTCTCAGTCTCCTCTTTTGTTCGCTCAATTACTTGAGGCTCTGTTTTAGGTGTTAAAGGAACTTGTGAGTCTACTGGCGTACCAGTCATACCCGCTAAAACCAAATACAAACTAACCGCTGTCATATTTAACATATATTTGCTTACTTAGATTATTCCCTTTCGGGCTTATCTAAATAAAAAACTCAGCGCTAACTGAGATGTATATATAATAGCATATTGCAAGCCTCCTGTCAATGACAAAATGGTTTTTATGTGGTATAAATATGGCTTATTTTATGGGTTTTTTGGCATTCTGGCGAACAAAAAGTAGCTCCATTTTGATCAGCTTTACAATCCTCACAGCAAATAAAGTGCTCGTGGCAGGTATCTAGGGTGCAATTTGTGTAATTTTCAGATGGTTTTTGGCATATTCCACATCTTCCAATGACGGTATGGTTGTCTGGAGAGTCAAAAGTCATTACTTTTCTCTTATCAAACACGTATAAAGAGCCTTTAAATGCTTTTCCTGGATACTTTTCCATATAACTAACAATTCCTCCATCTAACTGATATACATCCTTAAAACCCTCTTTTACGAGAAATCCAGAGGCCTTTTCACACCTTACTCCCCCAGTACAGACAGGCACAACTGTTTTATCTTTTAGATGTGATATTTTTTCTATTATTTGCGGTAAATCTCGAAAATTTTTCATGCCTGGTAGCACAGAACCCTCAAAATGACCGACTTTGTATTCATAATCATTGCGCATGTCTATAATATGAATGTCTTTGTTTGAAATTATCCATTCATGAAGTTGGTCTGGAGAAAGTCTTTTTCCTGTAGTGATATTTGGATTTACGTCTATTTTTAACGAGTCACTGACCAAATCTTTTCGCACTTTTATTGAAAGTCTAGGAAAAGCATCACCTGTACCAGCACTTCTCTTTATATGAGTATCTTTAAAACGTGGGTCGGCAAGAAAAACCTCTAGATATTTTTCTACATTTTCCTTTGTGCCTTCGAGGGTGGCATTGATACCTTCTTTTGCAACTATTATGCGTCCCTTCAAAGAAAGGTCCTCACACAAACGTTTTTGCTCAAGCCTTAAAACATCAGGATCTTTTATATCCGTATATTTGTAAAAAAGTAGAATTTCAAATTTTACTTCGCCTTTCATATTAAAGACCAAATACTAACATTTATTTTATTGTGAGCCAACTTCTATCGTGTCACCATCAGAAAGACCGGAAATTACTTCCACTTCACCATCTTGTGACACAATTCCCAAAACAACTTCTACTTCTTGAGCCTTTTCACCATCAACCATTTTTTTCACAAAATTTTTGTCACCTTTCTTTGTAACTACAAAAAGTGGCACAGACAGTATGCTAGTTTTTTTAGCTGTTTCAATATCCAGATTTGCAGTCAATCCACTTTTTACCAGAGAAGATCCGGTATTGAAAGCTATCTTCACTTTATAATTTACAACTCCATCTACGATTGTTTCTCCCGGATCAATATAAGACACTGTACCACTAAAGGTTTGTCCCGGATAAGCATCTAAAGTAATGGAAACCGGATTACCAACTGATATTTTACCAATATTTACCTCAGAAACGTTTGATTCTATTTCGAGTTTATTATCAGAAATCACGGAAACAATCGCAGATCCAGCACTTACTATTTCTCCCTTTTCTACATCTTGTTTTGTTACAACTCCGTCAAAAGGAGCGGTGATGCGAGTCTTTGCGATTTGTGATTGTATATTTTGGATGTTTGCTTCTATTTGCAATTTGCGAGCATTTTGCGCAGACACAGAATCAGATCCGGTTTGTGTTTCACTAGCTCTAGCAGAATTTATTTTTTCTTGAGCAGAAATCATATTTGAAAGAACGGTGTTAATCGTTGTTCTCGCGGTAGACATATCACTCTTGTAATCAGAAATCACTGCAACACTATCACTGTCAGAAGGGGTAATCTCAAATATTGCCAAAGAGACTTCATCCACAAATGTTTTAACTTCTTGTAAATGCTCTTTTGATTTGGCAATCAATGCATCTGTATTGTCTTGCGATAATGAATCAATCTCGGTTTTCCATTCTGATAGTACCTTTGATATTTTACTTCTGTTTTTATTTATAGAAACTTTTGTACTAAAATTTATAGTAAAATAAAAAACACTATTACCGTTGTGCATAGATGGTCTAAAATTTGCATCTATTGAGTTTGGATTTTCAAAAAACTGATCTACACTCTCTCTAATTACGTTGTCAGCCTTTGTAAATGAATCCAACATTACAGCTCGAGCATTTGCTATAGCATCAGATATTGCGACACTGTCCGCTGCACCGTTTGCATTTTCTTCAGCCAAATCTGCTTTTGCCTTCAAAAGATCAGCTTGCAACTCACTACTATCTAATTCTACAAGGGTTTGTCCTGCTACTACCCTACTACCCACATCCACCAAAGCGACTGCCACCTTGCCACTTTTTTCAAAACCAAGATCTACAGAATCCACTGCTTTCGTCTTTCCAGAAGCAAGCACAGACTGCGTAATGTCTTTTCTCTCAGCTTTTATGTAAGTAACACCACTATCTTTTTTATTAAATAAAAAGAAACCAGCAATGATTATCACCAAGATCACCGCAACTATTATTGAATATTTATTTTTTAGTATTTTTTTAATTTTCATAATTTTATTGTTTTATATCTGAAACTATTTCTCCGTCTGAAAGCCTGATTATTCTATCTGTTTGTTTTGCGTATTCATCTTCGTGTGTAACCATTATTATTGTTTGACCCTCTTTATGTAATTCTTTAAAAGTTTTGATTACTGTTTCAGCGGTCTCACTGTCTAGATTGGCTGTCGGCTCGTCGGCAAATATAATCTGCGGACTGTGTCCTATGGCTCGAGCAATACTGACACGCTGTTGCTCTCCCCCAGAAAGCTGACTCGGTAGATTGCCAAACTTGTCTCCAAGCCCCACTTTTATCAATGCTTTACCGGCTTTTTCTCTGGCCTTTATTTTTGTATCCCCCATCATAAGGAGCGGAAGCATTACATTTTCTATTGCAGAAAGCTCTGGTAAAAGTGCATAGTCTTGGAAGATATAACCCAAGCGCTCTAGTCTAAACTGTGTTCGCTCTCTGTTGTCCAAATCTATCACTGAAACCCCATCCATTATTATACTGCCAGAATTTGGTTTATCGAGTAGACCCATTTGATATAGTAGGGTGCTTTTTCCAGATCCAGATCTACCTGTGATAGATAAAAATTGCCCCTCTGGCACTTCAAAACTCATGCCCTTTAGTACGACAAGCTCTTTGCCACCGCTATGAAAAGATTTTACTAATTTTTCTACTTTTATCATGTTTGTTTTTACCTTCCTAAAATCGCATCAAGTGTGTTTTGTTTTACAACTATCTTTGCAGGAATATATCCAGCGACTAAAGTAGCTATAAAAAGAATACCGGCTCTGATGAGTGTGCCGCTTAGTGTAGCTACAAGTATACCGTCACTAAATGGAAAATTGATAGGATGTGCTGCTATGTATGGTTTTAAAATAAAGAAAAGTATAGCAGCGCCGACCAACGTACCCATAATAGCGTAAAAAAGTGACTGTAAAATATATGCGAATTCTATTGCAGTAGAATGTATACCTATGCCTTTCAAAATACCGATAAATTTTCTTCGAGTGATAGCGTTGATAAAAATAACGATAAAAATAGTGATCGAAGCTACCACGAGACCTATTGAACTCACCGCGTTTCCAAGAATAGCAAAAGTGTCTTTAATATCTTTCAAAAATTTTGGAATTCCCTCTTCAAATGTTTGCACTTTGGCGTATTGCCCAACACCAGCCGCAAGCATAGCATCTCTTACTACGACCGGATCAGAGCCCGGTTTCAGCTTTATAGATATTTCACCAACATTATAATCAGTACGACCCATGAGCCCACGGAGCTGAGTATCTGTCATAAACACGCGCCGACTCACCTCGTCTACTTTTGTTTTTAAAATTCCTTTTACAAAAACCTCACGAGTCACACCATTTATAACTAAACGTACTTTATCCCCCACCTCTACATCTGAAAGCGTTGTAAATCCAGGTGATTCAATCGGTAAATATTTTTTAAGCAAATAATGTCCTAAAAGTACTTGATCATAATCATCAGCGTTTAGATATGATCCCTCGACGATTAAATCTTTTATTCCCGTTACGGCGTTTTCATCATCAGGATTTATTCCAGCTATGATAGTACTCGCGCTATCTATTAAATCTGTCTCCTTAACGCGTGTTTTATAGTTGGCTTCTACCTTACCGCCTTGTATATATCTAGCAGATACAGCCTCAGTCCATGGCAGACTCTTTGCCACATTTATTACATATGGACTATTTTCTATATATGTTTTTTCTTTAAGTGTAGAAACTATTACATCACTGAGATACTTACCCTTTACAGCTTGCACAGATCCCTCTATCAAACCAACCAAAATACCACTCACAACCACCAGATTTAAAAAAGTAAGTGTCATAACAAACACAATCAGAACAGTCGTCCATTTATTACTATGACGTACCTGTCTATTTGCCAAGAAAAAACCGAGTCGAGCCGATATGATTGTGTTCTTTAATCTTTTTTTGAAGCTAACCTTACTTCCAATATTTTTTGTAGAATTCATTCTGAGCTATTATTGCATAAAACAACTCATTTTTCAAATAATAAAATTAACCTTTTTCTTAAAAGAAATTCATTTTTTGAGAAAACTTTTTTGCACGAGTCACGACATCTATTTTTACTTTTTCTATAAAAGGAAATCTCTGTAAAAATTTTTCTAGTAATCTACGAGCTCTTTCTGAACGCAAAGAGAGTACATACAAACCAAGGGCCAAAAAAAGAATACCCTGAATAATAGGCAAAAACAGACCCGCAACACCCACAATAAGTAGGATTGTTCCTAGGGTATATATTAAGCTGGTTTTTATTTTTATAATCATTTTATTTTATGTTTCTGCGGACTTTATTGAATGAGATTTTTGCAGTTTGCACCCAATTTGTATCCGGCTTTTTCTGCTTCAGCGATTGAAGAAAAAGTTATTTTATTTTCTTCCACTATCCTTTTGGCACCGGCGCAAGATGGAAAATAATAATTTTTACCCTTTTTTGAGGCAATTACCACGCCTCCTGCAGTCTCTGATACTTTTTTAGACGTTGATATAGCAGGAATATTACTGATTTCTCCTTTAATTTCTGGATTTTTAGGTGTTTCAAATGCGCCGAGTATTATAGGTGTCCTCTCTTGCCTATTTGCTGAAATTTTACCCAAACCAAACGATGAAATAGCTACTAAAATGAGGATTATTAAAGGAAAACCGAATTTATAGAGATGGGGCTTGATTTTTAAGAGATTATCTTTTATACTCATTTAACAACATTTTAACAGATAAAAGCATTTAAAAATAGAGTATGGCAACCAAAAAAGCCGGTGGTTCAACCAAAAACGGCAGAGATTCAAATCCTAAATACCTCGGTGTGAAAATCACCCCAGGATCAGTCGCAAAAGCTGGTTCTATTTTGGTACGACAAAGAGGTACTGACGTAATAGCCGGCAAAAACGTAAGCATGGGAAAGGATCATACACTCTTTGCTCTCAAAGAAGGTGTTGTCCGATTTGCAAACACTAGAAAGACTCACTTTGATAACTCAATTAAAGTAAAGAAAATAGTGCACGTAGGGTAAATAAAAAGTAAGGTCTGACAAAACAGAAAGCCTCTCCAGCGAGAGGCTTTCTTCGTCCTCGACCGAAAATTTGCCCTTGGCAAAACCAAGCTTTTCGGTCTGCGAATGTTTGTCAGACCTTACTTTTTATTATTAACCACCACCACAAACTGAGCACTTTTATCCCCTACTTTTACAGTCACTTTGTGTTCACCAGTTTCTTTTATCGGCTTTGGTAGATCAATAAAATCAGCAATTATATCTAAATGAGCTTGCTCCTTGAGAGCAGTCACAAGAGCTTCTTTATGGATACTTGAGAAAAGATGACCCTTATCATTAGCCTTTTCTGTAAACTCTATTTTTGTGCCACCTATAGCTTGCATGTTTTTAGCCAAAAGTTCTGCTTGAACCTTTTTCTCTTGTTCATCTTGAGCCTTTAGCATGTCTACTTTTTTTAACGCACTAGGACTAGCTATTTCTGCAAGCTTTTGTGGAATGAGGAAGTTGAGAGCGTATCCATCTGATACATTCTTTACATCGTATTTCTGACCTATTTTCGGAACATTTTTTAGGAATATTACTTTCATGGTGTTTTTTAAAATAATTGATGACTACAGAGTTTTATCATTTTTTGAGCAATAATTCAACCGCCGCTTTCATTTGTGGATCTATCCCCTTTGCAACATCATCAGCGGTCCTTTTTACTTCAATATCCGGCTTCAAACCACCATCTGATATTGATTTACCGTTTGGTGTAAGCCATCTAGCAATAGTGACCTTTAATGATGTGTCTGGAGTGATCTTTACTAGTTCTTGCACAGAACCTTTTCCATATGAATTACTTCCTACAAGCTTTGCCACACCGTGCTCTTGTAGAGCGCCTGCCAATATTTCACTTGCTGAAGCAGATCCTCCATCTATGAGTACAGCCATTTTTAAATTTTTATTAAAGATACTAAAACCCTTACTCCTGTGAACAACCTCTTCGTTTTTAGCACCAAAGTTTTCTCGAACAACAACATCACCAAGAGGTAAAAACCAACTTGCCATATCTATAGACGCTTCCAAAAAACCACCCGGATTACCTCGTAAGTCGAGTACTAGTTTATTGGTCTTTGAAGCCACAAACTCTCTGAGAGCTTTTCTAAAAAGATCAGCAGAGACTGCAGAAAAATTGTAGAGTTCAATTACAAACACACCATCATTCCTTAAATAAGACTTTATTGTTGGAATATCTATGGTCGCACGGACTACAGATATTTCGATAGGAGTGTCTTTACCATTTCTTAATATAGTAAATTTTACTTTTGTGCCACCCTTTCCACGAATCAATTTTACTGCTTCATCAGAATTGATTGTGTTTGTATAGACATCATCTATCTTCAAGATTTTATCACCAGCAAGAATACCAGCTTTTTGTGCAGGAGTCCCCTTTAAAGGAGATATAACTGTAAGCACATCATCACGCATTCCTATTTCCATTCCCACACCTTGAAAATTACCACTTATATCATTTTCAAATATTTCAGCATCAGCTGGTGGAAAAAACATTGTGTAAGGGTCCTTAAAAGAACTAGCCAGTCCTTCTATTGCTCCCCACACCTTTTCTTGATCAGAAATATTGGGAGTACTTGAACTAAAACCAACGTGTTTCTCATTGAGTACACTCCAAGCTTTCCAAAATGGAGAAAAATCTGCTTTTACAAAAATATCTGGGTTTTTATTTTCAATATTTGCCAAAGACACAGATCCGGCACCCCTGTGTGAACCCACGTAAACTCCGCAAAAAAAAGAAGCTCCTATTATAAGGAGAGATGCGATAATAGAAATTTTATATTTGGAAAACCAAGGCTTCATTTGTTGTACTATTATCTCAAAGTAGCTTCTTGTGGTCAATCATCTATTGCATTATAATTATTGTTGAATAAATCCACATGATATATAGATATTCTCACAAAGGTGTAACTTGGATAGATATAGACCATCCAACTGATGAGGATATTGAAACGATAGTCAAAGAGTTTGGTATCGATCCACAGATAGCAAAAGAAATATCTGCACCAACCAACAAGCCTCGTGTAGAGCTAAGCGCTGATTATATTTATTTAGTTTTACATTTCCCTGTCTTTAAGCATAGCCATAAAGAAAAGACAGACCAAGAAGTCGATTTTATTATCGGTAAAGATTTTTTGATTACAGCGAGGTATGACACGGTAGATGCCATTCACAAGTTTGGTAAAAAACTAGAAGTCAGCGCCATTTTAGATAAAAAAAATATAGAGTACCCTATCGGATACATTTTTTACATTATTCTAAAAGAAATTTATCACTCTATTTTTGACGAGCTCGCTTTTATAGAAAGTTGGATAAAAGAAGTCGAGACAAAAATATTTAAGGGTAACGAACGTGAAATGGTTTTTGCCTTATCAAATGTAAGTCGCACACTTTTAGATTTCAAAAAAATCACTGATATGCACAAAGAGGTTTTGATTACACTAGAAATAGCGGGCAAAAGACTTTTTGGTGATCATTTTCCATATTATACTCGCACCGCGCTCGAGGAATATCATAAAATACAAAATGCCATTAAAAGCAATATGGAGGTAGTGGTCGAGCTCCGCGAGACAAACAACTCCCTACTAGACACAAAGCAAAACGAAATTACAAAAATTCTTACTATTTTAGCTTTTATTGCTGTCCCACTCTCACTTATAGTCTCAGTTTTTCAAATAGACACTGTATCTCGCCCCATCATAGGTACACCTTATGATTTTTGGATATTGATTAGCTTTATATTCCTCGCTGGTGCTACAATGTTCTCATTCTTTAAATTTAAAGGCTGGCTATAATTACACTGTCATGATTACATTCTGGAATACACTGACAAAACAAAAAGAGGAATTTTTCCCTATCAAAGACAAGGTGGTGGGTATGTACAACTGTGGCCCGACTGTATATGACTACGCTCATTTGGGCAATCTTCGCTCATATGTACTAGCAGATATTTTAAAAAGAACCCTTACATTTAATAAATACAGAGTAAATCAGATTATCAATATCACTGATGTAGGACATCTGGTCGGCGATGGTGATGAAGGTAAAGACAAAATAGAAGAGGGGGCAAAAAAACAACAAAAAACCGCTTCAGAAATAGCTAGCTTTTATACAGAAGCTTTTTTGGCTGATTTGAAAAAATTAAATATAAATACTGATGAGATCTCGTTTCCTAGAGCATCAGAACATATAAAAGAGCAAATAAATTTGATAAAGACATTAGAAGAACGTGGATTTGCTTACAAAACCTCAGATGGTATGTATTTTGATACGGCAAAATTTAGAGCATATGGAAAGCTGGGCAATATAGACTTGGCACATCTACGCGAGGGAGCACGTGTCACTATAAACTCTCAGAAAAAAAATATTACAGATTTTGCTTTGTGGAAATTTTCTCAGCCACATGAAAAGCGACAGCAGGAATGGCCTTCTCCGTGGGGTTTGGGTTTTCCCGGCTGGCATATAGAGTGTTCTGCTATGTCTATGAAATATCTCGGCGAGACTTTTGATATACACACAGGAGGTATCGATCACATCCCTACTCACCACAACAATGAAATAGCTCAATCAGAAAGTGCTACCGGTAAACAATATGTTAGATATTGGTTGCATAATGCTTTTGTAAATGTTGAAGGTGGAAAGATGGCAAAATCAGAAGGCAACTTTTTACGTCTGCAAAGTATAATTGATAAAAATATAAATCCTCTGAGTTATCGCTACTGGCTTCTTACTGCTCATTATCGACAGCCTGTCACTTTTTCTTGGGAAGCACTTGAGAGTGCCAATGTTGCTTTCATGAAGCTAGCGCGAGCGTATTCTACTTTACCTGGATTAGGAAAAGTACACGTCGGCTACTTGAAAAAATTTAAAGATTTTATAAACGACGATCTAGACACTCCTCAAGCCGTAGCGCTCATATGGGAAATGATGAAAGATAAAAGCGTGACTGATAGACAAAAACGAGCCACTTTAAACGAGTTTGATAAAGTTTTGGGTCTAAATCTCAAAGGACTTGCGAAAGAACTAAAAAATGCTGATAAAGATGTGCCAGATGTGGTCAAATCCATTGTCTCAGAGCGTGAAAAAGCTAGAAAAAATAAAGATTGGAAAAAGTCAGACGAGCTACGTGATGCGATACTAAAGGAAGGCTTTGAAGTCAAAGATACTGATAAGGGAGCTGAGGTGAGGAGGATTTAAAAACAATACCTAAAAAAGCCTGAAACGCTCGGCTCGACAGCCTCGCGACCCCCTTTTTAGGTATTATTTTTACCCCTCCACAGCTTAACCACACTTTATCAAGTTTTTAAACTTTAAAGACTTTGAGCTTGCATGTTACTATTGTGGCAATGGCAAACGAACCTTTTAAACGCGCAATGCGTGTACCACCACAAAGTATAGAAGCTGAGATGGCACTTCTCGGCTCTATTATGCTTCGCCCAGAAGCTATACATGAAATAGTAGACACCATCAACAGTGGCTCTTTTTATTCTGAACGCAACAGAATAATATATGACACAATGGTTGAGTTGTTTAAAAAAGGCGAACCAATTGATTTGCTTTCACTCTCTTCTAGACTAAAAGAAAAAAATCTTCTCGATCAAGTGGGCGGTAACAGCTATCTAACCGAACTCGTACATGTCGTTCCCTCTTCTGCAAATATAAAACACTATGGCGACATAGTGCATAAAAAAAGAATGATGCGTGACCTAATCGAAGCCTCAGAATTTATTTGCCAACTAGGTTTTGAAGAGGCAGAAGAACTCGAACACATTTTAGATAAAGCAGAAAAAAAGATTTACGATGTGACAAATGTGTCTGGTGCACACAAATTTGTCGAACTAAAAGATACTTTAAATGAAGCCTGGGAGCGTCTCGACAAGCTTCACAATTCAAAAGGTGAAATGCGCGGTGTACCATCTGGTTTTCCAGATCTGGACAACCTGCTAGCTGGTTTCCAAAAATCCGACCTTATCATTTTGGCAGCTCGACCATCTGTGGGAAAAACCTCCCTTGCTCTCGATATAGCTCGCCAAGCTGCGATAAACCACAATGTGCCAGTTGGTATTTTTTCTTTGGAGATGAGTTCACAACAGCTCGTAGACAGAATGCTTTCCTCTCAAGCAAGCGTGGATGCTTGGAAACTACGCACAGGACGACTCACAGATGAAGCTGACTTTGCGTCTATCCGACAATCTCTAGACAAGCTTGCTACAGCACCTATTTTCATAGACGATCAGCCAGGCAACAATATTCTCAAAATGCGTTCTGTGGCAAGACGACTAAAACGCGAAAAAGGTCTGGGTCTTATTGTTGTAGACTATTTACAGCTTATGATCCCTACTGGCGCTCGAGCAACCGACTCTATGGTGCAACAAGTTACAGAGATTTCTCGTTCGTTAAAAAATCTAGCTCGCGAACTAGATGTACCTGTCATTGCCCTATCTCAGCTCTCTCGTGCTGTAGAACAACGCGGTGGCAAGCCTCGCCTTTCTGATTTACGTGATTCTGGATCCATAGAACAAGATGCTGACGTGGTGATGTTTATTCATCGTGAAGACAAATTTAAAGATCAAGCAGAACGTACAAATATCGCAGAAATTCTAATAGAAAAGCATCGAAATGGCCCGACTGGAAAAGTAGACTTATATTTCAATGAAAAGAAATCCACTTTTCAAAGCATCGCAAAAGATAATTTTGGTGGAGCAGACAAAGAGTTTTCTAATTTTTAAATTTTTCTAATTTTTAAATTCTAAAAACATGAATTCGCTTCAAAAACTCACTTCACTTTTTGCAGAATTCCCTGGTATCGGTCCACGCCAAGCAAGACGTTTTGCTTATTTTTTATTGACCAGAAATCAAACATATTTAAATGAAATCTCTGATCTAATAATAAAAATAAAGAAAGAAATAAATATCTGCACGTCTTGTTTTAGATTTTTTTTCCAAAATCATTCTGGATCAGACGTCTGCGATATTTGTTTAAGCAAAAATAGAGACACTTCCATACTTACTATCGTCAGTCGAGATGTAGACTTTGAAAATATTGAAAAAACCGGTGTCTATAATGGAAAATATTTTATACTTGGCGGATCTGTACCGATATTAGATCAAATGCCGGAAAATAAAATAAGAATAAAAGAACTAATGAAAAGTGTAGAGAAGCGCGCAGATGAGGGTCTACGTGAAATAGTACTTGCTTTAAACGCAAACCCAGAAGGAGAAAATACTGGAGAATATATAAAAAAAATGCTGGCTTTACTGACCGAAAAACATGAATTAAAAATCTCAACACTTGGTCGCGGATTGTCTACTGGTACCGAGCTTGAATACTCTGATGCAGAGACTTTAAAAAACGCTTTAAAAAATCGGCAATAGATTGGGTTAAATTAAAAATACAAGTTAAGAGGGGCCCGCGCATACCGCGCGGGCCCCTTTCTATTTCGTCTGCTCCCGAAACCAGAGCTCCTCAGGTCTCCCAGTGCGGGATTCCAGTGAAGTCGATCTCCTTCTTCTCCTCGGGAGTCTCCTTGATCACCCCGAGCGCGGCAGCCCTCTCTTCTGCTGCCTTTTTCGCGTCTTCGACGGCATCCTCCACCCCCTTGATCAGGTCAGAGACCTTCAGTCGCCCAACTTCGAGGCGCTTGATCTGCTGATCGATCACGGTGCTGGAAATCTCAACGCCCACCAGATCCGACACATCGAGGTAGAACTCCTCGATGGCTGAAGGATCGACCGACATGCTGACCTTGGAGGCACCCGCACCTCGCAACATGTCGGTGTCGACATGTGCTTCGAAGGCGAGCGCATCATTCCTCACAAAGGCGTCAGCCAGGTCATCTTCGATACCAAAGACTTCGATCAGAGACGCCGCGATCTTCTCCCTGACCGTCTCCGCTTTCTTTCTTGCTTCCGTGGCCATAGTGGCGTTCTCCAAGTATACGGAGGTTTACTGATCTGTGGGTTGCCAACGTGACAATCCGATATAATTTATATCAGAAAATACAATTTTGTCAAATAAAATCGTGATCCATAGAAATCAAAAACCGCCCTTTCAGGCGGTTTTTGATTATTTTATTGCTTCTATTTTTACCTTAAAAAATGGCTGTCTATGACCGTTTTTCTTTAAATATCTACTCTTTTGTTTATATTTTATGACCTCTACCTTTTTTGCTCGGCCAGCTTCAGTAAAAGAAGCCACCACAGAAGCACCGTCTATAAAAGGAGTACCAATAGTTGTATCTTTGCCGTTGTCCACTAGTAAAACCTTATCGAAGGTGATCTTATCACCTGCTTTAAAATCACCAGGAAGCTTCTCAATAGTGAGAATGTCCCCTGCTTTTACCTGATATTGCTTACCGCCTGTTTGTATAACTGCAAATTCCATAGTCGTTATATTCTACATAAATAGCCCAAAAATGCAAGAAAGTTTGGAAAAAAGGGAAGCCCCGGAGACGCGATGCATCAATCCGGGGCAGAGCGTTACACCCAGCTTGGCGACAGGGCGATCACGCTCTAGATACTGACTGGATCACCTCCCGTTCTTGGATCCAAGGGCTTCAAGGCCAGATCTGCCTGATCCTGAAGCTTTGTGGCGAGATGGAAAACCCACGATAGTCTTCATGGTGATAACTCCTCTGGCGCATTGCGCCGGTTGTTCACACATTGGTGCTAACCCGTTTATAAGTATAAACAGACAAACAAAAAATACAACCCCCAATTCCCCCTATTCGTCAGCTTCTGGTTTTTCTAAAACCATAGTTTCTATTCCCACAGCCTGACCAGTAATCCTTAGCACATCTTTATCCAATTTTTTAAATTCTTTTGAGCTTGCATTGAAATGATTGATGGTGGTCGCAAGAGAGTTGCCCATTTTTTGATGATAGTCATCATAGCTTTTGAGGTGCTTACCAAGCTCGTCGACGCGCTTGATAATATCCTTTGCAGTATCTTCTATTTGCATTGCTTTTAGTCCCTGCAAGACAGTCTGTAGATATGCCAAAAAGGAAGTTGGCGACACAATAATCACCTTATATTTCCCCGCAGCGCGTTGTATCAGATTTTCTGTATCTTCTTTTAGCGCCCCAATTTTATTTATCAAAAGATCATAATAAATGGCTTCGTGTGGAATAAACATAAAAGCAAAATCCATCGTATTTTCATTTGGACGAATATACTTTGCTGTCTCGACGATACGATTTTTTAAATCATTTACAAAGACTTTTTCTAAACGCTCTTTTTCCACCGTATTTTTTTCCTCAATAATTCTATTGTAATTTTCTAGAGAAAACTTTGAGTCAATAGGTATAACTTTATCTTTTACAAACACTGCAGCATCTACTATTTCTCCATCAGTAAAAGCGTACTGCATTTGATATGATCCTGGTGGCAATACATTTTTTAGCAAAGTTTCTAGATAATATTCCCCCACTATTCCGCGTTGTTTTGGATTTTTTAAAATATCTTGAAGTGACTGTAGCTGATCTGCAAAAGACACTACCTGCTTATTGGTCTCATCAAGTTTTGTGAGGCTTTGTGTTACTTCTTTTATAAGTCGAGAAGACTCGGAAAATTGATTGCGCATGGATTCATTTACCTGTTTGCTTGTCTCCCCTATCTTTGCATCCACGGTGCGAGTAAGCTCATTCATTTGCTGTAAAAGCAGGTTGAAACCGGTATCATTTTTACCAGCATCAGAGCTTGCTACAGATGATTTTTGTTTAGAAATTAAAAACCATACAAAAAACACATTACCCAAAAAGGCCACTAGCAAGATAATTAATAGCATTTCAACTGACATACCAAAAATTATAGCAAATTGTTATACTATTAGCATATGACATTACAACAACAAATTAGAGATGGTATAAAACAAGCAATGCTTTCAAAAGACAGTGTACGGCTCAATGTTCTCCGAGGACTTGTGTCTGCTTTTACAAATGAACTCGTAGCTCAAAAAAGAAAGCCTCAAGAGGAGCTAAATGACGAAGAAGCACTCAATGTTATTAAAAGAAGCGTAAAACAAAGAAAAGACTCTATAGATCAGTTTAAAGCTGGTGGACGTGATGATCTAGTGGCCTCAGAAGAATCAGAACTGGCTATTTTACAGACCTTTTTGCCAGCAACGATGAGTAAAGACGCTATACGAGCAATAGCAGAAAAAAAGAAAGCCGAGCTCGGTGTGACAGACAAATCTAAAATGGGAGTGTTTATGGGTGCAGTAATGAAAGAGCTAAAGGGCCAAGCTGATGGCGCTGATGTAAAGGAAGTCATAGAAAGCCTTTTCAACTAAAATTCAAAATCCGATTATCCACAGCCTATTTGACTTTTGCGTGTTTTTGTGATAGATTGATACAGGATGTTATGGCGTGGGGACGTTCCCCTAGCCAATTTCACACACGGAGGTGTAAAGATGGTTCTCAGACCACAGACAGAGGTCGAGCGTCTTGCCACCTACTCGGTGGCAAAATTTCGGGCAAATCCGAGAATGGGTTTACCGATCGCTATCATAGAGGTGCTCCGCTATGCGGGAAGAGAGTACCTCTATGAGAACGTGCTCAACGAATGTCGTCGCAGAAGTCAGATCAAGAGACGAGCAAAGAGTGATGCGCTCAAGAACACGACGACACAAGAATCCAAGCCGTGCCAAAAAGTGACAAAATCACATACTGGCACGGACACTCCTTTCCTCCCAGGAATGGAACCAACAAAGAAGTACAGGCTCACCTAACGGTGCGCCTTTTGTTTTATATTTAAAACCTAACAGATTATTGCAAAAACAGAGAGTCTATCGACTTCAAAATAGCATCTTTATTTTTAATCCAAACATCAGTATAAGCATCTACACCAATCCTATAATGAGCATCAGGAGTCAGAGCAAAATAAGCACTCTGAGTAACTTCTTTTTTACTTGTCTGACCTACATATGTTCCACTTAAATAAAAGAAGTCTCTGTTATTGATTGATATTTTTTTAATAGATGTATTAGTAAGTCCCAAACTCACACTCAAATCATCAGCCAAAAGAAGCAAAACCATATCTGCACCCATCTCTTGTATTTTTTTATCCATTTCTTTATCTCTTTCTATTCTTTCAACCATTATTTTTGCATTTAGAGCATTTTTTATCGAAACATCAGAGAAAGAAACCTTGGAAGTTTTTTCTGAATTTTCTTTACCAAGAACACTCCAACCAGTTGGTAAATTTATCGAAAATTTTGAAACTGTGTCTACGTATGGTACGGACTGAATAAGCGGAGTGACGTTTGATGTTTTTGTTTGGCTTTCATTTTCAACAGCTTTTGGTTTTTTTGTCTCATCGACAAAAGAAATCTGTTTTGTGTTTTCTGGTAACTTTATTCCACTTGATTCCCCACCGGTCTTTTTATGTAAATTTTTATAAGCAAAAAAACCAATTAATATAAGGGCTATCAAAAAAATTACCTTAATTACAAATTTTTTTTGTATTTTTTCCATAAGAGAATAATAACATATTTAGACAAAAGAAAACCGCGTTGGTTTTCGCTCCCCCTTAAAACCAGGAAGCTACTCACACAAACGCGGTACCAGCGCACAACACTTCTCGACCTCACCCTCACAGCCGTTTCAAAACCAAAGAGAGGGGTTGGAGGCTAGGAAATAAAGTGTTGCCGATAGCATTGAGGTACATACCCGACCCTTTCCAGCACTTACTGGTTCTCACTGTCGGGTATAAGAGGAATTGGGGCCGAGGGCACCCCAAAAACCATCTCGTAATCTGCCCCTAAACGACTACAGTACCTCTTTTACGGCCGGTTAGAACTATACGGTCTATTTGATTTTTGTCAATAGACCAGTTGATCCAAAGCCCCCCGTCCCACGACGCGTCTGGCCCAGATCTTCGAAGGTCGCCACCTCAGTGATCTCTGGAATAATGGCCCACTGAAAGAGAATCTGGGCGATCCTCATGTTGTGCTCAAGGTCGAAAGATGTCTCGTTCCGGTTGTAGACCAGAACACCTGCCTCACCGCGGTAATCCGGATCGACTGTTCCTGGAGCGTTCGTAACAGTTATTCCCCACTTCGAGGCAAGACCGCTCCGAGGGGCGACCCAGTAGAAGAGTGGGTATGGCATCTCTGTGACGAAACCGATTCCGACCAACACCGACTCCCCTGGCTCCATCCGGTAGACGAGCCTGTCGTTGAGCATGTGAACCTTCTTGGCCACCACCGGATCCTTTGGAACCTCCCTGAAGTCGAAGAGGGTCTTCCTCAGGTTTGGGTTTGACTGATCCATCTCACTCGCCGAGACAATCGCACGCGCGTACACGTCGTATCCGACAGCTCCATCAGTCTGACGTTCTGGAAGATGTCCGCCAGGCAGAGCGTAAACTTTGATGTTGGGCGTCATTAACGATTCTCCTTGTATGGGTTGAACGAACCGTGCGGGTTAGTTTTGTACCTTATCCAGAGTAATATTATGTAAAAATCAAATAAAATCAATTATTCAAATGAAAGAGGGAGGTTTGTTTAGTGAGCCCACTCTAGAGATTTAATTTGGCTGATTTGGATGAAGTCCCTTCCCTAGAACTATAGAACTGGATCCTTTCTTAGTATTTACAGATATAAAGCAGTTTGAAAACTCACAAGCCATGAAACTAATATTATTTGATCCAATTACCATACCCTCATTATTTATCTCAATCATCTGTCCGTTTTTCCAAAAACTCCCCGTTATTTTTAAATCATTATCGATTAGACGAATTCTTAAAACAATATTTCTTGGAGCTTGCCTTAAAAGTATACCTTTAGGACTAGACTCTAAATCCCAAGTTTTGTCTGGTCTGGTGATCCATTCATTATCAACCAATTTGATTACTAGATTATCTTCCTCATCATAGAGAAATAAAGACAACAAAATGTTTCCATCATTATCATGATTGGTGATAATAACGGGTTCATTATCTACAATAATAATAGGCCCGTTACATCGAAATTTACTATTTCCAATAATGGTTGTGTTTCTTCTCAAGAAGATTTGTCCCTCTACTAAATTATTAATAATGTTAAACGGATTATTCTTTATTTTTCTCTGCTCCTCCTCCGAAATAACACCTGATGTGATAATATCGTGACATCTACTGCAAACAGTCATCATATCTTCTGGATTATTTTCTGAGATCTCTGAATAAGGAATAATGTGGTGATATTCGATAAATGGAAAACCGCATTTGCAACAACCGAATCCAGATTCTATTCTAAGATTTCTTTTTATTTCACTAGGTGGTGGGAGTCTTGTTGGGGACATAATTTATATTGTTAGCAAGCGCTCAAACTAGCTCTATAATTGGTGACCTTACGGGGAATCGAACCCCGGTTTGAAGCTTGAGAAGCTTCCGTCCTAGCCGCTAGACGATAAGGCCAATATAGCGCCAATTATACTGATTTAATGGAAGAATGGAAGTGATATTTGAAAAGCATCGCGCAGGCCGACGAGCCGAGCGTAGCAAAATCCCAGCAGGGATTTATGCGTGGTTTTCAAATATCACTTTCATTCTTTCCTTTCTACCTCTTTAGCCAATCCTCCTCCTGTCTTACCAAAAGATCTCTTGCTCGCTCTGGCTCAGCCATTATGGCCTCTACAGCTCTTTCCATACGCATTGACTGAGAACCCTTTACGAGCACCACGTCCCCCTTTTTTAAAGTCTTTTTCAAATACTCCCCAGCCTGCCTTGAATCCTCAAATTTAAAAATCATTTTTTCTTTCATCCCATTTTCTATAGCGCCTTCTGCAAAAAATCTAGCTCGCAGACCTACTGTAACAAGAATATTACACTCCTCTGCAATACGAACACCGGCACGACGATGTTCTTCTGTTGAATATTTTCCAAGCTCCAACATATCTCCAAGCACAGCTATTTTTCTTTTTCCATTTATAGAAGCGAGAGTATCGACAGCAGAAGATAGCGCAACTGGTGAAGAGTTGTAGGTGTCATCTAAAATAACTGTCTTTTTTATTCCTTCTATAAGCTTCATTCGTCCTGGCGGAGTATCGTAGTCAGTCAGAGCATCAGCGAGTTTCACTAAATTTAAATTCTGAGAAAGACCCACAGCAAGAGCAGCGAGACTAGTATAAATATACTGTTGACCAAGAGATCCATTTATAACTACAGGAACACTTGCTTTTTCATAATCCAAACGAAAAGTTACTCCAACAGGCAGATTTACACCATCTTTTTCTATATAGTTGATAGCGTAGTTTGAAGCGACAAGATCAGCATTACCATGCGCAGAAAAAAGAATGGTGCGTGCAGGCGTAGCACCTTTAAAAGCGAGCACATCTTCATCATCTGCATTTAAAATCACCACGCCATTTGGTTTGACTGCTTTTACAAGCTTACCTTTTTCTTCTATCACAGCTTGTGGTGAAGAAAAATATTCTACATGCACAGGGACTTTGCTAAGACGCGTCATAATGACTATGTCTGGCTTGAGCCAAGAAGTAATGTAGTCCATATCTCCCGGCTTATCTACGCCGACCTCAAGCACGAGCCATTTTGGATATCTATTTGGTAAAATTATTAGAGCAATGCCCTCTAAAATATTTTTCATCCAAAGACTTGGACTATTCCAACCATTTGGACAACCGAGTATGGTAAGTGGCACACCTATTTCACTATTAAAACTTTTTGAACTCTTGCGGATAAAATAAAATTTTGACAGCGCTGCATAAACAGCATCTTTTGTAGAAGTCTTACCCACACTACCCGTAATAGCAATAATCTTTGGCTTGTATTTTTTAATCACAAGCTTAGCTTCTATTAGTATGATGTAAGCTATTATTTTTTTTAAAAATCTTTTTAACATATTTTATCTGTTTACCTGTCTGGCGGTATTTCGTAATAGTTGATCAAAAATTTGGCAATATTCATAAATGGTACCGGCAACGTCTCAGAAGAAAATCTTATACCTTTTGGGTGGTATGTGTAAAGAAAGACCAAAAAACGTGGATCATATGCCGGGAAATAACCAAAAAATGAATGTAAAAATCTGTCATCATAATACCCGCCACCACCCTCTTTGGCAATTTGAGCAGTACCGGTCTTTGCTGCCACACTATAGTTTGGAATCTTGATTTTACCCTCGATAATAGAAGTATCAACGGTTTTTACAAGCATTTTTGAAATAGCTTCTGCGGTCTCTGGCTTGAGCACACGCCTACCCGGCTCTGGTGATATTTTTTTCGAAAGGCCTGTTGTGTATTTTATTTCTTTTACAATATGAGGATAGATAAGCACCCCTCCATTTGCAAGGCTTGATAAAGCACGCACAGTCGCTATTGGAGTAAGCGCAATACCTTGACCAAAAGACGCTGTGGCATGCTCTATATCACGTGGACTTTTTAGATTATCCACCAGATTCATGGCTTCGTTTGGCAAATCAATACCCGTTTTTTCACCCAGACCAAAACCAAACATATATTTTGAAAAATTTTCTTTTCCCATTTTTTGAACAACAAAAGCGGCGCCAGTATTTAGGGATTGATTGAGCACTTCTTGCATAGATATAAGTCCTCGACCCTTACCGTCATAATTGGAAAAAGTTTTATTATTTAAAGTCATAGAACCGGTATCAAAATACGTAGTGTCTGGAGTAATACTTCCACTATCTAGACCAGCAGATACAGTAAGTGGCTTTATAATAGATCCCATTTCATAGACATTTTCCACCAATGGATTTGAGAAAATCGCTGAATTTTTTTCCTCCTGAAAAGAATTTGGATTAAAGGTCGGATACATTGCCATCGCTATTATCTCTCCTGTCTTTGGGTCGATAATGATACCGCCCGTATAATCCGAAGACCATTTTTTATTTATTTGCTCAAGTTCACTCTCAAAAAAAGCTTCGACTATAGGCTCTATTGTTGTTACAATATCACCCTCATATTTTGCCACGCCAGAAAGTCCATCTTTTATACTAGAAAAGATACCAACAAAAAAATTACGGTATGATACTTGATTATCTTTCTTTAAATTATCTTCATAATAACGTTCGAGACCATATCTTCCAGCGAGCTCGTCACCTTTATAAGCAACGATGCCAAGCACATGTGCAGACATGCTTTCTCCAGGATATATACGCCATTTATCATTAAAAATATTTAAACCTGTAATTTTTAAATTTTTGATTTTTTCACCAGTCTCACTATTTACTCTTTTTAAAATTTCTTCATATGGATCATTTACTTTATTTGCCTTAGCTAAAAAGGTGTCTCTGTCGATATCGGGCACTATACTAGAGAGCTTTTCATATACTTCTTCTGGATTTTTTAAAATCTGTGGGTTTATAGCTACTATATAACCCGACTGAAGTGTAGCAGCTGACACCAAACCACCGTCTTTTTTTGAAAAACTTATAGTACCTCTATTGAAAAGATGCGAAGTGGGTTTTTTTTGTTGTTGATCAGCGCTGGCGGAATATTTTTCTGCATCCACCACTTGTATAACGTATAGACGAAAAACAAGAACAAAAACGCATAGCAAAATAAAAGAGAAAATAAATCTAATTATTGTAAGATTAGGTTTCATCCTAATTTAAAGCATAACACGCTTATTCTACAGTATTAAGTTTTGCAAGAGCGGTCGTTGGATTTTTTGAAACATATCTAGGATTTTTTACATCCTTATATCCCAGAGAATACGCCAACTTTAAATCTATTTCATTCCTAAGAGAAATACTTTTAAATTCGAGCTCACTAATATTTGAATTTCTAATGACCATTTCTTGTTCTAGACTTGCACGCTTTGCAACATTGAAAACTGTTTGATTCATAAAATAAACATAAAGCAAAACTAAGGCAATAATAATCCATACGGCTGTCCACACCATTACCCTTTCGTCTTTTAATGATTCTATTTTTGCTTTCATGTTGTTTATTTTGTAAGAACTTTTTTAAATTTATGCACGTTTTGAAATAATTCTGAGTTTGGCGCTTCGTGATCTGGGGTTTTCGGTTATTTCCTCTGTTGTTGGAGTAATCGGTTTTTTTGTTATCCTTTCTGCGCGCCCTTCATCTATCAATTTTTTAAAATAATGTTTTACTATTCGGTCTTCTATGCTGTGAAATGATATTACTGCGATGCGTCCGCTCGGTTTTAAATATTCAAAAGCTTTTTCAAGTGCTTCGCTCAACGCTCTCACTTCATCATTTACAGTCATTCTCAGAGCCTGAAATGTGCGTGTAGCTGGATGGATTTTGCCATGATGATATTTGATTGGTGTTGCCATCTTTATGATCTCTACTAGATCAAAAGTGGTCTCTATTGGCTTTCTTGCTCGGTTTTCCACAATCATTCTGGCTATCCTTTTTGCATAGCGCTCTTCACCATAGCTTTTTATGATAGTCTCGATATTTTCCTGATCCCAAGTGTTGACTATTTCACGTGCTGTGAGATCCTCTGGCTTTAGCTCTGCAGAAAATGTCATCAATAGCGGTTCATTTTTTTGAAATGTAAAACCCCTACCTGACTCTTGTATTTCTTGAGAACTTAGACCTAAATCAAATAAAATTTTATCTATTTGATTTATTCCCACCTCGGAAAGAACTTTGTCTATGTGCCGAAAATTTGATTGTTTAAAAAAAGTTTTACACTTCATTTTTGACAATCTTTTTTCAGATCTCTCTATTGCCTTTGGATCAGCATCGATTCCTATTATCGTCGCTTCACCTTGAGTAATAGAGCACACCGCTTCGCTATGACCTCCACCGCCAAGCGTAGCGTCTACAAAGACATCTCCCTTTTTAAGGTCGAGACCGTCTACTGATTGTTGTAAAAGAACACTCTTGTGAATGATTGGTGTATCCATATTTTAAAATGCTCCAATCTCACCGAGTTTTTCCGCCATCATATCTGCTTGCTTCTCTATCTTGCTCTTGTATTCCTTCCAGTTCTTTTCATTCCAGATTTCCACTCTATTGTGAACGCCTGTGAAAACAACTTTATTCTTAAGATCTGCAAAATCTTTAAGAAAATCAGGAATGAGGATTCGGCCGATAGTATCCACATCTGCTTCTACCGCTCCAGCAAGCATAAAGCGATTGAATCCTCTAGTGTCTGCTTGTCCCATACCGAGCTCAGAAAGTTTTTGAGAAATTTTTTCCCACTCTTTGAGCGGATACAAAAACAAACAATTATCGAGACCGTGGGTAATCACAACTTTTTTGCCGACTTCTTTTCGAAATTTTGACGGCAGAGAGATTCTATTTTTTTCATCAACTGTATGTGTGTATTCTCCTAAAAGCATATGATTTACCACTATCTCCCACTTGCTTAACATTATATAACACTCTATCCCACCACACTACATAGTTATCCACATTTTTAGGCAAAGATAAAATCAAGAAACATACCTAAAAAGGGTACGGACTTTTTGAAGCTTAAAAAGTCCTGAAACGCTCGGCTCGACAGCCTCGCGACCCCCTTTTTAGGTGTATTTCTTGTTTTTTTAACTATTGACTTTACTAGTTATATATGCTATTACTATAAGCGGAGGGGGCATTGTGCCCTTTATCTCAAAGCACATTTGGAGATTCCAATGCGACATTCCGCAATGCGTTCGGCTCGTGGCCATTCTCTGATTCAGGTACTCATCATCGTGGTCATCCTGGGATTACTGACCGCAATGTTGATCAATTTGCGGTCAGAGAGTGAGTCCCACACGTCCGCAGCACTTGTGACCGTGAATGACAAGGAGGAATTCAACAGACTTGATGCGTGGGAGCTTCGCAAATGGATCACCGTCAACATCGGCGAGGCATTCTGTGGAGCACGACCGGATGATCTCGTAGTGGTCTACGGCGGTCCACGAGAAGAAATCTACGACTTCAAGATGATTGTGTGGAACGGCGTCGTAGTCGGAAAGTACGGAGGAGGAGAAAAGCTCATTGAGCTATCTGAGCTCAAGTTTCATTCCTCCGCTGTATACACCAAGTCGCTGGGACTCGTCAGGAAAGACGGGCCCTTCTACGGCCAGACATACGCCAGACGTGATCCCGAACGCTGGCAATGAAGCACATTCCGGGAAAGAACATTACTCGCACGTCCCTACCGGGCCGGGCGAGTTTTCTTTTTTGAACAAACTGATAGAAACTCGAATATAAAATTCCCAGAGTACTTGAGAAAAGACTAGTGCAGGCGAGAGTTTTAAGCAAAATAAAAAGGGTCTCTGAACGGGTTAGCGAAGCGCTTTAGTGAAGAGACCCTTTTTGTTTTGCGTTTATTATTTATGCCTCATCGTCGGAAACAAAATCACCTCTTTAATATTCTTAGTATTTGTAAGTAACATCACGAGTCTATCGATACCTACACCCACTCCTCCAGCCGGCGGCATACCATATTCCATTGCTTCGATAAACTCCTCATCCGTACTCTGTGCCTCTGTATCTCCCTGCTTTTTATTTTCTTCCTGCTTTTCAAAACGTGAACGTTGATCTATAGGATCATTTAATTCAGAGAAAGCTTTTACCACCTCTATACCCGCAACAACAAGCTGAAAAACATCCACAAGAGCTTGATTGTCATCTTTCTTTTTAGCTAAAGGCAAATAATCTGCTGGATAGTCTACGATAAATGTAGGCTGAACAATCTTTGGTCGACAAGTTTTTTTGTAAATATTATCGATAATTTTTTGTACAGGATCTCCTGGGGCCACTTTTACACCCAGCTGTGTCGCCTTGAGGCGCACTTCATCTAGCGTGATCGACTCTGGATTTGAAATAAGCGCATGTCTTTTTAGTAAATCTAAATATGAAATGACAGCAAACTTTTTTGAGAAATCTATTGTCTGTCCATCAAACTCAAAACTCTCTTTTTTAAATATTTTTTTCACGACAGACTTGAGCATCTTTTCTGTAAATGCCATTTGCTCTGTTTTATTGCTGAAGCTTTCGTAAAACTCAAGCATCGTAAACTCTGGGTTGTGAGTCACGTCTATTCCCTCATTGCGGAAATTTCTATTGATCTCATATACTTTTGGAAAGCCACCAATAAGAAGCTTTTTTAAATAAAGCTCCGGCGCTATGCGCAAAAAGAGATCCATATCAAGAGCGTTGTGATGAGTCACAAAAGGCTCAGCACTAGCACCACCAGAAAGAGGTTGAAGCATTGGAGTCTCTACCTCCAAAAAATCAGCTTTGTCTAAAAAAGTACGAACCTCACGAATGATTTGTGAGCGAAGTAAAAATCTCTGTTTTACCTCAGGTGACATGAGGGTATCTAGATAACGTCGACGGAAACGCTCATCTGCGTCTTGTAAGCCATGCCATTTTTCTGGCAAAGGTCGGAGGCTCTTTGAAAGCATTTTCCAGCCAAGCACCTGCAGAGATTTTTCTCCTCGAGCAGTAGTGAAAAGTGGACCCTTAATTTCTATAAAATCACCAACGTCTGTTGTTTTTTCAAATAGATCATAATCTTTTTCTGAAACCTCACCCTTTTTTATAAGTCCTTGAAAACGCGCCGTACCATCATCCAAAGTAAAAAAAGCCAAAGCTCCTTGTGGTCGCAAAGACATTATTCTTCCGCAGATACTTACCTCTTTCTTTGATTTTGAAAGGGTTCCAAATTTTTCTATAACCTCAGACAAAGAAAAATCCCTTTTTGAATCTATCGGAAAAGGATTTATTCCCTGCGCTTTTAAGGCTTCAAGTTTTTGTATTCGATTATTTCTTATTTCTTCAAAAGAAGACATTTATTTTATACTTATAACAGTATACTTCATTATCCCACCTGGAGTCGAAACTGAAAAGTGTTCACCTTTCTTTCTGCCTATTAAAGCAGCGCCCAAAGGAGATGTCATAGATATTTTTAGTGTAGCGATATCAGCTTCTTCTGAACCCACAATAGTGTAAGTGTGACTTTCTTTCTCTTTTTCTTTTTGAACAGTCACAACAGAACCAACACCCACAGAATCAGTATCATGCTTTGAAACAATTACGGATGTTTTTAAAATAGATTCTAGCTTTGAAATACGATCTTCTATGTTGGCCTGCATATCACGTGCTTCATGATACTCTGCATTTTCTGACAAATCACCGAGAGATTTTGCATACTCTAGATTTTCTGCAACCTCCTTTCGACGCACAGATTTTAGTTCGAAAAGCTCGGCCTTGAACTCATCAAATTTTTCTTGTGTTAAATAGTGTTTTTCTTCTTTCATGTCAGAATGTATTTAATATAATGCACCGTATTGTATAGATTGTCTTGCTTAAAGTCAATCGCACGATTAATTACCCAAATATTCTGGTGTATATATTTTCATCCAGTCAAGTACATCTCTCATCACATAAGTAGCACCGAGCTGATTTGTTCTCGCTCCCTTTTCCATAATAATAGCGAAAGCATATTTAGGATTTTCGTATGGGAAAAAGCCGGTCACACAAGAATTTACAAAAAGTTTAGCTGTACCGAGCTCCGCAGTACCGGTCTTTGCAGCTACAGAGATGTATGGCAGATTTAAAGCACCAGCGGTAACAGTAAACACAGCTTGTCGCATTCCCTCTTTTACTATTTTGTAATATTCATCTTTTATCGGTACAACTCTAGAATTTTTTATTGGTTCGTTTGGTTTTCTTTTTAAAATAGTGGGCTGTAAAAGTGTGCCGTTGTTGGCAATGCTTGCAACACCACGTACAGCTTGTATAGGAGTAAGCTGAAAACCATATTGACCTATGGATGTGTGGTATGTATCTCCAAGTCTCCAATCATCTCCGCCAAACACTTCAGCTTTCCATTTTGGACTAGGTATCGTACCCTCTACTTCACCCAACATATTTATATTTGTCTTCTCACCAAAACCCATCATTCGTACATATTTTTCAATGTTTGTTATACCGAGACCCTTTTGATCTTCATAACCACCACCAATAGCGTAAAAATACACGTCTGAAGACACAGCGAGTGCTTCTCTCATATCTACCCAACCCTGCGCACGCCAATCCCTAAATGTTGTCTTCTGCTCTGGATTGTAGGGGTTTTGAATTGAGATAGAACCCGTACTCAAAATCTGTTTATTTGGGTCTATTATGTTTTCACTAAGTGCAGCTAAAGCCATATATGGTTTTACAATAGATCCTGGGGTATATACACCAGACACAACACGATTTAAAAAAGGATTGTTTGCATTTTGATAACCAGAGATCACCTCTCTATTACTTCCATCTGTCATTATGTTTGAATCATATTCTGGAAAACTGGTAAGCGCGATAATTTCTCCAGTATATATATCCATCATTACACCAGCACCACCACGAAAACCATATTTTTCGGAAGCATTTTCTATAGCCTTATACATCTGGCTCTGAATACCAGAATCTATGGAAAGAACTATATTCTCTCCATCTTTTGGTGGCTCTACTACACTTTCAGATTTTATTTCTCCAAGCGCATTTGTCTCAACGATACGTGTGCCGTTTTCACCAGAAAGCTCTGCGTTAAATATTTTTTCAGCACCATCTTTTCCATCGTACTCTGTTTTGTAGTAAAAACCAGCATTATCTTTTGTTGGATATTTTAAATAACCGACCACGTGCGCAATACCTTTTATTGGTGCATACACACGTTGTGCAAAGTCTGGTTCTTCTTTATTTATTGTATTTGAGGCAAGCTCTACACCATTCCTGTCATAAATAATTCCACGATTTGAAAACAAAGATGTGTGTCTAAGGCGATTATTTTCACTCTGTTCGGCAAATGCCTCGCCTTTTTTGACCTGCAATACCCATATTTGAGAAATGTAAATAAAACCGGTTAAAATAAATATCCCACCCAAAATAATAAGCACTGTTTTTGGTATTGGTTTTTCAAGTCGTCCCTCAAACTGATGCACATCAAATTGTGGTAAGTTTCTAGCATCTAGAAAAATCTCATCTGGATATATTTCAGCATCCGTATACGACCTTCTTTTTTTTCTAAAAAATTTTAGTATTTTTCGCCAGGACATTTTAGTAAAATTTTAGCCTCTTCTTTAAGCTAAATGATACCAAAAAAATGAATATAGCAGATATAGTCCAAAAAAATCCCCAAAAGTGTAGTGAGGTGTTGTATAAAGAATCCATCAAGAGACCAGCGGGTAATATTTCGTAATAATCATTGAAATAAAAAACAGCTATAAATCCCAATAAAACACAAAGCCACCAAGGCATTAAAAATATTGAAAAAAGTATTATAAGATCTGAAAAAATTCTAATTAAAAACATGGTTTAGATTTTATTTAGCGACAGAAACAAAACGGAGCTCAGCTATATTTATTGGTGTTTTGCAAAAAATCCTTTTAAAAGAATTGGTTGGGTTGGATTCTATAGCTATAACCGTGCTAACAATATTTATATTTATCCCTGGTAAAATAAGCACGTCTCCCTCGGCAATATCTACTTCCTGAGGAACCTTTATCTCAAAATTACCACCACCCATCCCTATCAGATTTACGTTTATATTATTTCTATTTATCATAACAGAAGTCTCAGTATCTACACTTGAAAAAAGTTTTGCGCGAGAAGTATCATCATACACTTCATCAATAACTCCCAGTATTATGTTGTCACTGCCAGCAACACGAGCACCAATCTGTATACCATCTTTTTGACCAACATCTAAAATAAGCGTGTCATAAAAGGACTGTGGTGGTTTTACTAAAACAGATGCCAAAATGGTTGGAGAATCCTCTATACGGCCCCAATCTTTTTTCAAATCTTTATTCTCTTGTTCAAGTATAGAAAGTGAAAGTAGTTTTGTATTTAAATCAGATAGTTGAGATCTTAGATCTTCATTTATGTGTAAGAGATTAACGCGGGAATGTATAAAGGCTTGCATATTGGAAAACTGAGTAAATAAAAACCCGCCAGATTTCCACACAGGTAATCCAAGTTTGTTTGATACTCCACCCAAAAAAGTAGGAGAAATAAAGTTTATTAGTAAAATTAGACAAATAAAAATAGAAACGACAAAGAAAGGTAAAAACTTTTTTCTATTTCCTCTTTTACTTGGAAGAAGGTAAATCATCTTCATTTACGATAAGAACCTCTTTAAAGGCATTCACATCTTCTAAAATAATACCGGTGCCACGCGCTACAGCTGTAAGCGGATCTTCGGCTATATATACAGGTATTTTTATATATTCATTTAGTAGCTCAGCTAGACCTTTTATAAGGGCGCCACCACCAGTGAGATAGACACCTCTATGCATAACGTCTGCGAGTATTTCTGGTGGCGTAGTCTCCAACACTTCACGTACTGCCTCCACCAGAGTGTCTATGGATTGTGAAATAGCCTCACGCACATCAGCATCAGTAATCACCACTTCTTTTGGTAACCCAGTCACCAGGTCTCGCCCTTTTATGACAGCTTCCATAGACACATCACCAGGTATTACAGAACCTATAGCTATCTTTACACTTTCAGCTGTTTTTTCACCGATTAAAATTTTAAATTCACTTCTAATATAAGAGATGATATCTGCGTTTAATTTGTCACCAGCGATGCGCAGATTTTTTGAACGGACTACTCCTCCCAGAGAAATGACAGCAATATCAGATGTACCACCACCAATATCAATAATCATGCTTCCTACTGGATCCATCACAGGCAGACGAATACCAATAGCAGCAGCTACGGGCTCTTCTACTATATGTACCTCGCGCGCTCCAGCATTTTTAGTAGCGTCACGCACAGCGCGTATTTCCACACTAGTGATACCAGAAGGTACACCCACTACGACGCGTGGACCAAAAAACTTTTTAGAATCCTTTTGCGCATTGTTGAGTAAATAAGTGATCATTTCCTCGGTCACTTCAAAATCTGAAATAACACCATCTACGAGAGGACGCACGGCTACGATATGCCCTGGTGTCCTACCAAGCATTTGCTTTGCTTGATTGCCTATAGCTACTACGCGACCAGTTTTTTGATTGACC
>JAXLZT010000002.1:0-112758 GCA_046350795.1 Minisyncoccota bacterium
GCTAATGTCAGTTTCAAAATCTAATGCTTATGGACATTCTTTGGTTGATTTTTCTAAAGAAATTGAAAAACTGGGCGCTGATTGGATAGGTGTTGACTCTGTTGTTGAAGCTATCACTTTGCGAGAAGAGAGTGTAAAAATTCCTATTTTAGTTTTGGGTTATACTTTGCCAGAAATGCTTGAAAAAGCTTCTGATCTAAACATAAGCCTTAGTGTTTCTACTTTTGAAACACTAAACGCAATCGAGCAATCTAATTTTAGTAAAAAATTAAAAATACATATAAAGGTTGATACAGGAATGCATAGACAGGGTTTTCAGGGTGAAGAAATGGAAAGTGTAATAGAGAAAATTAAAAAGCTTATTGATTTGGGAAAAATAGAGCTGGAAGGAATTTTCACTCATTTTGCAGAAGCTAAAAATCCAGAATCTCCACATAAAACCCTTGAGCAACTATCTGTTTTTAAAGAATGGACCGACACTTTTTCTCAAGCTGGTTTTTCTCCTATAAAACACGCATGTGCTAGTGGTGGGGCTTTGATATTTTCTCAAGCACATTTTGATATGGTGAGAATGGGTATTTCAATGTATGGAATATATCCATCAAAAGAGGCGGAAAGCTTTTCAAAAAATAAGGTAGATATAAAACCAATACTTAGTTGGCGAACAATAATGGGCGAAGTAAAAAAAGTGCCAAAGGGCGACAGTGTTGGTTATGATTTTACAGAAGAATTTAAAAGAGATTCTGTAATAGCAGTCTGTCCTGTGGGATATTGGCACGGTTATCCAAGGGCGCTTTCAGGTATTTCTTATGTTTTAGTAAAAGGTGTAAGAGCAAAGATTTTGGGTCGTATATCAATGGATATGATTGTTATAGATGTCACTGATGTACAAAATCCAACAGTTGGTGATGTGGTCACTTTAATAGGCGATGATGGAAATGAATCAGTGACAGCCGTAGAACTGGCTGATTTGATGGGAGGATCTCCTTATGAGCTTATTACCCGTTTAAACCCCCTTATAAAGCGAATATACGTCTAATCTATTGCTTTTTTGGGCACTTTCCCGTATAGTATTGCCTATGTCACAAGATAGATTAATCAAACTTGTCTGCAAAGATTGTAAGCGGGCAAACTACCAAACAGGTAAAAACAAGAAGCTGGTTGAGCGAAAAATAGAGCTTAGCAAGTACTGTTCTTCATGCAGAAAGAGGACTCCTCATAAAGAGGCTAAAAAATAAGAAACTCAACAAAAAAGACCTTCTCAGGGTACGGATTTTTTGAAGCTTAAAAAATCCTGAAACGCTCGGCCCGTCGGCCTCGCGACCCCCTTCGAAGGTCTTTTTTGTTGTTCTTTTAAATATCCTTATTATTTGCTAGCATTGGTGTCACGGGCCTATAGTTTCAATGGTAAAACGTCGGTCTCCAAAACCGTTGTTCTCCGTTCGAGTCGGAGTGGGCCCGCATATTATGCTTGAAGAAGACTTAGTCTATATAGACACATTTGGCCTGTTGGGCGCCAACTTTTACTGGAATAAATACGAAGCTTACGGATTGACCAAAGAAGACATCCTTTCTGTCGGTTTGACTAGTGATCGAGTTCAGGTGCATAAAGATATTATCGAGGCGCTAATAAATATAGATAATATATTTAAAACAAAAGGATATAGGCTATATATTAAAGAAGGCTATCGGTCTAAGGCTCTTTACGAGATGATTTACAAGCGGCGGGTTGAAAAATTTGGTAAAGAAAAGACTGACAGACTTTTAAACATGGGGGAGATGCCTCACGTAGAAGGTAAATCTGTTGATGTAGCTCTGTGGGACATTCAAGAGAATAAAGAAATTTATATGCGTAGATTTGAGGATGGTACGGATGCATTGTTTGTCGATTTTTATAAAAATAAAAAGGAAGAGTCTGATATAAGGTATCAAGAACTTCAGGAGTGGGTTATTGGTATAATGCAAGATAATGGATTCCGTTTGGGGATCAGAAGAGAATATTTTCACTTTAATTATAGGCCAAGTGAATTAAAAAATTATCCAAAATAGAATGAAAATATCCGAAGTATACGAAAAGTACCAGATTCCGCCATTGTTGCAGCAACATATGTATAGAGTGGCCTCGGTCGGAAGGGTTGTGGTTGGATTTTTAAAACCCAAAATGGATTTGGATATTGATGTGATCACCAAAGATTTGTTACTTCATGATATGGGCAATATTATAAAGTTTTCTTTTGATAAAAACTCTCTGTTTTCAGAGGAAGAGGCAACGCAGTTAAGAAAAATACAAGCAGATTTTATTTCTAAATATGGAGATGAAGAACATTTAGCTACAGAGACTATTGCTAAAGAGCTTGGTATGCCTGAAAAAGTTTTGCATATTTTGGGGAAAACTGGTAGCTCAAAGCTTGCTCTCACTGTCGAATCCGAAGATTGGTATATTAAAGTCTGTTCCTACTCAGATTTTAGAGTTTCTCCACACGGTGTTGTCTCTATTGAAGATCGGTTTGAAGAGGTAAAAAGAAGATACGCTGGACGTGAGCATGTGTTGGCCGATATAGAAAAAACAGAAAAGAAGAAGCAGTTGGCTTTGATTTTAGAAAAACAGATTCAGGAAAAGTGCAGTGAATCTGTCGCGGGTATAGATGATGTCCGCATCTCACAAGTTATGATTGAACTAATTGATTACGAAATATAATTTTTTTTTAATTTATTTTAATAAATTTTCTCATCGTTAGATCAATCATCTTTTTCTTAGATATTTCAAACCACTTTATCCGCTTATCTCTTTTAAACCAGGTCATTTGGCGTTTGGCGTATTTTAGGATTTCTCTTTCGAGCGTCTGTATCATTTCTGCGCGTGAGATTTTGCCTTGTAAATGCAAAGCCAAGTAACGGTATTCGAGTCCTAAAGCCTCCATGCGTTTCCATGATAGTCCGGCAGAGTGCAGTAGTCGCGCTTCGTTAAGCATGCCTTTTTTCATGCGAGCCAAGAGTCTGGCATGTATTTTTTGCTGTAGTTTTTTTGCATCAGTTTTTATGCCGATTTGTAGTGTCTTATAGTCAGGTTTTGAGGCGTTCACAGCGGGAACTTTTCCTAGAGCGGTCGCTATCTCTATGGCTCTGATCAATCGCGGTCGATTTTTTGCGTCTATTTCACGAGCGCGTTTCGGATCGAGTTTTTTTAGGGTTTCAAAAAGTTTCTCAGTTTCTTGTTTTTCTAGTTTTGCGCGCAGAGATTTATTTGGCGGCACTGCTGGCAATACAATACCATCCACTACAGACTGGATATAAAAGCCGGTGCCACCACACATGATAGGCACATTTCCGCGTGCCAAAATCTCAGCAATTTTTTTCTCTGCTAATTTTTTAAAATCTGCGACAGTAAAAACCTTCTTAGAAAAAGGACTAGCCACATCAAGTAAATGATGTGGCACGCCTTTCATCTCTTTGGGAGTTATTTTTCCACTTCCAATATCTAGTCCTTTATATACTTGTCGTGAGTCAGCAGAAATTATTTCTCCGCTATATTTGCGTGCGAGATCTACAGCCAGATTACTTTTTCCAGAGGCAGTAGGCCCGAGGATTACAACAAGTTTTTTATCTGCTTTTGACACTTTACCGAGTCTTAGTATCCGTAATAATCGTAACCACCATCATTGTACCCATAGTAGTCATAGCCATCATTGTACCCATAGTAGTCATAACCACCACCGTAGCCACAACAATCATATCCTCCACCGTAATAGTATCCACCGAGATCGCTGTTGGGACTGAGGTCAGAGTTTGGACTCAAATCAGAATTTGGTCTTAGGTCACTATTTGGTCGCAAATCAGAGTTTGGTCGCAGATCACTATTTGGCCGTAAATCACTATTGGGCCTTAGGTCACTGTTAGGTTTTAAATTACTATTTGGTCGTAAATCAGAGTTTGGTCGTAGGTCACTATTTGGTCGCAAATCAGAGTTCGGTCTCAGATCGCTATTTGGTCGTAGGTCACTATTTGGTCGCAAATCAGAGTTCGGACTTAGGTTGCTATTTGAACTGAGATCACTACCACCAAATTTATTTTCTTCATTTGTAGCTTCACCAAGCACTGCACCTTTTGGACAATCGGGGTCGGCAAAATCTACGAGACCGTCAAGATCATTATCAATACCGTCGTAACATCGAGGACAATCACGGTCGGCTGGCATATCTGTAAATCCATCACCGTCATTATCAATACCGTCAAAACAAAGTCCGTACCATTCTACAGGGTAGGGAGTGTCAGACTGAAACTCAGATAGCGCAAAAGAAGGCATAGAAATAGCCATCAAAAGCACTAAAGTAATGAATATTTTTGTATGAGACATGGCCAATATCCTAATACAGAAAAATAGAAAAGTCAAGTCCTAGTGTGTGCCGCGGGAGAGAATCGAACTCTCATGGATTGCTCCGCACGATTTTGAGTCGTGTGCGTCTACCAATTCCGCCACCACGGCAAAAAGATCAACTACTCCTGAGTTTACATATATTTGAGACGAAAATCAATTTCATGATACAATTTTTACATGTCGCAATACTTTAATAATGCAGTTTTCTGGGTAGAGTTAGAGAAAATAAAACCAAATCCGTTTCAGCCTCGCCGAGAGTTTGATCAGGCGCAATTGCAAAGTTTGGCTGACTCTATCAGACAATACGGTGTACTGCAGGCACTTATCGTCACTCGCAAAGAAGTGCCAAAAGAAGACGGCGGACTCGCTGTGGAGTACGAGCTCATCGCTGGAGAGCGTCGTTTGCGTGCTTCCAAGCTAGCCGGACTTTCACAGGTGCCGGTGCTCATAAAAACAGGGGACGATAGCGATCTGATGAAGCTTGAGCTAGCGATAATAGAAAATATTCAGCGCGAGGATCTAAATGTAGTTGATCGCGCGCGTAGTTTTGAACGCCTTGCTAATGAATTTAAATTTAAACATGCAGAAATTGCAAAAAAGGTAGGCAAGAGTCGAGAGTATGTCAGCAACACTTTGCGTATTTTGGGTTTGGCTCCAGAAATTTTAGATGCTTTGGGTGCTGGAAAAATTTCAGAAGGACATACACGTCCGCTTTTGATGCTTATCGATAGACCAGAGGAGCAGATGACTTTGTATAAAGAGATTATTTATCGCAAGCTTACCGTGCGAGAAGCAGAGCAAATTTCTCGTAAGGTCGCTTTTGATAAAGTTCGCAAAAAAGAGTACGCGCCTGATCCAGAGCTTACAGAGCTAGAAGAAAAACTTTCGGAGTCACTTGGTACACGAGTGTCTATAGAGCGACGCGACAACGGTGGTAAGCTCTCTATCGACTTTTTCTCAAACGAAGATTTACGCACGATTTTAGATATTTTTAATTCTCAAAAATCTCGCGGTGGTGCGACAGCAATGCTTGATAAACATATTGCAAAGGTAAACGGTGATGAGACTGTGGTGGGCACTGTTCCTGACGCTATCGTGACTGCCGACCTCGCCGACGACAGATCAAAAGAAGAAAAGAAAGAAGACGATGAAGATTTGTATTCAGTGAAAAATTTTAGTTTGTAATTTGACTTTTTTATAAAAACAGGTATTATTTTTCCAGATTGGAGGTGATGCTAATGAGTCGAAGGTATGTCCCAATCGTGCGTGATGAAAACAATGATCCGCTGGAGGGACTTTTCATTCTCGCTTTCTGGGTCATTGTCATGGGTGGGTTTTGGAAGCTTGGTTGCTACCTCATCTCACTTATCAAAATGGTCTTCTGATGGCTACCACCAAACGTCATCAAAAACGGCGCGCCCAAACGGGCGAGCTGTTTTCTTTATTCTTACAGCTTATGCGGATTATGATTTGGACATGTCTTGTCTGAACATCGCTCTGGAATAGTTTTGGTACCTTCCATCATTAAATGTACAGTGTGGTAAATAATACAAAGTAAAAATCCCCCAGCCGCGCAAAGCGGCCAGGGGATTAAGCCCACGAATACTACTTGGTTTTCGTGCGCTTGTCATCAGAAGTGTTTTTCAACACTCTGAGTTTGTCTGCATTGAGAATCCACGACACCAGTGCGTGGTTTTGCTCCTCCACGAACTTCATGTTGAAGGGACGCATGTGCTCCGGGAGCGTATAGAGCGTCAACACCTGGATCACCACAAGCTCCTGGAGACGCATGAGGGAGGTGTCGTTGACGTCACACGCTTGCCAATGGGGATGTCGAATGTTGAAGGTGAGGACGCCACTTGTGGAATCAAATTCCCACAAGTCAGACGACCCGACCATCGGTTCGTGTGCAAGCTGCAAGCCGAGGCTTGAGTTTGCCACGACCTTTCGCACTCGACCATTGGGTCCGGCCACGGTAAGTGGTGTGTGAGACTTGCGTTCGGAAACGGACTTTGACCAACCAGAATCCGCGGTTGAGGCACTTGGCGGTGCCTTTTGCGCGTCTACTGATAGGGCGGGCTGATCTTGTCTACCGAGCACCTTGCGGGTCGGTAGAGGAGCATGTCCTTCTCCAATGGTGCCACGTCGCAGGTCTTTGAGTACCTGCAGGAACGGTGCATTCTTGGGATCCCTAAGCATGAACTCGATCCACTGCATGGACTGGAGTCCAAGTCTCTGCAGTCTCTGCTCTTGGTGAGAGTGTCTGACCTCCTCGTAGTGCTTGGACCCAATTCGGTCAAACCATGTCTCGATCGCAAGGCAGAATCCGGTTCTCGCATCGTCAGCGACGAATGCTTTGCGGTCTGCATGAAGGGAGATCTTCTCTGCGAGGATTTCACCTTCGAAGTAACCGGAGGACAGCGCCTCGATCACATCTCGTCGAATGAAGTCAGACGCCGATCGAGCAAAGAGCCCGAAGGAAAATCTGAAATCATTTCCAGTGACGCCGACAGAGATCTTGCCATCACGCTTCTTCTTGGTATTTGTTACCGTAAAGAGGCGGAAGGTGATCTTGCCAGCGTCATCGTTTTCGAGGACGCATATTGGCAGTGGTCGTCCAGCGAAATCCTTGGCCATGACGTCGCTACGCACCTCCTCGTGACCATTTTCACGGGTGATGCGCAACTGAACCTTGACCTTGTTGCGTCGCATTGTGGTGCCGTAGCGCGTCTGGATTTCCGACACCAATTTGTCAATCGGGATGTCACTCATGATTCGATCGCGAGTGAAATTCCAAATTGCCATTTCGGTGCGCCACGGAACAGTTTGCTTGCCGAGCTCGGGTTTTCCGAAGACCAGGTCTTCTCGAACCGAACGCGTGCCTGCAAGACGTTCTGTCTGGGCCATCAGTTCCTTGCACACAAAGGTCCACTTGTTGAAGGTGGTTCCCTCGGATGCTGCAGATTGATTGGGTGTTGGGCATGAGGTGAACTCAAACCTTTCACACTTGCCGAAGGGGGACATGAGGCCAAGGCCGAATTGGCCAAGACTCCCTTGTCCCTTCCGGTGTTCACCAGAGACGGAGCGAAGTGCTGCGTTGAATCGCTCAATCGTCGTTCCGCGACCGTTGTCTCGTACGAAGATGTTGCGAGTCTTGTAGTTGATGGTGATCCACACCTCGGTTGCTTCGACGTCCCGGTCGATTGCGTTTTGCACGCTTTCGAGGACGACCTCAAGCAACGTTGGGTAGGTGTTTGAAAGGTGACGCAGGACATTGCCCTGCACGAATCTGATTTCTGCCTCTTCAACTTTTGGGCTTTTGCCCGATACTGTTGTCATGTGTGTAGCCTCAGTGCTTGATGCTTAGTGTCGTGGAATGTCTGTGCGAGCTCGCTCGCTGCAGAGACGGTTCAGGTTGTTGGACAACTCAAACAACTTCGAGTCTCGACCGTGTTGGGTACGCTGACGGAGTTCAGCCCTCTGTTCGGGGGTGAAATCATCAGAGAGTACGGTCGAAACAAGTGGATGAAGTGCCAGGATGAGGTTGGCTGTCATTGCAACGATTGCTTTGTGGTCGAGGAGCGCTGACGCACTCTCGACGGGTGTCCCGGGCAACACAGGATGAGACCTTGTATTGGTCCCTGCGCTTGTTGCCTGATTCGGCATGAAACCGAGCCTGCGGAAGACCACAAGCCAACTCTCTCGATACTTCATTCGCTCTGCATCGTGCCGCTCAACGAATCTTCGCAGACGATTCAGGCCTTCTGACTTCGGGACAGCCTTTCCTTGGCACCATGCCCAAAGGGTGCTGTGCTTGATCTGAAGTTCACTCATTGCTTCTTCGGGAGAAAACACCGAGAGAGCCACGCACTCATTGAAGATGCGTTGCTCGTTGGGCATGTTTTCCCGTTCTGTGATGGTGTACCCGAAGTACTCCAACATGCAATGTAGTTGCGCGAGGGTAATGCCCTTTGGCATTATTCCCTTCGAGAACCATGCATGTAGCGTTCTCGTGTGAAGCTTGAGGAGCTCAGCGAGAGCTGCACGTGATTCCCAAGCCTTTCTGCTTGTGTGTACTTCCTCAAGCCCTGTCGTTCGAGCAAAGTGCTTGACGCACTCTGCTGTCGTTCCTGTGATGGGTTTGTTCATGTTACTCCTTCTCTTTGCTTAGTGCTCAGTTTCAGGTGTGACGGGGCGCGCAAACCTTGCGCGCCAACCGTTTGCGTACATACATACGCCATACAGATCTACCACTTGTCCTTTTTCGAGAGCGAACTCTCCCTTCCAGTTTTCCAGTGAGAACGTGATGCTCTGTTCTGGTGTGATTGGGGGATTTGAGACCGATCCGTGAACATAGCAGATTGCAAGTGTGGCTGAACGGGTTTCCTTTATTGATCGGACAACCGCTCGAACCACTTGATTTCTTGAACTTGTTGCTCTGGCAGAAATATTGATCACCTCCTTTCTTTGGATTCTCAATTGTGAAAGAACATAAGACCAAGCGGTCTTTTGTTCATACCATAACACAATATTTTTATTTGTCTACTTTGACATATATATTTATATATGATATTGATAGGGCGTTTCGAATTGTGTCGAACTGACACGATTTTGGGTTCTTTATTGTAGATTAAGGAGGTGATTCATTTGCAAAGACAGAGCACGAGCGTGAAGGGGGTCGTTTCGACGATTGTCAAAAAGTCGCGAAACGGTCCATACGCTACGGCCAAGGTCTCAGGTATCAAGGGATCCATTACGTTCTCCTTGTTACCTGATGTATGGGTCGAGGAGCAATGGCCAACCCCAGGTACTTCAGTGTGTCTGGGTCGTCTAGAGCAACGACGCGCCGGGTGGCGCGCCGGATTCGGACGGTTGTGGCAACTGTCCGATGAAGCAGATGTTGAACATCAAGCAGCCGATAAAATCGGCAAGGAGTAGTCATGCAGACACGTATGGGCCGAAACGATCTGAAGAAGCATCTCATGGATGCGTACGAAGAGAAGGTTGGAGCTTTTGTCTCCAGCTACGAGAAGGCACAGCAAGAACTGGGTGAAAGGCTCGCTGAGCTTTACGCCATGTTTGGCCAGAGGGTTGTTGAAAGCTCTCTCGCCCTCTCTCACATCCCGCTCAAGGACGGTGTCTTTGGTGGTCCGATCAAGTCATTGGCGTTGACCAAGAAGGGTGTCTCCGCCAAGACCACGGGAGCACAACCGGGGAGCATTCCTTCTACGACCGATACCGCACCGCCGGAGTCGTTGCGGAAGTTGGGCGTCTTCAGGAAGCGTCGTCGGCGTCGTGGAATGATCAGTTTCTCTGAGACCATCGATGCTGTTATCGGTGTTCTCAAGGAATGGTCCGCGAACCAGACCGCTCAACAGAAGCGGTTCACCACCTCCAATGTCCGGACGTGGTTGGATGAGAAGAGGGTGAAGTACGACCCCCAGCGCCTGACTGTCATCCTGTCTTCCTACATCAACGGTGTCGCTGTGGTTGGTAAGCAGAAGAAGTCGCAGCGGGTTGATGTCAACGTCTATGAGATTCAGGGTGCCCTGTCTCGCAAGCAGACAGTTCGAGAAGTCCCGGTTTCGCCCACTGAGAGTTGATCTAAGTGGGCTCAACCAGGTAACAGTTCACAACTCACAAGCTCGTCGTCCCAGTGGCGACGAGCTTTTTCTTTTTATTAAGTATTTATTTTGCGAGCTTATGCGGATTATGATTTGGACACGTCTTGTCCGAACATCTGTCTGGAATAGTTTTGGTACCCTCCATCATTAAATGTATGCAGGGACCATTTTCACGCATGTATCCACAAATCTTTCCTGTTGGTTTGCTTTTTATAATATGTTTACAATCTGGATAGTTGCTACAACTATAGAAAAGTCCAAAACGTCCACGGCGCTCAGTCATAAATCCTTTTTTGCAGATAGGGCAAGTGACACCTGTAGAATTTTGCTTTTCAAGCTCAGCGTCTTTTTTAATATATTTGCACTTTGGATAATTGTTGCATGCGATAAAGCGACCAAACTTTCCGTCTCGCTCTATTAACATTCCTTTTTCACAATTCGGACACTTTTCGCCAGTTTCTTTTGGTCCTTCGAGCTCTTTGCCGTCTATTGTTCGTGCGCCAGTACAGTCTGGAAATTTTTCACAGCTCATAAACTTGCCAGTGCGACTGAGTTTGATAATCATTCCACTTCCACAGACAGGGCATTTAAATTCACTAGGAGCTTTTCCTAGATCTGTCGCTTTTGCAAGTTTTTCTTTTGCTTTTACGTCTTTAGCGAGTGGTTTGTAATATGCAGAAAGAGTTTTTTCATAGTCAGCTTTGCCTTGAGCTATTTCGTCGAGCTTGTCTTCCATTTCTGCGGTGAAAGAGTCGTTGATGTATTCCATGAAATTGTTTTCAAGGAATGAACTCACCACGTCACCTGTGTCTGTAGGCACAAGCGCTTTGTTTTGTTTTTCTACGTATCCTCGGTCAACGATAGTTTTAATGATACTTGCATATGTAGATGGGCGACCGATGCCACGCTTTTCTAGCTCTTTGACGAGGCCTGCTTCTGAGTATCTTGAAGGTGGCTCTGTGGATTTTTCTTCTGTTCGTAATTCTATTAAATTGAGAGCGTCGCCTGTAGACATTTTTGGTAGCTCGACGTCTTCTTGGCGAGCAGCGGGATCCACGGCGTACCATCCGTCAAAAAGTATTCTTGATCCGTTTACGCTGAAGTTTGGAATAGTTTCTTTGTTGTCTATGTTTGCTATTACTTTTGTGCGTAAAGTGTTGGCCTCTGTCATCTGAGATGCCACAGTGCGTCGCCAGATTAGGCGATACAACTTTTTTTGTTCATCTGTTGCACCAGCTATTTCTTTTGAAAGGTTTGTTGGACGTATCGCTTCGTGTGCTTCCTGCGCGTTTTTACTTTTCTTTGAAAAAGTGCGGAACTGTAAATATTTTTTTCCAAATCTATTTTCTACCACGCCAGCTATTTGACCTAGAGCTACTTTGCTCAAAGTCGTACTATCTGTACGCATGTATGTGATGAGACCAGCTTCGTATAGCTTTTGTGCAATACCCATCGTTTTTGATGGGGCAAATCCTAGGCGAGAGCTCGCTGCTTGTTGAAGAGTAGATGTGATAAACGGTGGGCGAGGTGAGCGTTTTACTTCTGTTTCTTTTATGTCTATGACTTTCCACGCACCTTTTTTACCCTCGGACAAAATCCTTTCTACTTCTTTTATGTCTGTTGGTTCTTGTGAGCATACAAAAGGAAGCTTGAATTTTGTTTCGCCAGTTTTATTTTCTAGATCTGCTGTAATTATCCAAAAATTATGTGGCACAAAAGCACGAATCTCTCTTTCGCGCTCCATGATGATACGTAGTGCAGGAGACTGCACACGTCCAGCAGACAGACCATATCGCACCTTTTTCCAGATTATTCCTGAGAGATCGTATCCGACTAGTCGATCGAGCACACGTCGCGCTTCCTGTGCTTGTTTTAGATTTTCATCTATTGCGCGTGGATGTTTTATTGCTTCTGTTACAGCGTCTTTTGTAATTTCGTGAAATACAACACGCTTTGGATGTTTTAGGCCAGTCGCTTGTGCTATGTGCCAAGCTATCGCTTCGCCCTCTCTATCGGGGTCGGTTGCAAGTAATATTTCATCAGCTTTTTTTGCAAGCGATTTTATTTCTGCTACGACTTTTTCTTTTCCTTTTGATATTTCGTAGTGGGGAATAAAGCCACCTTCGATGTCGATAGCTTTCTTATTATTTTTTGGTAAATCACGAATATGACCGACAGAAGCTTTTACGGTAAATTTGCCATCCAAATATTTTGAAATGGTTTTTGCTTTTGCCGGTGACTCTACGATGAGTAGTTTCATGTGATTCAATTAATACTACAGATATTTTATTTATGCAAATTTAGAACTTTATATTATTTGACTTTGTCTAGTAAATTTGTTATAATATATTACAGAAAGAGAGGCGATAAATGATGGATGCACTCCAACTGCTCGAAGCTTATCTGAAAAGAGGCTTCTGCTTGCACGGATCAAAGTTCCGTATTGAGACTCTAGTAGAGCCTCGGCAAGCGAGATGCAATACTGGTCGTGAAGAGGGTTGTCAAAAGGCTGTGTACGCTAGCAAGAATTGTGTTCGCGTTCCCTGTCTGATGGCGATGTTTGCTCCCGCTAGTAAGTCCGAGTCTTACAAAGCTAGTTACACAACTAAGGGCTCAGGACTGATGGTCGTAAGTGGGGAGAACGTTACATTCCGACCTGGATATGTCTACGTACTCCCTTCCACCACTTTTCGTGACGTGGGTAATGAGTTCATCTCGTATGAACCCGTTGCGCCACATGAAGTTGTTCTCGTCACACCGGCGATCCTTCGTCTACTTCCACACATGGACATTCGTGTCCCGATCCCTGCCGAATGGTAGGGGTCGCTTTTTTTATATAATATTTTATACAATATAAATCTCTCCCATTTTTTCTACTATAAGTTCCTTTATCTCCATCATCACAAGCAGGGAATTTATTTCTGAAATCGGTCTACCCATTTTTTCTACCAGTATACGAATGAGAGCATCTCGGCTCATCGGCGCAGATAGATTTTCTACGACCTCTTTTTCGTCACTTGTATATAGAGAAAGATTTTTTTGTTCGGCTTTTTCTTTTTTTGATATATTAAATCCAAGCGTTTCTAAAATATCCTCACTCGTACACACAGGAGTCGCGCCGAGTCGAATGAGCATATTGGGTCCATCTGATTTTCGGGAAAATATAGAGCCCGGTACAGTGAATACATCACGGTTGTAGTCTGTAGCATATTTTGAGGTAATGAGTGTGCCAGACTTGAGCTCTGCTTCTATGACGAGCACGGCGTGCGACATGCCAGCCATGATGCGGTTGCGTTTGGGAAAGCTGTAGGGGGTCGCGCGATATATGGGCTCCTCTTCGGAAATTATAGCGCCACCAGCTTCAAGTATTTTTTCAGCCAAGCGAACATTTGCGCGAGGATAAAGTACGCTCGGGTCCAGTCCGGATCCTGGTACGGCGATCGTGATCAGCCCAGCATCTAGAGCCGCACGGTGTGCGATAGAGTCGATACCCAGTGCCAAGCCAGAGACTATACATATATTGTATCCTCGCAGACCAGAGATGAGCTTTCTGCAAACTTCTTCGCCATAGCTTGTGTATGCTCTCGATCCCACAACACAGAGAAATTTTATATTATCGTCACTTGGAATTTTCCCTTTTACAAAGAGTTTGTCTGGTGGGTCTGGTATTTCTTTTAAAAGTGGTGGTAGGCGATCTCGAGATACTATATATAGAGGGAATTTTTTGCTGTATTTTGACATCTATATATTGGAGCGTGTCTAGTATGATTAATTTATAAAGAAAAGATAAATTAAATTAATTATTCTATACTAAACAGAAAACCCACCATCTTGCGACAGGGATTTCCTGCGTTGATGGCGGGTTTGAACCGCAAAGAATTGATTGTTGGAGCTCAAGTTGGCGCGATCAGTTGAATCGGTCAACTGTCGCCGGCATGACCGTCGTCTTGCCATTGGTCCAGTGCACCACGGTCAGGTACTCAGGCTTCCAGCCGGGAGAGGCCGTCATGAATCCCGTGTCGCAGTTGATGACCTCCAGTCCGTTGTTGCTCTGGACCAGGAATCCGATTGATGCGCCCACGCCATCGAAGACTTCCGTGTACCGCCCGATCACCTTGACCACCTCTTGGCGAACCTTCGGTGTGGCGACGGGTTCATCCTTGAGGAAGAAGTGTCCGAGGCCGATCACCCCGACGAGAGCCACGAGGATCCAGAGGGGAAGTGCGATGCTGAAACTCTTCTGCATGTCAGTCCTTTCCGGTGCTATTGCACCAAGTTCTAGAGCTATTAGATACCACAATACTACATTTATCAAGTCATTATATTTTTCCAAAGACCCATATTCTTTTGCTTTTGCCTCAATATTCCTGCTAAAATAAACAAATGCTCGACATTAAATTCATTAGGGATAATAAAGACCTCATAAAAGAAGCGGCTCGCAAAAAGCACATTGATTTCAACGTAGACGATCTCATTTCTATAGACGACAAACGCCGAGAAAAGCTCGTGGGTATAGAAACAAAGCGTGCAAAGCAAAACGAATACAGTGAAAAAATAACTAAAGCTAGCGCAGACGAGCGCGCAGGTCTCATAGAAGAAATGAAGGTAGTAAAAGAGGCATTGCAAAAAGAGGAAGAAGAGCTAAGAGAAATAATGCATGCTTGGCAAGTATACATGGTGCAGGTGCCAAACGTGCCTGACATATCTGTGCCAGAAGGTTCAAGTGACGCAGAAAATGTGGAGGTGCGCACTTGGGGAGAAAAGCCAAAATTTGATTTTGAACCAAAGACTCATATCGAGCTCATGGAAACACTAGACATGGCAGACTTTGAACGTGGCGCAAAAGTTTCTGGCTTCCGTGGATATTTTTTGAAAAATGACGGCGCACTTTTAAACTTTGCACTCTGGCAATTTTTGCTAGATCATTTCACGATGAAAGGTGGTTTTACTCCTATGATCGTCCCATCTCTAGTAAAACGCGAATCACTTTTGGGTACAGGATATTTGCCACAAGGTGAAGAGGATTTGTATAAAACACAAGACGGTGAATATTTAGCTGGTACAGGCGAGGCTGGTGCAATGTCATATCACATGGACGAGGTTTTCGACAGGACAAAATTGCCGATAAAGATGCTCGCTTTTTCTCCATGTTTTCGTCGCGAAGCAGGAAGTCATGGAAAAGATGTAAAGGGTCTCTACCGCGTGCATGAATTTTTCAAATTTGAACAGGTGATTCTTTGCGAAGCAAATCACGAAACATCTGTTGCACTGCACGAAGAGCTTACTGCAAACGCCGAGGATTTGCTTAAAGCTCTCGGCCTACCATATCGCGTAGTGGTCAACTGTGGCGGTGATCTCGGACTCGGACAAGTAAAAAAGTATGACATAGAAGTCTGGCGCGCAGGCCAAAAATCATATGGCGAAACACATTCATCTTCATATTTTCATGATTTTCAGACACGACGTCTCAACATTCGCTACAAAGATGTCGATGGTAAATTAAAATTCGCTCACTCTCTCAACAACACCGCGCTCGCTTTTCCACGCATTCTCATCTCTATTTTGGAAAACAATCAGCAGTCTGACGGCTCCATCGTTGTGCCCGAAGTTCTACAAAAATATATGGGCAAAGGAGTAATAAAGAGAAATGTTTAAGCGTCACTCTACCATACGCTCACCTAAGCTTGCAGAAAAAAAGAAGAAACAGTTTTGGATAAAGTCTGGAGCTGGCATGTTTGCTCTTGTCGTTATTTTATCTATCCCGCCAATACTTTCACAAATTCCAGCACTAAATATTCAAAACATAGAAGTGTCTGGTAATGAAGTGATCACTCGTGATGAAATAGAGAGCTATATTCGCGAAAAAATTTCCGGCAACTATTTCGGTATTTTTTCAAAGAGTAATATTTTTATCTACCCAGAAACCAGAATGGAGAAGGCTTTGTTGCAAAAATTCTTCCGTTTAGAATCAGCAGAGATTTCTTTTGAAAGTCTAAAATCAATATCTGTGCATGTGGAGGAAAGAAAACCATTTGCTGTGTGGTGCGCTAGTACAATAGTAGATAGGGTGGTGACTTTTCACGACGATTGCTATTTTATAGACAAAAACGGTTTCGTATTTTCTCAAGCGCCAAAGTTTTCAGGCAATGTATACGTCAGATATTATGGTCTAGTAAAGCCTGACAATACTTTTGCCTCACGTCAGTTTTTTCCATCAGAAGAGTTTAAAAGAGTTGCTAGCTTCATAACACAAATAGTCTCACTTGATTTTCATATTACAGATGCCGTGATGTATGAAGATACTGATGTAGAACTTTATGACATATCTGGTGCAAAAATTTTAATAAACACTCGCGAAAATCTTTCTCTAACATTTGAAAACTTAAAGTCACTTTTGAATGACAAAGTCAGTGTACCTGATAAAGAAAAATTCTTAGAAAATCTAGATTATGTCGACCTGCGTTTTGGCAAAAAATTATTTTTTAAACTTAGATAAAAGGGTGGGATTGTGATATGGTTCTTGCGATGAAAGGATTTTGGAAAAAATTAAAAGAGGAAAAAGGCGCTAGTCCGATACTAGTGCTTGCGCCCATGGCTGATGTCACTGATGCGTCTTTTCGTCGCATCATAGCAAAGTATGGCAAGCCAGATGTGATATGGACTGAGTTTGTATCTGCCGATGGTCTCATGCTTGCGGATGAAGAGGGGAAAAAGAAACTCATGAAAGATCTCATTTTTACTGACTCTGAGCGACCCATAGTGGCACAGTTTTTTACGGCGCGTCCGGAGATGATGAAGCGCGCGGCGGAGCTCGCGCGCGAGCTTGGTTTTGATGGCATAGATATCAACATGGGTTGTCCAGATAGGAGTATTGAAAGGCAGGGCGCTGGTGCTGCAATGATGAAAAATCCAAAGTTAGCACGTGAGGTTTTGCGAGCTGCAAAAGAGGGTGCGGGTGATTTGCCTGTATCTGTAAAGACGCGTATTGGATTTAATAAAAATGAACTTGAGACTTGGCTACCTGAGCTTTTGGCCGAAGAGCCAGCTCTAATCACAGTGCATGCACGTACAAGGAAAGAAATGTCAAAGGTTCCTGCAAGATGGGAAGAGGTAAAGAGAGCGGTAGAGATAAGAAATAAAATTCAAGGTGTAGATCGTGGCGAAAAAATTCGCACGCTCATTTTTGGTAATGGAGATGCTGTCGACATAGCTGATGCAGAAAAGAAGGCGTTAGAAAGTGGGGCAGATGGTGTCATGCTTGGACGTGCTATTTTTGGCAATCCTTGGCTTTTTGCTCCAAATAAAAGACCAGATAAAATCGCAGACAGATTGCGTGTGATGGTGGAGCATACACGACTTTTCGAGGAACTTTTAGGAGATACAAAAAATTTTGCATTAATGAAAAAGCATTATAAAGCCTATGTAAACGGTTGGGATGGGGCAAAGGATCTTCGCGTCCGGCTAATGGAAGCGGAAAATGTAGAGCAGATTTCGTCTATTGTAGAAGAGTATATAAAATGAGGGTTATACACAGGTTGCTCTAAATCGCTTGACAAAAATAGGCGAGTATGATAGGGTATTTACAGAACACGTGATGGGTAACTCCTCCGTGTACGTTGTGCCAGGCCGGCGAGAACTCAGGACTACCTTTGGTGAAACCAGAGGAAACTCGCCCCGACCGCTCCGCCGGTCTGGCACACAAGGAATATCCTCTCGGGGCGCCCATCGTTTGGGATCCCCTCAACCAGTGGCTAAAAACCACAGAAGGAGATGAAGTACTTTATGAATGCTCTCAACGTCCGTTACGCCAACACTCATAGCTTCCGCACCTGACGGCGTCGGCATCGACACCTGACTGACGGTCCTCATCGGGATGACCGTGTCGCAACCACCCCTCATCTGTCGGAATTTGAGGGGGACCCCATGAATTCCAGGAGCTGAAATGCTTCGAGCACGTCCTCCCCCGGAGTGAAGTGTTGTCCGCCGAGAGCTTTTCAAAATCAAGAGCCCCAGCAGTTTCTGCTGGGGCTCCCTTTTTTTATATATAAGCTTTACAAAAGCACTCCAATAGCCTCGACTGTCTAATTTTTTGTGTATAACTTTATTTGCATATAAAAACAATAATGGTAGCTTTATAAAAGGATGCTGGGACCACCCCCCCCACCATCCAGTATAGTCTGGAGAGACGACTCGCGCGCTTTGCGAGCTTACAACCGAAAGGTTGGACAACGGTTGGACATTTCGCCAGCCAGTGTCTCCCAGATCTATAAGCTCCGACTTTCGGGGCTACAGCCGTGGCGTCAGGTCCCCGCGACCCCGACGCCACGGCTGAATTTTTTGTGTAAATTTTATATAAACTTCTGATATAATGAGCGAATGAAAAAAGACAGCCATACACAAGATGTCGCTCTATACAGAAAATACCGACCGCAAAAGTTTGCTGATGTGATAGGACAAGATCATATAGTATCTGTACTTCAGGGCTCTATAAAGCAAAGCAATATTTCTCACGCATACCTTTTTGCCGGCTCTCGTGGTACAGGCAAGACAAGTATCGCTCGTATTTTTGCACGAGAAATAGGGACGAGTACAAATGATTTGTATGAAATAGACGCAGCTAGCAATCGTGGTATTGATGATGTACGTGAAATACGCGAATCAGTAAACACTCTTCCTTTTGAATCAAAATACAAAGTTTACATAATAGACGAGGTGCATATGCTTACAAAAGAAGCATTCAACGCACTTTTAAAGACCCTTGAAGAACCACCTCCATATGTAGTATTTATTCTCGCAACTACTGAAATAGAAAAACTTCCCGAGACTGTCGTATCTCGATGTCAGTCTTTTACTTTTAAAAAACCAAGCCAGCCTTTACTTAAAAAAGTTGTAAGTGATATTGCAAAAGAAGAAGGCTTTTCAATAGACGCTTCTTCTGCTGATCTCATTGCGCTCTTGGGTGATGGATCTTTTCGTGACACTCTCGGAATATTACAAAAAGTCATTTCATCTACACAAAATAAAAAAATCACCATAGATGAGGTGGCAGAGATTACTGGTGCTCCACGATCTACATTGGTAAATGAGATTGTTGAAGCTATAGCACAAAAAGAAAAAGAAAAAGCTTTGATGGCTGTGCAAAAAGCAGTCGAAAGCAACACAGATATGGCAGTCTTTATGAAACTTCTTTTAGAAAAGATGCGTTTTATGCTTTTGCTTCGTTTTGCTCCAGCTATGGAAAAGCAAATTGCAGGACAAGTTTCAGAAGAAGATTTTGTTTGGCTAAAAAATCTTGCTTCAGGTGCTGATTTAAACATTTCTTCTGGTGTGCTTCTAGAAATGCTCAATGCCTATGAAAATACTCCTCGTGCATACATTTCTCATCTGCCACTTGAGATGGCTATTGTGAAGGTGTGTTCTTAGTTGAATAAAGGCCTTTTTTCGGGTATTGTGTTTCTATTGCCGGTTCGTCTAATGGTAGGACAGCAGCCTTTGGAGCTGTTTATTGGGGTTCGAGTCCCTGACCGGCAGCACTACTGGACTGTTAGAGCACATTTGCTCAAACTGTCCTTGTTTCTCAAAGGTATCTATTGGTTCTAACCGTTCCTTTATCTTCTTAACAGGTGCGGAGATTTTTTGTATGGGGAAAAGACAATTCTCTATATCAATACTGAGTTTTTTATCTTTTACTAGAAGGTTCGAACCTAAAGCCGCAAGTATGGATCGACGGTCCTCAAGCGTGCCATGAGTGAAGCGCTGGATCGCTTGCTCGATGAACGTGAACATTTGATCGCCAGTCTTCATCCAAGCGTCGATACGCTTTCCTGTGCCTTCAAAAAGCTGCTCCAGGCGCTTCTTCTCGGCAAAAAGCGGTTCACGTTTCCGTGCAAACTCCTCCGAGCTAATTTCACCGCCCGCTCTCATGTCGGTCAGGCCATCTAGTTTCGCAAGGCAGGCCTTATACGCCTTTTGCTGGGCTTCTACGATCACGTTTCGGGTTTCGACTTCCTTCTCGTTTTCGGATTTCCACCACTTCATAGCGAAAGTATGGAACTCGGCAGGTATCTCGATCTTGTCGATTTCGGCTACGATCTGCTTTTTAAGTTCCTTCTCTTCAATTGATCCCTGCGTACAGTTTGGATTTATTCGCTTCGTGCAGTGATAATAGACGTAGGTTTTGATGTCCCCGTTGGCGAGTTTCTTGAACTTGGTTTCGGCGGTTATGGCCGCGCCACAGTCGGCGCATTTCATCATGCCCACGAAATCGAAAATGTGAGTCTTCGGACGTGGACGGCCTTTGCGGCCGAGAAGGAGCTGGATTTTGTCGTAGTCCTCCTCGGTGATGATCGTTTCGTGCGTGCCATGATACCATTTGCCGCTTCCGAGCGGGTACTCGTACATTCCGTAATAGAAAGTGTTGGTGAAGATGCGGTAGATAGTGCTTCGGCCAAGTTTCTTTCCTTTTGGTGTGCGGAAGCCCCACTCATTGTTCGCCATATCCCTGATCTTGAGCGGACCATAGTGGCCGGTGAGCATCAGTTCCATCATTTTCTTTATGAGCGGAAGGATGATTTTATCGGTTACAATTTTCTTGTTGCCTTTCTCGGCATACTTATCATTCAAGTAGCCCAACGGAGCGGGTCCAGGGAAGATGCCGAGTTTCGCCTTCTTTTCTAGGCCACGGGTAACGTCGATGCCTTTTTTGTCGTTCTCCATTTTTGCCTGGGTACAGGCAAGAGTAAACATGAACTTATCGAATGGCGTGTTGCGATAGGTTTGCCCAGGAGTAACGATCTCAATGAGTTTGCCGCGATCCATCATATCGACGAGAAGCGCGGAGTCGATGGCATTACGGGAGAGGCGGTCGGCGTGCCAAGCGACGATGGCGTTTATATCACCACATTCGAGCTTATCGAGCATTTCTTTGAATACGGGTCGATTGCCGGTCGTTTTCGCCGACTTTGACTCAGTCAAAATGTTTTCATTGGCAATGCGAATGTTTAGGTTTTTACAAACTTCTTTTGCACTATCTATCTGGGCGTCAATCGAAAGCACCTGGCGGTCTTCCGACTCGCTGGATTTTCGGCCGTACATGCCGTATTTCAGTTTTTGTGTTGTTTCGGTTTGCATAAGTTATTTATTGCTCGCTTTCTTCAAGAACGCATCGAAATCCTTTTTCTCGATACGGAACTCTTTACCAAGTTTGTAGGCCTTGAGTTTCTTGGAGCCTATCCAACGATAGATGGTCATAATGTTGAGGTTCAACTTATCAGCCAAGTCTCGGGCTGTATAAAAGTCTTTTTCCATATCTTTATGATACTTTACTATTATTTACATAGCAAGTCTACGAAATACGGCGTAAAACCTTCTCCAAGATGGCCTTTTCTTCATCGGAAAAAACCAGGGTATTGTTTCCTCCGTCTCCGACTTCCTTTAGCTTTTTGACGATCTGCATAGCACTTTCGTTGCTCATACTGCCGTATCCGTAAGAGCCGAACGTAGTCCCGACATTCTCGTGACCCAGGTTCATACTGATAGCTCGTTTTTCTTCTTCAGTCAGGCGTTTCTTGCTCATAAGGTTCACGACCAAATGACGCAAAGAGTGCGGATAAAAGTAAGGCAATCCTACGTTGCGGCATCGCTTTTGGAAAATCTTACGTGCTGCTCCCGTGCCGACCCAGGCATCCTGCCCGACGGTTTCTTTGCTGTAACTGTTCTCTCCATCGACGAACGAACCTTCGGTTGCGGGGAATATAGGATCATCTGGACGGAAATCCCTCGACAGAAGGTACTCGTACCACTCCATAAAATACTTTTCAGGTTCGTCCCAGCCGATAGGAAAGAAAGTGGTCAGTATTCGTTTTGAGTTCTTTGTTTTTACACCGTCGCCAGGGTTTTGATTAACTTGCTTTAGCTCTTTATCAAAGCTCTTCATTTTGAGCGAAACGATAGCAGAGATACGCGCGCCAGTTATGAGCGCGAATGAGAGAAGTGCTCTATCCCGCCTGTCGATTTCAGAGCTACCCTTGATACCCTCTATGATCTTTTTTACTTCGTCGAATGTCGGCATACGTTTTGTCGTACCTGCGCGGGCAATTTGAGCGTCTGCCTTTGAAAGTCGCAGATACTCAATGTCGCCTTTTGTTATCTTGCTCTTGTAGCCAGGCTGATCTGCCAGCCACGTAAAGAACTTCTTTATACGGCGAAGGTAGTTGTACTGGGTAACAATCCCTACTTTTCCTGATTTTGTTTTTGCAGGCCTCGTACTCAACCATTCCGTAAAGGCAACGGCCTTCGATTTGTCGTAAGTAGAAAAGTCTTCGTGCTTGGTGAATACTTCCCACTGACCGATTGCCTCGGCGTGGCTACGAACGGAGCTTTTCGAGAAGCCGCGAGCGCCAGATAGTTGCTCGAAGAATTGCCTTTTCGCTACTTCGTTTTCGTACATTGCGGTAGTCATAAAGGTTACTTTTTGAATGGCAACGGGGTTGGCTTATAAGGTTTCAGGAACTTTGCCATGTTTTCAAGAAGGATGATGTTTGGCATCAAATCGTTTGCCGCCTGGAACTGCTTTTTCTTAACGCAGGCCTTCTGGATTTTTTTCAGATGCTCGATTTCCGACTCCAGTGCAGAGAGCACAAACGGGACATTTTTCGGGCTGATTTTAAGTTCAATTTTTTGTTCGATTGAGGGTGTTTCCATAGGAATAATTTAGGTTAATAATCGAGTTCATTTTGTCGTGCAATCAATATGCGAGGTTTCTGCCGATAGTGGACATTTAAGTTGGAAGAGAGAATATCATTTAGTCCTTTTAGGAGGGTTAGATTGTCCTGCTCATTTTTCCGCTACAGACACGGCATACGCCAATTTTCTGCTTTGCCAATCGTTTGATCGTGCCGCGTTTTGCGGTCCTCGCTGCCTTGCATGTCAGACAATAAAACTCGCTTCGTTTCAATTTTATTTTTCTTTTTGAGTCTTTCCTTTTCAAGAAATCCTTGATCTCGGAGCCGAGTATCAGTATTGGCTTTTTGCCACCAGGAACGATTGGTAGACCGCTTTCAATCCAGCGCAAGCACGTTTTTTCGCTGACGTTCAGGCAACCTGCCATCTCCTTGATCGTGTAGCTGAGAGAGCCTGAGATTTTTTGACGGTTAATCCTGGTCATAGGATTAGCTTTGGTTTTTAGACTGCTTTTCGACTTTGATTACTTCGTGCGTTTCGGGACCGAGCACGGCCTTGTATAGATTGATGAGATGGTTAGCTCGAAATGCCGCTTCCTTTCTGGAAAGCGTTACTCCGAACTTGTTTCGGTAGATCTCGATATATTCATCTATGGCCTGCTCGGGAAGCATACGATCTACTCGCTATACAGCTTGTTCTTGAGTGCCTTGAGATGGTCAAAGAACGACCGAGCTTTGACTTTAAGACGATCGGCGAAATAGCTGTTAGCCGTTTCCTCGATGCTTTTCTCTTTCTTGAACACGAACAGAGCTTTGCGCGGGTTGCTTCTTTCAACCGCTACAAGCTCAAAATCCGCACATAGGAGTGCGGCTGATACGCCGAGGTCATAGGTAGTCCATACGAACTCGGGGTCGAGCGGAATACCGCCTGACGGTTTTGCTTTATTACTTTGCATAGTAATTGTAGCTAGAGATGAGTAATTGTGTTTTTCATGGACAAATGAAAAAGCACACGCGTATGGTGTGCTTTTCGGTGTGACTCAACTTTGACTCACGTGAGTCGCATTTTTATGCGAGCAGTTCTGGCCGTATTCGAGTGCGGGATGCTTTGTATTCCAAAAACTCCTTTATGCCGAGTTCTGCTTTTATTTTGGTGTTTACAAGTCGGACCGCGTCATAGAAACTTCGCTTTCCGTCTTTATAAAAGCTGTCGATTATATCAGTTTCCTTAGTCCAGTCTTGAAGGGGTTGGCTGAAAATCTTTTTACAGAGAACGTATTGGTTACTGCCGAGCGGTATTTCTACATGTTTGCCGTCAATAAAAATATGGCCATTTACTTCATCAAAAAATGGCGCGATCTTGTGTACGGTTTTGGTTGGTTGCGTTGATGGTATAGAACCTTCGGAATAGTCGTAGATTACATCCTTTACCTTGCCGTAGATTTCGGGGAAGATTTTTTTATCAATATGGTAAATATCGTAGTTGCCCTTAAAGATTTGCCAGTCATGGAAACAGCCTTCGTGGGACAGCCCTTCCAGTATGCCACTTACCTGGGAAGCGGTGTGCTGGGAAGTCATTTCTTTGATTGGAATACGGATAATTCCTGCTTTGCTGTTGCTTATATACGTCTGCCAAAGAAGCTGCACGACGGACCACTTCATCTGCCAGGCGGTTTTTTCGACTGGATCGGCATAATCGATTGATGAGTAGATTTTTTCAACATGCTCCTTTCGTATCCTGTTTCTTTCCTCGCTTTGCTTTCGATATTTTTCTGGATTTTTCTTCATGTCCTCCATTTGCTCTTGCAGATCAACGAAGCGGGCATACTCGTTTGGATCGGCAATAGAAACTAAGAAAAGGTTGGCACGGTCCATATAATCATCTGGCAGCCAGAGGCGATACACATCGTACTCATATTCCTCCTCGTATTTGGCTTCCGAGCCGTCGATAAAAATAAACGACTTTATTAAACCTTCTTTTTGAAACTTTCCGATCATGCGGTAAAGCTGGCTTCGATCAACACCGCAATCGTCAAAATCAGAAGCCGCAATATCAACCATGCCATCGGAATACACACCGAGCTTGAACTCGGCGCTGATCTTTTCGAGAACGCATAACTGTTTTTGTTCGGGAGTTTTGGCAGAAGAATTGCTAGACGTAATCGGCTTTCTTGTTTTTCCATCAATGTAATCCTTTAGATTTTTGAGAACGGTAGGAGTGTCGAGGGTAGGTATTCTGACAATAAGCTGGCTGTCCAAATCATGCTCGGTGAGGGAGAGGGTTTCAAGATAATCCTTTTTCGTAGGTATATTATCCGCACGGACCGAGAACTCTTTACCACCGATTTTCTTTTTCAGCTCGTCGTTTGAAACAGTGATTATCCCGTTTTCTTCCACTCCGATTTTTCCGAGGATCTTTTTTACTTCATCGAGACTGAAACCTGCACGCTCGTATGCTCCAAACCCGATTTTATTATAGGTAAGACGGTTGATGCCGGTAATCTCTAATTCTTCGAGTGTGATGGTGATTACCTTTTTGAAGCGTTCAAGGTTGCTATCTGACAGTGTGTCGAGCCAGATAAGTTTCGGTGTAATTTTTTGAGTATCAGCAGGCGCAGATTTTTCTTCAGTCTCAGTGGATACTCCTGCGCTCATAAACTCTGCCAACCCGAGAGTTGTTTTATCGTCTACTTTTCCTTGAGCGGACCACTCAAAAACTTCATATACTCTGTCGAAGGTTGGTTTTCGTAGTTCAAGCAAATGGCCCGATGGTTTTACCCCAGATACTCGGGCAGTCAGCGTGTCAAACGGAAAAGGATAGACGTCTTTAGCGACGTCTATTGATCTAGTTACGGTCAGCAATCGTATTGCACGGCGCTGGTCATCAACTGTGGGTTTATTTTCTCCGGTAGTGTACTCAAAATGGATATGCTCGCTTCGAGCGGTAGACATCTCATCTTTTTTCAGTTCTTGCAGTAGCCACCAGACGTCCTTTTTGAAACGCTCCTCTGTGTTCATCGTAATTGTAATTTAGGCTCACAATCGCATCCTAGCATTTTTTGACTAATAAATTAAGTGTGTTCATTAGGATTTTCAAGCTAATTTTGCTACACTTGATCTCGTACCCCATAGTGTTTCAATAATCGTGCTACAAGTCCCCGAAAGGACTGTTTCTTCTTACCTGTTATAGGCAAAGAGGGGCAGTCCGAGTTCCATAACAGGAACCTTTCGGGGTAGCACCATTATGGGGTACAAGCTCGGCTGTCCCTTTTTGCCGTTTCTATACAACTAGGCGACCGAGAACATAGCTGTACCCTATGTCTCAAACAGAAAAAGAGCTACACGCTCAAATCGCGGATTTACAATCCGAGATCAAAAAATTAAAGAACCGCAAAAAATACGGACTCGTTTGGGAAGACAAACCCGAGGATGTCGTTTTGCAGTGCCAAGAGAACATTCCAATTCTCAAAGAAGTTAAAACCAGAAAATTAGTTTCTGATAATTCGCTCCCGACCAACATCTTGATCGAAGGAGACAATTACCACTCTCTTTCTGTTTTGAACTATACCCATCGCGGCGCAGTCGATGTTATTTACGCTGATCCGCCATACAATACTGGATCGACTGACTGGCGATACAACAACGATTACGTCGATAAGACCGATAGCTTTCGGCACAGCAAGTGGATCTCTTTTATGGAAAAGAGATTGCGCCTTGCAAAAAATCTCCTGAAAGAAGACGGGATTATTTGCGTTACGATTGACGATTACGAAGTCTCAAGACTTATTCTTTTGATGGAAGAGATTTTCGGTGAGTTTAACCACCTTGGAACTGTACCAATCAGAAACAATCCAGCTGGACGTTCAACGACGAAAGGAATATCGATTACTCACGAATATGCAGTCTTTTTTGGAAAAACAGATAAGGCATTTGTATCACGTTTGGACCGTAATCAGTCGCAGCGAGATCGATATGATGAAGCCGACGACAAAGGCACTTTTGAGTGGGTCAATTTTCGCAAGCCAGGCAGTATGCGAGAAGAGTCACCTAAAATGTATTACCCGATTTTTGTAACTTCTCATTCTATCCGGCTTCCAAAATTAGTTTGGAATGAGGATGAGAGCGATTACAAATTATTAGAAAAGCCCAAAAAAGGAGAGGAAATAATTTACCCGATTGATGAGGATGGAAAACAAAGACGATGGCGCTGGGGTATTGAAAGGTTTGTAAAAGAGCAAGAGGATTTAATGCCTCGAATATCTAAGGGTAAACTCCACGTCTATGTAAAAGGCCGAATGAATGACGAAGGAGTGCTCCCAATGACATGGTGGGATAAAAAAGAGTATTCATCTACCGCGTACGGAACGAACTTACTCAAAGACATTTTTGCCGAACTTCAAGTATTTTCTTATCCAAAATCTCTATATGCCGTGATGGATAGCATCCGAGTTATGAGTGATAAGCGAGACGCTGTTATTCTTGATTTTTTTGCTGGATCTGGAACAACCGGTCATGCAGCTTTGGAATTGAACAAACTAGATGGGGGTAAAAGAAAGTTCATACTTTGTACCAATAATGAAAACAAGATTTGTGAAGAAGTAACTTACGAAAGAATTAAACGAGTCGCCAAGGGATATAAAAACAGAAAGGGAGAAAAAGTCGAAGGACTCGGCGGTAATTTATCTTATTTCAAAACTGACCTCGTCAGTGTTGATAGACTGCGCCGTATTTCAGATGAGTCCAAAATCAAAGTTACGTACCAAGCTGGTGAGATGATTGCTCTGCGCGAGGATACTCTAAGCGAAATTGAGAGGAATGAGTGGTGGCAGATTTTTGAGGGCAATGGAAAACTGACGGCCATTTACTTCACAGAAAATAAAACAAAACTTAAAGAACTTCTAAAATTATTAGAGAAGAAAGATAAACCAGCGACGCTCTACATATTCGGCTGGGGTAAAAACGAATACAAGAACGATTATTCGACTCACAAGATCCGTGTCGAGGATATTCCTGAGCCAATTCTTGAAGTTTATAAAGAAATTAACCGCATATAATTATGTTCGCGCTCAAACCATTTCAAGAAAATGCCATCTCTCAGCTCAAGGAAAAGTTCCTAACGCTTTGGAAACTTGGCGATCACAATCTCAACCTGACATTCAAATCACCTACTGGTTCCGGTAAGACCATTATGATGGCGCAGTTCCTTCGAGACATCGTATCGGACCCGCGATTTCAAAATGCGGATGTTGGATTTCTTTGGATTACAAACTCCGACTCGCTTGCCATGCAGTCAAAGGATAAACTTTTTTCATACTATGGCGGCGCTAGTGAAAACCCTCTGCTCGATCTTAACGATTTGAGCGATGGCTGTATTCCAAAGAGCGGGGTATTTTTTATAAACTGGCAGAAGCTCGTATCTCGTGCTCAGACGAACCGTAAACTTCGTACCGAGGGAGAACTAAATGTAACATTCGATCAATACCTAAACGCAACTCACGAAAAAGGCCGCGAAGTTATTTTGATTATCGACGAGGAGCATATTGCTTCATCGACCGTGCTGGCGAGCGATCTGATACAAAATGTCATCAAGCCGCGAATAATTATTGGTGTTTCCGCTACGCCTCAAACGAAAGGAGTAACCGTGGAAGTAGCGCGTACAGATGTGGTTCGGGAGGGACTCATCAAAGAGAAAACTGTTTTTCAAACCGAGGAAGATCTGCAAAGAAAAGAGTTCGCGGGAATGGACCAAGACGACATCCTATTGACCCTGGCCTTCGATAAACGCACGGAGCTTGCAGGATACTATAAAGCTCTCGGTATCGACATCAATCCGCTTATCCTCATTCAGCTCCCAAATGACGATAAGGCAACGAAAGGATCGACTGGTACGACTAAACAAGAGTTGATTATATCCTTCTTGAAATCAAAAGGTGTATTTGAGCACGAAATTGCCGTATGGCTCTCAGAAGACAAGATCAACCTGGACGATGTCGAGAAGAACAATTCGCCGATCTCTTTTTTGCTTTTCAAACAAGCGGCTGCGACCGGATGGGACTGCCCGCGTGCGAGCGTTCTGGTTATGTTTCGTGAGATCAAAAATCCAACATTTGCTATTCAAACCGTGGGACGTATTCTCCGTATGCCGCTCGGTACACACTTTCCAAGACCAGAACTAAACCTTGGCTACCTATATACCAATTACAAGCGAAATGAAGTTATTACTGGTTATGCTCGATCTGCGGAAAATCGTCCTGCTATCTACGGAAGCTACCGAAAACAATCCGTTGAACCAATTATGATCGACTCTGTGTTTATGAGCCGTACTGACTACAACGATCTTGGCGACAGTTTTCAAGATGTTTTCAAAAAGGTTGCTGATAAGTATTTTTCTATCACAGAAAAAGACAGTGAAAAGGCAATCCAGAAAAGTTTTGTAACAACCGGTTTCGACACTGAGTCTTCAGTCACAAATGGTCTTATTACAGGAGTAGAAATTGATGACTACGATAATTTCAAGCAGGAGCTTTTGTCGGAAGGAGGAAGCCACGAGCAAGAAATATCCCAGTATGATCTTGAGCGGCTCTATAACTTGCTTTGTTTCAACATTGTCGCAAAGCAGACTGACGAGAATAAAAAGTTTGCCCCTGAGCGTTCATGGGGAAAGCTGAAAACGGCGCTCAATGTATGGCTCCTCGGTCATTTGAACGCGTCGCGCTCCAAGGTCTACTCTATGATCGTGGGTGATCTTATAAAGTCCACAAGCGTACTCGCGCCTCTTATTGGTAAGGCGCTGGAAGCGTATCGTCCAATCCGCGAGCAGGAAGTAAACCGCAAGTCTGAACGCGCCAAGCGTACTGAAAAAATTGAAATCCCTCGCCAGAGTATTTTTTATACCGATCAGTACGAAGAGATGGACGTTAAAAAGTCTGCAATGGCTCCATTCTATATTGAGAAGGACTACAAGGGAGAGGATAATGAAAAAGAGTTCATCAAGTTCATGGAGGAGAGCAAGAGTGTTATCTGGTGGTACAAGAACGGCGATGCTGGCAGCGAGTTTTTCTCCATCTCGTATTTCAATCCCGACGAGAACAAGGAAAAACTCTTTTATCCCGATTGGATCGTAAAGACGAAGGATAAAACCTGGATCATTGATACCAAGAAAGGTGCAACCGCAGAACTCGCTGACACGGCCTATAAAGCCGAAGCGCTCCAAGAATGGCTCAAAGGAAAGAAGGGGCTGGCAGGTGGAATTGCAGTGCAGGACGGACCGAATGGATGGAAGACAAACTCAAATACCAAATACTCTTACTCGCCAACATTTAAGGGCTGGGTATCTCTCGCAGACGAGTTGAAAAGTTAGTTGCTATTAGTAGCTCGAAAGTAAACTAAAATCAAAGATAGTTTCTATCTGATGTTTAGTGGTCGTGCATCGGTATTGTCTCATTGCCGACAGGAGAAAAGATGTCCGGATTTGGATCGCCGGTAACATCAAGCACAGCCCATGCGCCTTTGTTCATACGAGCAAGTGCGTGATCGACAAGAAGATACTTGCCTGGCACGTTGAGCGTAAACTCCACAATACTTGAACCGCCTGGAAGTACGGCCGTCGTCTGTACATTTTTTTCTATTGTTCCTCCGATGTTTCCTTCGGGATAGACGGTGTCAAAAACCTCGCCAATGACATGGAAGGAGGAAATGAGATTGACACCGCCGTTGCCAACATAGATGCGGATCTTATCGCCGACTTTGGCATGCATACGCGGAGCACTCTCAATCTTACCGTTGAACGTGACGTACGTCGGATTTCCGTCAAGCAACTTATCAGAGTCAAAAGCCACCAATCCTTTTTTGCCGAGCTGACCGACGGTGTAGAGTTCGCCTTGAACGATATAAAACTCTTTATCTACTTTTGGCAGTCCTCCTTTAGGCTCAACGAGAATGAGTCCATACTGGCCGTGCGAGTTGTGGGTTGATACATTCGGCATGGCGCAGTGATAGATATACAGGCCTGGGTTGAGCGCTTTCCATCGGAAAGTTTTTGTTTCGCCTGGCAGAACTTCAGTAAGCGATGCGCCGCCGCCTTGACCCGTTACTGCGTGGAGATCAATGTTGTGATGGTGGAGACTGGTCGGATCATTCGTGAGCGAAAGTTCTATCGTATCTCCCTCGCGTACGCGGAGCATCGGTCCTGGCGTCTGACCGTTATACGTCCAGTAGTTGTAGTAAATGCCAGGGGCGATTTGCGAGATTACTTCCTTCACATCGAGGTGTATTCGCACAATGCCGTCAGCATCTGGTTTCTGTGGTTCGGCTGGAACAGCATTCGGATCTGCGCCAATATCTGCTACGCGCTCAAACTTATTTTCATACAAAAAGAAATCGAGGATTTTATTGAAAGGAATTGATGCTGGTACGCCGCCTGGCGCGTGTGAATGCATAAATGCAGGCATGGCAAATGTCGGGGGATAGGTGCGGTTAGCCAGGAGTCCAGAGAAAAATGCGATCACGAAAAGACAGAGTGGGATAAGAACCGCTTTATGCTTAAAAAAACGCATGAAGTGCGTGCGTTTCTGGAGCTGATACAAAATAAAAATGACTGCGATTGCGCCGATCACTGCTGATAGCAATTCGAGAAGCATGTATGTAAGCATAATTTTATTTTATCACTAATAATTTTTTTCCACACTTGCTCTCCGCATCGCCGCGGGAGTATACTGATATTCCAACTAGTTGCAAAGTTTCGCAACTATGAAATTAGTATACTCCAGGCGTTTGTCGGACGCAATAGGGGGAGGAAATGATTTATGAATAATTATGTAAAAAATTGGTTCAAGTTTGTGCTCGGGTTTATTGTGTGTTTGCTTATACGCCTCATTCAATTTCGTCCCCCGAATATCGAGCCGATTATGGCGACTGCTCTGCCTTTCGGACGCGCCTACGGTAAAGGAGCGGGGTTTCTCTTTCCCTTTGCAAGCATGGTCCTCTTTGATCTTGTAGTCGGCAAAGTAGGCGTATGGACCCTTATCACTGCGCTTGCCTACGGCTTTGTGGGGCTTGGCGCAGCCATCTATCTCCAGAGCAAGAAGAATACTGCCTGGAACTATGCAAAGTTTGCCATCATTTCGACGCTCTTTTTTGACGCCGTTACTGGCCTGACAGTCGGACCGCTATTCTTCGGCCAGTCACTTACTGCCGCTTTCTTCGGCCAGATCCCGTTTACCACTCTGCATCTCCTCGGCAACGTATCGTTTGCCCTCGTCCTTTCTCCTGCCCTTTATGCTTTTGTTATTGAAAATAAGCGCCTCGAATTGCCGAACCTTTTTATCAACCTTAATCCAAAACACGCATGAAAAAATTACAAGAAGAAAAAATCGTCAGCATACAAAAGCGCGACGGCTCAATCGTTCCCTTTGATGCTTCGCACATTACTCGCGCTATCTTCCGAGCGCTTTCGGCAACCGGCGAAGGCGGAGAACCGGAGGCCGAGCGCGTTACGGCCGCAGTAATGAAATCGCTTTTTGCGCTCAAGAAAGAACGCAAGGCTAAATACTCGGTCCCGCATGTGGAGACGATTCAGGATGTCGTCGAGAACGAACTCATTGCTGCGCGTTTCGGACAGACGGCAAAGGCATACATTCTTTACCGCAAAGAGCGTGAGCGTTCACGTAAAGAGCACGGGGCGGTTTCGGAGAAGGTAAAGAAGCTCGTCGCCGAGAGCAAGAAGTATTTTCGTAATCCGCTTGCCGAGTTCGTGTACTACCGCACGTATGCGAAATGGATCAGCGAGGAAGGTCGCCGCGAAACATGGATTGAAACGGTAGACCGTTACGTCAATTTTATGAAAGAAAATCTCGGCTCGGGCTTTACAGAAAAAGAATACGAAGAAGTGCGCGAGGCCATTCTCAAACAGGAAGCTATGCCGTCTATGCGCCTCCTTCAGTTCGCAGGCAAAGCAGCCCGCAAGCAGAACGTCTGCGCATATAACTGCTCCTTTATCGCTCCTCGCTCATTCCAGGATTTTGCCGAGATTATGTACATCTCCATGTGCGGTACGGGAGTCGGTTTTTCCGTTGAGAGCGAAAACGTCCAGGCATTGCCGCAGATCCAAAAGCAGACAGGCAAAAAGCTACCTACTCACATCATTGCTGACAGTCGTGAAGGATGGGCAGATGCGCTCGCGCTCGGCATGAAGACATGGTACGAAGGCAGTGATATTGATTTTGATTTTTCTCAAATACGTCCTGCCGGTTCGCGTCTCAAAACAATGGGTGGTAAGAGTTCTGGTCCCGACCCGCTTCGCTCTTTGCTTGGCTTTGCTCGAGAACGCATCCTGCGACGACAAGGTAGACGGCTCTCAAACATCGACGCGCACGACATTATCTGCAAGATCGGCGAGTGTGTAGTCGCTGGCGGAGTCCGCCGTTCAGCTATGATCTCGCTTTCCGATCTCGACGATGAAGCGCTCCGCGATGCCAAGAAAGGCCAATTTTATTTCACCGAAGGCCAGCGTATGCTTGCCAACAATTCTGCCGTCTATCTCGCAAAGCCGGATACCCAGACGTTCCTCGACGAGTGGACCGCGCTCGTAAAATCCGGTTCCGGCGAACGAGGCATTTTCAACCGAGGCGGACTCGCGCAAACACTTCCGAAGCGCCGTCTCGATCAGTGGGAGGATGGGGCGTATCCCTCTTTCGGAACCAATCCGTGCGGCGAGATTATTCTTCAGTCAAAGCAATTCTGTAACCTTTCGGAAGTTGTTGTACGTGCAGACGACACAGAAGAAACGTTGCTCAAAAAAGTACGAGTGGCAGCAATGCTTGGTACATACCAGTCCTCCCTTACATACTTCCCATACCTCTCCCGCGAGTGGAAGAAAAACTGCGAAGGTGAACGTCTACTCGGCGTTTCTATTACCGGCCAGTGGGATTGCCCGCTCGTGCGTGATCCAGAGATGCTTGAAAAAATGAAAGCAGTGGCAATCGAGACGAACAAAAAGTTTGCCAAGCGCCTCTCTGTGAGCCAGTCTACCTGCATCACGTGCGTAAAACCTTCCGGCACTGTCTCCCAGACTGTGGACTGTGCTTCCGGCATGCATCCGCGCCATGCGCCGTATTACATCCGCCGCATCCGCATTTCCGCCACTGATGCGCTTTTCAAAATGCTCAAAGATCAGGGAGTGCCGTACTTTCCCGAAGTCGGCCAGACTCTTGAAAATGCCACTACATTCGTACTTGAGTTTCCGGTCAAAGCGCCGGACGGTGCGCTCTGCAAGGACGACGTTTCTGCACTTGGCCAGCTCGAACATTGGAAGATCGTAAAGAAACACTACACCGAGCACAATCCGTCCGTTACGATTTCTGTCGGCGATGATGAATGGATCGCCGTTGCAAATTGGATCTATGAAAACTGGGATCTTGTCGGCGGCCTCTCGTTCCTTCCTCGATCTAATCACGTCTATCAGCTTGCGCCGTACGAAACTATCAACAAGGAGCGCTACGAAGAACTCTTGAAGCATGTTGAGAACCTCGATTTCTCGAAAATTGTTACGTACGAAACGGTCGATGAGACAGAAGTTAAAAACGAACTCGCATGTGTGGCAGGTGTGTGCGAGATAGCACTTTAATCATATGCACCTTGCATTTACAGGCAATGGAAAAGGAAAAACAACAGCAGCCATCGGCAACGCAATCAGAGTTATTGGAGCTGATAAACGCGCTCTCATGGTTCAGTTCATTAAGGGACCCTGGATATCTGGAGAGGATAAGTGTGCAGAGCGACTGGGACCGGATTTTAGAATTGTGAAAACAGGCAAAGGGTTCGTCGGTATTCTTGGAGACACGCTTCCGATCGAAGAACACCGAAATGCTGCCGAAGAAGGACTACGGATTGCAAAGAAAGAGATCGCCAGTGGCAAGTGGCATCTCTTAATTCTCGACGAAGTTCACAATGCCATCTCACTTGGCCTGCTTTCAGAGACGGTCGTCAGTACGTTTTTGGATTATGCAAAGAGTAAGGTTGAACACATCATCACGACTGGCCGCGATGCACCAAAACAAATCATCGAACATGCCGATCTGGTAACGGAGATGAAAGAAATCAAGCATCCGTATCAGACGGGGCGGTTCGCAGAGAAAGGGTTAGATTTTTAACAGCATATTGTCCCGATCGGGGAAGCAGGGTGTAATTCCCTCACAGTGCCGCTACGGTGAAAGTCCGAATGCCGATCAGGATATAATCCCGAGCAGGAAGACGCGCATATATGCGACGGCAATACTCCTCTCGGCAGAGGAGTATTTTTATGACTAACAATAAAAAGATATATAGTGGGTTCATTGTTCTGGCGATACTTATTTTCGCCATTCTGTACTTTGGAGCACATAGAACAGAAGCCCCGTCGGTTTCAGTACCGGCAGTTTCAGAACAGGTACAAAGTCCTGTTCCCGAACAAGCGGTTCCTCCGGCCAAGAACGAACCTGTTTCTGCGCCGGAAGTTTCGAGCGCATTCAATGTTACGGCTGGCACGGCAACACTTTCTCTTTCAACAACCGGCGGATCGTTTCTTTCTATTCTTTCTGCGGCAAAGGAGCGCGGAGAGTTGGCTTTTTCCGGCAAGGATTATCCTGGACTCGGATTTTTTGTAACGGAGATCGGCTCTTTGAAAGAAGGAAATGGCAAGCATCTCATGTACTACATTAACGGCACAGAGGCGTCAGTCGGCGTTTCTCTCTATGTTCCAAAAGCTGGCGATACCGTCGTCTGGGAACTCAAATAAGTATGAAAAAACTTCTTGCAGTATTGTTTCTTTTTTGCGCCGTTAGCTTCGGAGTTCGTGCTTATGCCGACGATGTTCCTCTGGACACTCCAGTAGATCCTGCTCCTATTGTGGATGAGACACCGCCAGCCGAAGATCCTCTCCCGCTTCCGACTGCGACACTCATTATCCGCTCGGGAGACACGGTGCTCTACAGTGGCAGTGTTTCCATTCCTGAAGAGAGTTCCGTAGAGATTGCCGATAGTACCGGCGCTCTGCATTCTGTTTCCGCGCGGAGCGTACTTGCACTTCTTACGGCGCTTGATGCTTCCAATGATGACTTTGCCATAACCAATCTCACATACTATCCTTCGTTTTCTTCTTTCTATCTCAAATGTCTAACACCGAGCGGAGAAATTGAACAATGCGATAACTGGCAGTATGCTGTCGGCAGTACGACCCCGTCTAGCAGTATTGATACCACTATTCTTTCTGGCGGCGAAACGGTGGGACTATACTTCGGTTCTCCGCACCGAGTTTCTTTGAGTGCGACTTCTGTTACAAAAGGCGATGCGTTTATCGCCACCGCGCAGTCCTACAATTATGCGGACAACACCTGGAATGCGCTCTCTGGCGTTACAATCGGAGCAACTGTGCCAAATCCAGCCGATCCCTGGACTCCGATAGTGGTAACAACACAAGCAGTAGACGCAGATGGTAAAGCGACGATCACGCTTTCGGATGCCGGAAGTTACTCGGTCGGCATCGCGGAGGATTTCTACTTTCCTTCGTATGCGCTCTCGGTTACTGAACCGGCTCCTGTCGGCGGCGGTGGAGGTAGCATACCAATCCCAACATTCAGCGTTGATCGCGCACTTTCATATCTCTACTCGGTCCAGAATGCAGACGGATCTTTTGGAAGTGATCTCTATACTGATTGGGCAGGTATTGCGTATGCGGCAAGCGGCGCATCACAAAATGCAAAAACTTCACTCATTGGATACCTTTCTTCTCACTCGCAAATAAGCTCTTTGCTTACAGATAATGAACGTAGAGCGGTAGCACTGCTTTCACTGGAGCAAAATCCATACACGTTTAGCGGGACTAATTATATCTCTCCGATAGTTTCTTCTTTCGATGGGACACAGTTCGGCGATCCGTCGCTTGTAAACGACGACATCTTTGCACTCTTGCCACTCTCTGCTTCTGGCTATTCCGCGAGCGACGACATGATTGCAAAAGACATTCAGTTTCTGGTAAGCAAACAGCGACCAGACGGATCATGGGAAGGCAGTGTTGATCTTACTGCATCTGTCATACAAGCACTCCAAGCATTCAACGCCGCACCTGACTCTGTCGCAAAGGCGATCGCATATTTGCAAACAAATCAGCAGAATGACGGCGGGTTTGGATCAGTGTATTCGACGAGCTGGGCAATGCAGGCCGGAGCGACATGGAGCAAGAACGGAAAAGCGGGAGCTGATTATCTCGCCTCATCGCAAGCGCCAGACGGTGCGGCCATTCCTGGGAGCGAAAGTACGAACAATCGAGTATGGGCGACGAGCTATGCCATCCCCGCAGTGCTCGGAAAATCTTGGAGCACTATCATGCATCCAGTTCCAAAGCCACAGGTTGTGTCAACCGGATCTTCTTCTGCCACACAGACCGAAACAGCAAAGACGCCGGAAGTAATTATCCAAAAGACAGAGGAATCTAAACCCGAGGAACTGCCCGTAGAAGTAGCGCCAAAGGTAGCGGAAACTCAGATCACTCTTACTCATACTGAAAAACCTAAAATAACGCCTCAAGTTGAAAACAATATGGAAGAAATTAAGACCGAGAAACCAGTAGAGTCGACTTCTCTTGCAGCCGCCGCAGGAGAAAGCAAGACCGACATACCAACTCCGGTAGTTGCCGTATCGCTCGCCGGAATTGGGGTCCTGGCGCTTATTGCGCGGAAGATCTTTTTGAAGTTCTAATCGGTAAAGATTGCTTTTTTTGCCGCATTGTTGCATACTTTTGAAACTAGTATGCCTACGAAAAAATCATCAAAGAAAATAAAACAGCCTCTCCCACGAACTGCGTACCGACGCAACGCCGAAACCTATAAGATCCTCGCTAATCCGAAGCGCCTTGAGATCCTGAACCTTCTCCGTGAGCAGGAAATGTCAGTAGAAGAACTGGTAAAAACCCTCGGCATATCAAAGGCCAATGTTTCCCAGCATTTGGCGCTCCTTCGCCATGCTGATCTCGTGACAGTCCGCCGCGAGGGACTCAACGGGTACTACAACATCATCGATCCTCGCATCGTAGAGCCATGCCGCATTCTCCATCAGCTTGCTTTGGCTCGATAAAGGCGAAAACCCTTGTATTTATTAGCCAACTGCCTGCCAATTAGCCACAAACGCGAACCGATTTAGGTCCGAAATGATCATTAGTGCGGTTCTGACTTCATCTAAGCCCCGCAGCCAATTTGAGCTAGGACGAGATGCGTATGGATCTCATGCGCTCGAAGTGCATCGTTTAGCAAATTTTGTAGAAGCGATACAATACAACTATGTTGCATCAGATGAAATTACAACCAAATCCGTTTGAGAAAATAAAGAATGGAAGCAAGACTTTAGAGCTTCGTCTCAACGACGAGAAGCGGCAACTCATTAAGGTTGGCGACGAGATTGAATTTTCTCTTGCGACGGAACCTGAACAGAAGATGCTTGCAGTCGTCGAAGACTTGTATCATTTCCCGACATTCAAGGATCTCTGTTATTCATTTGAGCCTGCTGAGTATGGCAGTCTTGATAAGGAAGAGTATGTAGAGATGTATAAGTATTACTCAAAGGAAGATGAGACAAAGTACGGAGTCTTGGGTATACGCGTAAGGCCTCACAACGGTCCAGTAATTAAGATTTCCCACTACCGAGTTCCAACAAAATAAGGTTCTTGCTCTAAGCGGCCAGCCAGGTTGAGATAGATTCGGAGTCCGAGGGGTATCATATTTTTCTCTAATAATGAAGTTTCTGATATAATCTAAAAATGACAATATTCCTCGCACAATTTCTAACAGTGGCTCTGGTACACTTCCTCGCTGTTGTAAGTCCAGGTCCTGACTTTGCGATGGTCACTCGAAATAGCATCATCTACTCTCGAAAAACGGGAATCTATACCTCGATAGGAATTGCGGTAGGAATTCTCGTCCATGTTGCATACTCGCTTTTGGGAATTGGTTTCATAATTGCTAAATCAATTGTTCTCTTCAACATCATTAAATTCATAGGAGCTGGATACCTTATTTATATCGGTTATAAATCTTTTCGTGCAAAACCTTTTGTCCAGACAGAAAAAGATGTAAATGTTAAAAACAAAGATATGCGTCCCTGGGCATCATTCAAGATTGGATTTCTTACCAATGCACTCAATCCTAAGGCGACTCTTTTCTTTCTAGCGTTGTTCACCCAAGTCATTGATCCTGCTACTCCCAAAACTATTCAGCTTGCCTATGGCATTGAGATGATGGTGATCACATTCGTCTGGTTCGCTCTAGTGTCACTCTTTTTCTCAAACTCACTTATTAGAAGTAGGATTGGCAAAGTGCAACATTATGTCGAAAGAGTTACGGGAGTAGTGCTTATTACGCTTGGTATTAAGGTGGCATTAGCTAGTCATAAATAACATGACATTTTGCGTGAATAAGTTCTAACGCCATTATGTGTGGCCGTTTAAAATAGTGGGGGAATTGGACGCTCGAACTTCTCTACTCATTTACCTCACATTATTGTAGAGTAATAATAATATGAAAAAAGTATTTATTGTGCATGGTTGGGGTGGTATCCAGGAAGGAGGGTGGTTTCCGTGGTTAAAGAAAGAGCTTGAAGCAAAAGGTTTTGCTGTTTTCATTCCTCAACTTCCCGATGCTGAAAATCCAAGAATTGAAAAGTGGGTGCCAGTATTGGCTAGCGTTGTCGGTGACCCAGATGAAGAATGTTATTTTGTTGGACATAGCATGGGTTGTCAGACTATCGCTCGATACCTCGAATCATTAAAAGATGGTGTAAAGGTTGGTGGTGTGGTTTTTGTCGCTGGTTTTTTCAAACGCCTTACTAACCTTGAAGAAGACGATGCTGTAAAGGAAACGGCAAGATTGTGGCTTGAGGCACCAATTGATTTACAAAAAGTGAAGAGTCACATACTTAACAGTGTGGCAATATTTTCAGACAATGACACATATGTTCCTTTGGACAATCAGGATGATTTCCGAGATAGACTTGATTCAGAAATTGTTATCGAGCACGATCTCGGTCATTTTAGTGGCAGTAATGGCGTCGCAGAATTACCGATAGTGCTTACAAAAATTATTGAGTTTGCAAAGTAGGTTCTAACGGCATTATCGCCCTGTCTTTTATTAGCGCCAAACCGTAAATGAAAGAGTTTCTTTTAAAGGGTATATAATATAAAACATGTCATTATCAAAATCACAACTAGGCGTCCTTGCGTTTAGTCTACTTTATATACTCATCGGTGGTTTTTATTTTCTGCGAGATTTAAATTTCGAATTTGTCATATACGTTGGAGTGATCATTGCTGTATTTGCTCTACTTTTTGGTACGCTGAGAAAGACACATTTTCCGACATACATTTTATGGCTCATTTCTATCTGGGGACTGCTTCACATTCTTGGTGGATCTGTGCAGACACCGGATGGAGTTTTATTTGCTTACCGTATTTTTCCTTTCATTGATCTTGGTGGTGATTTTTATATTCTAAAATACGACCAGCTGGTACATATGTATTTGTACGGAGTGATGTCGCTTGTATTTTTGCATTTGATACGCTCAACATTGCGTGCTAGCGGACCCGCATGGATTATTTTTCTCATCGCTATCATGGCTTCGATGGGAGTGAGCGCTCTCAATGAGATCATGGAGTTTTTTATCGCTGTTACTCTAGAGCGAAACGGTGTGGGTGGATATGAAAATGCTATGCTCGACCTCGTATTCAATTTTGCTGGCGCTATTATCGCGCCGATTGCGTTGTTTTTGAAGAGAGAGGTTAAGACACATTAATTGGTATAATGTGTACATGGAAATCTTAAAGCCCCAAACTCTAGAAGACCTAAACAAGATTTTATGCGGAAACAGGCTGTATGCTAATGGAAAAAATAAGAAGGTTGATCATTTTTATGAAACTGTTGCTAATTCAAAATGGAGCCTAGAAAATTTGTGGGGCATCTATTTGGCTAAACCAGAGTATGTCTGGATGGCGCTGTGGATGGCGGTAACTTCCAGAGAAAAGCTTAAGAAAAGACAAATAAGATATATTTTACCCAAAGAAGGTGATTGTATTGGTAGTGTGGAGATTTACAATCCAGATAAATTAAATCTGGATGATATTTTTTCCAAAGAAGCGTATTTATATCTTTTCGAATTGGATAAATACCAAGATGTTGAAATTGTAGATTTATATAAAGATCCCAATCTTATAGATGATTTCTTTAGTGTAGAAAAGGTAGAAAAAAGAGGTGTGGTGCAAGATTGTTTTGTGCCAAAATTTAAAAATAAGGCGGTGATTGTTTTTGATAGCTGGCAAGTTGCTCTCACTAATTTTGAAAAAATAATTCCAGACAAGGAGATTGTTTTAACAGATAATCTTATAAAAGAATTGTCTAACAGGGTAACTTTTGTAGACACAGAAATTGGAAAAAACTATATTAAACCATTCCAGATTAAAAGAGTTCTTTTTGATCTGGATGGCACACTATGGGATACTCAGAAATTTCATGCTTCGGCAGAAATTGAACTTATGCGAGAGCATGGTGTATCAGTCTCCGATGAAGAAATAAGTGCCAAATATGCTGGAAGACCAACTGAAAAAGTATTTATGGAAGTACTTGGGTGCGATGAGGCCATGGCTTTATCTTTATCGAAACGCAAATGGGATAAGATTTTTCCTCTGGCTACTCACGCCAAAGAACTCTGTCAAATTCGCGATTTATTTTTAGCTCTTAAACAACGAGGCATCGCTATCTCTATAGGCACAGCATCGCCAGCACGGTGGGCTAAAGATCTCTTACAAACTCATATTTTAGAGGGGTTAATAGAAGAAACAGATATCATTGGTGGTGATATGGTGGAGAGTGGAAAACCTAGCCCAGACATATGGCTTCGGGCAGCAAAAAACACTCCTCTTGTTAATTGTTTGGTTGTTGAGGATGGTCTGGCAGGAATCGAAGCAGCTGTTACGGCGGGGATACCTTGTGCGCTTATACTTCCTAAGAAGCACCCAAAAGCATTTCAGATTTTTTCAGCGAGTGATATTCTTGATTTTATTTAGATAAAAGACTTGCAGTGTTAATTTGTACAAGAAGCAAAAGGAGTAAATAGTCCATTAAGAGTGAGATCTACAGATTATATAATCTTTTCATCTCTTTTAAAAAACAAAGTAAAATAAGTACATAATGAAATACTATGTCGTTTTAATACGAGGCATCAATGTCGGAGGTAAGAACAAGATACCGATGTCGAAGTTGAAGATATGTCTGGAGGATATAGGTTTTTCAAATGTCACAACATATATTGCGAGCGGTAATGTCATCGTCGGCTCAAACAAAAAAGCCGATCAGATAAAAAGATTGATTGAAAAATCACTACCTAAATATTTCAAACTAGACAGCAATATTCTCAAGGTTTTGGTACTGACAAAAAGCCAGATACAAGCAGTCGTTTCTCATAAGCCAAAGGGTTTTGGAGATGAACCAAAGAAATATCACAGCGATGTCATTTTTCTTATGGAAATTACAGCAACTAAAGCTATAAAAGTATTTACTCCTAAAGAAGGTGTCGATAAAATTTGGAAAGGCAGAGGTGTTGTCTATTCGCAAAGACTAAGCGCACTCCGTACCAAAAGTCGACTAAATCGGATTATGATGGCTCCGGAGTATAAAAGCATGACTATTCGTAACTGGAATACGACCACTAAACTTGCTCAGTTGATGGGAGATAAGAGTTAATAAATATTACTCCAATACTACGTGAGGGGTGATGATTTTGGTATGGGTTAGAATAAATAATTTTGCTATAATCAACCCATAAACTATGGGTGATTTTTCGACTAAAAAATTTTTTCTAAAAACAGTTTTCACACTGTTTGTCTTTTTATTTTTTACTTCACAGGTGTATGCTGCCACTATTTATTCAAATAGTAGTACAGGAAATGATTCTACTGGTGATGGTACTAGTGGTTTACCATATCGTACATTTCACAAAGCATATACCGTGGCGAGCGCTGGTGACACTATCAATCTCACCGGTACATTTACATGGACTGATGCATCTGAAACAGGTGACGCGTCTCCAGCTGGATATACAATAGGAAAAAATCTTACTATTGTCGGACAGGGTGCAGATGAGACTATCGTGCAATCTGCCACAGCATCTACTACGGGTGATAGACGTGTGTTTACTGTGTCTGCCGGCATAGTTGCTAATTTTGATAAATTAAACATAAGACATGGTCGTGTGACGGGTTCTGTATATGGCGGTGGTATTTATAATAGCGGTACCACTACGGTGACAAATTCGGATATAAACAACAACTCTAGTCCATCATATGGTGGAGGCGGTGTTGCAAACTACGGCATTTTTACTATCGAAGATAGTTCTATACGAAATAATACTGGATATTATGGTGGTGGAGGTATTAGAAATATGGATTTGCTGGCAGATCTTTTTATCACAAATACCACCATTACTGGAAATCAGCAGATGTCGAGCACTGGGTATACCGATGGAGGAGGTATAGATGCGAGATATGGAGATGTGACGCTCACAAACTCTGCGATTGTTTACAACTCAGCGTATGGCACGGGTGGACTTTGTATGTGTGATACCACCGGTACTTTGACGATAAAGAATACTATTATTGCCAACAACTTAAAAAAAGGCGGTGGCTCTGCATACGATTTTTATAAAAATAATGTAGGTAGTACTGTAACTGATAATGGAAAAAATATTGTTGGAAGTTCAAATGGTAGTTACACGTGGGTGGGCTCTGGTGATTGGACGGACACTGATTTAAACGGAAGTTTTACACTATACAGTGTCGGTACTACTGGCTCCTTAAATATGGAATCTACATCAAGCACAAATGATGATCCAGATGGTACATACAATCACGCTATTTTTGCAAGCTCTATTGCAATAGATAATGGAGCCACTGGTGCAAACGGTGCCACATCTACTGTACCCACACTAGATCAGCGTGGTGCTACACGTAATAGCACTACAGATATTGGTCCTTTTGAATACAATGGGGGTGGTCTTTCTATATCAGCTCCCACCACCCAAGCATCTTCTGTAACTTTTAGTTCCGTTGAATACAACAGAATGACTGTGAGTTGGACAAATGGTAACGGCTCACGACGTGTAGCTTTTATGAAAGCAGCTAGTAGCGGTACGGCGTCACCAGTAGATGGTACATCATATGCCTCAAGCTCTGTGTTTGGAAGTGGTGATCAGATCGGCTCTTCAGGATGGTATGCGATATATGATGGACTTGGGTCTAGTGTGACTGTTACAGGACTTACACAAGGTGTTACATATATAGTGCAAGTATTTGAATACAATGGAGTTTCTTCTGGTACAGCAGATTATCTTACTGATACAGCTACAAACAATCCAAACACACAACAATCACATGCCGTTGTTACTTTGTATGTAAATAGTTCCACAGGAAATGATTCTACCGGCGATGGATCAAGTGGAAGTCCGTATCTCACTTTTCACAAAGGATATACTTCTGCTAGTGCAGGCGACACTATAAATCTTACAGGTACTTTTACATGGACTGATTCTGGAGAGACGGGTGACTCTGCCACTACGGGTTACACACTTTCAAAAGATTTAACTATTCAAGGCAATGGTGCAGATGACACTATACTTCAGTCTGCCACAGCATCTACTACTGGAGACAGAAGAATATTTACTGTTTCATCTGGAGCTACCGTAACTATTGATGACATTATGTTGAGAAATGGTCGTGTGACAGGCTCTGTGTATGGAGGAGCTATTGATAACAGTGGAACACTTACTATTACTGATTCTGATATCAATAATAATTCCAGTCCTTCGTATGGCGGTGGAGGAATTGTAAATTACAGCACGCTTACTTTGGACAGAGTGTCTATGTGGAACAACACTGGATATTATGGTGGTGGTGCGATTAGAAATCTAGATGCCAACGGTGATATTTTTATTACAAACTCAACGCTTGCCTATAATCAACAAATGTCTAGTGGTGTATATACCAACGGTGGAGCTATAGACATGAGGTATGGTGATCTTACTTTGACAAATTCGGTAATAGCTTACAACTCAGCGTATGGTGTCGGTGGACTTTGTATGTGTGATACCACAGGTACTTTGACGATAAAAAATAGCATAATAGCTAGCAATCTAAAAAAAGGCGGTGGCTCTGCATATGATTTTTATAAATCAAACGCAGGTAGCACTGTAACTGATAATGGAAAAAATATCGTCGGAAGTTCAAACAGTAGTTATACTTGGGTGGGCTCTGGTGATTGGACGGACACTGATTTAAATGGAACCTTTACACTATACAGTGTCGGTACCACAGGTTCTTTAAATCAGAGTAGTACGCTAGCTACAAACAGTGCATTAAATAATACTTACACTCTTGCTATTACTTCGGCTAGTTCAATAGCAAAAGATAATGGAGCTACAGGAACAAACGGTACCATATCTGTACCTACCACAGATCAGCGACAAGGCACTAGAAACGGTACTACCGATATAGGTGCATATGAGTATGGTGCAACTTTTGGAGATACTACTGTGCCCACCGTGTCTGTGACGGCTCCAAGCTCTGATGCAACAGTCTCTGGCGCTAGTGTTTCTTTTACAGCAGATGCTAGTGACGATGTGGCTGTGGCGGGAGTAAAATTTTATGTAAATGGAGTATTGCAGGGAAGCGAAGACACGACTTCTACATATGGTATTACATGGGACAGTACAGCGACTACTTCGGGTGCTTATACTCTAGTAGCCGTCGCTCGTGATAGTTCAAATAATTATGCTACTTCTACGAGTGTTTCTTTTAATGTGTTGAATACTGGACCAACACCCACATCTGTAGTAGCTACAGGATCTGATAATGGAGCTACTATTACTTGGACTACTGCTGATGCAGCTTCATCACGTGTATATTTTGGTCCTACCACAAGCTATGGTTCTTCTACACCAGAGACAGATACATCACCACGTGTTACTAGTCACTCTGTTTCTGTTTCCGGTTTACCATCCTGTGCTTACTATCATTATTATGTTGAAAGTAAAAATACTGCTTTAGATACTGCTACTAGTTCTGATTACACTTTTTCTACTACTGGTTGCACAAGTAGTGCGTCTATTACTGCCAGCGGAAATGGCACCATAGCTACGGCTTCTGGCGGTACTTTGACACAGGGGGATATTACACTTACTGTGCCTACTTCTTTTACCAATGCATCAAGCTCTGCTATTTTTCAAGCAAATCAACTCAACTCTACGACATTCTTTTCTGGGATAACAAATCCAAGTGGTCTTAATGCTGTTGGAGATTCTGTTTTTCATCTTTCTGCTTTCATTGATGCTACCACTACCATCTCCTCTTTTTCTGCGCCTATTTCTGTAAGGCTTGCTTATACTTCTGCTGATGTTGAAGACATAGATGAAACAACTTTGTGGATATATAGATATGATGGTTCGTCTTGGTATGCACTTAATGATTGCTCTGTAGATACATCTGGCATGACCGTCACCTGTACTACTACAAATTTTTCTGATTTCGCACTCTTTGGTGAGGGGGTTGATAGTAGTGGGGGATCCAATAGTGGTTTTTCTGCCAATAGCCAAGTTGTAAATCTGATCAATATGGGTAAGGTGCATGACGCGGTTTTAATTATTCAAAAATATCCATCTATATTAAACGATAAAAATGTTCTAGATTTTTTGAAAAAATATTTAGATAGTATTGCTCTAACACAAAATGTTGATTTATCTGGGCCGAATATTTTGATAGAAAAAGATCTCTATCTTGGTTCAGAGGGTGAAGATGTAAAAAAATTGCAGACGTTTTTGATAGCACAAAATAAAGGTCCGATTTCAAAAGAACTCGCTCGTGTGGGTGTTACTGGATATTTTGGTCAATACACAAAAAATGCTTTAGGTGAGTTTCAGAAAAGTGTTGGTATAGTGCCGTATTCTGGATATTTTGGTCCAAAGACCAGAGCTTTTGTCAGTGATTTAAAAAATACAAAAGAATAGTCTCGTCTCTTCATGTGATAATATATTGTATATGACGATCACAATTATTATAGGTATTATCGGTGCGATTATTAGTGCAATTATTGGAACACTTTGGTATAGCGACAAAAGTCCGATGGGTAGGTTGCATATGAAGTGTCTTGGTTTTGATAAGTTGTCTCAAGTTGAAAAAGATGCTTTGAAAAAAGAGGCAATGCCAAATATGTGGAAAGTATATAGCCTGCAAATGATACTTTCGTTGATCACTTCGCTCTTTATTGGTTTCGTAACTTCATACACAGTATTAAATGGTGGTCCTGCAAATGCAGTTTACTTTTATGTCGTGTTCATATGGGCTTCTTTTACTGTTCCGATAATTGGACAAAGTTTACTTTGGGGAAATGTAGATCGATCGCTAGTTTGGAAAAAGTTTTTCTCAGATATTTCTTATAATCTGCTAACTTTTATCATTATCGCTTTTGTTGCAACAATTTTAATTTAATCTTGTGAAAGAGCTCTTTGCTATTATCGCAGTTATCTTGGCTTTTGTAGGTAATATTTCCTACCTTAAAGATACTTTTAAGGGGAAAGTAAAACCGCATCCATATACTTGGTTTATTTGGTCTATTGTCTCAATGACCACTTTTTTTGGTGGTTTGGTAAAAGGGGCGGGAATAGGTGCACTGCCGACAGGTATAGCCGAAGCTTTCACTATCATCATTTTTCTTTTTTCTCTGAAATATTTGTTTCAAGGAAAAGCGGGTCACATCAGAATGATAGATAATTATTTTCTTGCTATATGTCTTTTGGGTTTGATACCTTGGGCGCTGACAAAAGATCCGACAATATCGGTTGTGATTGTAGTGATTATCGACATTATCGCTTTTGTGCCAACACTTAGAAAGACTTGGGCGCATCCAAATACCGAAAAACCTCTTTTATATGAAATGAATGTAACGCGCCATATTTTGACACTCTTTTCTATCCAAACATACAACGTTGCCACAACTTTTCACTCTATAGCAATGATTTGCACCAACATTTTGATGACTGTTTTTATATATAGAAAGAAAATTGGTAAAAAATAGCAAAACGACCGTGTATTTTGGTCAAGTATGAAGGGGGTGGTCTAAGTGTGGTAAAATGGTTGTATATGAAAAAATCAATAATAGTATTGGTGATCTTATTATTAGCGGGCTTTGGAGTTTACTATTTTACAAAAGGTGGTGATGTTAAAAAACCTGTAGAAAATAATCCTGTTGTAGAAGAGACGCCTGTAGCGCCAGCTGAAACAGAAGTAAAAGATGATCAGAAAAATGCTCCAGAAGTTTCTATTGGTAAATCTGTAGATGGTAATGATATAAAAGCATATCGTTTTGGAACTGGTGAAAAAGAGATTTTGTTTATAGCGGGTATTCATGGAGGATATGCTTGGAACACAGTTTTGTTGGCACAACAAATGATGGATTATTTGAAAAAGAATGCGACAGCTGTGCCTTCAAATGTAAAAGTAACTATCATTCCTGTATTAAATCCTGATGGTCTAAAAAAGACAGTGGGTACTACTGGCACATTTACACAATCAAATGTACCAACAGATACAGCAAAGACAGTGGCTGGAAGATTTAATTCAAACGAAGTAGATCTAAATCGAAATTTTGATTGTGATTGGCAAGATTCTGGTGTATGGCAAAACAAGAAAGTGAGCGGTGGTAGCAGTGCTTTTTCTGAGCCAGAAACTTTAGCTCTAAAAAATTATATTGATACGAATAATCCTACAGCCGTAGTCGCTTTCTATAGTGCTGCTGGTGGAGTGTTTGCATCAAGTTGTCACAACGGTGTATCTACAGAGACAAATTCTATTTTGAAAAAATATGCTGATGCTTCAGGATACAAAGCTTATGCTGATTTTGATTTCTATGAGATTACTGGAGATATGGTAAATTGGCTTGCTAAAAAGAATGTTCCGGCTATCAGTGTTCTCCTTACAAATCACACAGATACTGATTGGACAAAAAATCTCGCTGGTCTAAAGGCTTTGATTGATTATTACAGCAAATCAGAATAAATAATGATCTCTAATTTTAAAAAAACCACAACCCTTATTTTTCTTGTAGTTGTGGTTTTTGGTCTTGCTGTCGCTACTTTTTTCTTTTTAAATAAAAAAGAGGCGGTGGCTCCTGTAAAAGTAGAAGAAAGTAAAAAAGAAGAAATAAGGAGAGAGGTGATAGGAAAGTCAGTACAAGGTAGGGATATAGAAAGTTTTACATATGGTTCCGGTCAGAAAAAGTTGGTCCTTGTGGGCGGTATCCACGGTGGATATGAGTGGAACAGTGTTTTGCTCGCATATCAGGTAATGGATTATTTAGAAAAAAATCCCGCAGTGATTCCATCCAGTCTCAGTATTTCTGTAATACCTTCTGCCAATCCTGACGCTGTTTATAAGGTCGTGGGCAAGGAAGGTAGATTTGAGGTAGGGGATGTTTCAAAAGATGAAAATATTCTAGTGTCTGCACGTTTCAATGCAAATCAGGTTGATTTAAACAGAAACTTTGATTGCGATTGGAAACCAGAAGCTACATGGCGTTCAAAAAAAGTAAGTGCTGGTACTGAGCCTTTTTCCGAACCAGAATCAAAAACTCTACAACAGTTTTTTGTAAAAAATAATCCAGTCGGTGCTGTTTTTTGGCATAGTCAGGCAAATGCTGTGTATGCCGGAGATTGTAAGGGTGTTATTTTACCTAAGACGCTCGAGATAATGGATCTGTACGCCAACGCTTCTGGGTATGTAGCTCAAAAGACTTTTGATAGCTATGAAGTAAACGGTGCTTCTGATGGTTGGCTTACTACTATTGGCATCCCCACACTTACTGTAGAATTAAAAACTCATGAGTCGGTTGAGTTTGATCAAAATTTACTGGGAGTAAAAGCTCTCATAGAATACTATGGCAAAAACTAAATTACTTCAGTTTGATACGTATTTGGCTATGATTGAAAATTCTGTTGGTTCTTATATGTTTAAGAATCTTTTTATCGAGGTGGACGGAGTGAAAAAAGATGCAACAGAAGACGGTGATTTATCATGCGCTTTTTTTGTATCGTCTGTTTTGTTTTTATGTAAATATATAGATTCTCCTCATGCCACAGTGGAATCTACTGTGAAAAAATTAAAAGACAGTGGCTGGCAGACTATAGATGAGCCTGTGGTGGGTAGTGTGGTTGTTTGGAAAAAGAAAGATGGCCATTCGCACATTGGTTTTTATGTGGGTGATAATAAGGTAATAAGTAACAGCGACAAAGACAGGTGTCCAAAAAAGACAGATTGGAAGTTTGATGGAAATAGGGAAATAGATATGATTCTTTGGAGATCAGATATAATACAGTAGAACCATTATAATCATGGAGACTCTGCAAAATATTATTATTGCTTCAGGATATCTCGGCATTTTTGTCACCATCTTTGCTGAGTCTGGATTTTTGCTAGGAATATTTTTGCCGGGGGATTCTCTACTCTTCACTTTAGGACTTTTTGCATCAAAGGGTTCCTTCTCTATATTAATTCTTTGGATTTTATCTGTGTCTGCGGCGATTTTGGGAGATAGTTTTGGTTATTTTTCTGGTAGAAAGTTTGGTCCAGCTATTTTTAGCAAAGAAAATTCTTTATTTTTTAGAAAAAGTTATTTGGACAAGACTCAGGCTTTTTATGACAAATATGGAAAGAAAACAATAATACTTGCTAGATTTGTGCCTATCGTGCGCACACTAGCTCCTATTTTTGCCGGTGTTGCAAATATGAATTACAGGACTTTTGTCTCTTACAATATTATTGGAGGAATACTTTGGCCTTCAATTATGCTTTTCTCAGGATTTTTCTTGGGAAATATTTTTCCGGGTATAAAAAATTATTTATCGGAAGTGATACTGATAATCATTTTCCTATCTTTCTTGCCGGTTATATTTGAGCTGGTGAAAACATATAAAAGTAGAAGAATTAAATCTTAGTTTATCGGTAGCTTTATTGTAAATGTTGACCCCTCGTCTATTTTTGATTCTAACTCTATTTCTCCGTTCATTGAGTTGACCATCTTTTTTGTAAGATAAAGGCCTATACCAGTACCAACTTGTTTGGATTCAGTTGCTTTTTCTGTTCTAAAATAACCTTCAAAAACCTTTTTTATATTTTCTTCGGCTATTCCTTGTCCTTGATCTTTTATTTTAAAAATATGCCACTTTTCATTTTTTGAATAAAAGATATCTATATTTGTATTTGGTTTTGAATATTTGATTGCATTGCCTAGTAAATTGGTAAAAATCTGGCGTAGATTTTTTTTATCTGTAAAAATACTGTATTCGTCTGCTATCTTATTTTTTATATTTACAGATACTTTGTGTTCAAGCGCACTTAGGGTTAGACTCTCTTTTAGTTCTTCAAAGAATTTTTTTATATTTACGTCTTCTTTTTTCAGACTTCTCTTTATTGCTTCGTTTGGTGTGTTTATACTGAGTAGGTCGTTGGTATCTCTGATTAGATTTATGCAGTTTATGTATATTAAATCTAATGTTGATCGTGTATTTGTGTCCATTGAAGAATCTTTTTGTTGTATGTCTTCAAGTGCCCATTTTATGCCTACTAGAGGTGTGCGTATTTCATGGGACGCTATGGAAACAAACTCTTCTTTCATCCTTAGGTATTTTTCTTCTTTGTTTTGCGCGTATCTCAAAAAATAGATAGTCAAAAGAATAATAAGTGAAATTAAAATAGGGATAGAGGCGAATGCTATGTTGTTTAGTAAATATTCTACTGCCGGTATATCCATTCCGACCATAGCTATCACTTTTCCGTCATAGTTTTTTATTGGTGCGTAGCCAGAAAACCATATACCCCACCTATCCCTAGAAGGACCCTCTGATCTACTTTTACCGTCTTGAAATATGAGGTACATATAATCTGAGGCCTCTTGATAACTTTGTCCTGGTGGGGAATAGTCTACAGAATTCGGATCTTCTGAGTCGGCATAGAAAAAAAGTTTTTTTGATTCATCTTGACCAATGAGATATATAAATCTTATATCTGTATTTACTTTCCTAATATTTATTAAAATCTTTTTAAGATTATTGTACGAGTCTTTTTTTAAGTCTTCTTGGCTAGCTGAAAGGTCAAGTATGTCTTCTTTTGATAAGATTTCAGCAATGGTATTTACTCTCTCCATCAAATGATTACTCTGAGATGAGTCTGTTCTGTTGTAGAGTAAAAAAGAGGATAAGATTCCTGAGATTAAGAAAAAAGATCCTATAGTCATATACAACAATCTATAGGGTCTTTTTTCTTTTTGTTTTGGAAGCATATAATAATTTTAAACTAATCCCAATCTTGTATCATCAAAAGATCTGTCTTTTCACATGGCATGTGTGACCAAATCTCTTCTGTAATAAATGGCATGAAAGGGTGGAGGGTTATCAAAGATTTTCTAAGTATTTCAAGAAGGGTATTTTGTCTAGAAAGTTTTGATTCTAAGTCTGAGCCAGATAATATCGGTTTACTTTCTTCTAGTATGACGTCTGCAAAACGGTTCCATATATAGTGGTAGATTTTTTCTGATGCTAAATGAAAGCGGAATTCATCAAAATCACTTGTGATTTCTTTTAGAATATCTGAAAGTTCACGCAACAATTCTTTGTCTTTTTCTGTCGTGATATTTTTTGTGTCTAAAGTAATACCTTCTGTATTTGAAAATACAAAGCGTGAAATATTCCAAACCTTGTTTGCAAAGTTTTTGTAGCCCTTTATTTTATTTTCATCGAGTGACGTATCTGAGCCCGGAGGGTTGGCTACCACAAGAGCCATGCGCAGTGCATCTGTGCCGTATTTTGCAGTCATATCGAGCGGATTGATGACGTTTCCTTTACTCTTACTCATCTTTTTGCCCTTTGAGTCGTTTACAAGCCCGTGCATGTAAACGTTTTTAAAAGGCACATCGCCGGCTAGATATAGGCCAAAGATAACCATACGAGGAATCCATTTAAAAATGAGATCGTAGCCAGACTCCATTACGTCAGTAGGGTAGAAGGCCTTGAAATCTTTTCCTTCTGGAAAATCGAGTGTCAAAAGTGGCCACTGACCAGAAGAAAACCAAGTATCAAAAGTGTCTGTGTCTTGCACAGCTTCACCATCACACTTTGGACATTTGGATACGGTATTTTTAAGATCAGGAAAACCATGCCCGCATTTTGTGCAGATTTTTGCGGGTATTTGTATACCCCAAACTATCTGACGGGAAATATTCCAGTCTATTGTGTTTTGCATCCAGTAGGTAAATATTTTTTTGTAGTTGTCAGAGTAAAAAGTAATACGACCATCTTCTACTGCTTGTAGGGCTTTGTCTGCAAGAGGTTTCATTTTTACATACCATTGTGGTAGCTGGCGGGGCTCTATGGTCGTGTTGCATTTATAGCAAGTCGGTACTGGATGCACGTAGTCTTCTACTTTTTCTATGAGACCCATAGACTCGAGATCGGCTACGACTTGTTTGCGAGCCTCTGCTATTTTTATGCCAGCGTATTTACCAGTCTTTTCATTTAGCTTGCCCAGCTTGTCTATGACTTCTACAGATGGCAGACCATGTCGCTCCGCCAGCTCAAAATCATTTTTATCATGGGCTGGTGTGATTTTTAGCGCACCAGTACCAAAATCTTTTTCTACCATTTCATCGCCGACGACACGTAGGGTCATTTCACCGATAGGTGTCTCCACCACGATATCTGTGCCGATGAGCTTTTTGTATCTTTTGTCTGTTGGATTGACCGCTACAGCCACGTCACCAAACATAGTCTCTGGACGCACAGTCGCTACGGTGAGCGGTCCGTACTTTATATAGTAAAGTTTGTCAGACATTTCTTTTGTTTCTGTCTCTACATCTGAAAGGGAAGTCTGATGCTTTGTACACCAGTTGACCATTCTATTGCCACGGTACACGAGACCGTCGTCGTACATTTTTTTAAATGTCTCGCCCACTTTTTTTATGACCTCTGGATCAAGAGTAAATTTTTCGCGAGACCAGTCACATGACGCACCCATAGATCGCACCTGATTTTCCATCGTCGCTTTGTTGGCAATAGTAAAGTCGTAGATCTCTTTGTATAGGTCCTGTGGGTCCATCTTGAAACGAGAGCGACCCTCTTTCTCTAGCTTTTTTTCATATACTATCTGTGTCTCAAAGCCTGCATGATCTGCGCCAGGTATCCAGAGAGCGCGATATCCTCGCATTCTTTTGTAGCGGGTCATGATGTCCTCTAGGGTAATGAAAAGAGAATGGCCTACGTGCAGGTCGCCGTTGGCATTTGGTGGAGGCATGATGATGGTAAAAGGATCTTTGTGTCGAGCGGGTAAATTGTCGGGATTGAAAAAACCAGAGCTTTCCCACTCTTTATATATCCGTCCTTCTGTCGACTGCGGGTCGTAAGGTTTTGTAAATTTGTCGTCCATTTTGGGTATTATAGCAAATAAATGGGGATTTAATATAATAGAGGTATGAATAATGGAACAGAGAGATTTTCTATAGAAAAGAGGGTAAAAAGTGTGGGTCACGCTTGGCGTGGGCTGAGGCTATTTTTTAAAACGACACATAATGCTTGGGTGCATGTTTTTCTATGTCTGATTTCTTTTGGGGCTGGCTTTTATTTTCAAGTAACATCAGTAGAATGGCTGGCACTTGTGATTGTAGCAGGACTTTTGTTTACAGCCGAAGCTTTCAATACTGCCATCGAAATAGACATGGATCTGACTTCTCCTGATTTTCATCCCCATGCAAGAGATACAAAAGACGTTGCTGCTGGCGCCGTGCTCATATCCGGCATACTAATGATCCTCATAAATATTCTTGTTTTTGCTACAAAAATACAGTAATCTCAAGTCTATGTCTAAACCCGGAAGCAAAGAAGATGTAGTTTTGCGCTTTGAGGAAGTGAGCTTTGATTATGGGCACAACAAGCCGATACTCGATGAAGTAGATTGTTCGGTTCGTCGTGGTAGCAAGATTACAATAATGGGACAAAATGGCGCTGGCAAAAGCACCATTTTTCAACTTATCACCAAAGAGCTCAAGCCTGCGAGCGGAAAAATAATCGTCTCAAATGGAATGACTATAGCTACAGCGCATCAGGTCATACCTCGCGATGAGTTAGAGCTATCTGTGCGAGATTTTTTTCTCAAAGCTTTTGAGGATGCCGTAAAGGCCGGTTTGCGAAAAGGTAGTGGAAAAATATATGATATCGATCCTAAAATAGATGCGGTGCTAGAAGTGGTCAATCTGCATGCTCCACACGATAGGCTTATAAAATCTTTTTCTGGTGGTCAGCAGGCGCGTCTACTACTTGCTGCAGCTTTGATACAAGATCCAGATATTTTACTCCTCGATGAGCCTACAAACAATCTAGATAAGGCCGGTATAGAACATTTGACTCAGTTTCTCATTTCATATGATAAGACGGTGATAGTGATCTCCCATGATGCGGATTTCCTCAATGCTTTTACAGATGGTGTCCTTTACCTCAATGTGTTTACAAAAAAGATAGAGCAGTATGTCGGCAACTATTTTGACGTAGTAGCTCAAATCACAGCACGTGTAGAAAAAGAAAACAGAAAAAACGCTCAGCTGGCAAAAGAGATTCAGGCCAACAAAGACAAAGCCAACTTTTTCTCAAATAAAGGAGGACAAATGCGACTCGTAGCTCGTAGAATGCGCGATAAAGCAGAAGAGCTGGAGGAGGAAATGGTAGATATCAGACGCGAAGATAAAGTCATCCGCTCTTTTCGCATACCACATCAGCCAGAGCTTGTGGGTGATATTTTAAATATATCTTCTTTTGGCACAATCAATCTAAAAACTCATAAGCCACTTCGTCGAAAGACAAAAATAACCTTGCGACGCAATAAGCATCTTTTGCTCAAGGGCCCAAATGGAATCGGTAAGAGTACTTTGCTCGAGGCCATAGCAAATGGCACAGAAGAGGGTACTACAATATCAGAGGGTGTGCGAGTGGGATATTATAGACAAGATTTTTCTACGCTTGATTTCAACCAAACTGTGTATGACTCATTACTTTCTGTGATGGATAAACACATAGAAGAGACAATGCGATCTGTAGCGGCTGGATTTTTGATTACAGCAGATATGATTCATACAAAAATAGGGGATTTGTCCGAGGGGCAAAAAGGACTCGTGGCTTTTGCGCGACTGGTACTACAAAAGCCTGGGCTTTTGATTCTCGATGAGCCGACCAATCATATAAACTTTCGACATTTGCCGGTGATAGCTGAGGCGCTAGATAAATACGAGGGCGCGATGGTGCTAGTGAGTCACGTGCCGGATTTTGTAAAGAAGATAAGAATAGATGAAGTGTTGGATCTAGAAAAATAAAATACAAAACAAAGTATCTAAAAAGGGTACGGACTTTTTGAAGCTTCAAAAAGTCCTGAAGCGTTCGCGCCGTCGCGCTCACGACCCCCTTTTTAGATACTTTGTTTATCTGTCCTATTTTTCTAAAACCTTAGCAGCGTTCGAACCAGCCACAAAACCAGTTGTCCAGCATAGTTGCAAGCTATATCCTCCAGAAGGTCTGTCTATATTTAAAACATCTCCTACAAGATAAAGATTTGAGAAAATGCGTGATTGCATTGTTTTAAAATCAACTTCATCTAGTACGACTCCGCCGTTTGTAATAATTGCTTTGTCTGTTCCTAGGAGTGTATCTACGTTGAGTTTTAGGCCTTTTAAAAGGTTTATAAGACGCATTCTTTCTTCTCTCGTTATGCTGTTGCATTGTATATCTGGATCTATGCCGGAAAAATCTACAATTACTGAAGCTATGGCAGATGGCAGTAATTTATTTAAAGAGTTTTTGAACTTTTTGTTTGAATTTTCTTTAAAGATTTCTTGAAGTGTTGTGTTTAGTTGTCCGTGGTCTAGGCTTGGTATTAAATCTAGCGAAATCACAACTTCGCCGTATTTTAAGAGTTCACCAATCTCGCTACTCATGTTTAATATAGCCGGTCCACTTAGTCCGACGTGTGTGAAAAGTATCTTTCCTTTGTGAACAGCTTGTCTTTCTCCATTTTGGAAAGTCGTTATTTTTGCATTAGGCAAACTCACTCCAGCTATTCTAGAAATCCATTTGTCTTTTACGGCTATTGGTACGAGAGACGGAGTTGGATTTATTATTGTATGTCCTATTTTTTTAAGCCATTTATATCCATCTCCGGTAGAACCAGTTTCTGGACGGGAAGTGCCTCCGGTCGCGATCACTATATTTTTGCCATATATCACATCTCCGCTCTTTGTTTTTACGCCGACAATTTTCTCTAAAGCGCCGGCGAGATTTTTCTTTACCGCCAGCACCTCTTTGTCCAGGACTATCTCTGTGACGGGGGAGTTGGAGAGCACTTTGACGTCGCCGGCGCGAACATAATCTACCAGCACATCCCAGACAGATTGAGCACTATCACTTACAGGGAAAACACGCCCTTCATTTTCCACTTTTGTATCCATTTTTCTTATATGGAAAAAATCTAGAGTTTTTTCTACATCCCATTGTGAGAAAGCAGAAAACAAAAACTTTGCATTGTCTTTATATTTTTCTAAAAACTTTCTGACGTTTAGTTGTGCGTTTGTAACATTACATCTGCCGCCTCCTGTAATCAGAAGTTTTTTGCCTAGAGAGTCATTTTTTTCAATCAACAATACCTTTGCACCAAGCTCTCCTGCACGCCCAGCTGTCATCATTCCAGCGGGTCCACCACCTACTACTATGACATCCCACTGTTTACTTTCCATATTTTCAGCCTATATCTTTTATTTTCTTTGCTAAGTATCTTTCTCCGCCCTCCATTTCTTCTGAAAGTTCTACGAATATTTTGTATTCTTCCTCTGTAAGCTCTCTCTTTGAGCTAGCTTTTTCAAGCATCTTTAGGTATCGTCTCAAGTCTTTTTTGAGTAATTCAAATACTGCATGCATCTCTTGTTCTGTTTCTGTCTTATCTTTTTCCATCTCACGCTTTAGGTTGTGTGATTTTCTGATGATGAATAGTATTAATAGGATAAATAGAAGTATCAATACCAGAACAGTTATACCTATTGAGATTATTTGTATTGTTTTTGTACCAAACCACACCGCCTTTGTTTCCCTTACATTTACAAAGACTTTCTCTGAAGGATCGCTTTTTACTTTGTCTGTTCTTATTGTTTCTGCCCACACTGATACATTACCGATGTTTCTTATTGGTTCTGTATTAAATGAGAATATGCCATCAGGATTGGATTTTACTGTGTAGCTTTTAGCTTCAAGTCCTTCTTCTTTTATCCATACGACTATATCTGACTCTCCGTAGAATGATTTTCCTTGGACTTCAAATTTTGAGTCTACCTGTATGAATTCTGGGTAAGTAGTGATTTTTGGTATCTTTGTGACAGGTGAGTTTATAGAAACTGTTGATTCTGTGTTGTTGCCAGCCTTATCAAACACTTTTACAGTAATATCTTTTCTTCCTGAAGGTAGAGGAGATAAGATTATTTCTTGTTCAGAATCAGACTCAACATTTGCTTCTGCTATTTTTTCTTCTCCTAAATATACTTCGTATTTAGATACTCCAGATAGTGCATCTTTTGCAGATACTGAAAGAGAAATTGTGTCTTCTTCTGTAGTTTTTGAGTATATATTTAGATCTGTTGGTTTTGTAAGATCTATTTGTATTTTTCTACTTGCTATAGGTCCAAATCCAGATGAGTTTCTAAATCTAGCGTTTATGAATAGTTTTCCTTCCGGTAGATTTTCAAGGGTCTTTGTCTTTATTGCTGGCTGATAATTTACGTACGGTACTGTGTCAGAGAATTTACTCAATACGAGCTGAACAGCTAATACTCCAGAAGGTATATCCCAAGTAAAGTTTCCAGATGTTGTGTTGTACCAAGAATCAGCGTTAGGCATATCTGGAGAGGTTATATTTGGAGCTTTCGGTAGTGAAACAGGGGTTGTTGGTGTCACAGGCACAGTCACGGGTGTTCCAGAGACTGTTATAGAGCCACCTCTGGCTTGTGAAAATACATTTGTTCCTTTTCCATCATTTGCTCTAATTGCAGATGAGCCAAAAGATAAGCTAGCAACACCTGCTTTTTTTGCTCTAAAGTTTACTTTTAATATATTTCCAGTCTGTCCAGAATATCCAGGATTGGGTACGCCACCATTGAAAGATACTATTCCGCTTGTGTTGGAAAATGTTGGTTGTTCAATCCACATTGTCATGACTGAGCCAGCTGTGGTGACAGAATCAACACTCAATGTATCAGCAGGGAAGAATAGACTTCCTTCTGCGTTGTTTACTTTTACTTCGTCAGTCGATATGTATACGGTTGCTGTAAAAGTACCATTTATTGATACTTGGGATTTGTCCAATACCAAGTACATATCTGCTGCACTCGCTATTGATGGAAGGATAAAAGATAGGCAGAGTATTATTGCATAGATAAATATTTTCCTTTTCATTTATTTATTTTTGTAGAATTTCCAAAATCCAAAAAATACTATCAATATAAATATGATTATACTAATAATTTTCATCCAAGGCTTGCTGTTTTGTGGATTAAAGGTTGATGTCCTTTCGTTACCCGCATTATCTATTGCTTTTACTGTAATAAGACTAGAGAGACTCTGGTCTTGTAAAACATAAGGACTTCCTGATCTCACTGGTGCGCGATTTCCTTCTGTTATTTCGTATCTGTTTATTCCAGAGTCGTTATCTGTAGTAAAGAAACTGATAAAATATTTACCATCAAATAGAGAATGGGTGCTTCCAAAATCTATATTAAATTTATTTGGTGGAGTTTTATCGTTATTTGTGAGCGACACGAGTTCATTTTCGTTTGTTCCTGATATTTGCACTGGTATTTGAATAGAGTCACCTGAAACTGCGGTTTTTGTACCTTTACCGTCATTTAGAAATGCTGTTGCATTTACTAGGTTTATTTTTATTGGCTCTGTGTTTGTTGGTTTTACTGCTATTGTGAAAAGTCTCAGAGATTTTCCATATACTCCAGCTGTGGTACCACCAACGAAAGATATTTTGTCGCTATTAATATCTAGTGATGGTTTTCTTGGCCATAAGTCAAAGATTGATCCACCTGTATTTATAGAAACCACATCTTTTGGTGTACTAAACTTTATTTCACCTTCTATTGCGTTTATTTCTTCGGCCGTATCAAGCATTACTTTTATGATACTTGTGTTGCCAACGCTGATTGGTTTTTCTGGTAGGTCAACAAATATTTTTGCTGCATTTGCATAAGAGGGTATTGCAAATACGAAAAGTAATGTTATGGCTATGCGCGCGGTGATCTTTTGTAAAAGTTTTTTATTCATGATTTTCAATTTATATAACACTTCCGGAAGTGCCCCATTGTGAAAGAAGTATTGAGAAATCAACAGAGTTGACTGTGCTGTCTTGATTTATATCTACACATTCGTTTTGAAATGGCGCTATATTTTTCCAAAAAGCAAGCAAGATAGAGAAATCTACAGAGTTTACTATGTTGTCGGAGTTGAAATCTGCACCTTTACATGAGCCGGTATTACCTGATGATGAACTTCCGCCACCACTACTTCCGCCGCCACCACCGCCACCGCCGGAGCTACCACCCCCACTGACTGTGAATGTTCTAGATGATCCTGAAGAATCTGTACCGAAGTACACTATGAGTTTGAAATAATAATCTCCTGCAGAATCAACTGTCGCTGTAAGGTTTGTATTCCAATCTTCTCCTGGGTTTATAAATTTAGCACCTGTTGCGTGATATTCATCGTCTCCACCGCCACAAGAGTTTGATGCGCTAGATACAACGCACCATTCGTATTGGTATTCATATCCAGCTAGACCTTCGTTTGTAATTGTTACGTTTGCGCTGATATCAGAGACTGAGTTTGCTGTAACACTATTTATAATTACCTGAGCAGGGGAGCCAGCTACTAGCCAGTAATCGTTGTTTGTAAGTGTTTTACCACTTTCAACTTGTGTACTTATAACACTTTCCCATACGCCCTGAGTCGCACCAGAGGCTACAGAATATGTGTATTCATATATACCGGTTCCTACAGATGACATCGCAACATTTGATACTGTTACATTTCTGAGAGGATCGTAAAGTGTGATTGTTGGTGTAGCAAATGGGGAAGTAGGAACACTGTTGTTATTTCTGATTTCAATTCTAGCTCTGTATGTTTCGCCAGCTTGAACTTCGTTGAAGTCTGACATTACTGTTGTCCAGCCAGAGCTTCCGCCGATTGCGCTTATCGCTGAAGCAAGAGATGTACTAGCAGTTAAAACGCTACTATTTGTATTACTATTCACAGCACTTGTACCAGCTGTGATCGCTGAAGCCAAACTACTTGTCGCTGTCTGTACGTCAGACAATGTTGCGAGACTTCCGCTTGTGAGTGCTCCGCTTGTTAGAGTACGTACAGAGTTTGACCAGACATCAGACGCAAGTGTGCCGAAAGAGGTGAGTGTTCTACCACTATATGACCAAATCACTGCAGGAATTGTTGCAAACAAGCTTGATGAAGCTGTTGCGATCTCTGCGTCAGTGTTTGCGTTTACATCAGTCACTATATTCGCTGTCGCACTATTGGTATTTGCGTTGATTACAGCAGCCAAACTAGATGTAGCTGTTGTCACCACTGAGCTTGTGTTGCTGTTTACAGCACTTGTACCAGCTGTGATCGCTGAAGCCAAACTACTTGTCGCTGTCTGTACGTCAGAAAGTGTTGCGAGAGAGCCAGATGTGAGCGCTCCACTTGTTAGAGTACGTACAGAATTTGACCAGACACTAGATGTCACATCAGCTACGAGCGTACCAAAAGATGTAAGTGTTCTTCCGCTATATGACCAGATTGTTGCGGGAAGTGTAGCGAATAGAGATGATGAGGCCGTTGCAATCTCAGCATCAGTGTTTGCATTTACGTCAGTTACTATGTTTGCAGTAGCGCTGTTTGTGTTCGCATTAATAACCGCGGCTAGACTAGATGAAGCTGTTGCAACCCTTGAGTCAGTGTTTGAGTTTACGACAGCAGCCAAACTACTTGTCGCTGTCTGTACGTCAGACAATGTTGCGAGACTTCCGCTTGTGAGTGCTCCGCTTGTTAGAGTACGTACAGAGTTTGACCAGACATCAGACGCAAGTGTGCCGAAAGAGGTGAGTGTTCTACCACTATATGACCAAATCACTGCAGGAATTGTTGCAAACAAGCTTGATGAAGCTGTTGCGATCTCTGCGTCAGTGTTTGCGTTTACATCAGTCACCATATTCGCTGTCGCACTATTGGTATTTGCGTTGATTACAGCAGCCAAACTAGATGTAGCTGTTGTCACCACTGAGCTTGTGTTGCTGTTTACAGCACTTGTACCAGCTGTGATCGCTGAAGCCAAACTACTTGTCGCTGTCTGTACGTCAGAAAGTGTTGCGAGAGAGCCAGATGTGAGCGCTCCACTTGTTAGAGTACGTACAGAATTTGACCAGACATCAGAAACTAAGCTACCAAAGGAGCTAAGTGTACGAGTAGTACTGTTCCAAACAGCATTCGCTATGGTACTTGTAGCAGCTATTGTCGCTCCGACTGTAAAGGTTTTATTTACTTTCACTAAATCACCGTTAGAAATGTTCCCACACGTCATATAAGTAGGCCAATTGCCCTCACTTTCTCCAGCACCAATAGAAAAATTGTAGTATGTCCAACCATTTGCATTGGCTGTCATTGCACCAGCGTTTAATTTTACGCTTCCAGAAGGATCGTAGATAGTCAGAGTACAGCCAGCAGTAGTTGTTGCTACAAAATCATCATCATAAACAAACTCACCTATAGTAATAGTGTCACCAAGAGAAGCTCTTTGATAGTCCGCTTTTGCTGTATTTGAAAAAGACAAAAACAACCCAAAAAATAAAATGCAAAATGCAAAAAAGGGTAGTGTTTTTTTCATGAGAATATTTGATTCAATAATATTTGATTCAAACTGATTAGTAAAGAAATATATCCACAGATTTTTCATTTATTTGTTCAAATAACATGTTATGATATTTATAGTTTTTATGTTTTCCTTTGCACCAAATAAATTTTCTTTTCGTTTAATTAGGAAAGGAAAAATAAAAAAAGAAAACGGTGAAAGTGTACCGGCTATTGGCGATTTCGATAAGCGCCTTTTCTTGAAAGTACTTGGTACAGCTGGAGTAGGTGTGTTTGCTGCAACAATGTTTCCCAAGAAAGCAGACGCTCTCATCATGGGAAGCACTCCTTCTTCTAGTGTTGTTGGGTTAAAAGATGATTCAAATACTCGTATAAATCCAGCCACAGAAGAAAGTTTGCAGAGTTTGCTAAGCGGTCAGGGGGTAAACAAAATCACAACAAGCCTGAGCTCGTCTGGCACGGTGGTTACACCATCTTCTGGTAAAAAGTTGCGTATATATAGTACACGTTTTTCTTTGAGTGCTGATGCCACTTATGTTTCTTTCCGTTTTACATCTGGTGGCACAGATAAAGAAAAATATATTTCACCAAAAACTGGTGGTTTGTATGGTTCCAACAACCATCCCAACTATATAGAAGGTGGTGTGAATGAAGTTTTTTATTGCGCTATCAGTGGTACGACTACTGTGCAGATAAATGTGGATTATTTAGAAGTATAATAGTGTATAATTAAAAAAATTATGGCGAAAAGAGCGATAGAACATTTATTTACCGGCACGACAACACCGTATTCCGTCTATGATTCTACAAAAACAGTTTTGGGTGACTTGATTCAGCAATACACAGGCGCGACTTCAACAGACAAATTTGCCGGACCAACAAAAATCGGTGTCGCTAGACCCAACGAAACCGGTACAGCTATACCAGCTATTTATCCACACGTTATTTCTTGGGCTGATAAGAGAGGTTATTATAGCACTGGTACTGTATCTGCTTCAGGCACCTCTGTAACAGGTAGTGGTACATCATGGATTTCAAACGGTGTACCAATCGGTGCGCAAATTGGTTTTGGCAGTACAGATCCAGGGTCAATCACAACCTGGTATACCATAAGCACTGTTCCTTCAAATACTTCTATTACAATATCCTCTTCTGCTGGCACAATAGCTGGCGGAACATCTTACGTTATAAATAAAGAATTACAAAAAGATTGGGTATTTTTGGCTGACAACGCCACAGCGGCTGCCACTCGTCGTATTACTTGTTTTGAATACAATAGATCGACATCACTTTTTTCTTGGAGAGGTTTTATTACCATTACATATCCTTCTGGAGGAGGTAATCAAACCATCAGAGGTATGCGTGTGATATATGACACATACACCACAGGAACAGTCGGTGTTTCTGGTGCTACGGTGACAGGTAGCGGTACTACTTGGTCTGCTGATCGTATTGCCATTGGTTCAAGAATTGGTTTTGGTAGTACAGATCCCACTCAAATATCTACTTGGTATTATATAAATGCCGTCGGTGGCGATACTTCTATTACTATTCAAACAAACGTTACTGCCAGTGGTACTGGAGGTACTGCTGCAAACATTTCCATAGCTTCAAGCACTGCTTATGTTATAGAAGATTTAAAGGTGCTGACAGCCACCACTGCTGTGGTGGTTGCTGCTGGAGGTTTGGCGGTGGTAAATGGTCTCTCTTATGATGATTTTGCTGTTGGAGGTACTACTATCGCTGCCGCGACTACAGTAGACAAAACAAAAGCTGTATATTGTTTGGTTGATTTGGACTCTCTATATTCTACTGGTACCGTAACAGTGCCTTCTTCTACTACAGTTACAGGAAGCGGTACTTCTTGGGCAGCTGCAACACACTTGGGTTGTATGATTGGTTTTGGATCTACAAATCCAGCTTCTATTACTACTTGGTATACTATTACGGCGGTTGGTTCTACTACATCACTCACCATTTCTTCTGCAGCAACAGTTTCTGGAGGTACTGCGTATGTGATAGTGGGTGGAAACGGTATTTCTGGTGGTTTGGCTATTGATGATAGAGTGAGTTGGACTGAACAACATGCATATATTATTGAGGTCCAGGCTGGTACGACACCTCAGGTATATAAATACAATTTTCGTGCAAATTTAAACACATTAGGAAACGTGGCAGCAGGTAAGTCGGCTTGTGGCTGGATGCTTACTACTGGTACACAGACTGTTACAGGTACAGTTTCTCAGACAAACAACGGAAGAATAGGAACTTTGTCCCACGGTCCAGGATCTGGTGTTAAATGTTTATATTTTGCTGCCACAACTCGTATTCATAGGGCACCCCTTTCTGCTATTGTTCAGGGAAGCTCAACGTGGGTATCTGATTCTATGACCGAAATACCTACTGGAGGTACTGGTACATATACCGCTTCGAGTCTTATGACATCTGTAGAAATTGCTGATCAAATAGACAGACTTATTATCACATCTACAGGTGCTGGAGGTACTACAGCTCACCATCGTGCTTATATTACAAAGTATGATTCTTCTGGTTCTTATGTTTTTGATCACATATTTTTGACAGATAGTGCCCAGCAAGATCAATCTACAGCAGATTCTGATTCTACACCTCATCCAAATCCTCAGGGTGCTGCTTTGTCTGTATGGTCACAGGGAGGATTGGTATATATGGCACGTACTGGTACAGCTTCTACTACAAACATAATGTATTCAGTACCACTTGGTGCTGATTGGCAGTATGCTGACGGGACGGTAAAACAAAGACTTGTTACACCTGAGCTTTCTACCACAAACGCTACAAAACTTTCTCGTGTGTATATCAACGATGTCGGATATTTGGGATCAGGTGGTCTCACTATGCCTACAGAGCCGATTCGTATTTATTATAGAACTACTGGAATAGATGATGATTCTGGAACTTGGACACTAGTAGATCAGACGGGGGATTTGGCAGAAGCAACACCAGCATCTACTGTACAATTTGCTATAGAGTTTAGATTAATTGGTGCCACATGTATACCAAATAGAGTTTTCAATTTGTGTTGTACATACGAGGACAATACAACAGACAGTCATTATCAGCCGTCTGTTGCGCAATCTTCGATTACAAGCAAGCGTTTTGCATGGAGATTTTCAACAGCGTTTGGTGGTACTGTGCCGACTCTCAGAATACGACTATATAATGCAGAGACAGATGGTTTGATTTTGGATGATACAACCACAGCATCTGCTTCTGGAACATTTGAGAAGTCTACTGATGATGGTCAAAACTGGGGTTCATACAATACAACAGACAAGGGAAATGAAACTACTTACATTCGTTATACACCGACATCTTTGGCTGATGATATAAAAGTAAGAGCCCTTTTAACTCAAAACTAATATGATTCACATAGAAAATAATTCAGAGATTATAGAGAATAAAAATTTAAGAGTCGCTTCTCCTACAGGTGATTATGAAGACACTGCTCTTGTAGATTTCTTTGATATTAGTAAGCCGGGTATGGTAGCTGGTTCTTTTCAGGCTCAATATATAAAATATGGCGGTCTCGTTTATAAATTTAACGAGCCATCAGAGCTCGGTGAAGCTATTTTAAAAGTAGACCCAGAATCTACACATTCAGCGGCATCTTATGTGCGCATGAGCAAGGAGCTTTTGGCTCAGATGAATGGTGGCACCCTAGATTCTTCTTCTCTTGATCAAATTAGGGTTGAAGAAAAAAATATTGTAGAAGAATCAGAGCCTGTAATACAAGAGCCAGCAGTACAAGATCCTGTTGTAGAAAAACCAAAAAAGCCAGAAAGGACTCGCAAACCAACACTTTCTTCTATGGACGGCGCTTTGTCTACTACCACTCCAGTTACCACCACATCATCTGATAACATAATAGAAGATGTCCAGTCTGTGGTAGAAGATGTTACCGTAAAAGCAGAACAAATCTCTAGAACAGCAGAAAAAATATCAGATGTTGTAGAACAAATCGTTAGATAAAAGCTATGGCTCTTACAGATGTAAATTTTAATGAGGGTGAGGTGCAAGATTTTTTACTGGAAATACCAACCGCTGTTTACTCTGGATCTTTAGAGGATGTCTTGGTGGAAGAGTCAGGTAGTCAAACATTGATGTCTGAGATACCAGAAGCCTCTGGCGGAAATATCTTCATAATGTCAGAATAGTGGGGTGGATGGATTAAAAGAAAATTTTAAAAAGTTTCTACCTTATTTAGAGGATTTACGTAGGAAGCTCTATTTTTCTACAATATTCTTTCTTGCTGTTTTTATAATAGGTTTTTTCTCTTCTGCTTTTATTATTAAAAGTGTAGTAGATATCTTTAGAATGAGTGGTGTGGTTATTGCCACTACTTCTCCATTTCAATTTGCAGATGTTGCAATGGATATCGGCTTTTTTTCAGCCATTATTTCAACTCTACCAATAGTGGTTTTTCAGATTTTCTCTTTTGCTTCTCCGGCACTTACCAATAGAGAGAAAAAATGGTTTTTTCTAGCTGTACCTATTAGTATTATATTTTTTCTGTCAGGATTTTCTTATGGTTTCTTGATTCTTTATTATTCTTTTGGTCTTTTAGCAAAAATAAATAGCGGTCTTGGTGTGCAAAATATATGGGACGTAAGCTCTTTTTTGTCACAGATTTTTATTACGTCATCACTTCTTGGTGTGGTATTTCAATTTCCAATTATACTAACGGCTCTAATAAAAATCGGTATTATTAGTCGAGACTTTTTAAGTCAAAAGAGGCGCTTTGCTTACTTCTTGGTGTTCGTTCTGGTGTCTTTACTTCCACCTACTGATGGGCTATCATTATTAGCAATGGGATTGCCATTGGTTTTTTTGTACGAATTTACAATTTTAATTAATATTAAAAAACAACAACATGTTTGGATTAGGAACTAGAGAGCTCATAATACTTGCGATAATCTTCATTCTACTTTTTGGTGCAAAGAAGATTCCAGAACTTTCAAAGAGTATAGTAGAGGCTATCAGACACATGAGAGGTGCTTTCAAGGATATTGATGAGCCGAAGAAGAAGTAGGTAACAACAAAACAAAAGACCTTCTCAGGGTACGGATTTTTTGAAGCTTAAAAAATCCTGAAACGCTCGGCTCGACAGCCTCGCGACCCCCTTCGAAGGTCTTTTGTTTTGTTTGTTACCTAAAATCCCAAACCTTTCATAAACACATTGAGTTCTTCTCCTTTTAGCTCGCGGTAGCTACCTTTTGGTAATTTGCCAAGCTCTAGATTCATGATGCGCACTCGCTCTAGATCTACCACGTCGTTGAAAAGTGCAACGCACATGCGGCGGATCTGATGTTTTTTTCCTTCTGTAAGTATGATTCTAAACAAGTGATCGTTTATTACTTTTACTTTACAAGGCTTCGTCGTGTAGCTTTCTGTACCTTCTATGCGTACACCAGATTCCATTTTTTCTTTAAAATTTGCACGCAATTTTTCGCGAGTTTTTACAATGTATTCTTTTTCGTGAATATAGTCAGGGTTTAAAAGTTTGTCTGTGATACGGCCGTCATTGGTAAGTATTAAAAGTCCGTGTGAGTCCTTGTCGAGTCGGCCGACAGGGAAGACGCCATTTAGTTTTGTAGCACTGAGGACATCTTGCTCACCACGCTGAGGGGAGTGGGTGATCACTCCAACCGGCTTGTTGTATATGTAGTAGACATATTTTTTTGTTAGACTTCCTCCGCGCACTTCTACTAGATCATTTTCTTGTACTTTGTCGCCAAGCACTGCAAGTCGGCCGTTGATATAAACTTTCTTTTTTTCCACGAGTTCATCGCCACCTTTTCGGGTAGCGTATTTTTTCAAAGCTAGATATTTATTTATTCTCATTGGAAATTCTGGCTTTAATGGTTCGTTTATTTTGTTTGTTTTAGATGTTTTCATGTTGGCACTATAGCATATAAATAGCACATAAATGTTTAAGGACCCCAAAAATCTCGGGGTCCTGGTGTTGTGATGAGTGTCGACGCACGATCATGATTGAGTGGGTGAGGTGATTGAGTCTTCAGTTGTTGCTCACATCATGGCGTGACGCATTCTGTCGTTTCACCTCTCGTACGATTTCCTCGGAAGCCTCATCAATTAGAGCTTCCACCTCATCCAGGATCTCTCCGGCGGTCTTCTCGAAGTCGATGACGCCGTTGCTGGTGGTCGTCTTCCGTGGGAGATGAGACATCACTGATTCCATGAGATGACGCACCTCCTCAATCACAACCTTGCCGTCATCCCTTGCCTTCTTCAGGATTGGAATGGCGTCTTCTTGGTATCGGAACCGGACACTTTCAGTCTCGTCGGAATACTGGAAGTGTCCCTCAACGATGCACATGCTTCGCACATATTGTGCTGGCCTGATGATCTTGCTCAAGTGAGCCTCCTTGCAAAAGTGTAGGTGTGGTGTCGGGGAATGACGATGATGAAGAACAAGCTTGGTACGCTCAATAACATACACTATATTTCAATATTGTCAAGCGGATGTAGAGTCTATGCATGTATACTTATAGCTTATTTCCTCGCTAGACTTGACATTTTTCCCATAATCGTCTATGCTTGGGCGCGTAAGAGTTATCTACTAGAAGAACGTAAGACTTGTTTCTTTGTTCGATATAGGGGATTCGAATCTTACGTTTTATTCATAAGCCCATAATTTATAATGGCAAAGAAGTTATATGTTGGTGGTATTTCATACAATACTACTGACCAAGGATTATCAGATGCGTTCGCAAAAGCAGGAACAGTTGTTTCAGCAACTATCATCACTGACAAAATGACAGGCCGATCAAAAGGCTTTGGTTTCGTAGAGATGAGTTCAGATGCAGAAGCAGATGCTGCTATCGAGATGTACAACGGAAAAGAACTCGATGGACGAAATTTGACAGTTAACGAAGCTCGACCAAAAGAAGATCGACCTCGTAACAACTTCCGATAATTTATTATCAGGAGTTATCTACAAAAGACCGCCTTCACTGGCGGTTTTTTGTTTTGTATTCTCATTTGCTTTTATATTTTTGTTAGGTATTGTTTTTAAGGCGTAAGACTTGTTCTATCCGATTTACTGGTCTACCCACTGAGGAGCCATACTATGACGAGCGAAGAGCTGAGAGTCGAGACCGTCAAACCGACCAGGCTGGTGTGCAGTGTCTGTGGCACTGAGTTTGCTGCGGGGTCGCCACAGATTTGTTCGATGTGTGATCCGCCGGAATCACTGCGTGTGGGTGCATCCGGAGATATCCAATCGATCACACCGCCGATCTGTAGTGAGTCGTGTTTCAAGAGGCATTGCAAGCAACACCACTCTCGGTCCACGCGTAGTGGCGGATGAAATGGGGGGGATCGACATCTGAGCCCGAGCGTCAAAGACGCTCGGGCTCTTTCAATATACATTGACAATATAACAGTTTTATTATATTCTTACGTCTATATGCATCCAAAAGGATCTACAAATAAAGGCCCATTTAAAGGGCGGACATCGAGCTCGGCCCGCCCACATGGTGGTCATAGCCGTTTTGGTGTACCTAGTCGTCCGGGAGGTACTAGCTCTATAGCACCGGGAACAGGAGCGTCTTCTAGTCGTTTTTCTAGAAGTCGTGGCAATTTTAGCAACCGAGGTGCTGGCCGTGGTAGCTTTGGTGGCGGTGGATATCGTGGCGGAGGAAGGGGTCGCGGTCGCGCTGGCATGGGAGAGCGTATTGACGTCTCAAAATTTATAAACAAAACAGTTATCTCTGAAGAAGTAGAAGTTTTTATTCCCGACCATCAGTTTGCTGATTTTCATATTAATGACACGCTAAAAAAAGCTGTTATCGCAAAAGGTTACACTACTCCTACACCTATTCAAGACAGATCTATTCCACATATTCTAAAAGGCGCTGATCTAGTCGGTATCGCAAATACTGGTACAGGAAAAACTGCCGCTTTTCTTATTCCTCTTATAAATAAAGTTATTTTAAATCCACGTGAGCAAGTGATGGTAATAGTGCCTACACGAGAACTCGCTATACAGATAGACCAAGAGCTTAAAGGTTTTACAAAAGGAATGAAAATCTTTTCTGTGGTGGCTGTGGGCGGTGCTCCTATTGGTCCTCAGATTCGTGAGCTTAAATATCACAATCAATTTATCATCGGAACTCCGGGAAGACTAAAAGATTTGATTGATAGAAAAATGATTCGTCTTTCATTATTTAAGTCTATTGTTTTAGATGAAGCTGATCGAATGCTAGACATGGGATTTATAAATGATATGCGTCTCATAATGTCTGGTATGCCAAAAGAAAGACAAACTCTTTTCTTTTCTGCGACACTTTCTCCTGAAATTGAAAAATTGATTGGTGAGTTTTTGCGTGAGCCTGTGCGTATATCTGTAAAGACTCGTGACACTTCAAAAAACGTAGAACAAGATATAGTGCGAATACAGCGCGGAATAAACAAGCTTGATGTGCTTCACGATCTTTTAAATCAAGAGGGTTTTAGTAAAGTGCTTATCTTTGGGCGCACAAAACATGGTGTAGAAAAGCTTTCTACAGCACTTGTAGCTAAAGGTTTTAAATCAGAATCAATACACGGTGACAAAAATCATTCAAAAAGACAAAAAGCCCTAAAGCTTTTCAAAGATAACCAAGTAAAAATACTCGTAGCTACAGACGTGGCTGCTAGAGGTTTGGATATTTCAGATATTACTCATGTGATCAACTATGATTTGCCTGCAACATACGAAGACTATGTTCATCGTATAGGCAGAACTGGTCGTGGAAGTAAAAAAGGTAAAGCTCTGACTTTTATTGAATAAAAATATGGCAACTCCTGTTTTAAAAAATAATAAAAAGCACGATATGAAGACTCTTTCAAAAAAGACTTTTCAAAGTGCTGGAAAATGGATAGAAAAGCCAAGAGTTTCAGAGATATTGGTTTGTGCTTGTGGCAATAAATATATAAAGACTCGTAAAAATCAGACTGTTTGTGTGAGATGTATGAGATAAGTGTTTTTTTCTACTTTTGATATAATGTATCTATTAGTAGTTTAGATTAAAAAAATATGGGAGTTGTTTATCTTGTAGGACACATTGTTTTTGGAGGATATTTCCTAATGAATGCATATAATCATTTGATAAAAAATAAAGGAACTATCGGATATGCGCAGTTTAAGGGGGTGAAACATGCAAAGATGAAGGTGATTGTTTCTGGCCTGCTACTACTTGTTGGAGGAGTGTGCTTTGTGGGTGGATTTAGTTATTTCTGGGGAAGTCTCGCACTACTCGTTTTCATGATCCCGGTAACTTTCAAAATGCACGCTTTTTGGAAAGAGACAGATCCTCAAGCAAAGATGAATGAGCGTGTTAGTTTCTATAAAAACATGGCTATAGTGGGTGCACTCTTGATGATGCTCTAGTCTATTGACTGAATAATTTTTAAATCGTATTCTGTGGAAAGAAATGTGGCTACGTATGCCACGTTCTTTCGTTTAATGCCAACACGCCGAGGAGGTGATAAGTGTCTGAAGAATTTATCCGTATCAAAACACTCGGTCGCTTGGCACGCCTTGCCGACCAGATCATGGAACCCGTCATGCGCTTTGGTGCTGGTAAGGATGCTCAGGATGAAGCTCCGCAAGAGACTCATCGCTGGAACAACCATCACCTGGATCGTAGTCTGATTAGGCTTTTGGACATACATCCCAAAAAGCTTGTGTCGGTCTGCGGTGATCCAGACGCCTGTCGGAGAGGAGCCTTTCGTTTCCACATGCCGAGATTTGGTGGATGGAGGAGGTATGTGGTGATCTCACCTGTGCCTGATTCGTCACTGAAGCCTTGGTACATCGGCTGGATTTCGGACGAAGTCTTTGGAGTCTCTCGACTGCCACTGTACGGTCCTGTGCGTGTACTGAGGGGGCCTCAAACCACCCACTTTTTCGGTATCTCCTCTGCTGGATCACAGATTAGGGTCCAGTGGTTTGGTGAAGGAGAGATCGGGAAGGGGGGTCCTTTTTCGAGAGTCAGACTGCGCTGAGCGAGGTGGTGGGACTACAGCTCAAGCAACGAGTGAGAGTGACCGGTGAGATAAAGGGCAAACATGAGTAAAAATGAGCGCCGCGACCAAAAGTCGCGGCGCTTTATCTTTTATCCTTTTGTAAAAGAAAATAGATACTCAAAGTTGGTATCTATTTTCGTAATGCACAAAGTTTATGAGTCTCTTGTGATAATATCGCATGAAGTGACTGTACTACTTCATAGCTTTTAATATTATTAATCATAGACTTTGGCATCTGGGCCGAGTCGACCTCTCTGGCTCTGTGTAGATTGTTACAAATGATTAATAAAATATTTATAAAGAAGCGATAAAGATTATGCTAAGATTTTGTATCCTCTTCCAGGTACACTAACTATTAGATTTTTATTCATATCACGTATCTTTTTTCTAATGTTCATTATGTGTGTTTCAATGGTATTTGAAAAAGGATTTATCTCTAGATTCCAGACGTGTTCCAATATCATTCCACGAGAAAGAACGTGCCCCTTATTTCGCATCAAGTATTCCAAAAGCGCAAACTCTTTTTTTGTAAGATAAATTTCCTTATCTTTGTAAGTTACTACTTGTTTTGTTGTCTCTAATTTTATGTTTTCTACTTGCAAAACATGACCATGTATATGTCGCGCTCTTTTCATAATGACTCTTATGCGTGCCAGTAGCTCATCAAAGGAAAATGGTTTAAGTATATAGTCATCGGCTCCGGCATTAAAACAATCTATTTTGTCATCAAGCTCTCTGCTTTCTGAAAGAACAATGATTGGTGTATTTCTACCTATGGCTCTGATTTCTTTACATATTTCTATTGCGTTTTTTTCTGGAAGGAAAAATTCGGATATGATCAAATCATAGTCATTGGTGCGAGCAATAAATGAAGCGTTTTTGCCATCTTCAGAGGTGTCGACAGCAAAGCAGGTGGAAAGTAAACTTATTTCCAAAAATTCTCTCATTCTTTTATCATCTTCTATTATCAATACTCTCATATAGGCCTTGTACCAAAAATTGGCCAAGATATTAGAGTAGCTTTTTGAAAAATAATGGTCAAGGTAAAATGTGGATAATTTCTTTATAATTTTTTTATATAGTTTTTAATCGTTTATTATTATGTTATTGTGGTATTAATAATTTATGAAAAAACCACAAATTTTATGAAAAATCTCTTATTTATTGGGGCAAGAGGGCAAAAACACAGTCTTTTATCAAGGTTTTTTATTAAATCGACAGCAGGGCTGTTGATTTTTTTATTTGCTTTTCCGGTGGGGGTAGTTTGGGGAGAAGATCACAGTATCGATAAAAACCACAACAGATCAGCTGAAAAAACAGATACAATAAAACCATCAGACCCAGAAAAACACGATGTTGGTGTTGTACCAACTATATCTGAAGTAGCTCCATCTCATAGATCAAAAAAGGATTCTAGAGATGAATCTGATAAGGAGGTGGTTCCACAGTTATTGCTTGATGAAGATGCAAATAATATAGTAGAAAATCCTAGTTCAATAAAAAGTTTATTGCCTGACGTTGATACTTTTTCTGGATCTCTTGTTTATAAATATCCAATAGTTTTGCCAGCTGGTCGCAACGGTCTTACCCCAAGTCTTGATCTTACATACAATAGTGGTTTGTCATTAAATAATAGTATTTCTGGATACAACTGGTCTCTTTCTATTCCTTTTATAGAACGTATAAACAGAAAAGGTGCTGACAAGCTTTACTCAAGGAATGATTTTGTATCGTCTCTTTCAGGTGAGCTTGTAGCAGAAAATGGTACCACTAAATATACAGCAAAAGTTGATGAAGGTTCTTTTCTAGATTATACATTCACAAATGATACTTGGACTGCTGTAGATAAACAGGGAACAAAATATACTTTCGGCTCTACTACTCAGTCACGTTTAAACAATGCTTCTAACGCATCAGAAACTTATCGTTGGATGGTGGAAGAGATTCGTGATAAAAATGACAATTTCATTAGATTTGAGTATGAAAAAGACAGTAATCAAATCTATCCTTCAAATATTTTTTATACAGGATATGGAAGTACGGACGGTATTTTTGAAGTAAATTTTAATTATGAAAATAGAGAAGATGAAACCAATAGTTTTGCATCAAGATTTGAGATGGTTACTTCAAGGCGTCTTGAGAACATAGAAATAAATATAAACGGTGTTTTATCAAAGAAATATTCTTTAGCATACATCGCTGGTCACAACACCGTCAGATCTTTATTAAAATCAATCACTGTGTCGGCTGGAACCACCACATTGCCTGCAACGGAATTTGAATATCAGACTATACCAAAAAAATTAGAATTTAAACCTGATGTTTTTCAGTCACCATCATTTTACAGGCCATCTACATCAGATTATGCTTTTATTGAATTAAAAGAGAGTCCTGAATCTACAAATAGACTTGTTGATGTCAACGGCGATGGTCTTTTGGATTTTATACGTACTTCTAATAGCGAAAACAGTGATGGTATTGTTCATGACATAAATAATGATTTGCCTCGCGTTTTCCTAAACACAGGTCATAGTTGGGAATTTAATCCAGATAAATACCAGTTACCTTCTTATTACCGACCTAGTACAAATGATTATAAGTATATGGTTCTAAATGATGTCAATAAACTCATTGATGTTAACGGGGACAATTTACCAGATTTTATTCATACTTCAGATGTAGCTGATGCTGATGGTGTGATCACTAACAACAATGATGGTTTCCCGAGAGTCTATTTAAATACTGGTAATGGTTGGGAATTTAATCCAGATAAATATCAATTACCTTCTTATTACCGACCTAGTACAAATGATTATTTTTTCTTTCAGACAAAAGAAGAGGAGCACGATGTTACGCAGATAATAGATGTCAACGGTGATGGGCTACCAGATTTTGTGCGTACATCCGACGATGAGGATGCTGATGGTGTTGTTCTTAACAATAACAACTCTGCTCCTCGTGTATATCTAAATACTGGTAACGGTTGGGAATTTAATCCAAATAAATATCAACTTCCTGTTTATTACAGACCTAGTACAAATGATTATTATTTTATGGCACTTAAATCTGTCCCAGGATCTACAAACAGACTTATTGATGTCAATGGTGATGGGTTAGTAGATTTTTTGAGAACAAATGACACTGAGGATGCTGATGGAGTTGTTTTAAATAACAACGGTGATGCACCACGTGTTTATCTAAATACTGGCAACGGCTGGGAATTTAATCCAGATCACTATCAGCTTCCTGTGTATTACAGACCGCCTACAAATGATTATCATTTTATGGCACTTAAGGAGTTTACACAGCTTGCTGATGTAAATGGCGACGGTTTGCCAGATTTTGTCCGTACAGACGATGGTGAGCATGCGACGGGTGTTATAACAAATCTAAATGGTGATGGTCCACGTGTTTATCTAAACACAGGAAATGGTTGGAAGTTTGATCCCGATTTGTATCAGTGGCCGGCATTTTACAAGCCAGCTACAAACAATTATGAGTGGAGAGCTTTGAAGACTAGTAATCAGCTCATAGATATAAACGGTGATAATCTATTGGATTTTGTGCGCACATCTGCTGGTGAGGATGCTGATGGACTAATACTTAATAATAATGGTGATGGATCTCGTGTATATATAAATACAGGAAAAGGTTGGGAATTTAACCCTGATTTATATCAATTACCTTCGTATTATAGACCGTCTACATCAGACTATTATTTTATGCAACTTTCATATTACTCTAAATTTGCTGATATAAACAACGATGGATTGCAAGATTTTATTAAGACTACAAGCGAATTTGATTCTGATGGTCTTATTCTGAATAATCTAAACGATGGTGCAAGAGTATACCAGAATGTTGGGGAAACCGCTGATTATTTAGCAGCTGTTATTTTTCCAGAGGGTGGAGAGGCACATTTCGATTATCAACTTGAAATAATAAACGGCAGAAATCCAAGTAGTCCATATTATTCTCAAAATGTTTCTGTGCTTAAAGATATTGTCATAGATGATGGTCTGGGGAATCTAGCAACAAGTACATATAAGTACAAAGATGGAGAGTATTTTTATCATAACGATCCATTTAAACAATTTACAGGATTCAGTAAGGTAGAAAAAACAGACGCTCTAGGGAATTTAACAAAATCATATTTCCATCAAGGTAACGCTTCAGCTACAAGTACCGGTGAATACGATGATCACATTTCAAAAATGGGAAAGATGTATCGCACAGAGCAGTACGATGCAAACGGCAATCTTTTTTCAAAGACCATAAATAAGTGGGATCACTTTGATACTTTGACTGCTGCGGGTGCGACTTCTACTTTTGTAAAACTCGTAGATACTGTGGAGTTTGCATATGACGGAGATTCTGATCATAGAGAGAAAGCAGAAAGTTATGCGTATGATAATACCAATGGTAATTTGTCACAAAAAATATCTTGGGGTGAGGTAAATGGTAATAATGATGGCACTTTTTCAGATACTGGAAGCGACAAAACTACGACTAGTATGACATATGCCACAAGCTCAACTACCAGTGTTTTACCATCAAGCTTCTTACCGTCTCGTGAACTCGTTGTCGATCAATATGGCGCTGTAGTACGTGATACAAAATCATATTATGACAATCTCTCTTTTGGATTAATAGATAAAGGTAATCTAACAAAGCAGGAAATGCTAAAAAGTGGTTCGTCATATATCGATGTAGAAAAGATCTACAATAGCTACGGTCTTGTGACACAGGAAAAAGATCCACGCGATAAAGCAACGAGTTACTCATACGATCCTTTCAACTTATATCCAGCAACTACTACAAATCCTATAGGACAAACGACGAATGCTTTGTATGATTATTCGTCAGGCAAGCCAAAGCAGATTACAGATGCAAATGGGTGGGTGTTTCAGATAATATACGACGGTCTAGGAAGAATAATAGAAGAAAAACAGCCAGATACAGTATCGCCCGCAACTCTTGTTACAAAATCCTCCTATGTTTATGAGGACGACACTTTCCCTACGAGTGTAATGAAAACGGATTATTTAAATGGCCTATCTACTTCTTCGTCTACCGTTGATTCGTATAAATATTTTGATGGTTTGGGTCGCGTAATACAAGAGCGCCGACGTGCAGAAGATAGTAATACATATAGTGTAAAAGACACACAGTATGGTCTGACAGGACAAAAATCTCGTGAGTCACTGCCATACTTTAGCACCGGATCTGCACGTACTAGTGCGACTGGTACAAATTCACTTTGGAACAATTTCACTTACGATGCACTTGGAAGGATAAAGACTATTGCAAACTCGGTTGGTACAATAACAAATACGTATGATGATTGGAAACTCACTGTTACCGACGCAAATGGTAAATCAAAAGATTTATACAAAGACGCGCGGGGTAATCTGGTGCAAGTAGACGAACACAATTCTGGTGATACATATAGTACATACTATGAATGGAATCCACTTGGTAACCTGACAAAAATAACAGATGCACTCGGTAATATTCGCAACTTCACATATGACAAATTGGGTCGTCGTTTGACAGCAGAAGATTTACACTATTCTGGCGATGGTAATTTTTCTACTTGGACCTATACATATGATGATGCTGGTAACACAACTTCTGTAGTTGATGGAAAAGGGCAAACCGTAAACCATACATATGATGATATCAACCGCGCACTTACAGAAGACTTTACTGGTGAAAAGGGAACAGAGATTACATATGGATACGATATTTGTAGCAACGGAAAGGGAAAAATTTGTTTTGCTACTAGTACTGATGCTCTGGCTGGTAGGACGGTAGTATCATATACATATGACGCACTCGGTCGCACATCTAGTGAGGCAAAAAATATTGCTGGTACAACATACCAGACAAATAATGAATATGATCGCTTGGGCAACCAGACACTTGTTACTACCCCAGACGGAGCGCAAATAAAATACGAATACAACTCTGGTGGAATGGTAGAAAAAATAGCTCGTAAGGGAGCGGGAGCGGGTTCATTTGTAAATGTGGTTGAGGATTTTGACTACTCTCCAGAAGGAAAAATAGTATATCAAAACAATCACAATGAAACTGCGACAACAAATACATATGATGCTAGTCACCTGTATCGTCTAACTGATAAATTTACCGATGGACCAGCATGGGGCATCACAAATGTCCTTCAGGATTTGCACTATACATATGACAATGTAGGCAATATCACACAGTTGTCTGATACTTCAGAAACAAACAACAGTAAAACTATAGTTTACACTTATGACGATCTTTCACGGCTCACTATGGCTTCTAGTACTGCTGTGGGTGACGGTCCAGCATACAAAGAGACTTACACATATAACGCCATCGGCAACATTCTTACAAAAAGTGACTTAGGTACATATCTATATTCCGGTGCCACATCTACTACTCTCTTTACCAATCCTCACGCTGTCACGTCTGTAAACGGTACAGCGTACACCTACGACCGCAATGGCAATACCACACAGGCAGGTACGGCCACAAGTAGCTGGAACTATAGAAACCAAATGATAAGTATGAAAGTGGGAGCGACTACCACCACCTACGTCTACGACCATACGGGTGATCGTGTAAAATACACTAACAAACTTTCTACTATCGTATATCCCAACAAGCTATACAACATAGAGATACCAGTTGGTACTTCTACTATGGCTACTACCACCGCAAGTCATATTTTCCTAGGTGACACCATGATAGCTACAGTAGAAAAGGTGGGTACTACCACAGAAGCTATACACTACATACACACAGATCATCTCTCGGGTGCCAACATATCTACAGACAAAGACGGCCTTGTCACTGAAATCACCGATTTCTACCCATATGGAGACCAGAGACTAAACAAGAGCTACAATGGTAACTTTAAAGAACAAAGGAAGTTTACAGGGCACGAGTATGATGAGGATACGGGGTTGAATTATATGGGGGCGAGGTATCAGAATGGGAATATCGGGAGGTTTATGAGTGAGGATCCGGCCTTTCTCAAATTTGACCCAAATACTTCAGAAGGAAAGATGATGTTAATGGATCCACAACATCAAAACTCCTACTCGTACGCTAGAAACAATCCGCTTGTATACACAGATCCAGATGGAGAGTTTGCACAGATTATCGCGGGTGTAGCAATTGGTGCCGCAGTGGGAGGTGTTATTGGAGGAACTGTATCAGCAATATCAGGAAATAGTTTCTGGTCGGGTGCAAAGTATGGAGCTATATCTGGAGCTACCGCAGGTCTCGTTATCTCTACTGCTGGTATGGGAGCGGCCGCTCTAGGTCTTACTTCATCAGAGGCCATAATCGGAGGATCTGCCGTTGGAAATGCATTAGGAAACGTGGCTGCTCGTGCCGCTGATGGACAATCTACTACTCCTGGCGATGTGGGAATGGATCTTGTAACTGGTGGAGCGGCTGGCATATTGAATGTGGGATATCTTAAAACACAAGGAGTTATTGGTAAAAATGGAAATTATATACCGACCATGTCAGCAAAAGATCTGCCGGCAGAGGCAAAAGCATTACTGGGTGAATACAACTCAAATGGTTGGTCTAAGGCACAAAGTGGACCAACTGGTGATCCACACACCTGGCAAAATCACGCTGGCGAACTTCCTTCTAGGGCAACAATATTTGACGCACAGTACAGTACGGGGCGGAGTCGAGGTTTAGAAAGGTTTGCGAATACTGGAAATAATGTTTATTATTCAAATACGCATTATGGTCAAGTCCCTAGAGGATCAAATCCATTCTTTAAATTAAAAAAATAGTCAGGTAATATAAAAAATATGAAAGAATTCAAATTTGATTTCGTCGGTAAAAAAACAGAAAATGATTTTGCTGAACATTTCTATAGATCTTTGAACGAATTAACAGGTCTGCCTCTTCTTGTTTTGCCCAGCATTCATCCCGATGGTCTATATGACGATTTGTTCGGATTTCTATCCAGTAAAGAATTTATAGGTAAGTTTGGAAAAGATATTTACTTTGTTCTTCAAAATACAAATGAGCTAAAACAAGAAGAACCAAAAGTATTAGAAAATACACTGTTGGCTCTTGAGGAAACAAAAAAAGAATTGAAAGAAAACCAATATCTAAAAAAAGATGAGAAAACTATAAATTTCAACTATTCTATAGAGAACTAATAATCAAAGACATCTAAGACAACCAAAAACAGCACTTGAGTGCTGTTTTTGGTTGGACGCTTATTTGGTCGAGCCTATTAGAGATAATTGCAAAAGATGTTAAAATTGAAGCAATAAATTAAAGAGCTTTAACGTAATTTCTTTATGAAAAAACTTCCCTTAGCATTGATTCCATTTGCATTGATTGTGATAGTAATGCTTGTGTTTGCACTAATTATTCCTCAAGGAGGGGATCTAATTTCTGCTTCCGGAGACGGTGTGCTTGGTGGTATCTTGAGTATGGCATTTATCGCTTGTGCAGTTATCGATATTAAAAGATATAGAGAAAGAAAAAGGAACTCAATCAGTAACAGCTAAATGCTTCAAATCAAAAACAGCACCAAGTGCTGTTTTTGATTTGTCATTATAGTGGTTTAAGTCCGCCTGTATGGGACAGTCGCCCACGTCTAACCAACGCGGGCTTCTTTTTTAATGTATAATGTCAAACAAGTTATTGTTTTAATCATAAAAATGACCAACCACACACAACAATCAAACATAAATACTATTTTAGAAATTCTCAAAAATGAGATTGAGGGGGACGTGAATGCTGCGCTTGAAAAAATGACCGATGATTACTCGATGACGTGGGTATACAAACGGCGTGATGGTGTATTGTTCCCATCTGTTTTGGCACAGGATGTGCGCGCCGCTATGAAGGATGTGTATGTGATAAAAGGTCGTCAATACGATATCAAGCACATTGTCTCCGGCGGAGATGTGGTCATGGCGGAACTTGTTGAAAGTTATCCCGATGAGAAAGATGCTTCTGTTGTGTATCGAACCCCAATGGTTATTGTGTGGGAATTTAAGGATCAGAAAATCCGTGCTGGACGTCACTATTGTGATCCACAGCTTTCTTATGAAAACCTGACAGAGGAGCAGGTGAGGGGGTTGTTTAAGTAGGTTATTGATTTTCCCTGAGTGAGTAGGGGGTGCAAGCAGATTAGAGATGATAAGGTTTTTTTAATTTGTCTTTCCGGATTTTTATCTGTTTACAAGTCGGGTAGATAATAAAATATTTTTTTAATATAATCTAACTTATATATGTCAAATCATTTCGGTGAACACCTCACTTTAGATGGATATGGTGGCGAAGAAAGACTCTTGGACAGTCAAGAAACAGTTTTACGTGCTCTAAACGAACTTGTTGATCTTTTGGGTATGAAGATACTTGCTGAGCCACAGGTTTATTTTGCCGAATCAAATGAAATAAAAGACCCTGGAGGATGGACTGGAGTCGTGGTGATTATGGAAAGTCACATTAGTATACACACCTTTCCAAAGAGAGGATTTGTAAGTGCTGACGTTTATACTTGTCAAAATGGTTTAAACACGGATTTGATAATTTCCTATTTTAAAAAAGCTTTCAATCTGAAAGATGTCGAAACGAATTTTATAAAAAGAGGGATAAAGTATCCAGGTCAGAACATTTACTGATATAATTTATAAGTATGATAAACACAGAAAATAAATCTATTATTTTAAATTGGGTCGTCATCTTGATTGTATTGTTGAGTCTTATCTTTACTTACTATCGTAGTTTTATATCGAAAGACTATGAAATTATACCAATTGAAGATAATGAAGATTCTGTTTTAGAAGAGGGAGTGCAGACAGGAGATGTAGAAGAAACTGTTGGAGATGATTTAAGCGTTGACCAAGTCTTTGAGTAAGTACCCTTTCTTTTTTGTAAAAATTTTACTCCAGCCCCAACTCTTTCTCTTTTTCCAGTTTTTATTGTGATAAAGATAACTTGCCATAAGCGGAAGGGCAGCAGTAGCTTCGGCAAAAACCATTTGTTCGTATTCATGGTGTACCTTACCCCATGAACCAGCTTCTTTCAGTGTTGAGCTAGAGCAAGCCCCATCTCGCACATCGGCTACGCTTATTTGAATAGCGTACTTATGCATTGGGACATCATGTCCCAGTATTTCTGCACACACCACCGTATCTTGTGCGAAATTTTTTGGAGTGCCTCCTCCGATAATGACAACACCACTAGTTTTTGCTTCTATTTTGATTTGTGTTAGTTCATGGAAATCTTTTACAGAATCTATTGAAAGGTGTTTTTCTGGATTCTTTACTTGATGTAGTACGAGACCAAATCCAGCACTACTGTCAGAAAAGGCTGGGCAGAATATTGGAACATTGTGTTCGTATGCTGCTTGAACAAGAGAATTTTTCTTTACAGATTTTTTTGATAGATATTTTCCCATTTCCCATATGAACTCTCTTGATGAGTATGGTCGTCTTTCTAGAGAGTCAGCAATTTCAGCTATGGCAGCGTCACATTTTTGTAGATCGTCTTCGTCTATGTATGTATCATAGATACGATCTATATAATGACCTCGTAGAAGTCGGTCATCGATATGAGGAGTACCTTGGTAGTGTTTAAAACCAAGTGCTTCGAAAAAATCCATATCGACAATGCTTGCGCCAGTGGCAACTATCACATCAACCATGTTATTTTTTACTAAATCAGTATATATATCCATGCAACCACCAGCACTTGTACTTCCAGCCAAGGTTAGAATAATAGTACAATCCTTATCTTTCAGCATGTTGTCATAGATTTTTGTTGCATTTGCTAGATCTCGAGAGGTGAAAGACATTTTTGACATGGCTTCTATTAGATCTCGAGTATCAATCTTTTTAATATCTATATGTTCAACAGTCTTGGAAAGCAGCTGTTTTTTTGTTGGTTTTTGTGGCATAGTTATATTTGTAGGTATTAAATTGGTCTTTTTGATAATACCACTTAAGTTTGTTTTTAGCAAGGATTTGTAATGAATATTAAATCTATTTTGGGACGGGTTTTAAATTGGGTAACTGGTGGAACAGCTTACTATGTTTTTGTTTGGCTTTATGATTATTTTGTCTTCTCGTATGTTATTTGGAGGTTCGGTGCTATTTGGGGTGGTTTGACTATGATTTTTGTAACTTTTCTTGTGGATGTGTTGACCATGAAGTTTTATGACTGGTCTAAGAGAGACTGGCTTGCTATTGAGACGATAAAAGACTTAGGGGAAACTAATAACTGGTTTGGAAGGTTGTTTAGGTGGTTAAATGATAGAGGTTTTTTGCTTATTGTGGTTTTTTTGTCTTTAAAATTTAATCCATTCATTGTTACTGCCTATTTAAGAAGGGGATCCCATAAGTATAATGGTTTAAGCAAGAGGGATTGGTTTATTTTTTGCGGTAGTTCGATGCTAGGTGGAATTTATTGGATTATTGTTATTGCTACTGGAGTCTCTTTAGTGCAATATATAAGAGATATTCTTGTGTTATAAAATCATTTATAAATATGCCAGAAGAAGCCTTTAGTTCAGTAGATTTAGTCGCTCAATGTTTAATTGATGAACCACGTTCATTAGCTTTTGAGGCTGCAATAAAAGAAGTAGTTAAACCGAATCATAAAGTAATTGATTTAGGCACTGGCTCTGGCCTTATGGCTATGTTTGCTGCCCGCGCTGGCGCATTAGATGTTAAGGCTTTAGAATTCGATCCTTTTATTGCTAAAGTAGCTAATCAAAACATTTCCACAAATGGTTTTTCTGAAAAAATTGAGCTGTGGCTTGGGGACGCTCGAAGTTTTGATTTTCCTGAAGGAGTTAATTTTGATGTGGTGATAATGGAGATGCTTACCACTGCTATGGTAGACGAGTTTCAGGTTCAAGCTGCAAACAACCTGCAAGATAGAAAGGTTGTGTCAGAAAAGACAGTGTTTATTCCCAAATCACAGCAGACTTTTGTAGAATTGGTAAATAAAAATTTTGAAATATATGGCTTTGTTTTTAAAATGGTTAAGCATTTGTGGAATAATCTTTCAGAAAATCAAAAATATGAAGTTTTAAGTGAAAAGTCCTTACTCAATGACATACACTTCAACAGAAAGAATGATGAATATTTCGATAAAGTCATAGAGGTTAAATCAGTAAAAGCGGGAGAAGTGAATGCCGTCAGACTTTCCAGTCGAGCGTTTTTAACAGATAAAATAATACTTGATGATACTGAGACGTTTAATGCGCCAGTTATTATTCCTATAAAAGAGACAAAAATAGAAGCTGATGCTGTAATTAAACTCAGAGTTCGGTATCGTTTTGGTTTTGGGTATCAACACCTTTCTGCTGAAATTTTGTAATTATCTGTAGTATAATTTAATTTATGTCAGAGTTTTTATGCCCATGGGAGGCAGCCCAATATTTTATATATTCAAGTAATGTACCTACACTTTTGTATTATTCTCACATTCCGTCGATAATTGCTGCACTCGCTATTGTTCTTCTTGTACTTCCCAAAACAAAAAGAACACTTGTAACCAAGTTGTTATCTATAATGTTTTTTGTGTTTATCGCTTGGTCTATAAGTGATTTAATTTTGTGGGCAACGAATCGTGCTGATGTTACCGTGTTCTTTTGGTCGACTCAGATATTGTTGGAGGTTTTGGTATATGCACTGGCATTTTATGTTAGCTACGTGTTTATTTTTAATGAGGACCTGAGTTTCCGTAATAAATTTTTGTTAACCATGCCTATCGCAGTGTTTTCATTATTAATTCCAACAAATTTTACCATTACGGGCGTTGAGCTTGGAACATGTTATGCAATTGAAAATCCAGTAATAATTTTTTTGAGTTATATTTTTGAGGCTTTTTTCATTATAGCAATTGCTATAATGTCCCTAAGAGGTTATCGCACGGTTGCTCAGAATAAGAAGAAACAGATAATCGGTTATTCTTTGGGAATAATAGTTTTTCTTCTGGCACTAACCTACGGTAATATGATCGGTAGTTTTTCAGATGATTGGGTTGTAGCACAGTATGGTTTGTTCGGTATGCCTGTATTCATTGCTTTTCTTACTTACACAATTGTCAAATTTAGACTTTTTGCTGTAAAGCTTCTTGGAGCACAGGCATTAGTCGTTACTCTTTGGGTTCTGATTGGATCCATGTTGTTGGTTGTCCAGAGTACTGCTTCTAGATCCATTGTTGTTTTTACTCTCGTTCTGTCTTTTATGTTTGGTATCTTTTTAATCCGCAGTGTCAAAAAAGAAGTCACACAACGCGAACAAATCGAAAAACTAGCCGTAGATCTGCGACACACCAATAGCAACCTCGAGCACGCCAACGATCGGCTAAAAGAACTCGATAAACAAAAAACAGAATTCGTGTCTTTTGCTACGCATCAGCTACGCAGTCCTCTCACCGCAATGAAGGGTTATTCTTCGCTAATTTTGGAGGGTGACTACGGTGAAATAAGTCCAGACCTGCGTGACGCTGTGCAAAAAATTCATGAGTCTACCAACACACTTACAAACGTTGTTAATGACTACCTAAACATTTCTCGCATAGAGCTTGGTACAATGAAATATGATTTTAAGTCACTTGATCTAAAAGATGTTGTGAGAGAGGTGGTGGGTGAGTTACAGCCAAATATGGACAAAGCGGGAATAAAGTTTTCATTTGAAGTGGATGCGCGTGCAAAATATCTAGTAAAAATTGATATTGATAAGTTCAAGCAGGTCCTTGCAAATATTATAGACAACTCTATAAAGTACACACCATCTGGATCTATTGTTGTTTCTGTAAAAAAAGATACATCAAAAAATACCATTACTTTTGCAGTAAAAGATACTGGTATCGGTATGGCAGAAGGTGTGATACCAAAACTTTTTGCAAAGTTTAGCCGAGCTGAGAATGCAAACAAAGTAAATATCCGTGGCACAGGACTCGGTCTCTTTGTTGCAAAGGAAATAGTAAAAGCTCACGGCGGAAAAGTCTGGGCGGAGTCAGAAGGCGAGGGTAAAGGCTCACAGTTTTACGTAGAGTTGCCAGCAGAGAAGTAGTGCGTGTATAATGTTAGTCTTATATGAAAGAAGAAAGAAATTTTACTTTTTCTGATGCTCTTTTTGGTTTACGTAAAATAATATCTTATGTAGCAGGATTTCGTAGGGAGTTTATAATTCTTTGTTCTCTAGCTTTTATCTCTGCTGTTGTAGATCCTCTTACTAGCTACTTTTTTTCAAGAATAATTTACGGCGTTACAAATCCGGGCTTGTTTTTCGGTAGTATTCCATATGCAATAGGTTTCTTTGTAATATGGTTCATATTTGCACTTGCGGCCATCTTGATTGAAAGAAAGGCTCAACTCCGAGGGAGAATAGTAGATGAAAAAGCCAGAATAGAGTTTTTCTCCAAGACAAATGATTTTATATTACATTTGCCCATTTCTTTTCATAAGACTAAAAAATCAGGAGAAATTTGGGACAAAGTATTTCGCGCTGGTAATGCAATAAATGATCTTTTTTCTCAAGCCATAGTGCCTATAGCGCCTCAGCTTTTGTCTATTGTGATAATGCTCACTATATCTTTCTTTGTAAATTGGATTTTTGGTTTGATTTTTCTTGTTGGTGTTACGGTTTTTCTTATTGCCTTTAAAAGTTTTGCAATACCAAACGCTCATTTACAGAGAAAAATGCAAGAAACGTATTCTGTTGCTAGGGGTCATGCTACTGATGCCATATCAAACATCCGCGCTGTAAAAGACTTTACTGCTGAGGATTATGAGCATGCAAAAAATGTTGACCTGTATAGAGAAAAGGGTCTTGCTGGCTGGATCAACTATATCACTCACGTTATAAGAACAAGTCTGGTGCAAAGAATGATTGTCTTTACTACTCGAGGTGTAACACTTTTGTTTTCTCTAATCCTGATTTTGAAAAATCAGATGAATCTAGCTGACATGGTTCTCCTCAATGCCTATGTTGGTAGTATTTTTAGTCCACTTCAACAGCTTGCTGGTAGTTGGCGGATGATTCAGAATGGCGTGATCGCTGTAGAAGATGTAGATGAAATCTTGGAGGAAAAACCAGAAAACTATGCACCAAATAAAGATTTTAATAAGACTGAAATCGTAGGTGAGGTTGTTTTTGAAAATGTTTCTTTTGGATATCAAGAGGGACAAAATACCTTAGAAGATGTGAGTTTTGTTGTAAAACCAGGAGAGGTGGTGGCTTTGGTGGGTGAATCTGGTGTGGGCAAGAGCACTCTGATGGACCTTATCTCTGCTTTTTATTTTCCAACATCTGGCTCTGTAAAAATAGATGGTTTGGATACTAGGATGTTTCCTCTTTCTTTTTTGCGTAGTCATATAGCGGTGGTGCCACAAGAGACGGTACTTTTTAACGATACGATATTTAATAATCTTCGTTACGGTAATTTTGAAGCCACAGAACATGAGGTGAAGGATGCTGCTCGCAAAGCCCATTGCTATGATTTTATTGAAAAATTCCCAGAAAAATGGGAGAGCAAGGTAGGTGAAAGGGGATTAAAACTTTCTGTTGGACAAAAACAGAGAATCTCTATTGCCAGAGCTATTTTGAGAAATCCAAGAATTCTTATACTAGATGAGCCCACTTCTGCGCTTGATGCTGGTACGGAAAAGATTATTACAGAATCTTTAGAGGAGCTTATGACGGGTCGCACCACTTTTATCATTGCACATCGTCTATCTACCGTACGTCGCGCCAACATGATTTTGGTCTTCAAGAATGGACGCATTGTAGAGCGTGGCACACATGAAGAACTTTTGGGAAAAAAGAAAGGTGAATACAGGAGATTGCATGATTTACAGATAGGTTTGCATGCTTAGAAAACAGCGGTATAATACCGGCATGATAATAACAAACAGAACAAAAGCTGTAGCTGGCAGTACGATAGTAGGTCTTTGTTTAGGTCTAGGTACCGGGTACCTCATATGGGGTTTGGGCGGTGGTGTAAAAATTAATAAAAATTCGGACGCTGTAGCAAAAAGTGTACAACAAGAAGTAGAAAAAAATCAGGCAGCAGTCGTGGCTAGTCTACAAAGCGGTGCAGAATATATAGAAGTAGCAGATCAGCCAGCTGGAAAAAGTGTTTCAATACAAAAAGCCAAACTAAGCTCTCTTGGCTGGATAGCTGTGCATGAAAATATAAATGGTGAGCTGGGAAATGTGCTCGGTGCTCGTGCATATGCTACTGGTGAGCATGTCGGTGTGTTTGTACCACTTTTGAGGGGTACTACAGCTGGGCAAACATATCATGTCGGAATTTACAAAGAAAACGGTGATGGAAAGTTTGATAGAAAGATAGATACATTGATGCGGGCAGAAGATGGAGAGATGATTGGCGGAAGTTTTGTGGCGCAATAAGCCAGCGCCGAGGGCGCATAAATTTACTTGTGAAATATCGCTTGGGGGACTGAGTGATAATGAAAAAATATAAAAAAGGGTTTACGTTGATAGAGATTTTGCTTGTGCTTGGAATAATCGCTATTTTGGCTGGTATTGTGTTGGTGGCGGTCAACCCATCGAGACAATTTAAGCAGGCTAGGGATTCACAGAGGGTGAGTAATGTGAATGCAATATTAAATGCGATTGGTCAGAATATAGCTGATCATCGTGGTGTGTTTACATGCGCGGGCAGTGAGACTGTGTTGCCGGAAAATCCGGGTCAAGTGATGAAATCAAGTGGTGGCTTTGATATACGGCCGTGTCTAGTGCCTGTATATTTAGCTGAGTTACCCCATGATCCATCTGTCGAGAGTGCTTCAGGTAGCTATGATACTGGATATACAGTGTCTAGGGATGGGGATACGGACAGGATTACCATTTCTTCAGTAAGTGAAATAGATCCGTCTGTGCCAATTGAGGTGACGAGGTAAAAAACTGGAAATAAATAAAAAGTACGTTAAAAGGGTACGGCCTTTTTTAAGCTTAAAAAAGGCCTGAAGCGCTCGGCTCGACAGCCTCGCGACCCCCTTTGTAACGTACTTTTTATTTTTTTAACCCAATTTGCATACAAGTCCGCAAGGCTGTAAAATGTCTAAATTATGCAAACAGACAAGAAATTTATAATGCAGATTGGGGTGATGACGCTGATAGCTTTTCTTATTGGTTTGGGCATTTCTGGACTTATTTGGGGTTTAAAACCAGCACGCGTTTATGAAGCGAAAGTTTATGAAAACAAAGATCTTCATTTAAAATTTTCTTATCTTGACCTCTATTTTCTAACAGAAGAAAAAAAAGCCACAACTTCACGTCTCTTTTTACTTGCTGACACAAAAGAAAATCGTGACATTGTTTCTTTTGGAAATATAAAAACAGATGATTTGTCTGGTGCGATATTCATAGAGTCATTTGAGAGAAATGGTTTTGTGGATATTGCAGAATGGGTAAAAAGTAACACAAAACAATCTCATTTTGATTCATCAAATCCAAATATTGAAACAGCATTAGTCGATGATAAAAAAATCGTTTCTTATAACTGGTCTGATCATCTAGAAGGGAACACTTTAGCTTTTATAAATGAGGGGAGGGTATATCTTTTTACAGTGGCTTCTAGTAATGAGTCAGACAGGATCTATAAAGATTTTGTATCTCTAGTATCTACTTTGGAGCTTATTTAAAATCAGCGGGCACGACCGATGATTGCATTATCTATTTTATTTGGTATGATTTTTTGATGCGCAACGGTTCGCCGTTGAAGCATGACATTCCGCGGTAGCTGTTTTGGTAAAAATCAACAACAGTTACCATCGGGGTAAAAATCATTCCGCGGTAGCTGTTTTGGTAAATATCAAAGCGGTTGCCACGAAATAAGACATTCCGCGGTAGCTCAGCTGGTAGAGCAAGCGACTGTGTGACTTTTCACCACGCAGCTTCCCAAAGAAATTTGGGTTGAAAAACGAGGTTAATTGCTGGAAACCCAATAGAGGTGACTCGACGGGGCAATCAGCAGCCAAGCCTGTCAGATAGCGCTCGTGCGTTGTCTGATGGGAAGGTTCAGAGACTATCCTATATGGAGTACTGTCTGCGACTCTAAAGAGCCGTCAGATCGGAAACGCCTCGCATCCGAAAGGATGATGATATAGTCCATCCCTTTGAGTAATTAGAGGATAAATGTAATCGCTAGGTCCTAGGTTCGATCCCTAGCCGCGGAGCCCTTAAAATCACCTTGCATCTAATCCATGTGATATAATCTGTGTATGATTAATAACAATGAACCACTTTTTATTGCTGATGGTATGGATGCACCTCGTCCAGAACTTCCTTTTATAGAAAGAGATGCAATCACGGTTATTTTGCGTAATCCAAAGACGGGTAAGTATTTAGGTCTTCGTTGGAAAAAAGTTGATTGGGAGACTTTTATTACGGGTGGTCCAGAAAATGGTCAAACTGCTGAAGAGGGAGCACGAATGGAGATATATGAAGAAAGTGGATATAAAAACATTCGTTTAGTAAAGGAGTTGCCCCGATTTCATTCAAAGTTTTATCATCACCCGAAAAACGTAAACCGATTTGCCCATTTTCGTTCGTTTCTTTTTGAGTTAGAAAATGAGGAAAGAGATACAATATCTGATGAGGAAAAAGAAAAACACGACTGCGTGTGGCTTGATCGTAAAGAACTTGAAAAATTCCGTTTACCAGAAGGACATAGATTTCTATTAAATCATATTATTTAATCTAATAAATTTTAAATATCACATCAGTCTTTTCTTGCAAAGATGTTATTTTTAAGTAGTATTTTCAAGTTGGAGAAACCCAAACAGAAAGGATTTGCACATGAACATGAAACCGTACGTCGGCATCACCGACTTCACTAGTTTCGAGCAGGTGACGAAAATGCTCGAGGTGTTGCGGAGACACAAATCTTCGGGGTCGCGGCGCGTGTTGCATGTCGGTGTCATGATGAGCTTCAAAACTCTGAACGGCATCGAGACCAAGTGGTCGAAGGCATTTCCGCCGAAGGATACGATTGCTGACATCTTCCGTCCGAACGACGATGATGTTTACTACTGTCTCCACTACGCGGACTACGACCATGACACCAAGTTCACCGACCTCGCTCGAGGACTTGAATATGCTGGACCATTCGTCCATGCTGTTCAACTCGATATGCCTTGGCCCGATCCTGGAGTGGTTGCAAGTGGCGTTCACACGTCACGCAAGCAGATCGAAGTGATTCTTCAGGTTGGTAAAAGGTCTATTGATGAATGCGATGGTAATTCAGCCGAAGTCGTTCGGCGACTCGAGGACTACGACGGAGTGATCCATCGTGTTCTCTTGGACAAGAGCATGGGACGAGGCTTAGGCATGGATGCTGCGGCACTCATTCTGTTCGCACAAGCAATCAAGGACCGGTTTCCGGACCTGGGACTTGTCGCCGCGGGCGGGCTCGGACCTGACAGTATCGGACTAGTCGAACCTCTCGTCAAAGTATTTCCTGACATCTCGATTGATGCCCAGGGGAAACTTCGGCCGAGCGGAAGCGCACTTGATCCGATCGATTGGGACATGGCGGAGACGTATCTCATCAAAGCTCTGAAGTTGCTGAAATGATGCAACAACAACCCGTCCTGTGGCATCAACCACGGGGCGGGGTTTTTTTTATGTTATTTAATTGTTAAACTAACTCAATGAACATAATTGGGATTATAACTGTTGTCTTGTCTTTAATAGTTACAGGACTTGGACTAAGTTCTCAGGTGAGAAAAAATAGAAATAGAAAAAGTATGGAGGGATTATCTTTCTTCTATTTTTTTGTATTGGCAATTTCATATACATTTTGGGTTATATATGGAATAGTCTTGAAAGATCCAGTTTTAATTATTCCAATGTCTATTGGTGCAGTAATGTCTTGGGTGGTTGTTATTCAATTTTTCATTTATAAAACACCCCAAAAGATGGATTGAATATAATTTTTTTTTCTATTTTTACTCATCCTAAAGTTCTGAACTCGTCCACGAAGGGGAGCCATCAAAAAGACCTTGTCCTGCAAGGTCTTTTTGTTTGACCCAGATAGGGTTCAGAACCAATTTTTGTTATAATAATTTTTATGAAGCAAATACACTTAAAAGGTTCTTGGATAATTAAGGCACCTAAAGAAGAAATCTATAAGATAGTTTCTGACTTTGAAAATATGCCAAAACATTTTCCAACTATTGCTGAGTCAGTACGCATTACTGAAAAGCAAGGAAATCATCAGAAAATGGAGGCACGGGTAAAATCTTTTGGAAAAGTGTTTGATGTGCAGATGAATACCGAGCTTGTGCCTAATATAGGATTTAAGTCTTCCAACTCTTCATCATTTGGTACTTCTGGTTATGAAGAGTTATTGATGGAAGATGTTGATGGGAGTACAAAAATTAACTACACATACGAAGTTGAAATCCATAAACCATTGTTAAGATTAGTAGCAACGCCTTTGATAAAGTGGTTTGCTATGTGGTCTTGGAAACGTGCTTTTATTGATGTGCTACGAAAAATCGTAGAGAAATAGTTTGTTTATAAGTTCTGAAGTGGAACCACTGGAAACAGTTCAAAAATCTTAGAAAACTCCAAATCTCTTTTAATAGTAGTCCAGTTGAGAGTTCTGAACTCGTCCAGGATACGGAGCCAGTTAGGACTGTCAGCCAGTTCTAGTACTAAATTAAACGGAGAAGCTATTGAAAAATATAGCCCCTTTTTATTGCGCTAAATAATTAATGTATGCTAAAATTTGGTCACAACTGAATATATCAAGAGAATGCGAGAGATCCAGCTCGATGACCATTCAGCAACCTGTGTACACAAGGTGCTCCATCTGGCCCAGTTTGGGAAAGATAAATCGTCTCTATCTTTCCTCATTACAAGAGGAATTTTTTATTTATATGAGTACATACACAGCGGAATTTGTTAGCCCCAAGCATCCTGATAAGCAATGTGATTTTATATCAGATAGTATCTTGGATGCGTATTTAAAAAGTGATCCAGAATCTAGGGTTGCTGTGGAAATAATGGGTGGTCACAAACTTATAACAATAAATGGGGAAGTGACATCAAAAGCAAATCCAAAATTAGAAAAAATTGTAAAAGATATTGTGGGGAAGGACTATAAAATAATAGTCAATATTTCAAAACAGAGTCCTGAAATAGCTCGTGGGGTTGATATTGGTGGAGCTGGAGATCAGGGGATTATGATCGGTTATGCTTGTGCTGAGACCAAAAATTTATTACCCCTAGAGTATGAACTTGCAAGAAATTTGTGCATGGAGATTTACAAAAAATATCCATATGATGGAAAAACGCAAGTTACTATAGAGAATAAAAAAGTTAAAACCGTCGTCGCAAGTTTTCAAAATACAAAGTCTTCTGAGCTTTTGAAATTGGTAAAAAAAATAATAAAAGCAGAAGAGTACCTGATAAATCCTGCGGGTGAATGGAAACAGGGTGGCTTTGACGCTGATACGGGCTTGTCTGGTAGAAAAATTGTTATAGATAATTATGGTCCAAGAGTTCCGATAGGCGGAGGTTCTTTTTCTGGAAAAGATTACACAAAAGTAGATCGTTCTGGTGCTTATATGGCTAGAAAAATTGCCGTTGATTATCTTAGAAAATATAGCGCAAAAGAAGTGTTGGTGAAGCTTGCATATGCTATAGGCAAACCAAATCCGGTCATGAATGTAGCTTTTGTAGATGGAAAAGAAGTGCTTATCGATGATTATGATTTATCTCCACTTGGTATTAGAAAATTGCTTAAATTAGATAAAATTAAATTAGCAAAAACATCTGTAGGTGGACACTTTGGGAGAGGTTTTGAGTGGGATGCTTGTAAGAGGTGATTATGTTTTATTAAACAAGAATTAATAATGAATAGTGATATACTAATAATATGCAAAAGATTTCAACTCGTATTTTTATATATTCATCTGTAGCTTTCGGTATTATCGGTCTGTGTCTAGCATTGTTTGGAGCTGAAAATGACAACGCTGTGCTCAATCAGGTTTTGCTTAGAATGCTAATGGCTTGTGTTTTTATTATCCTACCTTCGTTTGCACTTAGTCTTGCTAGTAAGTATCTGAAATAGTTTAGGGGTTTTTAAATTACTTTTTATCCTGAGAAGATAAATAGCTATCAAACCAAATAGCATGACAGGTATAACCCCCCGGATTTTTTTGTAAGTAATCCTGATGGTAGTCTTCGGCTGGATAAAATTTATCGAGCGGCTCTAGGCTTGTCACAACAGGATTTTCCCAGCGCTTTGATTTGTTTACAATATCAATAAAATTTTCTGCTTCTTTTTTCTCTTCTTCGTTGCCATAAAAAATCGCTGATCTATATGAAGTACCCACATCATTGCCTTGTTGGTTTAATGTTGTCGGGTTGTGTATTTGAAAAAAGAAGTCTAGTAATTTTTTGTAAGACGTCTTTTCTGTATCGTATTCTATTTCTACTGCTTCTGCGTGACCTTCATGATTTTCATATGTAGGATTTTCAACTTTTCCTCCAGTATAACCAACTTCAGTATTAACAACACCAGGTTGTTTTCTGATTAAGTCTTCAAGTCCCCAAAAACACCCGCCAGCTAGTACGATTTTTTTAGTCATTTTTAATTATATTATCCAAAAGTAAATGTAAAAGCTTTTAATCCTTTTTTAGGTATCATAATTCTTAGTGTGTGTTTCCCATAATCAACATCTTGTATGATTGGATAGAGTGTTTCATCTTTTACCAAAACCTTTTTTACAAACTCATCGTCTTTATATATCTCGATTTCGACACCATCTATGGATCCTGCAGTTATATAAACATTTTTTGCTTCATAATTAAATATTATACTACTAGGGTTTTTGTTTTCTGCATATTCTGGTGTGATATTCCATGTTCCATCTAGGTAGAGTTTATTAAAAGAAATGGAGTAGGGGATGGTAAAAGTTTGTTCACCTGTCAGTCCGACCGTTCCATTTGCAAGATATTCATTGCGAGATGATCCAAAGTAAGTTTCAGGACTTTTTACTTTACTAGTATCTACTGTTATCGCGTTTTTTGGTTCTGTCGTGGTGGTAGATATTTTATCTTCCATGCCTATTTTTAATGCGCGTTCTTTTAGGGCTTCTTGAATAGCCTTTTCTGTTTCTTCATATTTTCCCTCACCAATATGATCGTAGATTATATAACCATCTGTATCAATAAGGTATTTTCTAGGCCAAAATTGGTTGCCTAGAGCGCTCCATGTAGAGTAATCGTTATCAAGAACTACTGGGTATTTGATGCCAAATTCTTCTACGGCTTTTTCGACATTTGATTGAACTCTCTCAAATGCAAATTCTGGAGTATGTAGACCTATTACCACCAAACCTTGGTCTTTGTATTTGTTGTACCAATCGTTTATATATGGCAGTGTCCTCTGACAGTTTATACAGCTGTAAGTCCATATATCTAGAAGTACAACTTTTCCTTTTAGTTCAGCTAACGTAATCGGTTTGCCTTCGGTATTTATATATCCATCTATAGAGCTCAGCTCTGGAGCTTTTTTGTATTGGGTTTGTTTTTGTGTTGGGGTAGGGTATAAAACAGAATCTTTTTTTGCAGGTTTTTCTTCTGTTGCTGTTTCAACGTCACTCATTCCATTTTCATTAATTTTATTATCATTTATCTCAGTATCACTTTTTTGTAGGAGTTTTTGTTCAATTTTTGTGACATCAAAAAAACCAGAATCTAAAATAAAAAGTTGTGTTTTTTTATCGAGACCGCCGATTATTGCAATACCAACAATTAGGAAAAGAACACCAATTATTTTTTTGAACCATCCGTTAGGATCAGCTACGACACCGAGCCTGTTTAATATTTTCTGTCCAACTATTGAAACAATAAAGAGGGAAAGGCAAAGACCTATGATATAGGTCAACAAATAGATTAAACCGAGCAGGAAGTTAACTGGCAGAATTGTTGCTAGCACAATGAAATAAGTTGGACTACAGGTTGAAAATACTGGACCCAAAGCAGCGCCAACGATTATGTTGCCTAAAAAATTATTTTTCTTATTTCCTTTACCAAGAATAATATTTGATTTTATATTTAGTCGCGCAATTAGACCATTTTCCCATAGAGACGGAAAGACGGTGATTATACCAAGAAGTATTACGATTCCTCCTGAAATCCATTTCCATACATATTCTGGAATATAAATAAAAAGAGTACTGGCTTTTAGTATTAACGTAAAAAATAATACAGACAGACCTAAAGAGGCAATTATCGTGAAAGCTTTTTTCTTTTTGAAACCAGTGTCGCCACTAGAAATGGTTCCACCGATAATCACTGGCAAAAGTGGCAGAATGCATGGTGCAAGAACAGTGAGCACCCCGGCAATAAATGAGATTATAAAGAGTAACATATTATTTTATTTCAGATATGAGTTAAGCGAGTGTTGGACTGCCACTCCACCCACAATAATCATAAGTAAAAAAATTCCAATAATAATCGCTGTTTTTTTATTCATAAAATATTGTAGTAATTAATTTCTAATATCATTAAGTATATGAAACATGGAATATAATGTAAAGTCTACTTTACATTATTTTTTAGATAGCTATATCTTGCGGTTGAATATTATAGGTTTCTGTCGCTCCAGACTCGAGTCACCACTTTAACTGTAATCATTACGATAAGCGCAACCACGAGCCATCCATCCACAGCATGTGAGTATCCTTGTACAATAATGCCGAGAATAAGTGTTGCTGATCCAGCAAGGAAAGCGTTGCGTCCAGCCAGAGTTCGATGTTGCGTATCTCGCTCATCGACGGTTTTTTCTCTCAATATAAAACTGGCAAAAATCGCGAACAAAACAAGAATGATAGCGAGTATGCTCATTATTATCATATCAGGCATCCAAAAATGAAATGGGTTTAAAAGCAATATTGCGGTGATGATAAGGCCTGTGGTAAGAATGGTTTCTTTGAGGTTATTTTTCATATGATATTTTGAATATTTTCTCTACTGGCATCTTAAAGAAACCAGCGATTTTTAAAGCTAGTAAAATTGATGGTGTATAGTTTCCTTTCTCCAAAGCAATGATTGTCTGTCGACTGACATTCACTTCGTATGCGAGATCTTCTTGTGTTACACCTACCTCTGCTCTATATTTGCTTACTTCGTTTTTGATTTTCTCTTGCATACATTTATTTTCTGATTGTAACTCACAAAAATAGTAATGTAAAGTTACCTTTACTTGGACGGCAGTTTTGTCTTTGTTGTTATTTGCACTTTTTTGCTTTAAAATAAAGCTATAAATATTAAAAATAATTTTTAAAAAGATATGATGATGGAATCAAACTGGCCGATGATTTTAGGACTACACTTTGAAGTTTTTTTAATGATTGTATCTGGTGTTTTTTATCTTCTTTGCGCTTTATTACTTTGGAAACCATTTCGTCGAGAAAGAAATGAATTGGTGAGTGCGCTTTTTGCTTTTCTTGTATACCAAGCCATCAGCATGTTTTTTATGGGTGTAGAAATGCACACTCACAATATGATATATGGCAACATAGCTACTCTGGCTGTCTTTATCGGATCCGTATATATGCTTAGATTTGTTTTCAGTCCTTTTTCAAAGGTGACACGTAAGGTATTGTTTTTGCTTTGTATGCTAGCTGTACTCGCTATATTCTTGTGGTATGTACAAACACCAGAAAGAAATATGCAGTTGATGCACTTTACTTTGTGGTACGACATTATCATAAACGGTATCGTTGTGGGTGGGTCTATCATTCTTATGGGATTAAGGGCTACAGGTTTGCTTAAATTAAAAGCATTTGGCGGTGGTACTGGGGTTGTGAGTTGTTGTGTGGTTGCAAATGGAGCTATGCTTACTGGCGCTATACTTACTAGTTCAGTATTTCAGTTTTTGGCACCGCTGTTTATTTTGAGTACACTTATGTTCGCTAGAAAAGGACAGTCAAACTCCTAATATATTTATGGGTGAAAAAATAGAGCAAATAATATATTACCTACTTGGGGCAATGGGGGGAATCGTGGTTGCTTATATTTTGGAATCTTTTCATTTTAAGTATTTTTGTGATCATCCAAAAGTCACCGGAGCTTTTATCGGCGCGTTGCTGGGTATTATGATTGCGATGATAATAAACATCTTCAATCGCGATAGGTTTTTAAAAGAAGATAAAAGACTTAGAGATGAGGTGGTGACTCTGATTACACACGAAATGCGCACAGGTCTGACTTCTACTAGCTGGGCTATTCAGCTTATTTTAGAAAAATACGGTGATAATATAGATGTAAAAGATAAAAAAATGCTTGAGAATGTAATAAGCTCTATCTATACTACGACAATGCATTCAGTGAATCTTTTAGACGAGAGTATGCTTGATGCAAAAAAGCTTCTTATCTCTCTAAAATGGATGAAACTAGGAGAAATAGAAAAAATGTTTAATGAGACATTTGAAAAATACTCTTTTGGTGCAAAGACAAAGGGAATAGACTTAAAGACTAGTATTAAACTCGATCACGATAAGAAAGTAGAAGTGGATTTGATGCGTTTGAGGGTGATTTTGGAAAACTTACTTGAAAATTCATTTCAATATACAACAGGCGATGGTGGCAAGAAAAAAGAGATTGATGTGAAAATAGAAAATACTGACTCAAATCTGACTATTTCTGTAAGTGATACCGGTATAGGTATACCAAAGGATGAGCAAGAGAAAGTTTTTTCAGAGTTTTATCGAGCAAGTAATGCTAGACGTGTGCTCAGTAATGGTAGTGGCATAGGACTCTTTATGTCTTATCAGTATATACAAGCACATCACGGAAAGATTAGTTTTGTATCAGAAGAAGGTAAGGGAACCACCTTCAATATTTCTATTCCGTTGTGGACTTCTGCTGATACTCAGGAATTTTTGACCAAGATTTAATATAAATGTTATCCACAAGCCTCTAATTGATTGGTTTTGTGGATGATATAATTAAATCCGAAGGTTTTAATATTATTAAGTAAGTAAATTTATTATGAAGTCATTGCATTTTTTAACATTTATCCTTCTCGTTGTTGGAGGTTTAAATTGGCTATTGGTTGGAGTTTTTAGTTGGAATTTGGTTGAATTTATTACAGGATTTTTTGGAAGCATGGGTGGTACTATTGCTACTATCATATACGCACTTGTGGGTCTATCAGCTATTTATGAAGTTCTTACTCACAAGAAAAAATGTAATGATTGTGTAAAGCCTGGAATGGGCGGACAAATGTAATATCTTTAAACTTACAGCAAAAAGCGCCACAGAAACTCTGGGCGTTTTTTGTTTGCGGTTGTATAATACATATATGCATATTGATTTACATGCTCTTATTGGTACTTATGGTTATGTGGCTGTTTTTTTAGGCTCTATTTTTGACGGTGAGGCTGTGGTGTTACTCTCTGGTCTTTTATCTCATGAAAATTACCTTTCATTTCCTTGGATTATTTTCTGGGCTTTTTTGGGCGCTATGTCAAATGATGCTTGGTGGTTTTTGCTTGGCAGATATAGGGGGGGAAAGATTTTGGAAAGTTGGCGATGGTTTGGAAAAATAATGGGTAAACCGGTAGCTATAATGGGTAAAAATCCCACCACACTTTCTTTTTTTATGAGGTTTATGTATGGTTTTAGGCAGGTTATTCCTTTTAGTATTGGGATGTCAAATCTGTCTACTAGGAAATTTTTTCTTTGGAATGGTTTGGGTGCTATAATCTGGATTACTATTTTTGGAGGTTTGGGGTATGCTATGGGAAGTTTCCTAGAGACTTTTTGGGGAAGATTGAAACATTTTGAGCTGATTTTGGTTATAACCATCTTTCTTACTCTTTTCTTGATCAACCTAGTAGTGAGAATAATAAAAAATATTTTAAATAAAATAGTATGAGAAAAGACTTTCTTAAGTTTACAACGAAAAAACATATTATTATTTTTTCTGTTTTTGTTTTATGTTTTTTGGTTGGATATGGATATTTTCATGTATATTCAAATTTGAAAATTACAAAGTCTGAGCTTGATTCTGTAAAAAAGGATTTTCAAATAAAAAAAATAGAATGGGAAGGTCTACTTTCTCAGGTTACAGTAGAAAAACAAAACCTAGAAACCGCTTTAGAGGAAGAGCAAAAAAAATCTGGAACTTTTCAAAGCAAGATAGAAGATATTACAAATACTGTAGAAAAATTAGAAAAATTGAGAGATACCGATCCTGAATTGTTACAAAAATATTCAAAAGTTTTTTTCTTAAACGAACACTATGAGCCAGAAGAGGTGGTGGATATAGATGAAAAGTTTTTAGAAGATAAAAATAAACCACAACAAATACACGCCGGTGTGTGGCCACATTTACGCGACATGCTCGAGGATGCTCTAGATGATGATGTGGTGCTGACTGTGGTGTCTGGTTATAGATCTTTTTCAGAGCAAACAGATTTAAAGACTGGATATAAGTTTATCTATGGTGCGGGTACAGCCAATCAATTTTCTGCGGATCAGGGATATTCAGAACATCAGCTTGGTACCGCTGTCGACTTTAGCACACCAGATGAAAACGCTGTGTTTACGAGTTTTGAATCTACTAAAGCGTATAAATGGCTTTCAGATAATGCTTATCGTTATGGTTTCATACTTTCATATCCAAAAGGAAATATTTATTATCAGTTTGAGCCGTGGCACTGGAGGTTTGTAGGGGAAAGTTTGGCGAGAAGTTTACATAGAAAAAATATCAATTTCTATGACATGGATCAGCGTGATATCAATAAATACCTCGTAAAAATATTTGATTAAAAATGTATATAAAAGTGAGGGTTAAGGTGGGAGTAAAAAAAGAAAGTTTTGAGAAAATAAGAAAAGATTTTTTTGAAATATCTATAAGAGAAAAAGCAGAAAGAAATATGGCAAACGATAGGTTAAGAAAATTAATATCGGAGCATTTTTCATTGCCCTTAGGTAAAATTCGCCTTATTTCAGGCCACCATTCGCCAAGTAAGATATTTTCTGTTGATATTGAGGAGTAATTGGTATAATAGATGTATGAAAACAAATATAAAAGCAACAAACATAACCATTGCGAGCGAGACCGCAGATTATTTAGATAAAAAATTGGTTTTAGTAGAAAAGATTATTAATGATGAAAATATGTTTTGTCAGATAGAGCTCGGTCGCACATCAAATCATCATGCTACTGGAGATGTTTTTCGTGCCGAGATAAATTGTCATTCGAGGGGTAGGGATTATCGAGCTGTTGCCGAAAAAGAATCTTTACACTCTGCGATTGATTTTATGAAAGATGAGTTGGTGCGAGAAATAAAAACAGACAAATCCATACGCCAGACTATGTTGCGACGAGGGGGCGCAAAAATAAAAAATATAATAAAAGGTATTTACCCTTTTAAAAAGTCTAGATAGCTCATCTCTTTTCTACTTTCAGGAATTACTTTCTTTATCTCTAGTTTGCCGTCGATGATTTCTGCATCAGTGATGATGACGCGGATTTCTTTACCTTTGCTTTTGGTAAAGAAAAATGTGCCAGGCCATACACTAAAAGCTTTTATTTTACGTAGATTTTTTTCGGCGTTGTCATCTAGTGAAATCAGACCGTCAGCTTTTTCTATCTTTTTTGTGTATGTTGCTTTGTCATGATCTTGTTCTGTTTCTGTGATTTTTCCGTTTACCCAATCTGGCAGTATTTCTGCAAGGAGTGCGCCACCTATGTCTCCAAGTGTTTTTTCTAAATCAGCGTAGTATGTACGCCAGCTGTCTGTGTCTTCTGACAACACTTTTTGTGCGACTATTGGGCCGTGATCCATTTTGTCATCGAGACGCATTATGGTCACTCCGGTTTTTTCTTCTTCTAAAATTGCACTCTGGATAGGGGATGCACCACGTAGTTTTGGTAAAAGAGAAGGATGCACGTTTAATGTTTTGTGTGCAGGTATATCGAGTATCGCTTGAGGAATTATTTTCCCATATGAAGCTACCACAAATACATCGCTATGATGTTTTTTTAATTCTTCTATAAGATCTATAGATTTTAGACTCTCTGGTTGTATAAAGGGTATATTATTTTCTATTGCCCACACCTTTACTTTTGGTGGTGTGATGATGAGCTTGCGACCCTGGGGCGTGTCTGGTGTGGTGACTATGTGTGATGGCAAAAGACCCCTCGTTTTTAGAGCTTCTAATACATATACAGAAAAATCAGATGTGCCAAAAAAGGTGAAAGAAATCATTTTAATTTTCTGGAGGAATGTCTTTTAGATCTATTGCTTTGTCTATAAAGAGCACTCCGTTTAGATGGTCTGTTTCGTGTTGGAAAATCTGTGCGAGTATTCCAGAGCCACCTTTTTTAAATTTTTTACCATTTTCATCATATGCCTCTACCATTGCTTTTTTTGACCGTTGCACTTTGCCATATAAATATCTCACACTGAGACAACCTTCCTCCATTAAATCAGTTTCTTTTGAGAGTTTTATTATTTTTGGATTTATAAACACCATATCAGAGTAGTTGGTATGGTTTTCGTCATTTTTCTCCATAGCGAAAACCTTATGAGATACAATAAAAATACGCAAAAGCTCTCCTATTTGTGGGGCAGCTATGGCTACACCGTCATCTTGTGTAGCAAGTGTCTTTTTCATTTTTTCTAGTATCTTTTGTATCTTTGCGGTAGCTATATCTTTTACAGGTATCTCTAGGGATTTTTCCCTTAGCAACGGCTCGTTTTTTTGCAGTATTTTTGTCATATTTTCTATTATTTTAACAATTATACACTACAATATACTCTCAGGATCGACTTTTGTCATGAACTGAGGTGGTAGGGAGCGGAGTGTTTTTAGGAGTATTCTATCAACCCATTTGTTTTCAGGAATTTTTATAAGTGCATGCATGACGTGTCTACCGCGGACTTTACTAGTAAATGCTGGGAAAATATCTGTCTCAAAGGCTTCAAATAGTGCGGGCATTTTTTCCATTTCTTTTTCTACCGCTTTTTCTTCACCTTGAAGTGTGATTTTTATAAAAACTGAAAATGGTGGATATTTAAATGCCCGTCTTTCTTCTATTTCATCTCGGTAAAAATCTACCAAGTTGCCCTTGATAGCATAATCGAATATTTTTTTCTCCGGATCGCGTGTCTGTAGGACAAAATTTTCTTTTGTGATAGATCTGATTTTTAGCAAAATAGAAAGTACTTTTTCTCCAATACGAAAGTCGGGGAGTGAAAAGAGTGGATCTATAGATGCCACTACGGAGTTTTCTATTTTTTTATTTAAATATAAAAGTGCCATCTCTGTACCAACAAGTATGCTACCTGGGGTATTATAAAATTTATTTACAATATCGAGTGCTTTTTTATGGGTTTTAATACTTTGGGCATCTATACGGAAAGTTTTTATATCTGGAAATTTTGCATTTATCTCTTTTTCTATTAATTCTATACCGACACCAAGTGTAACGAGTTTCCAGCTATCGCAATGTTTACATTTTTCTTTTGCTCCACGACGTTTTCCGCATGTATGACATTGGAAAAAATTTTCTTCCAATCCAGAATGTAAAACGACAGCAGAGCTACAGACACTACAAGACGTCACTGTGCCACAGTCACCACAGACGGTGAGTGGAGCAAGCCCTTTTCTCACACCAAAAATAAACAGATTTTCATTGCGCTCTTTGTTCCACTCTATTAATTTTTCAACTTCTTTTGAAATTGTACTAAAAATAATTTCTTTTTCGTCTGGATTTTTTCTGGTGTCTACTATTAGCTGTGTTGCGCTTGTAACCGATCTAAATTTGAGTGGCGAGAATTCTACGTATTTGTCATTTTTTAATTTCCAGATTGTTTCTGTGCGCAAAAGCATATCGCCAAGTAGCAGTCTCGCTTTTATTTTTTTAGCATAAATTTGCGCAAACGTTCTCACGTCTATAAACGGTCTCGTTTGTAATTTATACGCCCTTGATCCTTCGCGTTCTATAATAATTGTTCCTATGTTGTGTTTGGGAATACACATGTATTGGCCGGTTGCTATGATGAGTACCGGATGAGTTTCTTGTAAGAGTTTGCTCCAGAGTGTTAAAAGCTCTTTCTTTTTTAATCCACTATGAAATACATAAGTAAACTGTTCTATGCCTTTTTCCAATAAACTTTCTGCTTTTTTTATATCTTCTATTGTTGGGACGCACATAAAAACAGATAAGTTTCTAGCAAACTCTTCACGAATGAGACTTTTATAATTTGCAAAACGTTCTTCGTCGTCAGCTTGCAAGACCATTTGTTCAGCCATGGGTTTGCTATGAACTATTTCTTTCTTGCTTTCTTCCAATATGTTTTTTTCTGGTATGTCAGAAGTTACTGTGTGCATATTATCGAGCAGGGTTTTGGGTATGAGTGTGTCTAAAACACTTCCTGTGGAAGTGGCAAAATACTCTGCTGTTTCTTCGGCACTTTGTATAAACTCCTGACTTAAAAACTGATGTGTTTCCACATTTTCCATCTTTCTGAGGGTAAAAGTAGAAGATTTTATTTCTGATTTAGCCTCGCTCACTTCTTCTTTACCGACCACAATAGCGTGGATCATTTTTTTACGTAAAGGTACCAGAACAGTTTTACCTAGGGAAACATCAATAGATGTAAAATAAGATAGCCTGTCAAGCAAAATACCTCTAGAAATCGGTATTACGTGGATGACTTTCATTAAGCTTATACTAATATTTTGAGGGTATTTTTACAAATCTCTGAGGATTTTTACTTGCGCTCCAATACTGTTTAGGCGTTTTATAATATCTTCATAGCCACGATTTATACTGTAAATATTGCGTAGTATTGATTTTCCATTAGCGCCAAGCATTCCAATAAGTATTATTGCTCCGGGTCGCAATGCTGGTGGACAGATTACTTCTGCTGGTTTTAGTTTTGTTGGACCGGTGACGTATAGACGGTGTGGATCTACTAGGTTTGTATTTGCTCCAAGCTTGTCAATGTCTTTCATGTGTATCGCACGTTTTTCATATGCCCAGTCGTGGATAAAAGTGGTACCGACAGCTTGCGTAGCAATAATTGCAAAAAATGGAAGGTTGTCCATATTGAGTCCGGGGTATGGTCGACATTCTATTTTTTCTTCTAGAGCTGTAAGTTTTGATGGAAATGTTTTTATGTCTACCAGATTTGTGTGTCCATTTAGTGCTTTGTATACTTTGCTTCTTTTATATTTGAAACCCATCTTTTCCAATTTTAAAAGTTCTATTTCAAGAAAATCTATAGGACAACGTTTGATTGTAATAGATGAGTTGGTTACTATAGCGGCGGCAATAAAAAACATTGATTCTATCGGATCTTCAGCTAAAAAATATGTTATTGGTGTATTTATTTCTTTTACTCCGTGCACGGTGATAGTGGTAGTACCTATACCTTCTATTTTTACTCCACATTTTTCCAAGAAAAAACAGATTTCCTGTCCCATGTAGTTGGCTGATGCAAACTTAATGACTGTTTTGCCGGGAATAAGGGCCGAAGCCATAATTACATTTTCTGTGACTGTATCGCCAGATTCGTAGAGAACAATCTCAGCTGGAGCTAGTTTTGGGGCACTGATTTCAAAAGAATCTACTTTTGTATCTATATTTACACCAAGCTTTTCTAGGGCGAAAAAATGCGGTCTGACTGTACGAGAACCCAGCTTACACCCTCCAGGTTGTGGCAACTTAAATTTTTTCATTTTATGAATAAGGGGGCCTATTAGCATGATGATGCTTCTGGTTTTTTCAGCCGTTTCTTTGTCCAGTGTTTTTAGAGAAAAATTACTAGGTGGTTTTATCTCTAAATCATTACCTGACCATCTAATATTTACACCTATACTCTCAAAAACCTCTATCATACGATTGACTTCTTCTATTCTTGGAACATTTTTTATGATCGTTGTATTTTGGTTTAGTAGTGAAGCACAAAGTATTCCCATCGCTCCGTTTTTTGATGTTTTTGTTGTTATTTCTCCAGAAAGTTTTTTACCACCATCTATTTCTATATTTAGTGCTCCAGTAGAAAGGGTAACGATGTCACGATTTAAAGCGTTACTAATCTTAGATATCATTTCTGTGGTTAGATTTTGTTCTCCCTTTTCTATACGAGCCACGGCGCTTTGTGTTGTGCCAAGCTTTTTTGCAAACTCTTCTTGTGTGATACCTTTCTCCTCACGTAATGTTTGTGTGAGTTTTCCAATATGAGCAAATTTATTATTTTGTATCGGTAGTTTTTTTGACATAAATACTTTATTAAGTTAATCCGTAAATTATAGCATATACGCTATGTTTTACAATAACCTTAAAAAGTAAATCTAGGCTCTTTTTGGGTACGGCTTTTTGAAGTTTAAAAAAGCCTGCAACACTCTGCTCGGTAGCCCCGCGACTTCCTCCTCCAAGAGCCCAGCTTTACTTTTTATCTGTATTTGTAAATCTGTACTAAACCATTTATGATAGTGGTACTTATGGGATTCTTTTCTAAAAAACTAGGCATAGACTTGGGCACCACAAGCACGCTCGTGTATGTGCCAGGCAAGGGTATTGTTTTAAATGAGCCCTCTGTAGTCGCGGTATCTGAAGAAGATAATAAAATAATGGCTATAGGTTTAGAGGCAAAAAGCATGATTGGGCGCACCCCAGACAGCATTATTGCTTATCGCCCGATGAAAGATGGTGTGATCGCAGATTATCGAGTGACAGAAGCCATGCTTCGCTATTATATCAACAAAGCACTTGGTAAATGGAATCTGTCAAAACCAGAAGTACTTGTATCTGTACCAGCTGGTGTGACTTCTACTGAACGACGTGCAGTGGTGGAAGCGGCGATACGTGCGGGAGCAAAAAATGCATACGTAGTAAAAGAGCCTATTTTGGCAGCTATTGGCGCAGGTATCCCTATACAAGAAGCTATGGGCCATATGATAGTGGATATAGGTGGTGGTACTACGGATGTGGCAGTGATTTCTCTAGGAGGTATCGTCGCGGCAACTTCAGTAAAATGCGCAGGAAATAAAATAGATTACGCCATCACTGATTATATTAAAAAACAATTCAATCTCGGTATTGGAGATAAGACGGCAGAAGATATAAAAATAAAAGTTGGTTCAGCTATTCCACTAGATGAAGAGCTCGCTGTGACTATAAAAGGACGTGATTTTGTCACAGGCCTACCTCGATCTGTAGAAATAAAGACAAATGAAGTCGTAAAAGCAATAAATAAAGAACTTCGTGAAATAGTAAAAGCTATAAAGGATGTATTTCAAGATACTCCACCAGAGCTGGCCTCAGACATCATCGACAACGGCATTATCATGACGGGTGGGTCTTCCCAGTTGCGCAATCTACCAGACCTTGTGTATCGCCGTACTGGTGTAAAAGCACGTCTTGCTGACGATGCTCTGTACTGTGTGGCAAAAGGTACTGGTATAGCTCTGGAGCATTTGGATGTATATAAAAAAAGCGTTATCGCTAAAAGATAACAATTTCACTTGACTTTTTTTCACTGTAGTGTATATTTCTGTTTGATCGGTCTTTGTCGATGTGTCCGCACTGCTCGCTGGCCTCGTCGCTGAGGGTCACACTCTTTACACCAGCGCAAGTTGGTGTGAATTGCCCTCGTGATGTCGGGTAGCGAAAAGTTTGCGTATCAGCCCATGACGCACCGAAGACCGTGCCTTGACCCTCGTACCATTGAAGAAGTGTCCGTACCCCCCGCGGATAACCTTCTTGGTACGAGGGTTTTTCTGTATAATGTCTGTAATGAAAAATTTTCATCATGCTTATGTGACAGAAGGTGAACATGAGCAAAATCTAAAAAACATCTTTGTATTTTTGGAAAAAGAAATGCAGTTTGAAAGACACGGTAATCCAGATTTTTGGCATGGATCCTTTGATACTTTTGGCATTGATGACGGACGCATGATAAAAGAGATGCAAGCCAGAAAAGCATTTAAAGAAAGTGGTAAAAAAGTATTTGTTATCTCTTTAAATTTTATCACTATCGAAGCACAAAATTCTTTGCTTAAAGTTTTTGAAGAGCCAACAGAAAACACACATTTTTTCCTTGTTGTTCCGTCGGTTGAGATTTTTTTACCTACTGTCCGTTCTAGGGTTACTACTTTGTTGTTTGATAAATCACAAAATAATTCCAGAGAAATTTCATATACAAATAAATCTAAAACAGTAAATAATCTTGTGAAAAAGTTTGTCTCGTCTATTTCCGCAGAGCGCTTTGCCTTATTGGCAGATATTTTAGAAGAGAAAGACAAAGTACAAGCTATAGATTTTTTAAATAATTTGGAAAAAGAACTCTACGATATTTGGGGTAAAAATCTAGACAAAGATAAGTCAGAAATTTTTAAACAGATTATAAAATGTAGAGATTATCTCGGTGATCGTTCGCCATCAGTAAAAATGATTCTAGAACATATCGCACTTGTGACTCCTGTAATTGTAAGTTAAAATCAAATCATATTTAATAAAAAACATGGCATATAATTTTTCACCATTTAAGCAAAGTATAAAAGATTTAGAGGAATGGCTAAAAAAGGAGTTTTCTTCTATAAGGACTGGGCGAGCTACTCCTACTATTTTAGATGGCGTTTTTGTGGAGTCATATGGTTCTAAAATGCCTATAAATCAGATAGGAAGTATTGCTATAGAGGGTGCTCGAAGTCTGCGTATTTCTCCTTGGGATATGTCGCAAGCAAAAGCTGTAGAAAAGGCGATTATGGTTTCCAATCTTGGCCTTTCTGTGGCTGTAGATGATAAGGGTTTACGTGTTACTTTTCCTGAGCTTACGACAGAGAGCAGAAATACTTTTGTAAAGATGGCCAAACAAAAACTCGAAGAAGCTCGCGTGACTTTGCGCACAGAAAGAGAAAAAGTTTGGGATGACATACAAGCAAAAGAGAAAGAAGGTGGAATGGGGGAGGATGAAAAGTTTCGACTAAAGGCGGAGATGCAAAAGATGGTAGATGAAGCCAATGAAAAGTTGGAAGAGCTTGCTACTGGAAAAGAAAAAGAAATAATGAGTTAAAAATAGGCGCGCCTCTACGGGCGCGCCACACAAAAAATGTCCATAATAATTTTTATAATAATTCTCGGTGTTTTGATTCTTGTTCATGAGTTTGGTCATTTCATTGTGGCTATAAAGTCGGGGATAAAAGTCTCTGAGTTTGGTATTGGGTTTCCTCCAAAGATCGCTCGTCTTTTTCGATGGAAAGAAACGGATTTTACTCTCAATGCCATTCCTTTTGGTGGCTTTGTAAAAATTTTTGGAGAAAATCCAGATGAAGAGTCAATATCTGGCGCAGACAGTGCACGAAGTTTTGTAAACAAACCAAAATGGATACAAGCGCTAGTGCTCATTGCTGGTGTGAGTTTTAATATTATTTTTGCTTGGATTTTGATCTCTGCTGGCTTTATGTCTGGTCTTCCTACGCCTGTAGATCATGGTGGTCCTGGTATAGTAGAAAATCCTCGAGTGGTTATTACCACCGTAGGTGCAAACTCTCCCGCACACTTAGCAGGACTCAAGACCGGAGATGCTATAAAAAAGGTGAGTTCTGATGATATGGTGCTTCCAGAGCTTACTCCAGAGACTGTGTCTGATTTTATAAAAAATGTAAAAGGGGAAATAAATATTGTTTATACTCGTGGTCAGGATGAGTTTCAGACTTCAGTGACTCCGGTAGACGGAATTGTTGAGGGTAGAAAAGCTGTTGGTATTTCTATGGATCTTATCGGTATTCTTCGTTTACCTATACATCAAGCTTTTTGGGAAGGAGCAAAGACTACCGGATCTCTTTTGGTATCTGTGATCGTGGGTCTCGCTAGTTTTCTTTTTGATACTGTGACTGGTCATGGGGATTTTTCTCAAGTGACTGGGCCTGTGGGTATAGTCGGTATGGTGGGAGATGTATCTCATTTAGGATTTATTTACCTACTTTCTTTTACTGCTTTTATCTCTCTCAATCTCGCAGTGATCAATCTGATCCCTTTTCCAGCACTCGATGGGGGGCGATTACTTTTTGTTTTAATAGAAGCTATACGCCGAAAGCCGATTTCTCCTAGGGTGGCAAATGCTTTCAATGGAATAGGTTTTGTGTTGCTTATTTTACTCATGCTTGTCGTAACAGTAAATGATGTGGTGAAGTTGTTTTAAGGGGGCTTTTAATGTTAATATCAAGGCGATGTTGCAATCAGCGCTATTTACAAAAACACGAAAGGAAGCCCCAAAAGATGAGGTTTCAAAAAATGCCGATCTACTCATTCGTGCGGGCTTTATAAATAAAGAAATGGCGGGGGTATATAGTATGCTTCCTCTAGGTTTGCGCGTGATGGAAAATATTACCCGTGTAGTGAGAGATTCTATAAACAGTATCGGTGGCCAGGAAATATCTCTCACCACACTTCAAGACAAAGAAAGTTGGGAAAAAAGTGGACGATGGAATGATGAGGTACTTGATGTTTGGTTTAAAACACAACTTAAAAATGGTGGAGAGATTGGACTTGCTACTACTCACGAAGAGCCCCTCACTTCTTTGATGAAAAATTTCGTTCATTCATACAGAGATTTGCCTGCGTATCCATATCAATTTCAGACAAAATTTAGAAACGAAACTCGAGCAAAAAGTGGCATACTCCGTGGCCGAGAATTTTTGATGAAAGATCTGTATTCTTTTTCTAAAAATACTGCCGACCATGACGCTTTTTATGAAAAAATAAAATCCGTCTATTCTCAGATTTTTGCAAAAACTGGTCTTGGAGATTATACATATTTAACCTTTGCTTCTGGTGGAAGTTTTAGTAAATACTCTCATGAATTTCAGACTGTCACTGATGCCGGTGAAGATATTATTTTTGTATGTGAAAAATGTAAGATCGCTATAAATAAAGAAATAATCAAAGATCAGGATTGTTGTCCAGAATGCGGAGAGAAAGATTTGGTAGAAAAGAAGTCAATAGAAGTGGGTAATATTTTTAACTTAGGCACACGTTTTTCTGAGGCTCTCGATCTTACTTTTCTTGATGAAAATGGTAAGCCACAAAATCCTATCATGGGAAGCTATGGCATCGGTATTGGTCGACTCATGGGTACTATAGTAGAGGTGCTGAGTGATGATAAAGGAATAGTTTGGCCAGAAAGTGTGGCACCATTTACAGTGCATCTTTTGACTGTGGGTGAAAATGAGCAAGTAAAAAATAAAGCAAAAGAAATATACGACTCACTTCGTGCACAAAAAGTAGAAGTGCTTTTTGATGATCGTGATGTGCGTGCTGGAGAAAAATTTGCTGACTCTGACCTCATAGGTATACCTTATAGAATAGTAGTAAGTGAAAAGACCCTCGCGGAGGAAATGGTAGAAGTAAAAGTACGTGCCACAGGCAAGACAGAAATGATACCAATGGTAAGTATGGAGACGGGAGACTCTCTTTCTGCATTGCGGGCAATCTAAAATTTACTGAAAATGAAAAAACAGATAGAAAAACTTTACAAACTTTTTTCCAATGATATTGGTATTGATTTGGGTACAGCAAACACTCTTGTATATGTAAAAGGGCGGGGAATAGTTATAAATGAGCCTTCTGTGGTAGCGGTCAATCAAAAAACTGGTCGCGTAGTAGCTATAGGCAATCAAGCAAAGCAAATGCTCGGTAGGACACCGGGGCATATCGTAGCTGTGCGTCCTCTCGTAGATGGTGTGATCTCAGACTTTGAAGTGACCGAGGAAATGATTACCTATTTACTCAACAACGCACAAAAAGACTCTAAAAAGTTTTTTGGTCCGCGCGTCGTAGTGGGTGTACCTTCTGGTATCACTAGTGTGGAAATACGCGCTGTGCGTGACGCTACTAAAAATGCTGGAGCGCGCGAAGTGCACATAGTAGAAGAGCCTGTAGCTGC